>NZ_JAAMFL010000009.1 GCF_018437265.1 Fructobacillus parabroussonetiae | reverse complement strand
ATCGTATTACGATCGTACTCCGTGCTTTAAGTATTTCACGGAGTACTTTTTATAATTGGCTGCCACACTCTGGACAAAGCTGAACAAAAAAGAACAGTAATCGATTCTTTCACTAAAAAGGACCAGTCTTCAAACGAAGGCTGGTCCTTTTGATTCGAAACGTAAACGAAAAAGCCAGTACGGATCACTGGCACGCACTGACTCCCTGTAAGAAAACACCTGGTCCTCGAAAGAGGATTGGTGTTTTTGCTAACAAATGATGGAAGGGTGTTAGCAGACGGTAAGGCACCAATGACAAGTGCTTTCTTACAAAATCAGTCTAGCAAAATGTCGCAAGCTTAGTGATGAAGCGTTGGAATAAAAACCCCTTTCCAACTCGCCAGTAAATCGACTAAAATCCTGAAAAAGTCCACCCAGAACCTTGACCAAATGGCCCGATAGGACTACTCTTAAATCGAAGGGGGATTTACTCCATGACTCAATTTATCAAAGCACATCTGACTCGCAAGCGCGAGTACTTCATCGTTGGTTTCTTCGTTGCAATCGTCGTTGTCATGACCGTCGGTTTCGTCCTCGGCCAACAAAACGGCCACGTCAATTCCGACGTTGCCGTCAACCACTCAGTGGCCTCACACAAAACTTCTCACGAAGAAGCCACGAGCTCCATGGTCGCCAAAGCAAACGGCGATCAAAACAATAAGGGTGAGGGCTAAGCGCTTTCCATTATTCAATAAAGGGCGAACCAGCTTGGTTTGTCCTTTTTTACTTAGCTAAAAGGACACACTCCAGCAAAGTAAGCAAGTGTATACCGAGTTTGAAAGGGACTGCTTAATCATTAACAGTCTACGGGAGAGACGATGTCATGATGCACAATCAGGATAGAAACGATGTAAAAAATATAGTCCAGCAGAGACCCGTATCAGCTGTTAAGTGGTTAAAACGATCCTTTGCGGTCGCCTTTGCAACGGATATGGCTCTGTTAACAGGCTTTTCATTTGGTTTGGGTCAGAAAAATCTGGTATTGCAACAGCCGGTATCTGCCAAAACAATTAATCATTCGCAGGTGACAAGTCCGTTTTCGAATGCTACCAGCGAAACACTGAACCAAAATACCGGAGTCGAACCAACAAGCTTATCCAACGGCACCTATGACCTCAACCATACTGGTGGATTGAACCAGAAACTCTTCACGATGACGGTCAGGGCGCAAATCAACATCCGTGTTGACGGCCAGGTGGTTGATACACGGAGCGATTACGCTTCCTTCCAGCGCACCTTTAACGTGCAGAATGGCATCGGTACTTGGTCAACCTATCAAAAACAGCCGGATTATTATGGGGTGTCGACCGACTATGCCAGCAGAACCGATGATAACGCCAATTCGGCGGAGTTCCTGATTTTAAATCAGACCAACTATTGGAACGGCGGCATGTTCCCAGGGATTCCAAACTACAGTACCAAGGACTTCTTGGATAAACGCCTGACCAAGGACCGGGTTCGCTTTGTGTCAAACACGCAGTGGACGGGGGATGCCTTGATTTCTTCTTATGTGAACTATAACGTCTTCTCTCTGGTCGACCCATCAAATTCGCAAACGGATATCTACGGGACGAACGGCGCGCCGTTGGCAAACTTCCATTCGGCTGACGGGAAGACTTGGTATAGCGATGCGGATCATGATTTGACTCATCTGACCTTCAACGTTGACTTTGCTGGAAAAACGTCGACTACGTCGACTACCAAAGTGCATACCCGCAAAATTCACTACGAATTGGAAGATGGCCAACCCATCGCTTCCTTACCCGACCAACTCAGCCAGGTAAAAGTGATAGACCAAAAGACGACCAATCTCTGGTTAAACAAAATCATCGATCAACACAGCAGCATCGCAGCCGATTCACCAGACCAATCCTGGCCGGCGGTCATGCCCGACAAAACATTTGACAATGGTCGCTATGTCTTAGACCGAGTGATTGATGCCAATGGTCATGAACTTGCTCAAAATGCCATTCCAAGTAAAAATAGCTTTAGTGATCAAGTGGGGGATGCCAACTACACCATCATCTACCGAAAGGCAACAGAGCCAATTCAACCTATCCAACCAATTGGACCTAATCTGCCAAAGGGGACAATAAATACTCCAGCTAAAAAATTAGTCCAAAACGGCCAGAATAAAAACAAGCAAGATCTTCAGAAATTTGTCTTGCCAGAAACTGCTAGGACTGACGGAAATGATAAGCGCAATCTGATATTGATGGGTGCCATCTTATCCATGACCGCCTCTGTTTTCTTTCTTATTAAAACAATTCGTGATTATAAATAAACGAACGCTAATCAAATGTTAGCGTTCGTTTTTAATTCTCAACTTAAAAAAAATTAAATAAAAACCAAATAAAATGTTTCGTTTCGTTCTAAATTGCTCTATTATGTATAGAGAGTTAAGAATAGATTACAAGAAGATGACTAGAAAGTTGTTGAGTGATTTGTTTACCCAGGTGTGTTCAGTTGCACTTGAGGATACGTAATGATTCATCATCATTACTACTGATTCTCATTAGTAGACTTTCTAAGTTAATGAACAAATTAGCTGTTTCTGTTAATGATGACATCTGTTCAAATACGGGAGGATTTCTCATGGAAGATAATACAAAATTACACTATAAGATGTTTAAAGTTGGTAAATATTGGCCATTTGCTGCTTTACTCGGGTTTGCTGGAGGCGCTCTGTCGACACAAACTGATGTTCCAAGTAATGGGTATTTTCCATTGATGCAACGATCAAGTAAGGCTGCTGCTGATGATACTTCTGACTTAGCAGCTGCTAAAACTAAAGCGATTTCTGACCTTCAAGCTGACGTTGATAAGGCTAAAAATCCTGGTACTATTAACATTGATAGTAGCGTTCGTACAGTGGATATTCAAGATGGCAATATCGAAGATGGGTCTCCAACTACTGCCATAGTTAAAAATGATTATGGATATAAGAATAAGATTGATGAGGAATTTAATCAGGTTCAACAATTAATTAATTCTGCAACAAGTACGGCTAAAGTTAAATCGTTATTGTCAGATGGAGCAGATAACGTTTCGTTGTTGAGCAAAAAAATGCAAGCATTGAATGTTCTGGATGCAGATATGGCTTTTGTTTCTAATGGAACTGTTATTGCGCCTTCTTCCTCTGATACTAATATTAATTATTGGCCTGAATTGCCTAAGCTTATTAAATTTGAAACAAGTTTTGATGCAGGATCTGGTTATCAAAGTAAGATTCAAAACATTAAGAGCTCTATCGTCGATTATATAAATAACTATAGTGGTGCTAGCTCCGATTTTGACGTTTCATTTTCAAAACAGGCTGATGCCCTATATGCTGATAAGCGTAATGTCGAAATACGGAATGCCATGCGTTATGACGTTATGGACGGCCCCGATTTGATGAATGCTGGTCAAAATATGGTTCCAGTCGATTCTAAGCCAACAGCGGCTGATGCACAAAAAATTTTAGATAAACTGAACAGTATCTTTGCTAGCGGTGAATACATAAATGATTCGAAGGAAGTAGATGGTGCAAACATTCCATCATATAATCCTATGTACAACTCTGTCCCTGCGAAAATAATTGCTGATTTTATGATCAATCACAATGCTGATTTTTCCCTCAATACTTTTGGTACAGATAAAGATGCAATAAAACAAATTCGTGATAAGTGGTTGAACATAGTATGGTCGTCAACTGACACTAATGATTGGCAAATTACGGCTGATAGTAATACAAGTGATTTTAATCAAGAGATTGCGGCACTTCCCGTTCTTTCCACTCATCACGTAACCCCATCGAATAATCCAGATAATGTTCCTAATTTAACGGAAAATGTTACGCGAACTATTCATTATGTCGATAAGAATGGACAGGAAATAGCTGGTGTCTCGCCCAGAATTGAAACTGTCACCTATACTCGTGGTGCCACTGTTGTAGATAAGACGGGGGAAGTGAAATATGATAACTGGTCAACAACTGATTCTCAGAAATGGGTAGAGATTGATTCCCCAGATTTATCGGATAAAGGTTATGAAACTGCTGATCCTAAAACGGTTGCTGCTCAAGATGTTACCGCGAATACTCAGAGTGTTGATATTAATGTGACTTATCAGGATAAGAGCCATAAAGTAACTCCTGACAACCCAGGTAATACTGATATTAAAGAATTAAAGAAATCAGTTACTCGGACAATTAACTATGTTGATACGAAAGGTAATAAGGTTGCCGATTCTGTTATTGAAACGGTTAACTTTACACGTGATTTGACGATTGACGATGTGACGGGTGAAATAATTTCAGCAAGTGAATGGCAGCCGGTTGGGTCTTCAGTTTGGGACGCTAAGATATCACCTGACCTTTCATCTAAAGATTATGATTCTCCTAATGAAAAGTTAGTTTCATCTCAGGACGTAAATGGTGAAACGCAGAATCAAACGGTAACGGTTATTTATCCTAAGAAGGGTGAGACACCTGTTCCAACACCAAATCCAACGCCAACACCAAATAATGGTGGTAATGGCGGTGACAACACGCCAGCAAATAATGGTGGTAATGTGACACCAAATGCTGATAATGGTAATGACGGTTCTGGTTCGAATGGCACTTCGAAGACATTGCCAGCAACGAATGGCGCAAGTTCGGACACACAAAAGCCTGTTGAACATAATCAAAATAATGTTCTGCCAGCTACTGCTGAAGAAACAAAGAAGGGAAATTCATTGCTTCTCTTAACGGTCGGCCTTGCTGCAACGACTGGCTTGATGCTGTTAACGAAGTCCTTTGGTAAAAAAGATTAATTAAGTTGATTTTTCTCGATTGAAAAAGAGTGAAAGCGTTTTGCTTTCACTCTTTTTTGTTCTTATTAACGGGGCTAATTTGTATCCACTGATACATTGATGTTACAATTGAAATATATGATTTGAAAGGACTATTGCTTCCTTTCATGGCGTGATAAGAAAAAAAACTGTTCGGTACCCGGTTGATATGGGTGAGAAATGATGACTTTTACGGATGGTATTTGGTCTGAGTAGGGGGTAAACATGCAAAAAAATCACTATCACTATAAGATGTTTAAAGCTGGAAAAAACTGGGTCTTTGCTTCAATTGCAGCATTCACTTTGATTGGCCTTGGCCAATATACGGCACATGAAGTCGGTGGATTAACTGCAAAGACAGAGGTGTCGGCAGATGATACGTCTTTAGCAACAGCTAAGCAGTCCGCCGTGGCGGCTTTGCAAGAAACAGCTAATCAGGCAAAGAAATCGAGCACGGTTACTTGGTCAAGTGATGGGAATCGCGGCCTTCGCCTTGCCTATGGTGCCGTTGCCTGAGATGTGACGACAGCCGATGCGCAAATGCAAACTTCCGCAATCGCCACACCAAGTAGTGATGACCAGTCGGCTATCCAACAGATTGAGTCATCATACGAAACGCAAATTAATGATGCCACAACGGCGGATGCTGTGACGTCGCTTCAAAAGGAAGCAACTGAGAAAATCAACTTGGCGACGGCTAAGCTGCAGGCCAAGGCCATTTTGGCGCAGGATTTGCAGTATGTCTCATCTGGAACTGTCTATCTGTCTGCTGCCGAAAAGCAGGCAGCTGTTAAGCAATCGGCTATCCAATTTGAAACGTCGATTGCCTCACAGGCAAACTACCAAGCAACGATTCAGTCTGCCTACCAGGATGCGCTGAACTACATTGATCAATACACGGGGTCTGCTGATGCACTGACTGCTGAATTGACAAGCACCAACACGAGCACCGGCTTTGCGAATAAGATTCGGACGCTTTATTATCCACTCATTCAAGCAGAATATCGAAATGATAACCGCTACTATGCTTACACCAACATGTTTAACATTTACACGTTGATGGGGGATTCGTATCTGCCCAATGATCGCTTTAGCAATATTTTGAGCACTTTGGACCAAGTGAACGAGCAGGTGAATGTGGTACCTGTAAGTAAGGGTATTCAGGACACGGATTACTGGCCAACGATGGCTCGGTCCTTTGCCAAAAGTGCCATTCAGGGACTCGTGGCCCAGGCTGAATCAGTTTCCAGTCAGAATAAAGATCAAATTGAAAATATTGCCAATGAGTACTTGGCTAAGTTACCAAGCTCAGATTGATTATCATCCGCACAAGTATACGCCCAGGCCAAGTCAGATATTTTAAACACGATTTCAAATAAGACGGTCACGCGAACCATTAAGTATGTTGATGCGGATAATCCGGATCAAGAAGTCGCCAAGAGCGAGACACAAAGTGTGACCATCACGCAGAAGTTTAAGGTATACAACTATACCGTCACGCCGGATGGTTGGAATACCGGGACTTTTGATGCGGTAACATCGCCAGATTTGTCCGCTCAGGGATATCAACCAGCTGATTCTGCCACGGTTGCTTCAGCGACGGTATCGGGAGATTCAGAAAACCAGGTAGTAACGGTCAAATACGCTCATAATCATGCGATTCAAACGGTCGACAATCCAGGACAGGTACCGGTGGCTGATTTGCAAAAGACGGTTACTTGTACGGTGCACTACGTGGATGCACAAGGGAAGCAATTGGCAGCACCAACCGTTCAAACGGTGACCTTACAACGGCAAGCAACGGTTGATCAAGTGACGAATAAAGTGCTTTCATACAGTGATTGGTCCGTTGCTTCTGGTGATTGGCCTTCGGTTGACGTTGCGCAAACCCTGGAAAACGGTTCTTATAATAAACCAACGCTCAATGGCACATCACCTGTAACGGTTCCAAGTGAAAACGTGACGGCCAATAGTAAGAATCAGGATCTTTTGGTTGTCTACCAGCACGTGAATGCTGGCCAGCAAGACGGTGGCCAGGATACGCCAACAAATGGTGGTGGAAACAACATACCATCGAATAACGGTGGTGATAGTGGGAATAACACACCAGCGAAGAACAGTGGAAATAGTGGTGATAATACACCAACCGACAACGATACCCGGCAAGCTTCGACCGGCGGTGCTGATGCACCTGCTAATGCTTCTGCATCTGTTGCAAAAGCGACAAAGGATAACAAGACTTTGCCAGCAACTGCTAAGGAGGCTATGCATCACGAAGTTGGTCTAATGGCTTCGCTTGCACTTGCTTCGGCAGCTGCCTTCGGATTCTTCCTCAAGAATCGTCGCGAAGACAAGTAAGATTGAATGAAAGAGTCGCTCAAGAGAGCGGCTCTTTTTCTTATCAATAAAGGTATAAATTTTCGATAATCGTCTTACAAAGAAAAGTAGATAGTAATAAGAAGAGTCTTTCCAAATGGAAAGGCTCTTCTCGTTATACGCAAAAACGGGGCCGTCTGGGAAAGGGGACGGCCCCGTTGCTGGAAAGGAGGTGTGCTGAAGGTGTAAAGCCTTCAACGAAAACTTAAAGAAAGGAGATCTCAAGTGCGGGAGTAACGCACTTGAGTCGGAATCGATCTCGAGTTCGATTCCTGCCGTTAGTGTATCAAATCGGTTTACTCTTAGTGATGAATCATTGGAATAATTTGCAAGAGCTGTTGAGTTCGATCGTAATATTTTGTGAATGGGAAGCAATTGGTGAGCTTTTTAAAGAAGGACAGCGCCAACCAATTCTGCTGATTTCTTTGACAGTCATGGGCGATTTCCCGTATAATAGATGCTAGTTGATTGACAGAATTTATGGGCGGAGTACGCCCAAAATGAGAAGGGAGGGGCCATGGCAGAACGCATTCCACAAGCTGTTATTGATGAAGTTCGCAGCCAGACCAATTTGGTCGACCTGGTCTCTCAGTACACACAGCTTGTGAAACGAGGGCGGGAATGGAACGGTTCCTGTCCCTTTCATGAGGACCGCCGGCCATCATTCTTTGTGGATGATAAAAAGCAGGTCTTTCACTGCTTTTCATGTGGACGATCAGGGACGGCTTTTTCATTCTTAATGGAAAAAGAAGGCTATACCTACCCGCAGGCAATCTTAAAATTAGCCGAGGATGAGGGCATTACTGGCTTGGATCAATACCAGGGCCAGCCATCGGCGAAGCAGGAAAAGTTCCAAAAAATCTACGAACTCTACGATGCCGCTCAAAAGCTTTACACCCACATCTTATTGAATACGACGGCGGGTGAGCAGGCTTTGGCCTACTTAAAGGACGATCGCCAGCTGGACGAGGAGACGATTCGTCAGTACAGCCTCGGCTTTGTCCCAAGTAACAACGTCCTCTTATCTTATGCTCGTGAGCACAACATTGATGAAGCCGTCATGACGGCGGCTGAGCTCTTTATTGAACGAGACGGGGAGTTGACCCGTGACCGCTTTAATAACCGTGTGGTTTGGCCAATTAAAAACGATCGTGGTCAGGTTCTTGGTTTTTCCGGTCGTTCCTTGGATCCGGATAATCCGGCCAAGTATATGAATTCGCCGGAATCACCTTTCTTTAATAAGGGAAAGTTGCTCTACAACCTCGATCAGTCAAAGGGCAACATACGTTCTGGCCAAGCGGCCATGATTTTTGAAGGGTTCATGGACGTGATTTCGGCAGCAATGGCCGGTGTCGGTGGTGCTGTCGCCACGATGGGAACGGCTTTGACGGAAGAGCACGTCCGGACTTTGGCCAAGTTGAATGACAAGATCACCCTGGTCTACGATGGCGATGCCGCCGGTCAAAAGGCAGCCAAACGGTCCATCCCGCTGATTCGGTCAGTGGCCCCCGAAGTCGAAATTGGCGTCATTGCTCTAGCCGACAACCGGGACCCCGACGAAGTCCGACGGGAGCTCGGGCTGCCAGCCCTGAAGCAGGCCCTATCCCAAGCCACTCAAACACCGACTGAGTATTTGATCAACGCGGCCAAGCAGGGGAAAAACCTGCAAAATCAGGCCCAGTACTTAGATTTCTTGAAGGAAGTTTGGCCAATTTTAGCGGCGGCTTCGGCTGTGGAGCTGGATTACTTCTTAAAGAAAATTAGCGAAGACTACGGCTCCTCGCTGGACTCCCTGCAATCCGAATTTGAGGACTATCGGCAAAAGCACCCGCAGTCGCCGAGTCAGGCGAGCCCTTCAACCAATTCGAACGCAGGCCGAAGACCAAAGGGACAGGGGACAGCGCCTGCTTGGGATGATTCTTTCATTCCAGACATTGACCCCCTTTCTGGCGGGGACCTGGTCCAGCCGGCCGAGCGCGTGCCCAACTGGCAGGATGCACCAAAGCCCAAGGTTTCGCAGGTAGAAAAGGCGGAGCGGGGACTGTTGATGACGATGATTCAAGCACCGCAGTTGCGCGAATACGTGGAGCAACAGCCCAACTTTTCCTTTGTTCACCCGCAGTACCAGTTGCTACTCATGCTCTATGACGCCTTTAGCCAGGAGCATGGGAGTGAGAACTTTGACCTAGCTGCTTTTATGGACTATGTCCAAAAGCCTGAATTAAACCAAAAGCTCATGGCAATGGACCGTGAGTTTTCGGCGATTGACCCTCAAATGGATGCGGTAAAGGACTATATGAGAGTGGTTGTCTCATTAGCACCATACGAGGAAGAGCTAAAAAACTTGCAGGCAAAGATTGCCCAGGCGAAGAACCAGCACGATGATGCCGCGCTGATTACACTAATGACAGAACTCATCAATCTGAAAAAAGAGCACTTTCAGCAATAGGAGAAAACATGGCAAAGATTACAAGTTCTAGTAAGATTTCCGATATTAAGGCATATTTGGACGAGAACCACATCGCCTATCACAACCGCGCACGTAAGGCTGAACTTCTGGCATTAGCCGAGGGAAAGACGCCGGAAGAAGCCGCTGAAATTGCCAAGAACGAACCCGCAAAGAAGCCAGCTAAGAAGTCTGGCCCAATTAAATCAAAGAAGTATGACGCTGCCGTTCGCGAGCTGTTGAAGGAGTACAAGCCCGCTAAGGAAATCGTCTACGCCGAACTGTCAAAGCGGATTTCAGAACCCTTTCACTTGGATACTGAAAACATCGAGCGTTTGATGGAAAAGGTTGAAGATGCCGGTATCGCCATCGTTGACGAAAAGGGTGAACCCGCACCCGAAGTCTTGAAGGCCAAGCAAAACAAGCCTTCTGAAAAGGAACGAGAAGCCGCTGATGCCGCAACGGGCATTAAGATTAACGATCCCGTCCGCATGTACCTGAAGGAAATCGGTAAGGTACCTTTGTTAAAGGGTGACGAGGAAATCGAAATTTCCAAGCGAATCGAAGCCGGTGACGAAGAAGCCAAGCAGGAATTGGCGGAAGCCAACCTTCGTTTGGTTGTTTCCATCGCGAAGCGCTACGTTGGTCGTGGTATGCAGTTCTTGGATTTGATTCAAGAAGGAAACATGGGTCTGATGAAGGCCGTCGACAAGTTCGACTACACCAAAGGATTTAAGTTTTCAACTTATGCAACCTGGTGGATTCGTCAGGCGATTACACGTGCCATTGCCGACCAGGCCCGTACGATTCGAGTACCGGTTCACATGGTTGAAACCATCAACAAGCTGATCCGTATTCAACGTCAGTTGCTTCAAGACCTTGGTCGTGAACCAATGCCTGAAGAAATCGGGGCCGAAATGGATTTGACGGCCGACAAGATTCGCGAAATCTTGAAGATTGCCCAAGAACCCGTTTCCTTGGAAACACCAATTGGTGAAGAGGATGACTCGCACCTTGGAGACTTTATCGAAGATAACGAAGCGGTTTCACCAGCTGATTCCGCTGCCTATGAGATGCTTCGTGATCAGCTCGAATCCGTCTTGGACACGTTGACGGATCGTGAAGAAAACGTTTTGCGTTTGCGCTTTGGTTTGGAAGACGGCCGGACACGGACCTTGGAAGAGGTTGGTCGCGTCTTCGGTGTTACCCGTGAGCGAATTCGTCAAATCGAAGCCAAGGCGCTTCGTAAGTTGCGCCACCCAAGCCGTTCAAAGCACTTGAAGGACTTTATGGACGAAAACTAAGTTTTTCTTCCACTTTTAAATCCGACTGTTGTCGGATTTTATTATGACTAATACCCGGTGCGAGTCGGGTGGCAGTCGCATACAATCACGCGGTTCGTCGACCATCCCGCGAGAACAAAACTAGGAGTATTTATGAATAATTTGGATAAGCGTTCGCTTTCGCGAACACAAGGAATGACGCTGACGGCTGTGGTGGCCGCACTCTATGCCGCTGTTACGATGATGATTGCCCCAATCGGTTTTGGGCCAGTCCAACTTCGTTTGTCAGAGGGATTGAACCACTTGGCTGCTTGGAATAAGCGCTACATCTTGGCGCTGTCTCTGGGTGTTTTGATTGCCAATTTGGTTTCACCCATGGGCTGGATTGACTGGGTCTTTGGTACCTTGGACACGGTCATCATGACGTCCTTGACCTATTACCTGACGCGTAAAATTGCGTCACCTTTGTTGAAGATTTTGATTTCAACCGTTTCCGTTTTGACGGTTGGAATGGCGATTTTGGCAGCGGAGTTCACCTTCGCCTTTGCGATTAACGCCAGCGGATCTTTTGCACCCGACCACGCCGGTTCCATCATGGCTAACTGGTTGTCTTACTACCTGATGTTGGTGCCAGGCGAATTCGCCTCACTGGTTGTTGGTGGTGTGGTCATCTACGCCTTGTCAAAGTTTGTTGATTTGTCAAAGTAATAAAATGAAAAAGTCGCCGGGCATCGTATGATGCGCCGGC
Source organism: Fructobacillus parabroussonetiae (assembly GCF_018437265.1). Lineage (GTDB taxonomy): Bacteria > Bacillota > Bacilli > Lactobacillales > Lactobacillaceae > Fructobacillus > Fructobacillus parabroussonetiae. The sequence goes on along the minus strand of NZ_JAAMFL010000009.1, from coordinate 19,894 downwards.
GACTTTTTTGTCAGTAAATTTATTTCAGTGGTACATCGACAACCCAACCAGTGGGGCCTTTTTCGTCCCCGTATTGGATGGCAATCAGGCGGTCATAGAGGGCCTGTGTCTTTGGATCAACGTCACTTTCAGAATAGAAAATATGCTTTTTTGCTTGGTGCGTAATGGAACCGACCGGTGAAATAACGGCCGCCGTTCCCATGGCTCCTGCTTCGGCAAATTGGTCGAGTTCGTCAATGCCAATCGGTGTTTCGACTGGGTTCATGCCCATTTCCTTGGCCAGCTCGATTAGTGAGAACTTGGTGATGGAAGGCAGAATGGAAGGGGACTTGGGCGTTTTAAACTGCCCCTCTTTGGTAATGCCAAAGAAATTGGCCGATCCAAGCTCTTCAATGTAATGATGTTCCCGCGGGTCCAAGTAGACGACATCTGAAAAGCCGGCCCGGTGCGCTTCTTCACCCGGTAGCATGGAGGCGGCGTAGTTGCCGCCGACCTTGGCCTGACCGGTACCGCCATGGGCTGCCCGGTCAAATTCGGAGGTGACGAAGGCGGTTGGCTTGAGGCCACCTCGATAGTAGGCACCAACCGGGGTGACGTAAATACGGAAGATAAAGTCCTGACCAGGCTTTACGCCAACAATGGGCGAGGTACCGATCAAGAAGGGACAAATGTAAAGCGAGCCACCGGACTCATAGGGTGGAATGAAGTCCTGGTTCGCCTTGACGACTGCTTTCACCGCTTCGATAAAGTCGGCCTCGGGGTAACTTTGCATAAGCAAGCGCTCCGCGGAATGACGCATTCGCTTGGCGTTTTGGTCGGGGCGGAAGAGATTAACGCCACCGTCCTTTCGACGGTAGGCCTTCAAGCCCTCGAAGACTTCTTGGCCATAGTGCAAAACGACGGCCGCTTTGGAGAGTTGAATGGTCAGTGGTCAATTGACCTGCTGACCACTGACCATTGTGGTATTCGGCTTGGTAGCTGTAGGGGAGGTCTCGATATGAAAAATCGAGTTCTTTAAAATCGAGATCCTTCGGGGTTATCTTGCTCATGTTCGGCCTTCTTTCCTGATTGCTTTGGTCTATTATTAAAATAAAATGAGAAAAAGTCAAGGGCTCAGGCGAAAGATTTTTGTCTTCGCCAGACTTTGCCATGAAAGCAAGCGCCTATGCTAAAATGAAAGAAAGACAAACTGGGAGGATACCATGGTGAATTATCCAAAGGGCGTGCGGAATGCGAGTCCCTCTGTTGCGAATCAATTAAAAGCCGGTAAGCACTCACAGCGTGGTCTAACCTTTGGAAAGCGTGGGATGGGCCTGGAAGACGAAATTAACGCCGCCAATGAGTACTATTTGGCCGACCATCTCGCCGTGATTTACAAAAAGCCAACGCCGGTCACCATTGTCAAAGTCGACTACCCGGCCCGCTCGGCTGCCAAGATCACCGAGGCCTACTTTCAAAAGCCCTCTACAACGGATTACAACGGCGTTTATCAGGGCCGCTACCTGGACTTTGACGCCAAGGAAACGAAGAATAAGACGTCTTTTCCGATGAAAAACGTTCATGAACACCAGGTCCAGCACTTGGCCAACGTCGTCTCCCAGGGTGGTGTCGGCTTCTTGCTGGTGAAGTTTACGACCCTGGACGAAACCTATCTCTATCCGGCTCCCGAATTGGTCGCTGCTTGGCAGCGCTTAGAGGGGCACCGGTCGCTGTCTTACGACGAATTAAGGCAGGACGCCTACCGGATTCAGCCGAGTTTGACGCCATCTTTGGACTACCTGAAGGCGGTTGATGACTACTTGGCCGATTTGGCAGCTGGCATTCGCTCGGATCGCCCGAAGAAAAGAAAGCAAGAAAAGAACATGGCATCGTCAGGCCCTGACCAGTCCTCGGAGAAACCGTCATGAGTCGGATTTGGGTAACGGGCTACCGCGCCTATGAACTCGGGGTGTTTAAGGACAACGATCCAAAAGTCGCCGTCATTAAGTACGCGTTAAAGCAGCGCTTAGTCGAACAAATCGAACAGGGAATGGACTGGCTAATTACTGGCGGACAACCAGGGATTGAGCTCTGGACCGCTGATTTGGCGGTGGAATTAAAGGAAGACTACCCGCAATTACAGCTTGCGGTTTTTATCCCTTTTGAGGATTTTGGTAAGAACTGGAAAGAGGGCAACCAGGCCAAATTGGCCAAGGCGAAGAGCCAGGCGGACTTCTTTGCTGCGATTTATAAGGGCGATTACCAGGGCCCCTTTCAGTTGCAGGGCTATCAAGATTTTATTCTAAATCACAGCGACGGCGCCTTATTGGTCTATGATAAGGAGTTTGAGGGAAAGCCGGCCTATGATGACCGGGCGATGACGACTTTTCAAGAGAAGGCACCGTACCCGGTTTCACGGATTGATATGGAAGATCTGCAGGAATATGCTAACGACTACCAAGAAGCCGTTAATGAGGCCCGCTGGAACGGCTGAAGCGCCATTCTAAACTTTAGCGCTCATTTAATCTTGACAGGGAATAATCGACTTTATCGAATGAATTGGTAAAGCTTGCCGACTCGGCCCTTTACTGGTATGATTAAGTTAATTCGAAGAAAGAATTCAAAGGAGTGACTCTTTTGGCACAAGTAAAGTACACGCAAAAAGATATTTACGATCGCGTCTTCAAGCAAAAGCGGATGGGCGTTGGTTATGATCCCGAAGATGTTGATGATTTCTTGGATGGTATCATCTCAGATTACGGTGTCTTCACAAAGCGCATTAAGGAATTGCAAGACCAGGTTGGTCAATTGCAAAACGCCTTACAAGAAGCGCAAAACCAGTTAGCAGGTGGTCAAGCTGCTGCTTCACAGGCACCGGTCCAACCGGCTGCTCCCGTGGAAGCTGCACCAGCACCTGAAAAGCAGGAAGAAGCACCAACCAACCTTGATTTGATCAAGCGTGTGGCAAACTTGGAACGGGCCGTTTTCGGAACGGATCACCAAGCCTAAGGTCAACATTTTCTAATTGATCCAAAATTGTTGAAAGCTTCGGCTTTTGGCAGGTATTGAGTAATTGCGCATCGGTTATCCGGTGTGAGGAAGGTCCATGCTCGCACACTCTGCGATGAGTGTAGTGTTTGTGCTGGGATAAATGATAAACCCAGGCGTGCTTTGCACGACGGCGGTCGAATGGGCTAAGGCTTTGCTATGTCCGATTAGACCTGAAAGTGCCATAGAAACGTATTTTCAAGTGAAAACTTGAAACTTGAGACGAGGTAAACCCCACAAGCGGGCAACCCAAACTTTGGTAGGGGCGGCTGATCTAGTGAATTGAAACGATGATCGGTATGGCGGCAACGCTTAGATAGATGATTACTGAAGGTTAGTGTTTCCCCAATGCTAACTGGAACAAAACATGGCCTACAGATACCTGTCGGGGAGCTCGCGTAAGCGGGCTTTTTTTATTTGCCATGGATGTTGCTGCTCATTTGTCCTTTTATCGCTTCTAAACAGCCGAATTTGAGAAATCGAGTTTGAAAGTCGACGCCTTTCTGTTCTACAATGGAGTTGAACTAAAGAAGGAGGCAACACATGGCAAACACGATTTTACAAGAAACAACGAAGCTTTCAAACGGCGTCGAAATGCCGGTCTTCGGTCTGGGTGTTTGGAAGTCAAACAACGCACAGGCTGCTGAATCCGTACAAGTGGCGATCAAGAATGGTTATCGCTTGATTGACACGGCCAAGCAATACGGGAACGAAGCAGGCGTTGGTTTCGGTATCCAACAGGCCTTGGTTGACAACCACTTGAACCGTAAGGACCTCTTTGTGACCACAAAGATTTTTAATGGCGATCAAGGATACTTGTCGACTTTGCACAACTTTGACGAACAGTTGAAGCGCTTGCGTCTGACCTATGTTGATCTTCTCTTGATTCACTGGCCAGTTGACGGCAAGTACTTGGATACGTGGACGGCTTTGGAAAAGCTTTACCACGAAGGAAAAGTCCGTGCAATTGGTGTATCAAACTTCGATGAAGCCAACTTGGCTGATTTGGAAAACTTGCACCGCTTGATGCCACAAGTTAACCAAATGGAATTCAATCCGCTTGTGCAAGAAGAACATCTTTTCAATAAGATGAATGGCTTAGGTGTCACAATGGAAGGTTGGTCACCACTTGGCGGTGGGGAAGCTTTGAACGATCCAACCATCAAGGCAATCGCGGAAAAGCATGGTAAGACGACGGCCCAAACCATTCTGCGCTTTGACTATCAAATGGGCGTTATCACCATTCCAAAGTCAGCACACGAAGAGCGTATTATTGCCAATGCGGCGATTGATGACTTTGCCTTGTCGGAAAACGAGATGGCACAAATCAAGGGCATGAACAAGGAACAACACACGATTTGGCACCAAGATTTTGCCTGGCACAAGGGCTCTGAAGAAACCGGTGTTAAGGATACGGTCTCAACTTGGGATGATACGGACGAATACTTGAAGAAGGAAGTTCGCTATTAATCAGTTAAAAAGCGCGACGCAATTTAATTTGCGTCACGCTTTTTTATTGGACTATATTGGATGGTTTTGTTCCTTTTTGGTGAAAATAAAGGGGCGTTTGTGTTCGTTTTGTTTAATAAATAGTATCTGAAAACCGTTGATATGAGTACGTTTTGCTCTGTTTTTCTATGGTATACTTTTGGCATAGCAAACAAGCGTTGATGGTGGCTATCCTTTTTCAAAAAAAGGAGGTGATGTTTATGGTGTAACAACCAAACAAGATCACATTCTAGGAAAGGAGATGCCTGGGTGTCGGTAATGGCTACCCTACAGCTAATGTTAGCCTTCGGGACTTTTATCCTGTTCTTGCTAGGATTAGTTGTTGAGCTTATAAAATTAAGTCAAAAAAAATAACCATCTCTCGCTTTAGCCAGCCATGAGATGATTATTTTTTATTATCAAAGGGATAGCCACCGTTTTACGGGTTTGCTAGGAAACGTTATCGTTCGAGCGATAACGTTTTTTCTACGCCTTCATTATAACACGTCCAGCCGTTTCGACAAGAGTCGTTAATTGAATAATGGGAAAGAATCATTTTTCATGGGCATGGTTGTTGAGTAAAGCTGATGAAAGAACAGGGTAAATGAAGTCAAAAAAAATAACCATCATAGCTTTGACAGGCTGATGGTTATTTATTAACCAAAGATAGCCACCGTTTAACGGGTTTGCTAGGAAACGTTACCGTGCTAGCGATAACGTTTTTTCCGCTTTCATTTTAACATGACCTGGCAGCCCGACGTCATGCGATCATCGAATAATGGGTAGCCGACTTTTAGAAAAGAATGGCCTGCGGTTATTTTAAAATTGCTGGTGACTGTTGAAAAGATCAGCAGAATAAATTCGTTTGGCTTTGACCAGGTCTGCCGGCTTTTGTGCCCCTAAGAGTGTCATGTAAAGGGGGAGTTGCTGCTGCCAGAGGCGAATTTCTTTTTCAAGGCCGTCAGCGCCGTCTTTCATCAACAATTCGAGAAAATGCCCAGCAGATGAAGTCAGTGTGGCGCCCATCATCAGGGAGGTCACGACGTCTTTGACTGAACGAATACCACCCGTTGCAATGATTGGTGTTTTAATACCTGCATTTTCTGCAGCGAGAAGGGATTCGACCGTTGTGAGTCCATAGGAGGATAAGTCCATCGGGTTGTCATTGTGTCGATCGCGGGCCTGTTCGATTTGTGCAAAAGACGTCCCGTTGGCACCCCCAAGATTAATGGCGGCTGGTTTGAGCTCGGCTAACTGACTGAGTAGTGCTGGTCCCATGCCAAAGCCGACTTCTTTAATGATGACGGGAACGGGGGATTCGGCCACAATCTTTTTTAGATTGTCCAGCCAGTAGAAGGAACGATCACCTTCTGCCATCGCGATTTCTTGTCCGACGTTAACGTGTAGTTCGATGGCATTGGCATCGATCATCTCGATGGCGGCCCGAACATTTTCGATTGGATGGTCGGCTCCCAGGTTGGCGATTAAAAAGCCTTCTGGATTCTGTTCACGAACAACGCGAAAGGAATCAGCTTGAGCTGGATCTTTGATTGCCACGGATTGGGAACCAACTGCCATGGCAATGCCCGTTCTTGCCGAAACCTTTGCAAGGTCTTCATTGACCCGTCTTGTTGCTTCGGAGCCTCCTGTCATGGCTTCGATATAAAAAGGCCAATCGAAATGCTGGCCGAACAGTTCGACGGAAGGATCGACCGTTGATACGGCCATATCACGAAGTGGTCCGGGAACCCAACGAACAGCTTCAAAAGAAGGGCCAAGGACGGGCGTTTGTTGATCTCGCCAGAACTTGGTCGCAAGTGACAGGTGTTCGTTTTTTCGGTTGGAGTGGGGCGTTTGCATGCCAAAAATCCTCTACATATTATTGAATCACTGTTAGGTCGGCCGTTCGGGCGGCCGTTTTCATTGGAAAGAGTGAATGGCAATCATCGCCAACCACGAAGCCATTATCGCCAAAGCCGGCGCCTGAAATCTTGCCGGCCAAATCGAGCTGCTTCAAAAGGGTGAGCAAGTCGTGCAACTTCTTCGTCTGATAATCCGCCGGTAAAACGTCAATCAGCGCTTTTTGATTGGCAACTAAGGCTTGTTTGAAGGCATCATAGTCTTTACCCTCGATGGCTTCTTTAACAGCCATCACCGCTTCTTTGGAAGGGGTTAATAGCTTCGTTAAGTCAGTGTTTTTCCCCAGCGCCTTACGCGTTGATGCGGGCTGTCGGCTCGCCACGATCGCAAAGGACCAGTCCTTTGGCCAGTCAAGGGCTTGGATGGCCAGCATAGACCAATCCAACTGGCTAAAGTCTTCAGGGCCAAAGTCTTTGGTGTCCGATAACCACTTAGGTGCCTGGTAGTATATCGTCTGATTGAAAGCGGCCGTTGCCAAATCACCCAACGACCCAGAGCGCTGCACCAGGTAGTGAGCGAAGGCTGCTTCTTTGAAGACAGCCATTCGGTCGACGGCTGGTCGAAAAGCCGCGTGCAAAGCCATGGTGACTGCCACGGTGACGGCAGCTGAAGAACCGAGCCCGAGCTTTCCTTCCTTGGCTTTCATTGAAGAGCTGATGGTGAGCTGAATGGCTGGCAATTCAGTAAAATCCAGGTCCGTATTGCCCTGCATAAAAATAGCTAGGGCGGCACGGACAAAAGTCCAAGAGCCGGTCGCTAGATCGGCCGATTGAATGTTTTTTACTTCGGCCCAGTTTGTTTGGTAGGCGCCTTCGTACTGATCAGACAACAGGCTGAGGGAGGCCTGTTTATCCGGATTGGTTTGGACCTCGATGGTTAGTCCACGATCCACCGGTGCGATGATGGCGGGTTGTCCAGGAAGGGTGACGGCGTATTCGCCAGCTAAAAAAAGCTTGCCTGGAATGTGAAATTGTTTTGCCTTATTCATAAGAAATGCCTGGTCCTGGTGTTGCAATATCAAATTGAATTTTGCGGAAGCGTTCGACTAAGAAGTCCTTGATGGCCGGTGCCTGTTCTTGATTAGTGATGATCTTGACATTGGGGCCGGCGTCCATCGTGGCGTAGGCTAGGTAGCCCTTTTCACGGAGAACTTTGACCTGTTCTAAGACCTTCATGGTGTTTTGATTAAAGTAAGTAAAGCGGCGGTCAGTGGCCGTTAAGTTCAAGTCGTGCATGGCAAGGGCGTTTGCTTCCGCCAGTTGGCCAACACGGTCCAAGTCGCCTTGGCTTAATGCCTGCTTCATCTCGTCCAATTGCTTGGCCGATTCGGCCACCCACTGGTCGTAATCAGGCGACGTTTGTGCCCGACGCATGCCATCGGAAGAAGACACCTTCTTGACGGTGCCAGAAATCTTGCAGACGACCAGGGCAATGGGCAGGTCGGGGACGTTGAATTCATGGGCAAAGGAATCGTGATCATTGCTGCCCTTTTCCCAGATGGCAAAGCCAGAGAAGAACGAACGTGTTGCAGATCCGGAGCCCCGCCGAGCGAGTCGAGAGAGTTCTTCTAAGGAAAGGTCCCAGCCATTGTACTTTGCAACAGCGGCCGTCAAGGCCGCAAAAGAAGAGGCGGAAGAGGCCAAGCCGGCCGAAAGGGGGACTTTGTTTTCCGAGATGACTTTGACAGGTGAAAAATCACCCTTTTCTTCACGTAAGACGTTCAGAAAGTCGTGAACTCGCTGGCTGTCTTGGGGCAAGTCGTTAATCAACAACGTGTCTTCGGCCGCTTCCTCAACGCGTGTTTTCGTGAAGTATTCGTTTAGTGTCAACGAAAGGGAAGAAGTCGTGGGTAAGTTCAAAGCCGAATCGGCTTTTCCCCAGTACTTGATTAAAGCAATATTCGTGTGAGCAATGGCCGTTTGGCCTGTTGATTCAGTCATGACATGTCCTCGTGATGGTAAAAGTTTTTTGTCTGAAGGCGAATTGGGCTGCCAAAGACAAGAAATGAATGGCTTAGAGCGGTTGAATCCAGGTTTCGCGCGCACCGGCTTTGGCTAGCGAACGGGCGATTTGTTCCGCTTCTTGGTCGTTTTTAGCTAAAGCAAACATGGCGCCGCCAATGCCAGATCCGGTTAACTTCGCACCAAGTGCGCCTGCCTCAATGGCAGCGGCAACGAGCTGATCTAACTTGGGGTGTGAAACTTGCAGTGCTTGTAAATCATGGTGAGCCGAAGTGAATAGCTGGCCTAATGTGACCGGGTCGTTTTCAACCAAGGCCTCCTTAACCGCATAGGCAAGGTCACCCAGATGGGTGATGGCTGCCCAACTCTCGTCATAATGTTCTTTTAACTGTTCCTTGACGATGTTGACGGCTCGAACGGTTTGACCACGAACGCCCGTGTCAGCTAGTACCAAAGTGGCGTCCAAACTGGTTTCAAAAGTCGAACAACGCTGATCTTGGAACCAGACGGGTTCAACGGCCGAAACCGTGGCCGCATCAATACCAGAAGGTGAACCGTGGGAAATGTTTTCCGCCAGAGTCGTGTAGTGGTTGAGCGTTTCAGTCGAAAGCGCTGCGCCCTGCCAGTCATAAAAGGCACGGGTGATGGCAGTCGCTAAGGCCGCGGAAGCGCCAAAGCCCCGTTCCTGGGGGATGATGGAATCGATTTCGAGTAAGAAACCGGCTTCTGTCATCTGATTAGCTGCTAGTAGGGCGACAATTAATTGGCGAATGCCTTCGAGGTCAGCACCGAGGTCATTTAATTCGATGGCCTTTCCTGACAGGGTGATGGTCTGACTTTGCTCGAGCGACTGGAAACGAGCGGTGACTTCAAGGTTTAAAAGGGGGATGGCGACGGCTGGCTGTTGATAGACAACGGCGTGATCACCAATTAGAATGGCTTTTGCGTGTGCTTTGCCAGTACCACTTGCATGTTTTATCATATGTAAAGACTCCAATTATTAAACATATTGTACCGCACAGTCCTCAGTAGTGTAAAATGGCAGTAACCGGTGCTTTTTTATTCAGTAGAAAAAAAGAACGTTTCAACGTATTTTTTATTGAAGAAATTTTCAAAAGAGCACTTAGCGACTAGTGAAAGGAGACCTGATGAAAGAGTCAGCCGCCTTTGTCATTGTTGATTTGGAAACGACCTCGCCTTCCGTTGAAAACGGGGGACGAATCATCCAAATTGGGATGACCTTTGTTAAAAATAAAAAAATTGTGGAGCATTTCGATTCTTTCGTGAATCCCGCTCAGCCGATTGATAAAAAGATTCAACAGTTGACCCACATTTCGCCAAAGGATGTTCAGGACGCGCCTTTCTTTGAAGAATTGGCGCCATCGCTGCAAGCGCTTTTACGCGGACAGGTTTTTGTTGCTCATAACGTGAACTTCGACCTGCCGTATCTGAACGCCGAGTTTGCCCGCGTCGGGCTACCCGAACTAGACCTTCAGGCCATCGACACGGTTCAATTGGCTCAGATTCTTTTTCCGACCGCGCCGGGCTACCGATTGTCCGATTTGACTGCCTACTTGGATCTGCCACTTGTGCAAGCCCACCGAGCCAACGCCGATTCGGAGGCAACGGCCCACTTGATGATGGCTATCTGGCAGAAGGCCCAATCGCTTCCTGAGAAAACGAAGCGCACCCTTTTGTCCGTTGATTGGGGCTTGATTCGTCAAAGCCAGGACTTTTTGAAAATGGCCGCCAAATCAAAGGGCAGTTTCGATGAAACGGAACAGGTGGCCCTCGTGCAGGAAACGGTTGCTCGCCGAAAGGAAAAGCACCGAAGCCGCCGGGCCAAGGCCAAGAAGGAGGGCAGCAGCCAGCCTTATCCAATGTCGACCACTAGCAAAGTCGCCCTCTTAGGCAATGACTTGTACATGGATGATGAGCGTAATCAGGTGATGAATCAGGTGCACTGCTTGCTCGATAGTGGCCAGCACGAAATGGCGATTTTGCAAACGGCTCCACAGCTGAAGAAGACGGTGAGCTACTTGTTGCCCCTTTTCTTCACCAAGCAGCGCAAGACCAAGTGGCTGTTGAGCGATGATCTGTCGCTGATTGTTCATCAAAAACGTCTGCTCGCAGCCTTGGCTGAGCGCCTTCCGGAACAAAACCTTCGTTTTGCTTCTCTTTATCAGCCGTCGGGTTATCTGGATGAGCAAAAGTTTCGTTCGGCCATTAAGCGGGCCCGGGATAAGGGTGGAACTTTTTGGCAGGCACAGATTTTGGTTTGGTTGTCTGAGACGCCAACCGCTGCCTTTGCTGAATTACCACGGGGGATTCGCGTCCATCCTGACTTAAAAGAAGTGGCGGCTGATGAGGATTCGGAAAGTTTCCAAAACGCCTTTGAAGAGGCGAAGGCAGCCGATGTTGTCTTGTCGACCTATCAAACCTTCTTCGCCTGGTCGAAAAAGTTGAATTTGGCCCAGGGCCGGAAAGAAAAGCCAGCGGTGATTCTTGAAAAGCCGGTTGGCATTCAATCAGCCATTCAGGATAGTTTGGGCCTGACTTTGCCACTTGGCTTTTACCAGGACCAGGTTGCTCGCTTAGCCGATCAGGCGGCCCAGCTACCGGCCAAGGCACGGGGTGTCTGGCAGGTGAACCTGCATAACTGGTCGGTCGCTTGTCAAAAAATTGATCAGGAACTAAACGAGAAGGGGGCCTTGCGTGCTGCCAAAGCCATCTTGAATCGTTTGATTGCCTTGGTTGAGCTAGCGGAAAAAGCGGACTTTTCAAGTAAGTTATTGGCCTTTGCCCTCAATGAAAAGCGGGCCAAGTTATCTTGGCTGGCCGCCCATCAAGAAACGATTGAGCAAATCAATTGGCAGATTGATGATGAGAAGCACCAACAGGATCTGACTTTTACAGTGAAGGCCAACCTGATTTACCAAAAGTACTTCTTGAAGCAACTAAGCCAATTGCTCGTGATGTCCTCCTTCTATTCCGAAGACCTAAAGGCCTTCTTAACCGATGGACCAAAGGGGATGGTTCGCCCCATTGAAGAGGGAACGACGAACTGGACCGAGCAGGCGAAGTTGAAGACCGTTCTATCGGCTGAACGCAATGAGGATAAGCAAATTCAGGCGCTCTTTGCTGCTGATCGAAAGCACTTGCTCTTCTTAGCGGAAGACTTCTCATCGATGAAGCACTGGTATTACAAGTTGTCGAACCAGTATGGCGACCGTTACGTCGTTTATGGCCAAGACTTGTCGGCTCCCTTGAAAAAGGCTGCTTGGCAAGCCTCGGGTGAAGAACGATCCATTTTAGTTGCCACACCGGCTTTCCTACAAGCACTCTATGATCAGAGCCTGCCACTTCCCGAAGTGGCAGTCCTGCCACGGGCAAATCGCTGGCTCGATCAAGAGAATTTGTTGTTGCTGGTCACGGCCTTGCAAAAGAATCCCGATTCCTTGTTGCTCGCAACCTTGAGTCAAAAGCAGGCGCACCTTGTTGGCGACCGTTTGAACGTTGTCAACAGTGGCCGTCGAGTTGGCCGGGTTGAGAATTTTCGCTTGAAAAAATAAGCATTTGAAAAAGACAGTCATGACTGTCTTTTTTTGTTGGCTTGCTAAAGTAGTCTGAATCTTTTTTCTGTTATGATTCTTTGCAAAGCCGCCCTGATTTCCCTTAATTTTCATACGGGCGGGGCGACTTTTTTGCTATAATATGTAACAGTAGAGCGAATTTTAAAGAGGTTTCCATGGAAATACACGATAATTTACGAGTGAACATGGCTCGGCCGAAGCGGTTTTCCTGGTCTAAGTTTTTCGTGATTGCCCCGGCAATCGTGATAGTGCTGTTTGCTGCCTTTGCTTTTTATGCCTACCTGGCCTTGCGGCCCATGGCAAAAGCGGAGAGCAATGTGCAGGCCGTGGTCCGACAAAAGACCAGCCTGTCCAATTTGCATGACATGACCGTTGATTACCGAGATGGCTCAACCTATGCGGTTTTGGGAAGTGAAAACGGCCAGCAAAAGGTTGCCGTTATTCACGGAAAAGAAAATAAGGTGCATATCTTTGATTATGGGAACGGTTTGACGACTGCTCAAATTAAGCAGCGGCTAAAAAATGACTACCAGTCGAAGAAAATTTACTCAGCCAATCTATCGGAATACCAAAACGTCTTGGTCTGGGAGATTTCTTATCAGGCAAAGGACGGTAGCTTGAACTACCTGACCCTGGATTATAAAACGGGAACGGTCTACCGAGCCGTGAATGGCCTCTAGACTTTGCTTAGATTGAAGCCATCATCTTGAATGATGATGCGTTCGATGATGGCCAATAATGAATGACTAAATCGGCCGTTTGGCCTGGAAAGAACCGAAGGAGGAGGGGGATTCCCCCGTGAGGATATGACAGAAGAACAAATTCCGACAATTCAAATTAAAGACGCGCCACAGTACGTTGGCCAACGAGTAAAGATTGGGGCATGGTTGCGCCAAAAGCGTGGTTCAGGAAAGATGGCCTTCTTGCAATTGCGCGATGGAACGGCTTTTTTCCAGGGCGTTGTCGCAAAGGCAGACGTGCCGGAAACTGTTTTTGAAACGGCCAAGGAACTGAAGCAAGAAACGTCTATGTACGTTTACGGTGTGATTCATGCCGATGATCGCTCATCCTTTGGCTATGAAATGAAGGTCGATCAAATTGACGTGATTGGGGAATCCCATGATTATCCAATCACGCCAAAGGAACACGGGACGGACTTCCTCTTTGACGAACGTCACCTCTACCTGCGCCACATTAAGCCCTTTGCAACCTTGAAGATTCGCAATACCTTGATTGCGGCCACCTATGAATTCTTCAACAAGGAAGGCTTTATCAAGTTGGATGCGCCTTTGCTGACGGGTTCAGCACCGGAAGGAACAACAGAATTGTTCGAAACGGACTACTTTGGTCAAGATGCCTACTTGTCCCAAACGGGTCAGCTTTATGCTGAAGCGGGCGCCATGGCCTTTTCAAAGGTCTTTACCTTTGGCCCAGCCTTCCGTGCTGAAAAGTCCAAGACACGCCGTCACCTGACGGAATTTTGGATGATTGAGCCAGAAATGGCCTTCTATGATCAAGACGCTTCAATGGCCTTGCAAGAACGCTACGTGGCCTTTTTGATTGAAAAGGTCCTCGAACAAAACGACCAAGAATTGGATATGCTCGGCCGTGATAAGGAATTGCTGCGTTCTTACACGCAATTGCCATTCCCACGGATTTCTTACGATGATGCGATTAAGTTGTTGCAAGACAATGGCTTCGATGTCGATTGGGGTGTGGACTTTGGTTCACCGGAAGAAACTTTCTTGGCTAACCACTTCTCAAAGCCTGTCTTTATCGTGAACTTCCCTAAGGCAATTAAGGCCTTTTACATGAAGCGTCACCCAGAACGTGAAGACGTCGTGATTTCAGCCGATTTGTTGGCTCCTGAAGGTTATGGCGAAATCATCGGTGGGTCGGAAAGAGACACGGATTACGACTACTTGAAGCAACGAATTGAAGAAGACGGCTTGGGCTTGGACGAGTATAACTGGTACTTGGACTTGCGTAAGTACGGTTCTGTGCCTCATTCAGGATTTGGACTTGGTTTGGAACGAATGGTTACTTTTGTCACGGGTGAAGAACACATCCGTGAAGCCATTCCATTCCCACGAATGATGCACCGTTTGCGTCCTTAATAGCGAATTAAAAAGCGTCCAAGCAAGACTTGGGCGCTTTTCTACGAAGAAGGGGTCGATGGATGGAAGAGAACGTCAAAACCTTATTGGACGCTGGGCAAACCAGCATCCATAACTATCTGTTGTTGCATTATCGAGACCTTGGCCTTGATAACGACGACATGGTGATTTACCTGCAAATCACACGTTTACAAAGTCAGGGGGATCAGGCCAGTCCCAAACTGTTGGCCGCGACAATGAAGGTAACGGAACAGGCCATTGCCGAGCGATTGAAGCGTTTTGTTCAGCTGGACTTGATGACCGTTCAAAACTTAGGGAATCGGCAGGAGTATTTTGACTTTACCCCGCTCTTTGACAAATTGTTGTCTGGCCAGGCGGTCAAAGTCGAAAATCCGGTTGTATCTGCGGGTGAGCAGAGCCGCCGCCAAGTCGTTCGTATCCTGCAAGGTGAGTTTGGTCGTCCCTTATCGCCAATGGAATTACAAACGGTTAACCAGTGGTTTGATATCGAACACTTCGATCCAAACATGATGGTCCTCGCCATTCGCGAAGCCATCGCAAACAATGCGCGCTCTTTGCGTTACATCGAAAGTATTTTGATTAATTGGCAGAAGGCCAACCTGACCTCACCACAAGCCGTTCAGCTTGAAAAGGAGCGACGCCGTGGCGTGCATTACGATGCTTCCTCGAGTCGTTCTCAACAGGGGAACAAGCAGGCAAGCAAAAAGCAGCCGACAGTGCCCATCTTTAAATTGGATGACCTGTAAGCTGCTGGCTTTATTTGATGACGATGGTCCCGTCTTCGTTTTGGTGAAAGCCGAGAACGGGGATGGCTTGGTTATCAAGGAGACAGTATAGGCTGGCTTTATCGCCTACTTGCGAAAGTCTTGTTTGCGCTTGTTCCAAAGTTAAGGGCCGACCCTTTGGTGAAAGAACGAGGGCAACCTGGCTGTCATCTTGTAGAAAGCGAAGCGCGGTAATCGGTTGGATGTCTGCCCGACTGCTGTCAACTTGCCCAAAAAGTGCTGTTTGGCCATCGATGTAGGTTGTCAGTGAAAAGAAGTCAAATACATTCATAATAGTTTTATTATAAAGGAAAAAGATGGAAAAGAAATATACCTTAATGGTCACGGTCGCCGCCGGCTTAGAGTCGGTCGTTGGGCAAGAATTGAAGGAAATGGGTTACGATGTTCGCGTTGATAACTACCGGGTCTTTTTTGAAGGGACCCAAGCCGACATTTTGAGAGCCAACCTCTGGTTGCGCACAGCCGACCGTGTCAAAATCGTGATTGGCGCCTTTGAAGCCAAGACCTTCGAAGAACTCTTTCAGGGTATTAAAGCACTCCCAGTCGAGGACTACCTGAACTATGATTCTGAGTTCCCAGTGGCGGGCCGTTCGCAAAAGTCCATCCTGCACTCGGTACCCGACGTCCAGTCGATTACGAAAAAGGCCATCGTCGAAAAGCTTCAAGAGGCTTATCACGTTCGAACGCGCTTGCCGGAAAATGGCTTCTTTGCACAACTGGAAGTGATGATTAATAAAGACCAAGTGATGCTGGCTCTTGATACGACGGGGCCTTCTTTGTTCAAGCGTGGTTATCGAGTGGAAAAGGGGGCCGCGCCTTTGAAGGAAAACTTCGCGGCTGCCTTGGTTTTGCTGACGAATTGGCGAAAGGACTTGCCCTTTGTCGATCCAACTTGTGGTTCCGGAACACTCGCCATTGAAGCGGCCTTAATTGGCCGAAACTTGGCGCCAGGGTTAACCCGAACCTTTGCGATTGAAAAGATGGATTGGTTCGACCATGACTTGTCGGATACGATTCGTGACGAAGCAGAGGATCAAGCTGACTACGATAGCGAGCTAGACATTTCTGGCTTCGATATCGATCCCCATATGGTGGTCATTGCTAAGGAAAACGCTAAGCACGCCGGTCTGTCGCAAGAAATTACCTTTGAGACCTTGGATTTGGCGGATTGGCAGCCGAAGACCGAAACTGGTGTTTTGGTGGCCAACCCACCATACGGTGAACGACTGGGTGAACTGGATGCGGCTGAAGCCT
Source organism: Fructobacillus parabroussonetiae (assembly GCF_018437265.1). Taxonomy (GTDB): domain Bacteria; phylum Bacillota; class Bacilli; order Lactobacillales; family Lactobacillaceae; genus Fructobacillus; species Fructobacillus parabroussonetiae. Next base: position 3,728 of record NZ_JAAMFL010000009.1, on the reverse strand, counting down.
TGTATAAAACGATGGGACAGCTTTATCGCCCACTTGTTCATTGGTCGAAGTACATCTTGACTTCGGATATGTCCTTTGAAAAAGTCTACGGACAAAAGGCGACAAAGAAGCGGAAATTGTATAACGGACAACTGCGCGTTGACTATTTCCAGTACTGGGCAAAGCCTTTGAAGAAAAAATAATTAGTCTAAATTGGTATGGTGAAAAAATCACTTCCCAATTGAAATAATGAAAAGATTGCGCAAGCAGTCTTTTTTTATTTGCAAAAAAATAAGGAAATTTTCACGGGAAAGCAGAATTTATTTCAAAAAGTTAAAAATCAAAGTTTTTAAAATACTTGTTTGATATTAAACATTCTATACCAATTAGTTATATTTATTAATAAAAGTAAAAAATAACGCTTTTCTTTTTAAATTTTAATGCTATATACTTAAGACGTAGCTCGAAAGCTCGAAAGAAAAATAAAAGGATAAGGATATGATGACGAAAAAGACTTTGAACGTTTTGACGCCAAATAAAAAACGTGGTTACTCGCATGGACGGTATTGATGTCAGCGGGTATGGTGGATTTATTGCACCCACACGGTGTTGCCGCTGATCAACAGGTATTTACGAAATCAGAACCAAAGGGTGGCGGACAGTTCTCACCAACTTCATCAGAAACAAAGGATTTGTCAAAGGAACAAGGCGAATCGTCGGCTGTTGTTTCTAATGAACCGAATAGTCAAGACAGTCATTTGGAGGAATCCTCCAAAGAATCGGCGTCGACTAATCAATCATTGGTAAGAATGGAAGACTAACGACCGCAACAGCCAGCCAAGGCTGAAGAAGCCGCTACGTTTGATTCAAAAAAGAATTCAACAGAAGATGAAGTGAAAGATGATGCGGTTGGTCAGGCTTTGGCGGAAGCACACCGACAGGATGAAACGGTGTTGCCAGCCTCTGATTTAATTGTGTCTGATCGTAACAAACGGGATCTCGAAGAGGTTGCCCGTTCCATTATGAAGCTGGTTGAAGAAGGGATTAACCAAGTGGTTGGTGAACCATCAACTTCCTCAAACCCAAACAATGACCCACTGCAGCCATTGTATGAAGCAACGAAAACCAGTACTTATGAAGAACTTGTCACGGCTTTGGGCAACTTCTTGCCAAACTTTGCCCATCCAGGCGATGGGCAGTTGGACGCCAATCAACGACACGTCGAGCAGCCTGGGGAAATGACTTTTGGCGTGCCTGATTACGCCTGGTTTGGTTATGGTAGTCAAAAGAATGATTATTCCAATGTTTCTTACATGCGCTTGGTCACCGATAAAAGTTTTGTTCGTGAAGTGGCCGACCAGCTGCTGGCCATCGTTGGTTCCCCATATAAGGGAACCAAGACGAATTATATGCCTGAAAATAAGACACTGGCCTACTCTGGCGGTTTCCCATTTTATGCGGTGATTCAATCATCAAACGGTTCGTTGTTGAGCCCAACTTATTATTTTGGTCAGTTAAACCGCACCTTGCAGGCCGTTACCAATTTATTCACCTTTGGCCTGGTTGATAACGAGTTAAATAATAACTATAACGCCGGTCAATACGGCATCTACCTTCGAATGGAAGTGCCGGATGGAACCGATCCGAATACTTTTGTGAAGACGTTGAATCTAAACAAGACCAAGTTTGGTGCGCAGATGGACTTTAACGTAAACCTGAGTATTGATGAAATTTTGAACCGTATTCCGGGCGTTCGCCAAATCGTCTCATCGTCGCTTGGTTTGCCAATTTCTGGTTACGCTGGGTCGATTGTCGATTACCTTTTGGGGTCCGTGTTGATCAAATTAACGAAGAATACGGGACGAACTTCCAGGTACGTGGTGTGGATAGTCCCTTTTATCCAATCACGCTTTATCCAAAAGATATCAAGACCAATTTGAAAGAGGATCCAAAGGGAATCTATCTCTTGGTTCGTGGGGCGGAATTGAAGGATTTCGATTCACTCTATTTACAAGCAAAAATCTTATTAACCAAGTTCTTTATGAACGCCCTTTCTTGGGGAGGCAACATTGTCGGTGGGGCTTATGGCTACCTGATCTTTGACATTGATCGTTACAGTGGGAACCTGTCGACTGAAGAAATGAAAAAGATCTACGGGGAAAAAGCGGCTGAATCTAAGGTTTTGGCTGGATTTGCCGATGATAGCCCAATGAAGGTCCTGACCCGTGGCCAGTTACCACCGCAACCGGATGGGCAATTGCGCTTTGCCTTAAATTCAATTGATGCCAATGCAATGCTATCAAAGAAAAGTGAGTATTATGATCATGGTGATTTGGGTCGAGACATCGCCATCGATCGGAACAAAATTCACGATAACCAAATGGTCACGGATAGTATTGCAACGTGGCGTGCTTACATTTCACCTTTCGATCAGCAGGGACAGTACAACACGAAGGCCATCGCGTCATCGGCAGCTGAATTTGCTGAGGTCAAAGATGAAAAGCAAGTGTTGCCTGGCCGCGACTTGGATCACCGCGAACTTGTCCTACCAGCCGGTGAGAACTTCTTCTCCGAACGTGATCGTTTCGACCGCGTGATTGATTTCTTTGACGGCTCCGTTCTTCTTGATGGACAGGGTGTTCATCCAACCCAAGCCGTTAAAACTGTGCGACTCGTGAAGTCTGTCGACCCCGAAGGAAAGCGGACGAAAAAAGAAGACTTTGAAATTTATGATCGACCATTTACGGTTTATTACACCGGCGAGATGGTGCTAACAAGCGGTCAACGAATTGCACTTCGTCCAACTCAACTGGTCCTGACACAACGTTCAACAGCACCAAATCTTTCCTTAGTGAACAATCGGATGAATGCTTTCAACCAAGTGGTGCAGCAGGCTGACTTTATTAAGGAAACGGTCGAGAATTTGTTGCCAAAGCTTTCGGACTATCAACTGGTTCAATTCATTCATCAATTAGACGGTTTCGTTGTTAAGGCTAATCAGGCGGTTGAGGCGGCAAAGACCGAAGACGAGCTGGTGATTGTCTCGGATGCTGCCATTCAAGAAATGATTAAGTTACAAGAAGAAGTTGTCACGAATCATGATCTGGATAGCGCAATTCAGCGTTCAGCTTCCCAGCAGGGACAGCATCAAGTTGACGAAGCAGCCTACAACACTCGTTTAGGCATTGTTGATGCAAATGAGTTAGACCAGAAGACGAGCAAGAAGTACCAACAACAGGTGAAAGATGAGAAACAGGCAGCTATTTTGAAGTTAGCGGCCTTTGCGAATCCGTCAGCGGATGATTCAGATGATAGCCGGTCGAAGCGGTCTGCACAATCCTTACAAGAGTATTTGACCGCCGTGCGACAGGAAACACAGGATAGTATTCGTCGAATTCAAAACATTTATATTCCACAGGCCGTCCGAGACGATGCTGTTGCCGAGTTAACAAATGCCGCAACAGCGCGGAAAGGAAACTTTGCGAAGGTGGCCTTTGTTGATGCTACGAGTCTCAAGCGACAAAGTGATGTGGTGGATACCAATGTGGCACTGTACGGTCGCCGGATTCAAAATGCGACAACACGTGAAGAAATTGAGAATGCTCGTATGCTGATAAAATGGACAGATTTTATGCATCGTCCACTGTATAATTATCCCAAGACTAAAAAGGAAATCAGCACATGACTAAAAGGCCACGTTACTCACAGGAATTCAAAGACGCCATTGTTGCCCTCTATCAAGAAGGTCG
>NZ_JAAMFL010000008.1 GCF_018437265.1 Fructobacillus parabroussonetiae | reverse complement strand
AATTGAAAGTGACAGAGAGGAACGACCTTCTTGATAGAGGGCAACAATGGCGTCTTTGAATTCCTGTGAGTAACGTGGCCTTTTAGTCATGTGCTGATTTCCTTTTTAGTCTTGGGATAATTATACAGTGGACGATGCATAAAATCTGTCCATTTTATCAGCATACGAGCAAAAGCTGAATTGGCATGATGCCTTCGTCATCATGCAATGCTTTCTTTTACAGTGGGCACTTTTGTACTTGCTGCATTTATTGAGTACAACCTTTGAAATCACGACGAATTACAAAAATCAGGAAAATATTTTACAAACCTTACAAGGTTTATCAACACCACTTTTAATAGGTGTGCTGTCTTTTGCAATATTCTTTGGACCAATTTTGGAAGAAATTGTCTTTAGAGGGTATATGATGAACATGTTTACTCGAGGCAAGATGGGAATGGCTAGTGTTATGTTGTCTTCCTTACTATTTGCTTATCTTCATCTGCAAACATTTTTGATAACAGGAAGTAATCTCATCGCTTTCCTGTCATACCTAATAACGGCAGTATCACTGGCTGTAACCTATAAAGAAACGAAAAAGTTAACGGGGAGTATTGTTCAGCATTGTCTGATGAACGCCATGGCGTCAATGCCGATTATTATCATGATTGCAAACAAATAGTTAATAAAAAAGTCGTTTCATAGTGAAAGATGAAACGACTTTTAAAATTGATTTTTTAATGAGCCATCCATTCCCACAGACCAAAGGCACTGCCATCACTGCCACAACTAGCATTTGGGAAATAACCACCTACGGCATCAGTGATCATGATTCCTCCTTTGATATTGGATAGTTCGTCTTCATGAATAAGATTTGAAAAGTCGGCATTGTTCATTACTATTCTCCTTTATATTGGTAAAAAAGCATATTAAATACAATCAAAATTTAACATCATTAGGATATGGTCATTATGATTATTTTTAATAAATAGATTTGAATTTGATTTCTGAACCAAGAAATACCTGTTCAAATACGATTGGTACTTCATTTACTAATTACAAATAAAGCGCTAAATAAAAAACGAACAACCGATGGCAAATCTGTCGTTCGTTATATTTTTTCAATACGAGTACTCAAGGTTTGTCGACACGTGCTTTTCTGGTTTGATAAATGATTAGTCCTAAAATCAGCAGGGTAAAAAGAAAGTCGTAATATTTTCTGAAAAAGAGGCTAAAGAGCAGGCTTACGATGATGGCATAGTCTAAAAACCAAGCAAAATGAACACGGCCTTTTTCTTCCCAATCGCGCCATTTTTCAACGTGCCGCACTTCATATTGGAAGGAGCCAAAGAGTCGTTTAAGGAAGTAGTAAATCAGAGTGAATCGATGACTTGCTCGAATTAAGGCAAAAAGTAGAAGAAGGCTATAATCCTTCGTTCCAGCAAAAATTAAAAAGAGAAGGATGCTTAATAGGTAAGCGAGCTGGCGGTTTTGATCGCTGCGTTCGTTTTCTGTCATGGTCTTTCCTTTTAAAGATCGGCGGTTAACAATTGGCCCCATTCTAACATAGCCTTACTTGCCAATAAAACTTGTCTTTCTTCCTCCAGCTGATATAATAATGGTAACAACTCTTTCCTAAGGGAGTAACTGACGACTTGGTCGTGGTTTTGTACCGTCAAACCGAGGCAGCAATGTCTTTTATCGCACGTGAGTGCCGGCAGAACCTTAAACAGTGAGACTTATGAGAGCAGAGATTTTTCTCTGCCTTCATAGGTCTCTTTTTCTTTCTTGGGAAAACATTATAAAGGAGAATAAGTTGGAAAAGTCATTTTATCAAATTGATCAAAAGCAGTTGGCCACAGACTTGCAGACGGATTTGAAAGAAGGATTGTCAAAGACAGCGGCAGCTGAACGGCTGAGTCAAAACGGCGAAAACGCCTTGACCGCTAAAAAGAAAAAGTCCTTGCTGTCAAAATTTGTCGATCAATTTAAAGACCTCATGATTGGAATCTTGTTGGCCGCCGCCTTTGTGGCTGCGCTGACGGGTGAGCAAACCGACGCCCTTTTCATTTTGGCCATTGTGGTGATCAACGCCATCTTTGGTGTTTTCCAAGAATCAAAGTCTGAAAACGCCATCGATGCCTTAAAGAAGATGGCAACACCGAAGGCCACGGTCATTCGTGATGGACTGGCCGAACAGGTGCCGGCGACAAACCTGGTCACTGGTGACTTGGTCTCCCTGGAAGCGGGGGATGTGGTGCCCGCCGACTTGCGACTGGTTGACGTAGCGAATCTGCGTGTTGAAGAGGCCGCTTTGACAGGGGAATCCGTTCCTGTTGAAAAGACGGACAAGATTTTGACAGATGGTAAGTTGGCCCTTGGTGACCAGCGAAACCTGGCCTTTATGAACGCCCACGTGGTGTATGGACGAGCGATGGGAATCGTTGTCGCAACGGGCATGCAAACAGAAGTTGGTCAAATTGCCGGCGCCTTGCAGGGACAAGATGAAACGAAGACGCCCTTGCAAGAAAACCTCAAGTCCTTGTCGAAGGTCCTGACCTACTTGATCTTGGCCATCGCCTTATTAACCTTTGTGATTGGCTACTTCACGCAAAACATGCCGGTGATTGACCTGGTGTTGACCGCAATTTCCTTAGCCGTTGCGGCAATTCCGGAAGGCTTGCCGGCCATCGTGACGATTACTTTGGCACTGGGAACGGCTCGAATGGCTAAAAAGGCTGCCCTGGTACGTAAGCTGCCGGCCGTTGAAACGTTGGGTTCAACCGACATTATTGGTTCCGATAAGACGGGAACGCTGACGCAAAATAAGATGACAGTTGAAAAAGTCGTCTTGAAGGGCGAAATTGTTGATTTGTCAGTGCAAAACCCCTTCGAATCCGCTGACTTATCCACGGCCGCCAATCGTTTGGCCGATGTGATGGCGCTGAACAACGATAGCCAATTCACAGCCGAAGGCTTGGTTGGGGATCCAACGGAAACGGCATTGATTGACTTTAATGAAAAGTATCGGCCAGAACAATTGGCACTGTTGCGTAAGCAGGAGCGTTTGCAAGAAATTCCCTTTGATTCCGAACGAAAGTTGATGACGACAATTTATGGGGCGGATGAAGCTTACCAAGTAACGGTTAAGGGTGCCCCCGATGCCATTTTGTCCCGAGTAAAAAACGTTTGGGATAAGGATCAGATTCGTCCTCTGACAGATGAGGACTTGGCTTCTTATCAAAAGATGAACGGTGACCTGGCTGACCAAGCCTTACGTGTCTTGGCCTTTGCGGAAAAGTCTGTCGAACACTTGCCAGCAGAAGCCAAGTCGGCTGAAATGGAAGCCGACCTGACCCTGATTGGCTTTGTGGCCATGATTGATCCGGAACGACCAGAAGTCGCCGAATCAGTTGCGCAGGCGAAAGCAGCCGGTATCCGGCCAATGATGATTACCGGTGATCACCCACAGACGGCGGCAGCGATTGCCGGACGGTTGGGGATCTTGGAGGAAGACGATGACCGTGACAAAACCGTGATGACCGGTGCGGCCTTGGACGAACTTTCCGATGAAAGCTTTGAAAAGCGAGTGGAGGATGTCAAAGTCTATGCCCGTGTTGCCCCCGCCCATAAGGTACGTATCGTGCAAGCCTGGCAGCAAAAGGGCAAAGTCGTGGCCATGACCGGTGACGGTGTTAACGATGCGCCAGCCTTAAAGGCGGCGGATATTGGTGTTGCCATGGGAATTACGGGAACGGAAGTATCCAAAGAAGCGGCCGACATGGTGCTGGCCGATGATAACTTCTCGACCATCGTGACGGCCATTAAGGAAGGACGAAAGGTCTTCTCGAACATTCAAAAGGCGCTGCAGTACCTGCTGGCTTCCAACCTGGCCGAAGTCATTGCCATCTTTACCATGACTTTGCTCGGCTGGGAAGTGCTGGCTCCCGTCATGATTTTGTGGATTAACTTAGTCACGGATACCTTGCCTGCCATTGCCCTTGGTTTGGAACCCGCCCAACCAAACAGCATGCAGCAAAAGCCACGTGGCAAGACGGCCAACTTCTTATCCGGTGGGGTCGGCCCAGCTATTATTTGGCAGGGGGCGCTGCAAGCAGCCATTGTTTTGACTGTTTACGGATTGGCGCTGGCCTTCCCGGATCATTCTGGTACGGCTTTGGTACACGGGGATGCCTTGACGATGGCCTTTATGACCTTGGGCTTGATGCAAATGGTCAACGCCATCAACGTGAAGTCGGTTCACCAGTCTGGGCTAAACGCTTCGGCCTTTAAGAACCACTTCTTCAACGCCGCCCTGCTCTTCTCCTTGTTGGCCATGATGGCTGTTGTGGTCATTAAGCCATTAAACCCGATTTTCCACGTTACCAATTTGGATCCTTACCAATGGTCCATTGTGATTGCGGCTTCTCTTGCTATCATTGTTGTCGTTGAGCTGGTAAAATGGGTGCAACGAACATTTTTTAATCGAGGATAAGACATTGGCAAAATTTAACCCAAAACAGATGCAGTATTACGTGACGACTTTGCAAGAAGTGTTAACGAACACACAGGAAACGGCTGACCATGTGTCACCTTTCTTCGTCAAGTTGGATGAGGCAAAGGAAGCTGGCAAAGTCGCTGACATGGCAAAGGCTGAATTTGGCGAAATCAAGGCTGAATTCGATGATGCAGTTGCCGCATACGAAACAAATGCCAAGACCTTGGCCGGCGTCCAAGTACCCGTTCGCTTCATGGGCGTGCACAAGACCTTGGCAAAGGCCTATGCGGATTACGCTGCTGCAACGAAGATGATGGCCGATGCCTTGAGTGAAAAGGATCAAAGCATTGATGAACAGGCATTTGCGCAATCCGAAAAGGACCAAGAAACATACTTAGGTAAGATTCAAGCACAAGTTGCTAAGATTTTTGGTGCTTAAGAAAAATAACAAGGGGTCGGACAAATTGTCCGGCCTTTTTTGCTGCCTCCCTAGCCAGCCGACCGTCTTACATGCTAAACTATGACTACCAATTTAGAATTTTACAGGAAGAATGTATGTTTACAGCTTACGGAAAATTTTGGAAAAACTACGTCAACTTTAAGGCCCGTTCCTCGCGGTCGGACTTTTGGTGGGCCATGCTCCTAAACCTTTTGATTAATGTTTTGTTGACGGTCATTGGGTTTGGGCCGCTCCTGCTGTCTTGGATGAAGGATCACTCCTTTTCACACATCTCAGCTGGGACACTGATTGCCCTCATCGTTGCCATTCTGCTCCTTTTGGCCTACACGCTGGCAACCATTATTCCAACCATCTCGATTTCCTATCGTCGGATGATCGACACGGGCCTATCGCCATGGTGGTTTAGCCTTTTTGTATTGGAAGTTATCACGAACTTTACAGGGGAATATGCAACGGGTCTTGTTGAAAACATTTCCTTGGTTGTGAATCTGGTGTTGTTGGTTGTGCTGATTGTGATTTTCGCACTGCCAACGAACAAGTTTAACAAGCGGTCGGCAAAGTAATGATGAACGCAGGAAAATAAATTTTGATCTTTTAGAAAAGTCGTGCAGAGAGAACTCTGTAGGACTTTTTTTGAAATGTTTCGACCATCAGCATGAGCATAAAATGAGTCGTGAGTTTCCCATTATTTTTCAATAAAAAATGCCCTTAAAAAAACATCGAGTATGCTTAAAATATCGATGCTTTTTTTATTGAAGAAGTGTACCATCGGCATTAGGTAAAAAAGAGATAAAAGAGGAGTGGGAATGAAAAGCAAAGGATTGATGGTTCCAGCAGCTTTTGTTTTGGTAGCTGCGGTTTTGGTGGGTGCTTTCTTTATAGGAAAAAGTCAATCTGCCACGGTCTCGCAAAATAAGGCCGAGAAATCGACGTCGACGAGTTAAAGGGCCAACGCAAGAATTAGCACATCCAAATCGATGGATAAACAAAGTGGCCAAGTTAATCGCACTTTTTCGTCCCTTCCACAAAAAACGCAATTGGCTTTGTTGATTTATAAGGAGTTGCCTACAGATTATGGCACCGGCTATAAGACGCATTACACGATATACATGGGTGATCCAGATAAAATTGTGATTGTTGATGACGGGGAAGGAGCTGGTGGTATGCCTGAACATACCGTCATGTACACGGATAATCACGATGGGACTTTTACTGCTTCTGAAATTGAATCGACAGCTGTTGACCTGGCGGATTACAGTGCTCAAAATTCTTATTGGAAAACGTATCAAACGGTTAGCCAGGATGAACTGATGGCTGCTTATCGTGACCATCAGGATGAAATTAACTATACAAGTGGTTTGTTTGATTTAGCTAATTCATCAAAAAAGTTTACCTTTCTACCAACAAATCAAACCAGTTTGCCACAGTGAGTAAAGGTCATTTAGGGTAAGAAAAAGTCGTGCAGGAATTTTCCTGCACGACTTTTCGCTGTTTGCTACTTGAAAAAGGCCGCAACCTTTTCAAGCATGATTTTTGTGTAGGAACCGTGATTGACCATGTCTTGCAGGGGGCGCAGGTTTTCTTGATAACGACGGTAATCGGCTGCTGTCGCCGCTGCTACTTTCTCATTGAGCTCCGAAAGCGAGTGAATGGAAAAGCCAATCTGCTCCTTTTCGACCAGCTCCGCCAGATAAGATTGTGACCAAACAATGAGCGGTAAGCCGGCTTTTAAATAAAGGGAGGCCTTGTGAGGGGCGTTTAACTGGGTATAGGATTGAAAAAATTTATCGTCATAGTCCGAGTCCCAAAGAAGGCCGAAGCCCGATTGGAAGGCCAGGGCAATGTCGTCTGGTGAAAAGGCGCCAATCCAGTCGATGTTGTCAGGTAAGCGAACTTCCTTCCAACGTTTTGGTCGTGTCCCGAAAAGCGCGAGGGCTGGCCCTTGGTATTCTTTCAGCCAAGGGGCTTTTTGCCAGGTGCCAGCATAATTGATGACCTTTGAAAAAGTCGGTGCAGTAGCCGGACTGGGGCCCAAATAGTCGAAGAGGTCAAGGGTGATGAGCGGGCAGTCGACCCCGTGTTGTCTTAAAGCGTCGGCCATGGCTGGACTGTGAACAACAACAAGGTCGGCTTTTTGAGCTAAAGCCCATTCCCAGGCGTTTTCCCGTTTCACCCGGAGGGGCTCAAAGTCGTGGATTAAGAGAACATAATGACCACCCCGTCGTTGGACTTCTTTTTGGAAGGCCTCTTCGAAGTCTTCAGACATGTAAGTTGGGAATTGATGGAGTACGACATCACCTAGACCAATTCCAGTCAAAAACTGATTAATTTTTTCCAGCCGAAGGGCTGCGGGGAAGCGGGCATCGTTGTAGCGCTCGATTGGCAGCCGTTGCCAACCGTTTTCTTGGACAATCGTTGCCATATCAGCCTTTGCCTTGAGGGCGCCGGCCGGCATCCAGGGTTCGATTGTCTGGGTAATGTAATTCATGAAGCTCTCATCTTTCTTCCTTGATGACTGTTAAAGGACTAGACCATTTATTAAATTAATGTTAGAATATCTGACGTAATTCATCTTGCTCTTCGCAGTGACTGCTAGACTAAAGTCATTCGAGCAAGAGGGGTTACATATGAAAAAAGGATTAACAACAGTTGTGGTGGCCTTAGCTGCCGTCTTTGCTTTACTTGGCCTATCGAGTCAACCGGTAAAGGCGAGTGAGCCACACTACACAATCACGTCGGACGCAACGTATGCGCCCTTTGATTTTCAAGATAAAAATAACAAATACATTGGGATTGACCAAGATTTGTTAAAAGAAATCGCCAAAGCGGCCGGCTTTACCTATACGGTGAAGCCGATGGCCTTTAACGCGGCCATGCAGTCGGTTGCCTCCTCGCAGGCCGATGGGGTGATTGCCGGGACAACCATTACCGATGACCGAAAGCAGGTCTACGACTTTTCTGATCCTTATTATAAAACAGGGATTGCCTGGGCAACAGCGAAGAATTCAAAAATTCATTCCCTGTCTGACTTGAAGGGTAAGACGGTGGCCTTGAAAACGGGGACGGCCGGTGCCGAATACGCGGAAAGCATCAAGGACCAATACGGTTTCCAAATTAGTTATTTCTCGGATTCCGATACGGTTTATCGTGATGTCATTAATGGTAATTCGGTGGCCACTTTTGCGGATCTGCCGGTCTTGCAATACACCATTAAAAACGGCACCGCTTTGAAGGTCCAAAATCCCAAGGCGCCCTTTGCTGCCGGTGACCTCGGCTTTGCCGTAAAGAAGGGTGAAAACCAAGCACTTCTAGCCGACTTTAACAAGGGTCTGGCCACGATTAAGAAGAATGGTACCTATGACAAAGTCGTCAACAAGTACCTTTCAGCCAAGGCTTCAACCTTCACTGGTTCAGCCAAGGATAACAGTACCGTTTGGGGCATCTTGAAGACGAACCGGGCAGCCTTCTGGTCTGGTTTGAAACAAACCCTTTACTTGACCGTTGTTGGGATTGTCCTTGCGTCGCTGTGGGGACTGCTTCTCGGGGTCTTGGGTGTTTCGAAAAACAGCTTAATGCGAGGCTTGTCAACCATTGTGGTTTACATCTTCCGCGGCATGCCAATGCTGGTCTTGGCCTTCTTCCTATACATCGGGATTCCAGCCGTTACCGGCACGAAGATTTCGGCTTGGACGGCAGGAATTCTGACCTTGGTCTTGAATGAAGGAGCCTACATCGGCGCCTTTGTTCGCGGTGGATTTAATTCTGTCGATGGTGGTCAGATGGAAGCGGCCCGTTCCCTTGGCCTGTCACATGGCCAGGCAATGCGTCGGGTGATTATTCCCCAGGGGCTCCGTTTGATGGTGCCATCCTTCATTAACCAGTTCATCATCACCTTGAAGGATACCTCCTTGTTGTCAGCAATTGGTATCTTGGAATTGACGCAGACTGGTACCTTGATTGTGACGCGGAATTCACAAGGTTTCCGTGTCTGGGCAATCGTGGCTATGATATACTTAGTAGTAATAACGTTACTGACTTTGCTCAGTAACTGGGTTGAAAAAAGGACAAACGCATGAGTGAAGAGAAACAAGTGAAAGTACACGTTGACAAAGTCAACAAGTCATATGGTGATAACCATGTCTTACGCGATATTTCCCTGGACGTCATGGATAATGAAGTGGTCGTGATGATTGGCCCTTCTGGTTCCGGTAAGTCGACGTTCTTGCGAATGCTCAATCAACTTGAAAAGCCAAATTCTGGTGTAATCGAAGTTGATGGTTATGACATTTCAGATCCAAAGACCAATATTAATAAGGTCCGCGAAAACATCGGAATGGTTTTCCAGAATTTCAATCTCTTTAATAATTATTCCGTCATTGATAACATCACCTTAGCACCCGTTCAATTGGGCAAGATGACAAAGGCTGAAGCCGAAAAGAAGGCAAAGGAATTGCTGGAAACGGTTGGCTTGCCTGATAAGGCTGATGCACCGGTTTCATCATTGTCTGGTGGACAAAAGCAACGAATCGCCATTGCCCGTGCCTTGGCAATGGATCCAGACATCATGCTCTTTGACGAACCAACTTCTGCTTTGGATCCCGAAGTGGTTGGGGATGTTCTGGACGTGATGAAGCACTTGGCCAAGATGGGAATGACGATGATTATCGTGACCCACGAAATGGGCTTTGCTAAACAAGTGGCTGACCGTGTTGTTTTCTTCGAATCTGGAAAGATTCAAGAATCCGGTACGCCAGAACAAATCTTTACAGCACCGAAGAACGAACGATTGCAAACCTTCCTATCGAAGGTCATGCAAGCCTGAGTTCTTCTTGATAAACGAGAGGAAGAATAGACCATGGTCAAGAAACGGTTAAAGCCGCTTTTGACTGTGCTGGTTGCCATGTTTTTCGCTGCCTTTGTAGCGGGAAACACTGCCAGTGCAGATTCAAAACCAAACTACGTAATTTCAACGGATGCCACGTACGCACCCTTTGACTTTCAAGATAAGAATAATAATTACGTTGGAATTGACATGGATATTCTGAAGGAAGTGGCCAAGCGGAATAACTTTACTTACACGCTGAAGCCAATGTCCTTTAACGCCGCTGCTCAAATGGTTGCCAATGGTCAGGCCGACGGTATTATCGCCGGGATGATGATTAACGATTCACGAAAAGAAGTTTACGACGTTTCAACTCCTTATTATCAATCCGGTGTGGCTTGGATTACGAAGCCGAACTCAAAGATCAAATCTTTGTCGGATTTGAAGGGCAAGACCGTTGCCTTGAAGACTGGAACGGCTGCCGCTGCCTATGGTGCTTCTTTAAAGGATAAGTACGGCTTTAAAGTGAAGTACTTTAACGATACGGATACGATGTACAACGATGTGGTCAACGGCAACACGGCGGCCACCTTCGAAGATTATCCGGTCATTCAATACGCCATTAAAAACGGCGTGAAGCTGCAAGTTCGTAATCCAAAGGACTTGGGCAACGCAGGTGGCGTTGGCTTCTTCGTAAAGAAGGGGCAAAACGCCCAGTTGTTGGAGCAATTCAACACGACTTTGGCCGCGATGAAGAAGGACGGGACTTACGATAAAATCATCAACAAGTACCTGAATTCGAGTCAGTCGACTTTTGTTGGTTCAGCTTCCGATAACAAGACGACCTGGGGAATCCTAAAGTCCAACCAGAACGCTTTCTGGAAGGGCTTGCTGGAAACCGCGAAGTTAACTGTGGCTGGTATTGTGCTCGCTTCCCTTTGGGGCCTTTTGCTCGGAATTATGGGAATTTCTGAATCCAAGTTCTGGCGTGGTTTGTCAACCACCATTATTTACGCCTTCCGTGGTTTGCCACTGATGGTTTTGGCCTTCTTCATTTACATCGGGTTGCCAGGTGTGATTGGCGTCAAAATTCCAGCTTTCACTGCCGGTATTTTGACGTTGATCTTAAACGAAGGTGCCTATACCGGGGCCTTTGTCCGGGGTGGCTTTGAGGCCGTTGATGCTGGCCAGATGGAAGCGGCTCGTTCGCTTGGTTTGACGCACCGTCAGGCTATCTGGAAAGTCATTGTGCCCCAAGGGCTGAAGATTACGGTGCCATCCTTTGTTAACCAATTCATCATTACCTTGAAGGACACGTCAATCTTGTCGGCCATCGGTATTTTGGAATTGACGCAAACGGGTACCTTGATTGTTGCTCGAAATTCACAGGGATTCCGTGTCTGGGCCATTATCGCCGTCATTTACTTGATTGTGATTACGCTGTTGACTTGGTTATCAAACTGGTTGAAAAAGAAAATTGCTTAATTCTTAATAGCATTTAAAACACCTCACTCGTGTTATTCACTGAGTGAGGTGTTTTTATTATGTTAATAGCGGTAACAATTCGAAATGATTATTGCTTTGCCGAAAAAGCGAAGAAAAACGAAATCTATCTTTGCCCCGGCTGCCGTGGCCCGGTTCGATTGAAGCAGGGCGAGGAGAAAATCGCCCATTTTGCCCATGTCGCCAAAAAGGACTGTACTGGTTTTTCGGAGGGCGAAACGCCTGAACACTTAGCGGAAAAACTTGCCCTTTATCGGTATTTTAGGGGCAAGTTGCCAGTTTTAGTGGAGCCCGTTCTCAGCGGCATTGCGCAGCGACCCGATTTATTGGTCGGCCGGCCGGGTAATCAGGTTGCCATTGAGTACCAGTGCTCCCCGATTTCAAAAGGCGATCTTTTGAGTCGAAACGCTGGTTATGCCAAGGCGGGGATTCGCGTCTGGTGGCTGCTTGGTCCCAATTATTATCGCAAGCACTTGTCAGTGGCGACGATTTGCCGTTTTTGGGTCTCCGGACGACTTTGGTATTATTTGGCCCAGGACAAAGGTTTTGTTGAAGAAAGCCACTTTGCACGGGTTGATTTTAAAAAACGGTTGTCGGACAAAAGGGTTTTGAAGGATCCGCTCTCGTTGAATAAAGGGGGCTTAGCGGCTTGGCACCGTGTGTTTCAGCGGGAGAAAAAGAGTGATCACTTGGCTGCTCGTCCCTTAGATGATGAACGGCAACGGAGCAAGCTTGCCTTACAGTTAGCCCGTGAACAAATCGATGCCCGTTTGGTTGGTTACCTTTATGAGCGCGGGCAACGGGTGGACCAACTGCCGGCCATCTTTTTACGAGGCAGGGCCTTCGGCTTAAAAATTGCGAATTGGCAATTTCGTCTAACGGTTTACTTACTAATCGAAAAAGCTGGAAAAGAGGGCTTGCGGATGGAATGGCTTGCCTTGCGGACGGCCCGTTATTTTTACCCGGGCTTTGATCAACAAGAAGAGCTGTTGTCCAGCTATTTAAGCGAGTTATTTGCAATTGGTTGCCTGTCTGGCAAAGGGGGACAACTTGCCATTAAAAAGCTCCTTCGATTTATCGAATGACGGGCCCCTATGTTAAACTGGAGAAAAGCAAAAGGGGTATCGAGCATGGGACAAATTACGCGCGAAGAATTACCAGAAGAACTGACTTGGGATCTGACAACGGTCTTTGAATCGGACGCGGCATACCAAAAAGCCTTCACACAATTGCAGTCGGAACTGCCAAAGTTGGCCGAATTTCAGGGTCATCTGGCTGATTCTGCCGACCGTTTGTTGGCGGGGTTAGAAGAAGATCTTCGGATTGAACGGGCTTTTGAAAAGCTCTATGTTTATGCCCATCAGAAGTTTGACCAAGATACGGCCAATGCGACTTATGCAGGTATGAATGCCCAGGTGCAGGATTTGTTAGCCCAGGTAACTTCGGCAACCGCCTTCTTCCAACCAGAAGTGCTGGGCATGGATGAAGACCTCTTGTCTAAGTATTTGAAAGAAGAGAAACTGCTTCCCTACCAACATTTTTTTGATGTTTTACTCAGTGAAAAGGCGCATACGCTGCCGGCTGATCAGGAAGCGTTACTTGCTGGTGCCTCAACGGTCATGTCATCGGCGGAGCAGACTTTTTCAGTTTTGGATAACGCCGATATCGACTTTGGCGACGTGATGGATGAAAACGGGGAAATCAAGGAGTTGACCAATGGCCTTTATGCCATCATGCTCCGCTCAAAGAACCCTGGACAACGTCAAGAAGCCTTTCAATCGCTCTATGATGCTTACATGGCCTTGCAAAACACCTTTGCTTCGACCCTTTCGGCAACCGTTAAAAAGCACAACTTCTTGGCAAAGGTTCGTCACTATCAATCAGCACAAGAAGCAGCGGTCACGAGTAATCAGATTCCAGTGACGGTTTATCAAACCCTTGAAAAAAAGGTCGATGAGAACCTGTCACTTCTGCACCGTTATGTTGCCTTGCGTAAGCGAGTGCTTGGGCAAGAAACAATTCACAACTATGATCTTTACGTTTCTTTGGTTGATGATGTTGACTTTCCAGTCACTTATGAAAAGGCCAAAGAAATTGCCCTGGCGGCTCTGGCACCACTTGGGGAAGATTACTTGGCCATTGTGAAGAAGGCCTTTGCCGAACGCTGGATTGATGTTGTTGAAAATAAGGGAAAGCGGTCGGGTGCATACTCGGGTGGTGCTTATGATACCAACCCCTATATTTTGCTGAACTGGCAAGATACGCTAGACAATGTCTATACCTTGGTTCACGAAATGGGGCACACGGTTCATTCCTATCTGACACGGCATAACCAGCCTTATCACTATGGCGATTACCCTATTTTCTTGGCCGAAATTGCCTCGACGACAAACGAAAGCTTGCTGACGGATTATCTGTTGAAGCAAACGGATGATGATCGGGTGAAGGCCTTTATTTTAAATCAATACCTTGATGGCTTTAAGGGAACGGTCTTCCGCCAAACGCAGTTCGCTGAATTTGAAGCTTGGATTCATGAACAAGATGCGGCCGGTCAACCCTTGACGGCCGAAGTGATGGCTGACTTTTATGGTCAATTGAACCAAAAGTTCTATGGTCCGGATGTGCTGGCTGATCCAGAAATTGCCTATGAATGGACGCGAATTCCACACTTCTATTACAATTTCTACGTCTACCAGTATGCAACGGGTGAGGCTGCAGCCACGTCCTTGGCACAGGGCATCCTAACCAAGCAACAAGCAGAATCATACAAAGATTATTTGAAGGCGGGGTCTTCTGAAAACCCACTCGCTGTCATGCGCCATGCGGGCGTTGATATGGAAAAGGGTGATTATTTGGATGCGGCCTTTGCCGTCTTTGACGAACGGTTAACGCAGTTGGAAAAGCTTTTGAAAAAGTAAGGTCATTGCGTTACAACAAAAGGGAAGGGAGTTCTTATGACAAAAAAGATTTTAGTGTTTGATGGGGTTAACGAAAGTGCCATCCAGGAATTACAACAGGCCGGTTACGAAGTGGTCGTTAATTCGCAAACGAAGGATGCCGACTTTGCAGCGGATCCTGACGTGGTTGGTATCTTGTTAATGATGTACAAGATTGATGGAACGGTCATGGATCGTTTCCCAAATCTAAAAGTCATTGCTCGCCATGGGGTGGGCTATGACAACGTTGATTTGGACGCAGCGAAGGACCGCGGCATTGTGGTCGCCAACACACCCGGTGCCAACGCGACGGCCGTCGCCGAAACCGCCGTTGCCTTGATGCTGATGGCCGGTCGTTTGTATGATACCGATAAGCGTGGTATCACTGATGACAAAGCGAAGGCATACGGTGCTTCGCATCCTGGTATGCAAGTGTCAAAGAAAGTTGTCGGAATCTTGGGATTTGGCCACATTGGTCGGACGATTGCCGAGTTATTGACTGGTTTTGGCGTCGAGGTTTTGGCCTATGCCCGTCACGATAAGGACGTGCCAAACGGTCGAATGGCTGCTTTGGATGAAATTTTTGAAAAGGCGGACTTTGTTGTCTCAACATTGCCGGCAACGCCACAAACAACCAAGCTGATTAATGAAGCAGCCTTTAAGAAGATGAAGCAAAGCGCTGTTTTGGTCAATGTTGGTCGTGGTCCGGTTGTGGACGAAGCCGCTTTGATCATTGCCTTGAAGGCTGGTGAAATTGCATCTGCTGGTTTGGATGTTGTCGAAAAGGAACCAATTTCACCATCAAACGAATTGCTGTCGCTCGAAAACACCTATGTTTTGCCACACGTTGCGGGTGGTTCGCGAGAAGCTAAGAAGGCGATTGCCGAAACGGCTGCGCAAAACATTATCGATGTTTTGGCGGGTCAGGGAACAAAAAATCAAGTGAACTAATCGTCGAACGTTTTGATCGTTGGGTTCATTAAAAAAGTCGTACCGGCATCAATTGCTGGTACGACTTTTTGATTTGATTTGTGTTTGTGGAATGTCACTTATCTTCGTTGCGCTTTTTTCCACGTTGTAGCAACCAGTTAACACCGGTAAAGATGAGGAAGAAAAGAGCGGCGGAAAAGAGATCCATTCGAAGGCTGTTCGATGAGAATAGGAAATGAATCACTAGAAAGTAGACAACCGTGCCAATTAACGTTGGTAAAAGTTTGTTCTGCATGTCTTCTTACTTCCCCCTTTCTTGTTTATCTACTCTTATTCTAACCCATTTTTTCGTTTTTGTTAAAGAAACGTGACAAATATTTCTAAAAAAGATTTTGTTGGGCTTCCCCCTGCTAGTTTCTCGGCCTGAAATTTGCTATACTAAAAGGGCAATGCAGGACCTAGTAGGAAGGTTTTGGTTAACTAGCGAGCGGGGAGAGTGGAAGCCTGCGAATCAAGCCTTTGCGAATTTCAGTCCGAAGAAACTTTGATTTAATCGTCAACGGCTGCCGCCGATACCGGCAAAAAGCGCTAGTGAAACTAGAACTTGGGTGGTACCGCGGCATTCGTGACGTCCCTTGGCATCGAAAGATGACAGGGGACTTTTTTATTTGAGTAAAAGAGGGATAAGGATGACATTAGTTGAAGAATTACAGGGCTTCTTAGAGGAAGCAACGACCGAATTGGCCAAAGCCGATGTGGACGTGGAAGCCGTTCGCGTGACTTTTCTTGGTAAAAAAGGAAAGATTACCGGCGTATTAAAGTCCATGAAGGACCTTTCGATTGACGAAAAAAAGGAAGTCGGACAGGTTGGTAACCAGGTTCGCACGGCGATCCAAGGAAAGATTGAAGAAAAGAAGGCTGCCCAGGCGGCGGCCGCTTTGGAAGAAAAGTTGGCGGCTGAAACCTTGGACGTGACGCTGCCAGGTGCGGCGCCAAAGCTTGGGACCACACACGTTTTGCAACAAATCATGGATGAGATTGAAAGCCACTTCTTGGGACTTGGTTACCAGATCATTGATGATCCGGTTGACTCACCCGAAGTCGAAACGGACGAATACAACTTTGAACGTGAAAACCTGCCAAAGGACCACCCGGCCCGTGACATGCAGGATACTTTTTACATTACACCAGAAATCTTGTTGCGGACGCAAACATCGCCCGTGCAATCACGTGTCATGGAGAAGCACGACTTTTCAAAGGGCCCATTAAAGATGATTGCCCCAGGAAAAGTCTACCGTCGTGACACCGATGATGCGACGCACTCCCACCAATTCCACCAAGTCGAAGGACTGGTTGTGGGGAAGAACATTACCATGGCCGATTTGAAGGGGACCTTGCTGTCAATCATGCAAGAACTCTTTGGTGAAAAACATCAAATACGGTTGCGTCCTTCCTATTTCCCATTCACGGAACCTTCCGTCGAAGTGGATGTTTCATGGGACGAAGTGACGGCCGACACGAAGCCAGAAGAGATTAAGTGGATTGAAGTGCTGGGTGCCGGGATGACGCATCCAAACGTT
Source organism: Fructobacillus parabroussonetiae (assembly GCF_018437265.1). Taxonomy (GTDB): domain Bacteria; phylum Bacillota; class Bacilli; order Lactobacillales; family Lactobacillaceae; genus Fructobacillus; species Fructobacillus parabroussonetiae. Next base: position 71,336 of record NZ_JAAMFL010000008.1, on the reverse strand, counting down.
TTGAAGATGGACGGAATTGATCCAGAAGAATATACGGCCTTTGCCTTTGGCCTTGGCCCTGATCGCTTTGCGATGCTGAAGTACGGGGTGGAAGACATTCGTCAGTTCTACCTCAACGATACGCGTTTCTTAGAGCAGTTTAACGAGCGAGGAAACTAATCATGAAAACAAATTTAAAGTGGTTAAATGACTATTTGACGCCGGGCTTGGATTTGAGCGAGCAGGCGATTTTGGACTTGGCCCAGCAAATCGAATTAACGGCCGTTGAGATTGAAGAAGTCGGGCAGGCGGCTGCCAAGCAAGACGGCTTGGTTGTCGTTCGCGTGGACGAAGTCAAGGATCATCCGGACTCAGATCACCTGCATATTACGCAAGTCTTTGACGGGCAGGAACAGATTCAGGTTGTCACGGGTGCCCCAAACGTTGCAGAGGGCCAGTTGGTCATCTTGGCTTCGGTTGGCTCACACATCATTGACCGTGAAAGCGGCGAAATGGTCAAAATCCGAAAGGCTAAGCTTCGTGGCGAAGTTTCCTACGGGATGCTGTCCGCTTTGCAAGAAATTGGACTACCCGATGCTGTTTGCCCAGAACCGATTGAAAACGGGATTTACGTTTTTGATGAAAAGGCCGGTGTCAACCCTGGTGACGATGCACTCGAAGTGCTTGGCTTAAAGGATCCGATGGTTGATACGGACTTGACGCCGAACCGCGCCGATCTGCTTTCGATGCGGGGGATGGCCTACGAGTTGGCGGCGATGACGAATCAACAAGTTCAAGAACAGCAGGTCAGCGAGGCCCCGGTTTCAGCTACTCAAGCGGTAGACCAAGTGACCGTGACTTCTGCTAGCCAAAGTTTGGCAACGGGTGTCGCCCTTTCGGTGATCAATGACTTGACCGTTGAAAAGAGTCCGCTCGCTTTGCAGCGCCGTTTGTGGACCTCTGGCATCAAACCGACCAACAATGTGTTAGACGCCATGCAAGAACAGTTGCTGGCGACGGGGCAACCACTGGCCGCCTTTGATTTGGCCACGCTGCCTGATTCAAATCTGACTGTCCGCTTGGCCGAAGAAGGTGAAGTGCTCGGGCAGGGGGATGGCGAAGAAACCATTGCTTTGCGTGCCGGCCAAGACATTGTCTTGGCTTCTGGTAGTCAGGTTCTAGCCCTGGCTGGCATCCAGCAGGATCCAAACTTTGCCGTTAGCGAAAAGACCCGCGATGTTTTGCTGGTGGCCGGCCAGTACAATCCTAGCTTGATTCGTCAAGCGGCGCGTCGTCATGGCCTTCGCTCGGCCTCTTCCTTCCGTTTGGAACGGGGCATCGATCGTTCAAACACGCAAACAGCCTTGGCTTCAGCTGCCAACTGCATTGCTCTTTTGGCCAATGGAAAAGTCGCTGCCGGACAGGCGTTGGTTGGCTTTAACCAAGAAGAGCAGGTGACCATCACCATGCCACTTGGTCGTTTCAACCAAGTGCTTGGAACGTCGTTGACGGAAGACGAGATCCTGATGCTTTTGAGAAAACTGGCACTCGATGTCTCCGTTGACCAAGGAAAGCTGACCGCTGTTATTCCTGGCCGTCGAACGGACCTACGAATTCCGGCAGACCTGGTGGAAGAAGTAGGCCGTTTGTATGGCTACGACAATTTACCAACGGCCTTGATTGATGGCCAATCAACGGCAGGTGACTTGACTGGTCGCCAAAAGAAAATTCGAGCAAGCCGTCAAATCATGCAGGCGCTTGGCTTTGATCAGGCCATTTCCTATGCCCTCATGACACCCGAAAAGGCAACGGCCTTTAACATTGGGGCTGATCACCCGGTTTTGGCTTTGAATTACCCAATGTCATCTGACCGAACGACGGCTCGACAAAATTTGCTCTCCGGTTTGATTGATGACGTGGCCTATAATGTCGCTCGTTCTGTGAAGAACATGGCGCTCTATGAACAGGGACGGGTCTTCTTGAACGACAATGCCGCCACTCAGCCTGTTGAACAAGAACACTTGGCCGCTGTTTTGGTTGGATCGATTGCCGAATCAACTTGGCAACCAGTCGTCAAGGAGCGCGAGGTTGACTTTTATGCGATGAAGGGCCGGGTGGAAAGCTACCTGGAAAACATCGGCATTGAAAACGTGACCTTTAAGGCGGCTAAAGAGCACCAAAACATGCATCCAGGGCAGACGGCTGACATTTATGCTGGCTCCGTTTACCTTGGTTACGTTGGTCAGGTGCACCCAGAATTTCTTGCTAAGCAGAAATTGCCAGCTATTTTTGCCTTTGAATTGAATTTGGAAGAAATGATTGATGTGGCGAAGCGCGACAACGCTTACCAACCCATTTCTCGCTATCCACAAATCACTCGTGACTTAGCCATTTTGGTGGATGCTGATTTGGCCAACCAAGAAGTCGTCGATTTGATTTGGCAGACGGCCGGGCAGCATTTGAAGACGGTTTCCTTCTTTGATCTTTACACTGGTCAGGGAACGCCAGAGAATAAGAAATCGCTGGCCTATCAATTGACCTACCAGGACCAAAATGACACACTGGTGGAAGAAAAGGTGACAAAGGACTTTGCAAAGGTTCAAACGGCCCTCGTTGAGAAATTTGGCGCAGAAATTCGTTAATTGCAATTGTCAGTTTTTAATAAACCCCGTATAATCGAAGTAAACTCATAGCTAAGTAGGATTTCGCCTCATGGCAAAAATTATTATTAATGGTGGCCACAAAGTCGCTGGTCAAGTGACCATCGGTGGTGCCAAAAACTCAACGGTGGCGCTGATTCCAGCGGCTATCTTGGCGGACACGCCGGTTAACTTTGACAACGTCCCACAGATTTTAGACGTCAAAAACTTACAATATATTTTAGCTGCCATGAACGTTCACTCGAACTTTCATGATGGCGATCTGTCAATCGACCCCACAACAATTAAAGAAGCCCCACTGCCCGCAACGGCGATTAAGTCCTTGCGTGCTTCCTATTATTTCATGGGGGCCTTGTTGGGACGCTTTGGTCGGGCAACCGTGACTTTTCCTGGTGGGGATAACTTGGGCTCTCGTCCAATTGATCAACACATCAAGGGCTTTGAAGCCCTCGGTGCCAAAGTCACGGAAAAAGACGATGTGATTAACATCGATGCCAGTGAAAACGGCTTGAACGGTGCGCGAATCGCCTTGGATACCGTTTCGGTCGGGGCAACGATTAACATTATTTTGGCTGCTGTGCGTGCCAAGGGACAAACCATTATCGAAAACGTGGCCAAGGAGCCCGAAATTATCGATATTGCGACCTTCCTTAATAACATGGGGGCCAACATCCGTGGTGCTGGAACCGATACAATCCGTATTACTGGGGTTGAGAGCTTAAAAGCACAGAACACGCACACGGTGATTCCGGACCGTATTGAGGCGGGAACGTACATGTCGATGGCTGCGGCCTATGGCGATGGGGTGACGGTTCAAAACGTGATTCCGGAGCACTTGGAGTCATACACTTCCAAGCTGCTTGAGATGGGCGTTGATATGCAAATTGGGGAGGATTCCATCTACATTGGTCCTTCTCGTGCACTGAAGCCCGTTTCAATCAAGACGATGCCTTACCCAGGTTTTGCCACTGACTTGCAGCAACCGATTACCCCGCTCCTTTTCTTGGCTGAGGGGGAATCAACCATTATTGAAACCATTTATCCACAACGGATTCGACACATCGCCGAATTGCGCCGGATGGGCGCCGAGTTGTCCTCACTGAACCCCGGTGAAATTAAGGTGAACCATTCCAAGCGCCTCGTTGGAACGACGGTTGAAGCCGCTGAAATCCGTGCCGGTGCGGCTTTGGTCATTGCGGCCATCATGGCCGATGGGCAAACCGTGATTGATAACGCTTCGCATATCTTGCGTGGCTATGACCGCTTGGCTGAGAAGCTGCGCGGCCTCGGTGTCGACTTGCAAATCGAAGGGGTCGACCTGATTAATTTGATGCCATAAGTTCTTGTCAAAAAGACTTTGGCATGCTACACTTATACAGTTAATAACTGACTCTGGCTATGAATAGTCAGGGCGCTAAGGAGATTAGTCATGAAAGCAGATATCCACCCAAATTACCGTCCAGTTGTCTTCATTGATGCCGCAACTGGTAAGAAGTTCTTGTCAGCTTCAACTGTTGAAACTGAAACGACAGCCGAATTTGACGGTCAAGAATATCCATCAGTACGTATGGACATCACGTCAGACTCACATCCATTCTACACTGGTAAGCAGAAGTTTACTCAGGCTGATGGTGCCGTTGATAAGTTTAACAAGAAGTTTGCGAACTTCGGTTTCAAGAACAACGACCAATAAGTTTGTTCAAAAACGTTCACCTCGGTGGACGTTTTTTATTTTGTAAAAGTCCCTCGATAACAATGTGAAGAAGGAAGCGCCATGGCGAAGACGACCCCACCTGTAAAATTACATGAACAAATCCAATTAACGGTGGCCAAGATCCGTCAAAACGGCATGGGCGTTGCCTGGGCGGACGAGAAGCAGATCTACCCTGTCTATTTGGCAGACGCCATGCTCGACGAAGTGGTGGAGGTTGAAATCATTCAGGTCGATAAGTTATCGGCTTACGGTCGGATTGTGTCTTGGGTGAAAAAGCACCCAAAACGCATTGATGCGAACCGCCAGTATCTCATTGAGGCCGGAACGGCGCCCTTAGTCAATTGGGCTTATTCGGCCCAAAAGGACTGGAAGCAATCGCTTGTGAAAGAAAACTTTGCGGATGCTGGTTTAGAAGTTTCAGTGGCTGAACCGGTGACGATGGAAGAAACGGTTCCTTCTTATTATCGGAATAAAACCGTGGTACCCGTAAAATGGCAAAATGGGCACTTGCTGTCCGGCTTTTATCAGCGTGGGACACATGAATTAGTGCCAATGGAAGATTATTTTGTCAACGATCGGCGCTTGGATGAAGTGATTGTGACGGTCCGCAATATTTTGGAAAAATGGCAGATCTCGGCTTATGATCCAGACGAAGAAAAAGGGGCCATTCGCTATATCATGGTTCGTCGTGGCCACTACTCTAAGGAGTTGATGGTTGTCTTGGTGTCCAACGAAGCGACTTTGCCAAAAAGAGACCAAGTCGTTGCAGCCATCAAAGAAGCCCTGCCGGACCTCACATCGTTGATTTTAAATAAGGCCCCAAAGAAGGACTACGTCCAGTTATCGGCTGATAACGAGACCCTTTATGGCCGTGATCAAATTGAAGACAGCTTGCTTGGCAAGCGCTTCTTGATCGGACCTAATTCCTTCTACCAGGTCAATCCTGTCATGACCGAAAAACTCTATCAGACGGCCGCTGATTTGGCGCAGCTAAAGAAAACGGATTTGGTGGTGGACGCCTATGCTGGGATTGGAACAATCGGCATGTCAGTGGCGGACCGTGTCAAGCAGGTGATTGGTGTTGAGGTGGTGCCGGGGGCGGTTTTTGATGCTCAAAAAAACCTGGCCATTAATGGCATTGAAAACGCCAGCTATCGCCTCGCGGATGCGCCAAAACAGTTTGTTTCCTGGCAAGCAGAAGGTGTCCGGCCGGATGTCGTCTTTGTTGATCCGCCACGGCGGGGATTGACCAAGGAACTGATTGAAAAAACGGCGTTGATGGCACCTGACCGGGTGGTTTATGTGTCCTGTAACCCGAAAACGGCTGCCCGCGACTGTGCGCTCTTTCAAGAAGTCGGCTATGCCATCATGGGACCGGTGGTGCCAGTCGATCAATTCCCCCAAACGGCCCACATTGAAACGGTGACAGTTCTTGCTAAAAAGCGTTAAAATAGAATTTAAGAGGATTTTATTCAAGCTGTTTTAGGGGGGCAACATGTTATTTAAGCGAATTCAAGCAAAGGGCGTCTCGATCTTTTATCGAACGGCTGGTGATCCAAAAAAGCCGGCACTTCTGTTGCTCCATGGTTTTCCAACGGCCTCCCATTATTTTCGTCAACTAATGCCTTTATTGGCCAAGGACTTTTACTGTATTGCACCGGACATGGTCGGCTTTGGACAGAGCGAATCGCCTGATCGTCGGGACTATACCTATAGTTTTGAAAATGAGACCGCGGTTATCGCTGCCTTCCTTGAGGCACTGGCTATCGATCAATACTATCTCTATGTTTTTGATTATGGCGCACCAGTTGGTTTTCGCCTCGCAATGGCAGCCCCAGAAAAAATTCTTGGGATTATTAGTCAAAACGGGAATGTCTATGAAGAGGGGCTGGGCAGTAAGTGGCAGGCCCGCAAGGCCTATTGGCAGCAGCCGACAGATGAAGGTAGGGCGACTTTTGCTAAGGCTTACGATCCAAAGACCATTAAAGCGCAGTACCTGGGCGGTGAACAGCCCGGCACTGTCGGCCCCGATGGGTATTGCCTCGATATTTTTTATCGGGAAACGATTGCTGATTTTGCTGAAAAACAAAATGATTTAATCCTGGACTATCGGAGCAATGTTGCCGCTTATCCAGACTTTCAGCGCTATTTGCGCGACTGGCAGCCAAAATTATTGGCCATTTGGGGTCAAAACGATCCTTCCTTCATTTGGCCAGGCGCGCTGGCCTTTCAAAGGGATGTGCCGACTGCCAAAGTCGTCGCTCTTGACGCGGGGCATTTCGCCCTGGAAAGTCAGGCGCAGACGATTGCTAAAGAAATCTTGTTGACTTTTACAGAGGAAAGAAAAAGGAACGCTTTATGAAGCTCACGCTAGCAGATATCAAAGTCGCAACGAATGGCGCGGTGCAGGGCAATGACCAGGTTCAAGTCACAGGGGTTGCCTTCGATTCCAGACAGGTCAAAGCCGGCGATCTCTTCGTTGCCTTGGTTGGTGAAAACGATGGTCACCACTTTATCCAGATGGCCATGGAGAAGGGGGCCAAGGCGGTTTTGGCCCAAGAAGGACACGTTCTGCCAGGAAAGGTACCTGCCGTGGTTGTCGCTGATTCGTTTGCGGGCTTGCAGGCGCTTAGCCAGTTTTACCTCAAGCAGGTTCAACCAAAGGTCGTGGCCATTACGGGTTCCAATGGTAAAACGACGACGAAGGATATGACGGCGGCCATTTTGTCCAAAAAGTACCAGACCTTTAAGACGCCGGCCAACTTTAATAATGAGATTGGCTTACCCGTTACCATTCTTTCCATGCCGGAAACAACCGAAGTGCTCGTTTTGGAGATGGGGATGGACCGACCGGGTCAGTTAACGGCCCTGTCGAATTTGGCCAAGCCCGATATTGCCGTCATTACCATGATTGGTGAAGCCCATCTCGAATTCTTTCAGACACGGGCAAACATCGCCAAGGCTAAGCTAGAGATTGCAACAGGCCTTAAGCCGGGCGGTTTGTTCTTGATTCCGGCAGACGAACCGTTGCTTGTCGAGGCAACGACCCTACCGGAAAACACGAAGACCTTTGGGCCGGTTCCAGCCGATGTCGACGAAAGTTTAACGACCACGGCCTGGACCGAAAACGGTCAGCGGTTTGCAATTCCCATGCTGGGCCGCTATAATGTTAAGAATGCAGAAGCAGCGATTATGGTTGGTCAGGCCCTCGGCTTAGACCTCAAAACCATGGCAAGTGCTTTGGCACATTTTGATCTCACGAAGAACCGGACGGAGATGTTAAAGGCTGCCAACGGGGCGACTTTACTTTCGGATGTCTATAATGCTAATCCGACCGCAACTAAAGAAGTGCTGCAGGCGCTTTCAAAGGATGCTGTCGACAACTTAGTGCTGGTACTTGGCGATATGTTGGAATTGGGCGAGCAAGGCCCAGCCCTGCACGCTGATTTGGCTGACGCTGTTTTGGCAGCCAAGCCTAAAAAGGTCGCGCTCGTTGGGCCTTTAATGGTCGAAAATTTGTTGCCAGCATTAAAAGAACGAGCAGCTGATCTTGACGTCAGGGGCTATCAAGCCGACCAGTTGGAACAGTTGACCACGGATTTGAAAAAGTCTTTGACAGCAAGGGATTTTGTCTTCTTAAAGGCCTCGCACGGGATTCATCTCGAGCAATTGGTTGACGAGTTGACAACAGGATGGGGGAAGCATGCTTAAGCGTACGGATATTTTTCCCGCTAAGGCCAAGCTTCCTTGGTATCATCGCCCGATCTTTTACTTTGCATCGGTTCTTTTCCTCTTTGCCCTCATTTTGGCTTTGACCATTGTTGGGGCTTCCAGACCGGATCGAGCGGTTGCCAAAAAGGCATCCGCAACAACGACGGAACGACTCGACCAAACGGTCCACGCCGATGGCCAAGTCGCAAAGAAACTTGACCAGGCCTTACAGGATAACCATTTTTCTGGTACGGCTTTGCTGGTGAAAAACGGGCATATCGTGCTTCATCAGGGCTATGGAAAAGCAAACGTTGAAAAAAACGAGGCGAACGGGCCGAAAACGACTTTTCCAGTTGCTTCAACGGCCAAGATCTTAACGGCCATTTTGGTGAGCCAGGCGGTGGATGCCGGTAAGCTGTCTTACGAGAGTAAGCTATCGGATTATTACCCAAACGTTTTAAACGCTGACCAAATTACGGTGCGGGATCTGTTGACCATGACCTCTGGTTTGAAGCAGAGCAAGCAGCCGGATAGTTTTACTTCCGATGCGGACAACGTGGACTTTTCAGCTGCTAATGCGGAGAGTTCAGGTGGTGTGATTGGCACGGGGTCCGGTTGGACTTACCAGCCCATTAACTACCGCTTGCTCGCCGGCATTTTGATGAAAGTCACGGGCAAGCCCTTCCAGACGCTGGCCAATCAGGCCTTTAATCAGAAGGCGAAATTAGGCATTTTTTTCTATCCGACTTTTAAAAAGGCGGCAAACTTTGCTAAGGCCTATCAGTTTGGAAGCGAGAGTGAGCGGGATGTTTTGCCGGTGGAATACCAGCGGGAAACGGGAACCGGTAACGTGTCGATGACGACCGGCCAACTCTATCAACTCTACCGTTTATTTTTCACGAACAAATTGGATAAAAATCCTCAACAGCTCCTTAGCCAACACTTGCCGGCACACTATGTTTCCGGTTTGTATGGTTATGGATCGGTCTATGAAGGGCATGGCATCTTTTCGGGTTATGAATCGAATACCGTCGTTTCAAACAAGGGGAAAAATGCCATTATTCTTCTTTCGAATCAGTATGATGGCGATCATTCCTTCGAAAAACTTGGTCAGCAGTTCTTTACGGAACTAACCGGTCAGGCTGCCCCCTAAGAGAAATTGAATCATTTGATAACACTAGTCAGTCCAGTTAGACTATAAACTGCTTGGCCTTTCCAACGCGCAGGGAGCGCGTTATTATAGAAGTAGACCAATTTGGTCTTAAAGCGCGCTTTGTGTGCTTTCAAAGGAGAAAATTTTGAAGTTTGAAGAACTCGGCTTGTCACAAGCCATTTTGCAGTCCATCGCAGCCCACGGTTATGTGGACGCAACACCAATCCAAGAAAAGACGATCCCGCTGACTTTGGCGGGTAAGGACGTCATTGGCCAGGCCCAAACGGGAACTGGTAAGACGGCCGCCTTTGGTTTGCCAATCTTGGAACACATCGACTTGGATAACCCAAACATCCAAGCGGTGATCATTTCCCCAACGCGTGAATTGGCCATTCAAACAGCTGAAGAATTAAAGAAGTTGGGTTCAGACAAGCACGTGAACGTGCAAGTTGTCTTTGGTGGATCTGACATTCGCCGTCAGATTCAAGGCCTAAAGTCACACCCACAAATTTTGGTCGGAACGCCTGGCCGTTTGCTTGATCACATTAACCGTAAGACGGCTAAGTTGGGTCATGTTCAAACCTTGGTCTTGGATGAAGCCGACGAAATGTTGAACATGGGCTTCTTGGACGATATCGAAGCGATTATTGCCCAAGTGCCTGACGCACGTCAAACGTTGCTCTTCTCAGCAACAATGCCAGAATCCATTCGTCGTATTGGGGTGAAGTTCATGACCAACCCTGAAATGGTGAAGATTGAAGCCAAGCAATTGACGACGGATTTGGTTGAACAGTTCTTCATCCGCTGCCGTCACGAAGAAAAGTTTGACGCTTTGACACGGACAATCGATATCCAAGAACCTTTCTTGGGCATCGTCTTTGGTCGTACGAAGCGTCGCGTTGAAGAATTGGCCCGTGGGTTGGAAGCTCGTGGATATAAGGCTGCCGGCTTGCACGGTGACTTGACCCAGCAGATGCGTTCCCGTGTCTTGGACCAATTTAAGGCCCACGAAATCAACCTCCTGGTGGCAACGGATGTGGCTGCCCGTGGGTTGGACGTGAAGGATGTTTCCCACGTTTATAACTTCGATATTCCACAGGATCCCGAATCGTACGTCCACCGTATTGGACGTACGGGTCGTGCCGGTGCAGAAGGAACATCTGTAACCATTGTTGCGCCAAACGAAATGGACTACTTGCGTGCCATTGAAGACTTGACGAAGAAGCGGATGACGCCTTTGCAACCTGCTACTTTGCAAGAAGCACGAATTGGCCGCATTAACGGGGCCATTGATTCTGCCGCTAAGTTGATGAACTTGGTTAAGCCAGAAGAAATGCCTTCACAGGTTGCTCAATTGGTTAGCCAATTCACACCGGAACAATTGGCCGCTGGCCTCTTGGCTTCGGCTGCTGGTTTGGAAAAGCAAAACGCACCTGTTACCTTGTCTCGCGAACGTCCTTTGCCACGCCGTAAGGGTGGTAAGGGTGGCTCACGTGGCGGCTATCGTGGTGGTAACCGTCGTGGAAACGGTGGCGGTGGCTACCGTGGACATCGCGATGGTGAACGCCGTGGTAATGGTGGCGGTGGCTACCGTGGCCGTCGTGATGGCGAACGTCGTGGCAACGGTCATGGCGGTGGTTATAAGGGCAACAACCATGGCGGCGAACGTCGTGGTAATGGCCAAGGTCGCAAGCGCGACTTTACCGTCCGTGAAAAGGGCTAAAGTTTAAATTACTGGATAAAATCAACAAGACCGTCTGTTATCAGACGGTCTTTGTGTTTATAATGAAGAGTAAGAAGGAAAGGAGGCGCCATGCGGATTGATCAAGCACTGACCTATATTCATTCGCGGCCAAAGGCTGGAAAAAAAGATAGTCAGGAACGGATGCAGGCCCTTCTTGCCACGTTAGATCACCCGGAGAAGCGTCTTCCAGAAGCAATTCACGTAACGGGTACAAATGGGAAGGGTTCTGTTTCGACCATGTTATCGGCGATTGCTCAAGCAGATGGTTTGAAGGTTGGGCTCTTTACCTCCCCGTATTTGGTCGTTTTTAATGACCGCTTTCAAATTAATGGGCAAAACATCTCAGATGACGAATTGGCTCGCTATACCGACCGTGTCCGAGTCGCCGCGGATGAAGTTGAAGAGCAATCTGATGGCCGACTCATCGTGACGGAATTTGAGGTGGTCACGGCGATCATGCTCTGCTACTTCGCAGACCAAGACTTAGACCTGGCCATCATCGAGGTCGGCATCGGCGGTCACTATGATTCGACCAATGTGTTAACGACAACGGCCGTGGCGGTTGTCACCTCGATTGCACTAGATCACCAAAAGCTGCTGGGTGATTGTTTGTCGGATATTGCCAGTCAAAAGGCCGGCATTATCAAGGCGGGCAAGCCAACGGTTCTGGGTGCTCATCTTCCAAAAGAGGCCGAATCCGTTATTCGACAGGTCGCCGATTCAAAGAAAAGTCCCGTCACCGTGGCTGGAGCAAACGGCCCCGAGTACAAAACGGCGTTAGTCGGTAGCTTTCAAAGAGAAAACGCCCAGACGGCGATTGCCGCCTACCGGGCCTTTCGACCGAATAGCAGGGCTGCGCTGATTCAAGAGGGTCTTCTACATGCCCAGTTACCTGGCCGTTTTGAAGAAATAATTTCTGGCGTCTTCCTTGACGGAGCCCATAATCCAGCCGGATTAGCGGCCCTCCAGAAAACGGTGCAGGAACGTTTCGACGGGCCCGTTGACTTTGTTGTGGGTGCCTTGGCTGATAAGCATTTGGAAGGGTCCTTACAACGTCTTGTCGAAGACCCGCGAATTCGCTTGCACCTCTTTGCTTATGATGGTTTACCTGGAAGAGCGGGGATGGACTTGTCCTTGTTCATGCCGAGTCAAGAAGCTTCCGTCATCCAAACGGTTGATGAAGCGCTTGCTTTAAAGAGAAAATCAAAAAGACCCTTAATTTTTACGGGTTCACTTTATTTTATTGCTGATGTTAGGAGGCAGTTATGTCAGATGAAAAAGTCCTCAGCCCAAAGCTGATTCTAAGTATCTTATCGATTGCGTTGATTGCCTTCACCGATATTATGTTGGAAACGGCTTTGAACGTTTCTTTCCCAGTATTGATGAAGAATCTACACGTGGATGCCGCGACCGTTCAGTGGTTGACCTCAGGGGTCATTTTGCTGACGTCGATGGTCATTATCATGTCCTCATGGTTAAAGGATCGGTTTAAGAACCGATCACAGTTCTTGGCTGCCGGAATCATTTCCTTGGTTGGAATCTTAATTGATGCCATCTCGAACCAATTCCCTTTGATCCTGTTCGGACGGCTTTTACAAGGTGTTGGCGCCGGTGTTGGTCTCCCTTTGATGAATAACGTGATTTTCGAGCAGGTTCCCGTTAATCGCCGGGGAACCATGGTTGGCCTCGCCTCGTTGATTGTTTCCTTCTCACCTGCCTTAGGCCCTGCCTTCGGTGGCTTTTTGACGGATGCCTTCGGCTGGCACATGATCTTTTGGGTTGTGATTCCAATCCAACTCTTCTCGCTCATTCTTGGTTGGTTGACCATTGAGCAGACGGTTAGCACGAAAAAAGTCCGCTTTGACCTTATCGGTTGGCTGCTCCTTTCGGCCTTCTTCATTGGCGGTTTGATCACGATCGACCGCTTTTCTGCCGACGGTCTCTGGAACTTGCCTAGCATGATTGCCCTTGCTGCCTTTGTCTTTGGTATTTTGGGTTACTACTTCTATGCCCGTAATGAAAAGGAACCTTTGCTCTCGCCAAAGATGTTTGCAAAGCCAATGTTTCGTTTAGCCGTTTTCTCGGCCTTTATCTTGCAGATGGTGAACTTGACCTTTAACTATGCCATTCCAATGGGCCTGCAGTTGATTTTGCATCAAAACTCCTCTGTGGCCGGTTTGGCCCTTTTCCCGGGTGCCCTCGGCCTGGCCTTTATGGCTGTTCTTTCTGGTAATCTCTATGATCGTTTCGGAGCCCGTTTACCAAACAACATCGGGTTGGCTTTGATCTTTGCTGGTGTGCTCTTTATGACGGTCCTGCCATTCACGGTACTAACGGCGACCCTTGGCTTTATCTTGATGCAGTTGGGTGTTGGCTTCTGGAATGGAAACAACATGACCAATGCCATTTCGAACATGGATCGCGAATTCCACAATGCCGGTAACTCAATCTTTGCTGCTGTTAACAATTATTCGGCAGCGGTTGGAATTGCTTTGGCTGCTTCGATTGTTTCGGTCTTCCAAAACAGTCATTCGGCAGACATGGCGAAAGGGACGTCGCTTGGTATTATGTGGACCTATATCATGGATTTGATTTTGGTTGTCATCGCGATGATGATGTCCTTAAAGGTTATGAAGATGACCAATCCCCGTGCCAACGATGGCCGTGTCGTTGCACGAATTCAAGCAAAGGTGAGCCAAGTTACCCGCTCGAACAAGAAATAATGAGTAAAAATTCCTGTTTTTTCGTATTACCTTATAAAGGAGGTTGACATGAAAAAACAGGTTTTTTCTTTTTACAAGGCCCTGGGGGAAGACGCGGCCGCTGAAAGCGCTCGTTTTAACCTCTATTTTCCAGAGGGTTACGATATGTTGTCGATGGATGCGGAGACGGAGGCCGACTTTGTGTCGGAGAATCCACGGGTCAATCGGGCGCTCTTACACGCGCTCTTTGCTGGGCAAATGATGAGCAAACACGCCCAAAAACGACTGATTTCTGCCAAGCATTCCGAGGCCTTTGGCCACTTTGCCCAGGCGGAACTTGGAACGTTAAAGCAGGAACAGGTCTTTTTGGCGCTTTTGAACACCCAGTTAGAGCTTATTAGCTGGGAGGTGGTCTTTGTCGGGACGTTAACGGAGGTATCGGCTTCACCACGGGAGATTTTTCAGCGAGCGCTACATAAAAACGCCTATGCAATGATCATTGCCCACAACCATCCCTCTGGCAAAGTGCAGCCGTCGGCTGCCGACCGTCTCTTTACTCGGCGCTTGCATGAACTCGGGCAGCTACTGGGCTTGCCCTTGCTGGATGCTTTCATTGTGACCAAGGATGCCTACTGGTCGCGGGTGGAAGAGGAGGGGCCCTTTGAGGAGTCAGACTTTGCATGAAAGCCTGACTTTTTGAGCCGTCCTTTCAAGGAAAATGGTAAACTAGAAAGGAAGATTCAAACGAAAGGGGCGATACGATGCCTTCAAAAGTCGTCATGATTGGTGGTGGCTCCGGTCTACCGGTCATCATTCAACCATTGGTCAAAGCAGATGTCGATTTAACCGCGATTGTCACCGTTGCAGACGATGGTGGTTCATCCGGTTTGCTGCGCGATTACGTGAACATTATTCCACCTGGGGATATCCGAAATATTTTAGTGGCTATGTCCACAGCCGACCAGGAATTGCTCGATTTGTTCCAATATCGTTTTCAAACACAGGATGATTTCTTAGCAAAACATGCGGTGGGCAATTTGCTGATAGCAGCCCTGACGGAAATGACGGGGGATGTTTCAGAAGCCATTGCCCGATTGGCCAATTATCTAAAGATTAAAGGCCAGGTCTATCCTGTTTCAAAGGAGGCCTTAGTTCTAAAGGCCGAAACCACAACGGGACAAGAATTATCCGGTGAAGCCGCCATTACAGCTGCGCATCAGGCACTGGACCATGTTTGGGTGGGCCCATCGACCAAGGATCAGAAGATTCAAGCCAATCCGGAGGCCGTCGATGCCATTTTGTCCGCTGACATGATTGTTTATGGTCCGGGTTCGCTCTTCACGTCGATTTTGCCAAACATTGTGGTTCCTGGGATTAAGGAAGCCTTGCAGGCAACGCCTGCAAAACAGGTTTACATTGCCAATATCATGACCCAAAAGGGGGAAACGGACGCCTATACGGATGCCCAACACCTGGCAGTTTTGAACCGTCATTTGGGAAAGCCAATGGTCGATGCTGTTTTGACGAACCAAAGCGAAGTGCCCGATGACTTTGTCGATTACCAGCGCTGGGGTGAAATCGCCACGCAGGTAAAACAAGATCCAGAGGGCATTGAAGACGAGGGGGCCAGCGTGGTTTCCCGTGATTTCTTGCTGCTTCGAGACGCCGGTGCCTTTCACGATGGGCAAAAAGTGGCGGATGTTTTGCTGTCGCTATTGGAGCGCCCATGATGTCTTTTGCTGCGGAAGTGAAAAAAGAATTGACCGGTCGAATCGTTTCGGACGATGCCGCTAAACCTGAGTTAGCCGCTCTTCTTCAAATGAACGGTGTCACGACTTTGGGATTTGAGCAGGAGATTCGCGTGCAAACGGATAATCCGGCGATTGCTCGGCGGATTTTTAGTCTTATTCGTCAATCATACCCGGCGGCGGATGTCGACTTTAACGTAAAGCAACAGTTTGCCCTATCGGAGCACAAAGTCGTGACGGTGGTTTTGCACTCACAGGTCGAAGAAATTCTAGAAGACCTTGGGGTCGATCCCTTTGGCCTTGACCAATCGGTACCCGCCTGGCTCTTAAATACGGAAGATAAACGGGCGGCCTTTTTACGCGGGGCCTTTCTTGCGGCCGGCTCCGTTAATTCGCCCGAAAGGTCCAATTACCATTTGGAAATTTCGACGGGTCAGGAAGGCTTGGCCGAACAGTTACTTGATTTAATTCAGGACTTTCTCATGCCGGTTAAGATGATTAACCGGTCCAAACACTACGTTTTGTACATGAAACGCTCCGATAAGATTGTTGAATTCATGAAGCTGATTGGCGCAACGGCCACGATGCTTCGTTTTGAAGACGTCCGTTTGGCCAAAGACATGCGAAATTCGGCGAACCGGATGATGAATGCTGACATGGCCAATTTGCAAAAGGTCGCGAACGCTGCAAACGCCCAGGTCCAAACCATCTTGACGATTCAATCGGAAATTGGGGACCTGGAAGAACTACCCGCTAAGTTAGCCGACTTTGCCCGGGCACGTCTCGAACACCCGGATGCCTCGCTGACAGAAATTGGGGATTACCTCGAAATTTCAAAGTCCGGCGCCAACCACCGGATGCGAAAATTAAAAGAACTGGCGAAGCAGATTGATGAAGGAACTTTTCAAATCGATCAGTTATAAAAGGGGCGAAAGCCTCTTTTTGTTTTAGAAAGAAAGCGATTTGCGTTACAATAGAATACTAAAGAAGATAAAAGGAGATTACTATGTGGCCAGGTGTTATTGAACAAACTGCAAATGGACGCGAGTCTTACGACTTGCCCTCACGACTTTTAAAGGATCGGATTATTCTGGTGCAAGGTGAGGTTGAAGATAGCATGGCAACGTCCATCGTTGCCCAACTGCTCTTCTTGGAAGCACAGGACCCTGACAAGGAAATTTCCATGTACATCAACTCACCGGGTGGCTCAGTTACCGCTGGTTTGTCGATCACGGATGCCATGAACTTTATTAAGGCACCGGTGACGACAATCGTCATGGGCTTGGCCGCTTCGATGGGAACGATTATCGCCTCATCCGGTGAAAAAGGGCACCGTTTCATGTTGCCAAACGCCGAGTACTTGATTCACCAACCAATGGGTGGGGCTGCCGGTGGTACGCAACAGTCTGACATGGCCATCATTGCCGAACAATTAACAAAGACTCGTAACAAGTTGAACAAGATTTTGGCCGATAATTCGGGCAAGGATTTGAAGACCATTGCACGAGATACCGAACGTGACTACTGGATGTCAGCCGAAGAAACCTTGAATTACGGATTAATTGACGGCATTATGGAAAAAGCTGGTGAAAAGCCAGTAACCTTGAAGAAATAAGCACGAGGCCTAGCACCAGGCTTGTGTTTGACGTATAATGAACATATAGAAAATATTTGGAGGACGAATCATGAAAGTTTTTGCTTACGGAATTCGTGAAGATGAAAAGCCAGCCTTGAAGGACTGGGAATCACAGAACCCTGACGTTGAGGTGGAATACACTGACCAACTCTTGACGCCTGAAACAGCCAAGATGGCAAAGGGTGCTGATTCAGCTGTTGTATACCAACAATTGGACTACACGAAGGAAACGTTGGAAGCATTGGCAGCTGTTGGTGTGAAGAACATGTCACTCCGTAACGTTGGTACGGACAACATCGACTTTGACGCAGCAAAGGCCTTGGGATTCAACATCTCAAACGTTCCCGTTTACTCACCAAACGCCATTGCAGAACACTCAATGATTCAATTGTCACGTTTGCTTCGTCGTACGAAGCCAATGGATGCTAAGGTCGCTAAGCACGACTTGCGTTGGGCACCAACTATCGGCCGTGAAATGCGCATGCAAACGGTTGGTATCATCGGTACTGGTCACATTGGTCGCGTTGCCATCAACATCTTGAAGGGCTTCGGCGCTAAGGTGATTGCATACGACAAGTTCCCTAACCCTGAATTGCAAAAGGAAGGCTTGTACGTTGACACGTTGGACGAATTGTACGCCCAAGCAGATGCCATTTCATTGTACGTGCCTGGTGTTCCTGAAAACGATCGCATGATCAACAAGGAATCAATTGCCAAGATGAAGGACGGCGTGGTTATCGTTAACTGTGCCCGTGGTAACTTGATGGACATCGATGCCGTTATCGACGGTTTGAACTCTGGTAAAATCTCTGACTTTGCCATGGATGTTTATGAAAAAGAAGTTGGTCTCTTTAACAAGGATTGGTCTGGTAAGGAATTCCCAGATGCTAAGATCGCTGACTTGATTGCCCGTGAAAACGTTTTGGTTACGCCACACATCGCCTTCTACACGACAAAGGCTGTTTCTGAAATGGTTCACCAATCATTTGATGCTGCGGTATCTTTTGCTAAGGGTGAAACACCAGCAATCGCTGTTAAGTATTAATAGCTAGGCTAGGCCCCAGGCACATGCCTTTGGGGCCTTTTTTAGAGGAGAGAATAATGTCTGAAAACGTAATGCCAGAAAGCAAGCCATTGCCTGTCTTTTCTGGAAAGGAAAACCTACACTTGAAGGATTTCTTCTTCAAGGTCTTGTCAGGTTCCGCTAACGGAATTTTGATTGGTGTTTTGCCATCTGCCGTGATGAAGTACATCATCCAGTATTCTGGAATGGGTAATACACAATGGGGGGCTGACTTTTCAGCCATCTTGACGCTCTTTACGTCAATGATTCCATTTTTGATTGGTATGGCCGTTGCCATGAACTTTAAGATGAAGATCTTGGATACGGGTGTTGTGGCTTTGGCGACAATGGTTGCCTCAAAGTCCGTGCTTTGGGGAATGGCAAAGGCTGGAACGGTTAACCCCGTGACCCATAAGGCCCTTGCAACGCCAACACGCCTTTACATGGTATCGGGTGCCGGTGATGTGATTAACGCCATGATCGTTGCGGCCATCGCCGTTTTGGTTATCTGGGCCGTGTCGCGTTACTTAAACGGCTTTGGCTCTGTTGCCATTATCTTGTCCCCAATCTTGATTGGTGGTGGCGTTGGTTTGCTTGGTAAGGAGATTGCCCCGACGGTCGGAAAGTTTACGACTTGGATTGGTGATATCGTTGAATCATTTACGAAGTTGGCCCCAGTGCCAATGGCCATCTTGATTGCCATGGCCTTTGCTGTCATCATTGTGACGCCAATCTCGACGGTTGGAATCGCCTTGGCCATTAACTTGACTGGTATCGGTTCTGGTGCTGCTGCTATGGGTGTTGTCGCAACGACGGTTGTCTTGTTGATTAACTCATGGTCAGTTAACAAGAAGGGAACGACGGTTGCCATCTTCTTGGGTGCCATGAAGGGCATGATGCCTTCTGTCTTCAAGAAGCCTGTGACGCTTTTGCCATTCATGTTTGCCGCTGCTTTGTCTGGTATTCCTGTTGCGCTCTTTAACGTACAGGGAACGGCCATTACGGCTGGATTTGGTTACATCGGTATGGTGTCACCATTGCAATCCATGATTAAGGATGCAGCGATCCCATCAACGGTGATGGATAACTTTGTTTCACCCGTTGTTGCTTTGATTGCTTGGTTCGTTGTCCCAGTGATCGCCGGTGTGCTGGCACAAATCATCTTCTCAAAGATGTTGAAGCTTTATCAGCCAGCTGACTTTAAGCAAGATTTGTAAAATGCTTCAAATGAAAAAGTCGTTCTTTGAACGACTTTTTTTGTTATGATGACAATAAGAATAGTCAATTGAGGAGTCAGCATGTTTCCAGTTATGAAAAATGTTTTATTACGAGGTGCCGGTGTCACGCGTGTTCGTCCAACTCGAACGAGCCGCTCTTACCGTCGTCGTTCCACTGGTTTTGGTGGCGGCTTTGGTCGTTGGATCGCTCGCGGGCTCTTCTGGAGCTTGGGTTGGCACATTGGGGCCGAATTGGCCTCTTTCTTTGGCTTCTTTGGTTTGATCATTATCATTATTCTGGTTCTCTGGTTTGTGAGAAGAAGACGATAAAAAAGCGAACGCTTGGCGTTCGCTTTTTTATTTGATTTGATAGAGGCACCAAATCATTTCTGGTTGGAAACGGGCAATGATTTGATGTTTTGCCTGCAGTTTTTGTTCGGCGTTTTGACTGAAGATGGCGTATTGGTGCAGCCCTTTTAAAAAAGCATCAGCAGCCAGTGGCTTGGCGGGGACATAGTCGATCGTCAGGCTGCGCTGTTCTTGTTTGGCAAAGTCTTGAAGAAGGGCCGTGGTTGTTTTGTGGCTGACGGCTTTGCCATTTTTTTGTTCGGTGTTTTCAACTAAAAGCATTTCCATGGTCGGTGCCGCCCAGGTCTTTTGAATGGTTAGTTCTTGCCAATGGGCGTAGTGCTGGCTGGTCCAGCTGTCACCAGCAGGTCCTTGATAGCCAACCGGCACCAGAAAGTAGTCACCTCGGTACTGCGTTAGCTGCGCATAAATCGAAGCAAAATCAGGGTGTAGCTGAATGGTTACGTTCTGATAGTGGGGGTCTTCATCCTTTAGATGGTTAGCAACTAAATTGGCATCGGTTTCAGCTGGACCCAGTGTGTGGAGTATGGCCATATGCGAGTCCTTTCCTTTATCAAGCGTTTTGAAGACGGTCGATAATCTCTTCTGCGATGGTTTCGGGTGTCTTTTGGTCGACGTTGACGATGATATCAGCGGTTTTTCGGTAGAAGACTTCCCGGGAAGCCTTGAGTTTGCTTAGGTCTTCGGCTGTCTTATCAGCTAGGATGGGGCGTTTTTGCCAATCTTCGGCTGAGAGGTTTTCTAGCGTGGTTTTGTCAGAGGCCTGTAGCCAAACGACCGGACGCTTGTCTGCCCGCAAGAGTGCTTGATTGACCACTTGGCAGGCCGTGCCCCCGCCAGTTGCTAAGACATTATCCGTGGATAAGTGCCGGGCTAACAACTCCTTTTCCACTTGTCGAAAGGCGCTTTCCCCCTTTTCGTTGAAGTAAGAAGGGATGCTTTGACCCAAGTGTTTTTCGATGGCATCGTCTAGGTCATAGAAGGGTTGCCCTAAGACTTTGGCAAGGGTGGTGCCGACGGTTGTCTTTCCGGCGCCCATGAAGCCAATCAGTATTGGATTTTTCATCTGTTACTCCTTTTCCATTTGGCGGCGGGCTGCCTGAGCCGTCGTTAAATCCTTGAATAATGCATCGGCGTTTTGATCCGCAATGGCCTGCTTTAACCGGCCAATTTCCTTTTCAAAGTCGTCGAGCGAGGCTAAGATCTGTTGGGGGTTGGACAAGAAGACGCTGGTCCACATCGTGGCGTCGGCTTTGGCGATTCGGGTGGCATCGAGAAAACCGGCGGCCGGCTTGCCCCAGTCAACAGCTGAGGCTTCGCGGGCCTTGTTAACCGTGGAAGCGAGCGCAAAGGCGACCATGTGTGGCAAATGAGAGGAGGCGGCGACGATTTGATCGTGACTGGCCGCATCCACAAGGCGAAAGTCAAAGTTAGCCGCTGACAGCAGATTTTGAAAGCTGCTCAGCTGTTCTTGACTGCTGTTTTCTTGAATTAAGAAGTAGGTGTGGTTGACCAATCGTTTTGTATCCACGTTTTTGGCGCCGGTTAAGTGCGAGCCGGCCATCGGGTGACCGGCCAAAAAGGCGACGCCCTTTGCCATTAGGGCCTGGGCGCTTTCTTCGATTTGGACTTTGGACGAACCGACGTCTGAGACGAGCACGTTGTCTTTTAAGGAAAGGTCGGCCAGTTCTTTTAGCCGCAGGCAGATGGCCGCGACGGGTGAAGCCAAGAGGATGATGTCCGCGTTTTTCGCACCGTCTTCAAAGGAACTGGCAGCATCCAATACGCCCTGCTCTTTCATATAAAGCAAGTTTTCGGGATTCAAATCGTTGGCGATGATGCGTGTCGTTGGATGGTTTTTCTTGATGAAAGTTGCCAGGCTAGCGCCAATCAGCCCCAGCCCGTCGATAAAGACAGTGGTCATGAGTTATTCCTTTATGAGTGTGTGCAAATCGCTTGTAAAAGTCGGGTAGGAGACAGCCATGCAGTCGGCATCTTTGATGGTGACGGTTTGGTCAACCAGCAGGGAAGCGACTTGTAAGGTCATGGCAATCCGGTGATCACCAAAGGAGTCGAGTGCTGCGTTTTGAACTTGCAATGGTCGGCCACCGGTGATAATCAGGCCATCCGGTTTTTCTTCGATGGCAGCGCCGAGCTTTCCTAATTCCGAGCGGATGGCGGTCAGACGGTCCGATTCCTTAACTCGAAGCTCTTGTGCACCAGAGATGGTAGAAACCCCGTCAGCCGCCGTTGCTAGAAGGGCTAATACCGGAATTTCATCAACGAGGGCGGGGATGTCTGCTTCTTTTATATGAAAAGGCTTGAGAGGCCCAGCTTTGACGGTTAAGTTGGCCATGGGTTCGCCAGGCTGGTCGATGCCTTCGATTGTTAAATCAGCCCCCATTTCTTGCAAGACACGAATGATGCCGTCACGGGTTGGGTTGAGACCAACGCGTTCGATGGTGACCTCAGAACCCGGCACAATGGCAGCAGCGACCAGGAAGAAGGCGGCCGAGGAAATGTCGGCGGGGACTTCGATTTGCTGACCAGTGAGTGGGTGACCGGGATGAATGGTAATCAAATGGTTCTTCTTATCGATGGACTCAGGAGAGAAGAGCTTGAGCATCTTTTCGCTGTGGTCGCGGGAGGGCAGGGGTTCTTCAATTGTCGTGTCCGACTGTGCGGTCAGGGCTGCCAAAATGATGGCCGACTTGACCTGAGCCGAGGCGATTGGCAGGCGGTAGTGGATGCCATGGAGAACCTCGCCATTGATTACCATTGGCAAGTGGCCGTCTGTGGCCATCATCCTGCCGTTCATTTGAGAAAGTGGCGTGATGACACGGCCCATCGGGCGCTTTGACAAGGAGGCATCGCCCAATAGTTGACTGTCGAAGAGCTGGCCGGCCAAGAGCCCGGCTAGCAAGCGGGTGGATGTCCCAGAGTTTTGCATGTTTAGCGGCTCTTGGCTTTCTTTTAAGCCCTGCATACCGACACCGTCGATGATCAGGTGCTTGCCCTCTTCTTCAATGTGGACGCCCATCTGACGAAAGGCCTGAAGGGTGGCCAGACAGTCGTTTGAACGAAGAAAGTTCGAAACGGTCGTCTTGCCTTCTGCAATCGCACCGAAGATAATGGCTCGGTGGGAGATGGATTTATCACCAGGAACCTGAATGGTTCCTTGTAAAGTCGGAATTGTCATAAGTACTCCTTAGAAGTTCAGCAACTCGTTTCGGTAATCGGCAACTTGCTTTTTTAACCGGTCCATCTGGGAACCGTCGAAAGTCTCACAGATGGCCTTGGCCAATTCGATGGCGACAACGGCTTCGATGACAATGGAAGCGGGGACGATGGCGGTCGTATCCGATCGCTCCACCGTTGCCTTCCTGATTTCCTTTGAGTTGATGTCAGCCGATTGGGGGGGCTTGTATAGGGTTGGAATTGGTTTCATGGCTGCTTTGACGATGACGGGCATGCCGTTTGTCATGCCACCTTCAAAGCCGCCCAAGTGGTCGGAGTTACGGGTGAAGCCCTTGCCTTTTTCCCAGTCGATTTCGTTCATGACCTGCGATCCTGGTCGGACGGCGTTTTCAAAGCCGTCGCCAATTTCACAGCCTTTCATGGCGTTGACACCAACGACTGCGCCGGCGACTTTGGCATCGAGCTTGGTATCCCAGGAGGTGTAGGAACCCAAGCCGGCGGGAAGGTTTTCGGCAACGACGCGAATGACCCCACCAAGGGTGTCACCATCGCGCTTGGCCTGGTCGATTCGCTGGTGAATTTCAGCGACCTTCCCTTGGTCCAAAATGCGCAAGTCGTTGGCTTCGATACTTTTTTCAATGGTAGTCACGTCTGTTGAAAGATTACCGGCAGCTTCGATGCCACCAATCGATTCAACGTGGCCGACAATCTTAACACCCAGGGCTTCTAAGACCTGTTTGCAGATGTTACCAACTGCTACTTGCATGGCCGTTTCACGGGCTGATGAACGTTCCAAGACGTTTCGCATGTCCCGGTGGCCGTACTTCATCCCACCGACTAGGTCGGCATGACCAGGCCGGGGGCGGGAGACGGCTCGTAAGGTGTTCTCGGCATTGGCTGGAGTAACCGGATCCATGATTTTTGACCACTGGGCATGGTCGCGGTTTTTAACGGTTAATGCAATCGGTGAGCCCAAAGTCACGCCGTGTCGAACACCGCCGGTGATGATGACTTGGTCGTGTTCAATTTTTTGACGGTTACCACGACCGTAACCACCCTGGCGGGCGGCTAGTGCGGCGTTGATTTCATCGATGTCTAAGTGAAGACCAGCGGGGATGCCAGTCAAAATGCCGGATAATTCGGGACCGTGTGATTCACCTGCAGTTAAGTAATTGATCATGTTTTTTCCTCTTGTTTTTATTCTTTGTTGTTATGGTGTGCTTTGGCTCTTTGATAGGCTCTGGACTGTGCCATCATTGTCTGCCAGATGGCTTGGTTATATGAAATGAGTGCTTTGTTGTGACTGTTTTTGGCAATCTTTTCGAGCACTTTTTCCTCTCTTGAAGCATCCAAGACCGGTAGTTCCTGTTTTTGCTTAAGGGCAATGACTGCATCGACGGCTTGAAAACGTTTTTCGACTAAGCGGAGCAGCTGATGATCGATTCGATCAATCACTTTCCGGGCTTCTTTTAACGATGGTGCTTCTTTTGGAAAGAAAGCTTGGATAATGAGTGCGGCGGCTAGTCCAATAAGGGCCACAATTACGTCGCCCACCATCAGGTTAGCCTTTCCTTGGGCCACCAGCCAACCAGTGATGAGTGGGACGGTAAAGGAGGCCAGCGAACCAAAGGAAAAGAAGAGGCCAGTTAAGAGTCCCTTTTTCTTCGGGTAAAGTCGAAGGAGGGTGGCCAGGGCCATTTGCATCAAGCCGGCTGCTGCGGAAAAGCCAAAGGTGAAGCAGGCGACCATGGAAAGACTTTCTTGCGTTGAGAAGGCAATGATGATGAGGCTGAGCAAGGAAAGGATGTTTTGGAAAAGAAATAGGCGGTTAGCAACGGCCTTGATTCGAAGGAGAATTAAGGTTAACAAAACCCCTGAAATCGAACCAAGACTGTAGAGTGAAAGGAGAAGGTGGGCCGTGGTATTACCAAAGTCGATGTTTTTTGCAAAAATGGAAATCCACTGGGTAAACCAGATCATGACGGCCATGGATGTATAACCGTAT
Organism: Fructobacillus parabroussonetiae; assembly: GCF_018437265.1. Taxonomy (GTDB): domain Bacteria; phylum Bacillota; class Bacilli; order Lactobacillales; family Lactobacillaceae; genus Fructobacillus; species Fructobacillus parabroussonetiae. Next base: position 46,437 of record NZ_JAAMFL010000008.1, on the reverse strand, counting down.
AGGAGTAAGGCGGCCGTGACGAGCACTTTCTTACCAGTGTTCAGCTGAACTTTTTGAATATTTTCATTCTCTTTAGTTACCGACTTTGGGAAAGTCAAAAAGGTCACATTGATGAGGTTGGCCATTAAAATAACGGCTGGCAATAGGAAGGAAAGTCCGAACCACCAATTTTCTTGATTGGCCGTTAGGACAATGACTGGAAGAATGAATTCCGCGGAAGACATGAAGGCCTTTAAGCTAACCGAGTTGGCCTTTTGATTGCCCCTTAACTCGGAAAGAATTGGGTAAGCGGCTGAATCTAGGGCGGAATTGGCAATCCCGGCTAGAATCGAAAGACCATAGGCGATTGGGATGCTCTCATTAACTGGACTGGCGATAAAGAAGATGAGGTAAGACAACATCCCAAAGAGAAGAATTTTCTTACGGCCGACTTTGTCGGAGAGGAAGCCCATGGAAAGGTAAGCGGCTAGCCGGCCGATGCCAATACCGGAAAGAACAAAGGAAGCGGTCGCTAGTGTTGAATGCCAGTTACTGGCAAGTTGTGTCAGGTTTTGTGTCAAAATGATCAGCCCACAACCGTGAACAAAGTAGTTCAGGAAAAGGCTGAATTTTAGACGAAAGTTGCTAATTTGCATAAGAACTCCTGTTTTATTGAATAAAAAAGGCCGACTAGGGAAACCCTAGTCGGCTCATGAATTGTGTGGAAAAAAATTCCAGAACAAATTGATCAATCGCTGACTAGGATGTGCACCTAGTCAGCCAAGTTAAAAATGACTCTTACTACCTAGATGCGAACGTGTCGGCACGTCCGCATCGAATCCGGACGTGCTATCTAAAGTAATAAAAGCCGTAATAACGGTTCATCATAGTAACGTTGATTGATTTCATGTTCGGAATTCCTTTCCTGAAGTTGTTTTTATTAAAACACGGAAATGAATTTTTGACAAGCACTTTTTAATTTTTTACTCATAAAAATCAGTGATTATCTAATAAAAAACGCTATCGAATGGGATAGCGGAACTTTTATTAAAAGAATAAATTCAGGCCAAAATAAATAATGACTAGCCCGATAAAGGGCGAAAGCGCTTTGTTTAATTTCTTTTGGTCAAAAAGGCGAAGAACGAGTGGCGTTAGGATGGAGCCCAAGACGCCACCTATCATGAGAAAAAGCCCAGCTGTCCAGGAGATGGGCGATCCGGCGAGAAGGTGGCTTGCCAAGCCAACAATGGCGAGCACCCAAAGAATGTAGGTGGTCGTCCCCGTTGCCCGGACGGCTGGCAGACCGATGATGGTCAAGCCAGCAACGACGGCTGAGCCGCCAGAAAGACCGCCAAAACCAACCATCAAACCAGCGAGTGCACCAAATAACAGGGCGACTTTGGAATGTTCATTGACCACTTGGGTCTTTTTCTTTTTGAAAAGATTCTTATAGAGCACGAGGCAGCCCATAAAGGTAAGCAAGGAACCAACAGCTGGTCGATAAACCGTTACTGGTATGAACTTGGCGATTGCCGTCCCGATGATAATGCCGGGGATGGCCACTAAGATGAGGCGATTGCCGATGGTTAAATCAACGTTTTTGAGCTTTAGCTGCGTTAAAAATCCTGAAAAAAGCGCAAAGACGGCGATGAAAAGGGAGGTTGGAACGGCCATTTCCGTTGACATCGCCAGGGTGCTCGTCAGCACGCCCAGATAAAAAGTCGCTCCGCCACCACCAATGAGGGTAACAAAACAACCAATTAAAAAGCCGTAAAGAATGGTAATCATTATTTTTCTCGATTCATTAAAAGATTAGTACTTCTACTTATACTTTATCAGCTCTTTGTCATCAAAACAAAAACGACCGCTCGGTCGTTTCTAGTCGGTTCTCGTGACAGCTTGAAATCAAAGCATTTTTCGGTTGACTACAGGTAAAGTTTTAGGAATATCACTTGTTTCATGTCCCAGGTTGATGAGACCGGGGGCCAAATTATGCTGAACGGTTGGGTCCAGTTGTTTTCGTTGTAATCAGATGAAAAGAGAATAAATCGAGATACTGGTAGACAGAAATACTAGGAAGTACTGTCACGTTTTCGACAACATCATATTAACATATTTTAAAAAGTTGACAAGTTATTTTAAAATGTTATACAAAATAAAGGAGAATGTACGATTACTCCCGCAATCAAAAAACCAGCTTGCGCTGGTTTATTTTTGATCATTATTTTTTGGCTGGTTCACGGAGCCAGGGTTGTTCGTTTTCTTCATTAATCGTTAAGATTCGCTCTAAGGTGTTTTGGGCAGCCGGTACGAACATGGTTGGGCGAGGGTTTACTGGAACGAAGGAAACGGCTAATGTCTCGTCGCCATCAGCCTTTAGTTGATCGGCGGATTTTCCGTCAACAAGCTTCACTTCAAAGCCCATTGAAATGGTTTCTTGTTCATCACCCCAAGAATTCTTTGGATTGACGTGTGTGGCCATACCAAGCATGCGCACGACTTCAACATCGAGGTTGGTTTCTTCCTTGAATTCGCGCACGACAGCTTGCATTGGGGATTCGCCGTATTCCAGGAAACCTCCCGGAAAGCCATAACCGACCTTGCTGTCACCACGTTTTTCCAAAAGAATGGCGTCGTGTTTCTCATTCCAAAGGACACCGAAAGCCGAGTTAAAAATCATGCCTTCGTGTCCGACTTTTGCACGCATGCGCGCGATGTAATTTTCTTCCATGCTGTTGTTCCTTTCGATTGCCATGCTTTTAAATCTGCGGTTATCATAACGCGGATTGCAGGAAGAAACAACAGCGGGGGCTTTGTCCTGAAGGAGACCGTGTTACAATGGTTTTAGCAAATAATTCGAGTAGGTGCATGATGAAAGAGCAAAAACCAGCTGTTTGGTATGAACATCTCCATACTGAAAAATACACCGGTGCCCGTCGTGGGCGCCTGCACACCCCCCACGGGGTGTATGAAACCCCAATGTTTATGCCCGTTGGGACACAGGGAGCGGTCAAGGGTGTTAACACACGAACACTTAAGGAAATCGGCTCACAATTCATTTTGGCCAATACCTACCATCTTTGGGTACGTCCAGGTGATGAATTAATTGCCGAGGCAGGCGGCCTTCACAAATACATGGGCTGGGACCAGGCCATTTTGACTGATTCGGGCGGCTTTCAGGTCTTTTCTCTTTCGGATGCGCGTAAGCTGAAGGAAGAGGGCGTGACTTTTCAAAACCACGTGAACGGGGACAAGATGTTTTTGTCACCTGAAGTGGCCATGCGAATCCAAAACAACCTTGGTTCTGACGTCATGATGCAGTTGGACGAAGCCATTCCTTACTTTGAAACCTATGATTACATTAAGGATTCCATGCAACGTTCGCTGCGTTGGGCCGACCGTGCTCAGCAGTACCATCAAAAAACGGACAGCCAGGCCCTCTTTGGGATTGTGCAAGGTGCCGGATTCAAGGACTTGCGAACGGAATCAGCCAATGAATTGGTGAAGATGGACTTGCCGGGCTATGCGGTTGGGGGCCTATCCGTTGGGGAGTCGAAAAAGGAAATGAACCGGGTCTTGGACTTTACGGTGCCGCTTTTGCCAGAAGACAAGCCCCGTTACTTGATGGGCGTGGCAGCACCGGATTCCTTGATTGACGGCGTGATTCGCGGGATCGATATGTTTGACTGTGTCCTGCCAACACGCATCGGTCGAAAGGGAACCTTGATGACTTCAAAGGGACGGGTGGTAATTAAAAACGCCCGTTACAAAAAGGACTTTTCCCCCATTGATCCAGACCTAACCTACTATTCGGACAACCCCATCCGAAAAGAGCAGTTTGGTAATTTAGCGCAATATGACTTGCCAAATTACAGTCCTTATCAAAATCTATCACGTTCTTATTTGCACCATCTCTTTAATGCAAACGAACGCTTGGGTGCCCAAATCGCATCCGAACATAACTTGCGTTATCTCCTCCACTTGATGGAAGAGATGCGAACAGCGATCGAAGAAGATCGCCTGCTGGAATTCCGCGAACAGGTCTTAGAAGACTACGGCTATAACAAAAAGAACGCCCGCCTTTTCTAAAATCTGATACAATGTATTCAATAATTAAAAGAAGGAAGTAACTTTATGCAAAGCTTTATCCTACCCCTTGTCCTTGTCGTTGTGATGATCTGGTGGATGTCTCGTTCACAAAAGAAGCAACAGGCACGCCAAGCTGAAATGAAGAACCAAATGGTAAAGGGCTCCGACGTTGTGACAATTGGTGGTTTGCACGCCAAAGTCGACCGCGTTAACGAAGCCGAAAAGACCGTTGATTTGGACTGTGAAGGCGTTATCTTGACTTTTGAATTGACAGCCATTCGTTCCGTTAAGAACGCAGAAGCTGCAAAGACTGAAGAAACGGCTCAACCTGCTGAAGAAGCTCAGTCAGCTGATGATAAGAAGGAAGACTAATTGTCTTTCGATGAAGGCCACCGAAAAGGTGGTCTTTTTTTGTATTTTAGACAAAGAAAGACACTTTGTATAAGATTGGTTCAAGGCCGCCAAAAGGGTCACGGAGATGCTATAATGCAGGCGAAGAATTCTTTTCGAGCAACACCTTGTCATGACGGATTGGAGCTTTTATGTCGGCTATTTACCTTCGTGCCCTGATCGCTTGCTTTTTAATTATTGGGGCCGCTTTCACCATCCTTTTTTATCCAGCCGTTTGTCAGACGGTCCCGGGCTTTTTGACCCTTTTGCTGGTCTTGTTAGGGGCCTTTCTACTCATCTTCTCCCTTTTTTCCAGTCGGCAACATGACGATTCCTTGTAAAAATGGTGCGAAAGTCATTTTCTGTCCATGGAAGGACGTTTATCTTTTGCCTGAATGGTGGTAAGCTAAGTGAAAGAAAATTGGCAGTGGGCAAAGCCCAAAATCGACGGAAAACCGTCAAAAGGACTCTTCAGTGGAAGAGTCCTTTTTAAAACATTGCCGGATTGGAAGTATCAAGATGGGATTACTCCTGACATACGCAAAACCCTATTGGAAGAAAATCATTGTTGCCGTGCTTTCGGTGACTTTGTTAGCCGCTTCAACCTTGGCTCAGCCACAGTTTTTGGAAAAGATGATGACGGCCATTATTCAAGATCAATCCGATGTGATCTTGAAAAATGGTGTTTTTCTATTGGCCTTAGCCTTTGTGGGGATTGCCGCAGGTATCACGGGCACCTACTATGCCTCCCAGGTTTCACAAGGTGTCGCAGCCGACATCAGACGAGCCGAGTACGAAAAAATCCAGGCTTTCTCGCTTCAACAGGTCCAGTCATACAGTTCGGCTAATTTAGTGGTTCGATTGACCAATGATATTAACCAAGTGCAGCAACTGGTGATGCAGATGTTGCAAATGGTTCTTCGAGTGCCCATGATGTTTTTGGGTGCCATTATCTTAGCTATCTGGACGCTGCCTTCCCTTTGGTGGGTGGTTTTGTTAATGATTGCCTTGATTGTGTTGTCTTCAAAACGCATCTTTTCTATGATGGGTGGTTACTTTGGCAAGATTCAACAACTCATTGACCAAAACAACACCCTGGCCCAAGAAAACCTCGCCGGCGTTCGGGTGGTCAAGTCCTTTAACCAACAGGGGCAAGAAGAGGCGTCCTTTGCCGATAACACCAATGAATTAACGGCGGTTAACCGCCGGATCGGCTACCTCTTTAACCTGATGTTCCCGATTTTTATGTTGATTTCCTATGCAGCGATCGCGGCGGCTTTGCTGTTTATTTCCACTTCGATTAAAGAAGCCCCCGATCAGTTAGCAAAAATCACACCCTTCATTACCTATCTGAACCAAATTCTGATGGCTCTTTTGATGCTGGGGATGATTTCGACTTTTGCCTCCCGTGGCTTTGTGTCATTAAAGCGTATCGGGTCGGTGATGGCAGAAGAAACAGCCCGTCTTGATAAAGAAGCGGCGGGTCAGCCAATCGACAAGGCGGCCTTTTTAACCAAGGGGTTGCGGGTTGAAAAGCTTTCCTTTACCTATCCAAAAGCAAAAGAACCCGTTCTAAAGGACCTGTCCTTCGAACTCGCAGCCGGACAAACGCTTGGTATCGTTGGCTCAACGGGTTCTGGAAAGTCGACTTTGGCCTTGTTGTTAGCTCGGCTCTACCAGCCGACAGCTGGAACGATGACCATTGACGGCGAGGATGTTCAGAATATTCAGGCCAGTGATTGGCATCAGGCCGTGGGCATCGTGATGCAAAAGCCCGTTCTTTTCTCCGGAAGCATTGAAAAAAACTTACGGATGGGAAATCCTGATGCTAGTCAAGAAGAATTAGCTGCTGCCGTACGGGCGGCGCAGGCCGAGGACTTTGTTCAGGCCTACCCAGATGGCCTCGCTCACGAGATTTCCGAACGATCGGCTAACCTGTCTGGTGGTCAGAAACAGCGTCTGTCCTTGGCTCGTGCCCTGGTCAAAAAGCCCCGGCTCTTAATCCTCGACGACGCGACCTCGGCACTGGATGCCCGGTCCGAAAAGCGCGTGCAAGAAGTCTTAGAGAAGGACTTTTCGAAGACGACAAAGGTGATTATTGCCGAAAAGATTGCCTCGATTATCCACGCCAATCAGATTTTAGTTCTCGATGAGGGCCGGATTGTGGGCGTTGGTTCTCACCAGGACCTGCTCGATCAAAGCCCGATTTACCAAGAAATTTATGCAAGCCAAAAGGGGAAGGGGGCCGACCATGAATAAATTAAAAGAAGCGATTGCTTATTTTATCAACTACCTGAAGCCCTACTGGAAGGGCTTGTTGGTGGCTGCTGTCTTTGTTTTGGCTGGTACCTATGCACAGATTAAGGCCCCGCTGTACCTGGGGGATGCGATTTCAGCCTTGACGAAATATGTGACCGCGGCACTCACGCCAGGTGGTCATGCCTCCTTGAATGATTTTTACCAGGCCTTGCTGGCCATGGTACTGTTTTACCTACTGTCTGAAATCGGCTTAGTCCTCTCGGGCCTTGTGATTTCCCGCGTTTCTTCTGATTCTGTTGGTCAGATGCGCTTGGGCCTTTTCTCAAACTTACAAAAGAAAACTATTCGTTATTTTGATTCTCACCAGGATGGTAAGATTTTGTCGCTGTTTACCTCCGATTTGGATAATGTTTTTAACGCGATGAACTCGGCGGTTTTTCAGATTTTCTCCCAGGGTGTGCTCTTCCTTGGCATCATTTGGATGATGATGGAAAAGTCGTTGACGATGGCTCTGGTCACCATGGCCTTGTCACCATTGGCCATTTTGGTTGCCCTTTTGATTGTCAATAAGGCCCGTAAGCAAATTGAGCAGCAGCAACAAGCAACTGGCGATTTGAACGGTTACATTAACGAGCAACTATCCGGCCAAGCGGTTCTCTTAGCTGAAGGCCAGCAGCGGGCTTCCATTGACGCCTTTGCCCCATATAATGACAAAGTCCGTCAGGCTAGCCAGAAGGGCCAGTTCTATTCTGGTCTTTTATCGCCATTGATGCAGGGCTTTTCGCTTTTGAACTTAGCCATTGTGATTTTCTTTGGATCCTGGTTGGTTTTGCATAATGGAATGGATAAGGCGGCGGGGTTGTCCTTAATCGTTGTCTTTGTCACCTACTCACAGCAGTATTTCCAACCCATTTCTCAATTGACTGCCATTTATAACCCACTTCAGTTGGCCATCACGGGTGCGAACCGTATTCGGGATGTTGAACAAAAGCCAAACGAAGTCAACGATGGCAAGAAAGTGGCCGGACCATTGAAAGATGGTGTGGTGTTGTCACACGTTGACTTTGCTTACCAGCCGGAGCGGCCAATCCTAAAGGATGTTTCCATTGACGTTAAGAAGGGACAGATGGTCGCTTTGGTGGGGCCAACGGGTTCCGGTAAGACCACGGTGATGAATTTGTTGAATCGTTTTTATGATTTAACTGCTGGTGAGATCACTTATGATGGCACGTCGCTAGCCGACTTTGATTTGCGCTCACTTCGCAGTCGCGTCGGCATTGTGCTGCAGGAATCCGTCGTCTTTTCAAAGTCGATTCGCGATAATATCGCCTACGGGAAACCGGATGCTAGCCAAGAAGAAGTCGAGGAAGCGGCAAAGCAAGCCAACATTCACGACTTTATCATGACCCTGCCGCAGGGTTACGAGACGATGGTGACAGGCGCGGATAACCTTTTTTCAACCGGTCAAAAGCAGCTGCTGTCGATTGCCCGAACGATTCTGACCAATCCCGATTTGCTCATCCTAGATGAAGCAACGGCTAACGTTGATACCGTGACCGAAGAAAAGATTCAAAGGGCGATGGAAAACGTGATGAAGGACCGAACGTCCTTTGTTATCGCCCACCGTTTGAAAACGATTTTGTCGGCCGATCAGATCGTTGTGCTGAAGGACGGTCGCGTGATTGAAAAGGGATCGCATGATCAATTAATTGCGCAAAAAGGCTTCTATGCCGAGCTTTACTATAACCAAATGGTCTTTGATTAAACGGGGACTGCTTTGGCTGGGGTCTTTAAAAATGGTATAATGTTAGCATTACGCTTAGCGACACGATGCAATGGGGGCAAACCATGAAAATTGGCTTATTCACGGATACCTATTTCCCACAGGTTTCTGGAGTAGCGACGTCCATTCAAACTTTGAAAGATGCCTTGGAAGAACAAGGACACGACGTCTATATTTTTACAACAACGGATCCAAAAGTTGATAAGCATACGCCAGAGGAGGGGATTTACCGTTTCTCTTCTTTGCCATACTTTGGTTTCAAGGACCGTCGATTAACTTTTCGTGGCCTCATTCAGGCAGTCGAGATCGCCCGCGAACTCGATTTGGACATTGTCCACACCCAAACGGAGTTTTCACTTGGCCTGATTGGTAAATACGTGGCCCGTCGATTAAAGATTCCGGCCGTGCATACTTACCACACCATGTATGAGGACTACACCCATTACGTGGCCCGGGGAATGCTCTTAAAACCATCAGCCGTTTCACACTTGGTCAAAGCCTATTTGAAATCCATGGATGGCTGCATCGCTCCATCGGAGCGGGTAAAGGAAAGCTTGCTCTCCTATGGTGTGGATGATATTCCAATCCCCGTGATTCCAACGGGTGTTGCCGTCAAGGAACTGGGCGCTGGTAAGGAAGACTTGCACGCCAAGTATGGCATCAAGCCAGGCACGCCAGTTGCCTTGTCGCTGGGTCGTTTGGCCTTTGAAAAAAACATCGCCATGACGATTTCGGCCTTTTCCGAAATTTTAGAACAATTGCCAGATGCCCGTCTCATTATTGCGGGGGATGGCCCTGCTAAAAAGTCCTTGCAAGAGCAGGTGGAAGATCTTGGTTTACAGGATTCGATTACCTTTGTTGGGATGATTGACCACGATCAAGTGGCCGACTATTACCGTTTGGCAACGGTCTTTGTCTCGTCTTCTGATTCTGAAACACAGGGGCTGACTTTTATTGAGGCCTTAGCTTCGGACCGACCATTTGTGGCCATTCATTCGCCTTATTTGGATCAGTTGGTAACGGACCCAGCCATTGGTCAGCTAGTCGACGACTATGATGCCTTTCGCGATGCCATGCAGGCCTATCTGCAGCGGCCAGCCACTGAAGCAGATCGTCAGATCCGCCAGGCGGCTGTTAAAAACGTGGATGCCACGACGTTTGCAAACCGCGTCCTTGCCTTTTACCGCGAGGTTATCGACAACTATCAGCAAGATGAAAATAGTGATGATTCCGATCAGTTGAATGACGACGAAATCGGCTATATCAAACGATTGTTACGAAACCCATTTAGGAGAAATTGACTTTGAAAGTCCTTTTATACTTTGAAAATCAAAAATGGATTGCCCAATCGGGTATCGGACGGGCCATGCGCTTGCAACAAGCAGCCCTTGGACCAGTTGCTGACGTGACGGTGACGACTGACCCGAAATGCGTTGACTATGATGTTTTGCACATTAACACCTACGGTGTTAATTCCATGCACATGGTGAAAAAGGCGCATAAGATGGGGAAAAAGGTGGTTTACCACGCCCATTCGACCTATGAGGATTTCCGTAATTCCTTCTTTGGCTCGAACCTGCTGGCACCGCTATATAAGAAGTATTTGGTTGCCTTGTACAGTCGAGCGGATGCTTTGGTGACGCCAACCCCTTATTCCAAGTCATTACTTGAAAACTACGGTTTGAAGCAACCCATTTACCCCGTGTCAAACGGGATTGACTTAACAAAATACGAACCCGATGACAAACGGATTCAAGCCTATAAGGAATACTTTGATATCAAGGAAGGGCAGCAGGTTGTCATGTCTGTGGGGCTCTTCTTCGAACGCAAGGGTCTCTTTGACTTTATCGAATTAGCCAAGCGCCATCCTGAAATTACCTTTATTTGGTTTGGTAGCACGAACTTGGCCATTGTGCCAGCCAAGGTTCGGGAAGCCATTGAACATCATCCGGATAACCTGATTTTCCCTGGCTACATTACGGGTGACATTATCAAAGGCGCCTATGCGGGTGCTGATCTCTTTCTTTATCCGTCATATGAAGAAACCGAAGGTATCGTTGTGCTGGAAGCGTTGGCCTCAAAGCAGCGCTTGTTAGTTCGGGACATTCCGGTCTATGATGGTTGGCTGGTCGACCAAGAAAATTGCTATAAAGCAAGTGACTTGGATGACTTTGACAAGCAAATGGTCGCCATTCTTTCGGGACAACAAGAAGACTTGACGGCAGCCGGTTATCAAGTTGCCAAGGCGCGTGACCTTCACCAAGTTGGTGAGGTATTAGGTCAGGTTTACCGGGCGACTTTGGACGAGAAAACACTGCCATTGAACGAAAACGGCATGGTTCATCTCGGACTATCGGATCACCACGCTTAAGGAGTTCACCCTATGTCACGTCGAAATCAAATTTCCGCCGTCATTGTCTTACTGACGACGGGCTTGGTCATTTATTACTTGGTTAATGAGCTGTCCGGTCGTGGAAAGCAACTCGAAGCGGCCTTAAAGGTTTTGGACTGGCGCTTTTTGCTGGTCGGCTTTTTTATGATGGTTGCCTCCTTAGTGCTAGAAGCCTTTGCGACGCACGCCTTACTTAGCCAAAAAGACCGGTCGGAAACCTCTTTTGGGACGCTTATTCGTGTGCCATTGATGAATCAGTTAGGGGTGGGTTTGACGCCCTTTGCAACTGGTGGTCAACCGGCCCAATTGTACGGGCTGACACGGGGCAAGATGCCGGCTTCACGAGCACTTTCTGTCATTTTGATGAAGTTCCTAGTGTATCAAGTTGTCGTCGTTTTGTTCTTTATTGTTGGCTACTTTGCCGCTGAGAACTTTATCTATCAAAACGTTAACCCGGCCTTTGCCACCTTCATTCCCTTTGCCATCGCGATTCACGCCGTGGTCATCCTTGGCATTTTATTAGTGATGTTTTGGCCAACTTTGTCCTTGAAAGTCGTTGACCTTGGTGCTAAATTAATCTCAGGACTTTACAAGGGAAAGAGTATTCCGCAAGTAAAGGAAGGCGCCAAGCAAAAGATTATGAGCTTTCATGAGGAGTCGAAACGAGTGCTTCGTTCCGGCCGCTCCTTGTTCGTGGCAACGATCTACACGGCTTTGCAGTTGATGGCACTCTACGTAGTGCCATACTTTGTGATTCGAGCCTTTGGTTACGCCTCGGTTAATCCTTGGCTGATTATTGCCATGAACATTATGATTGTCATGGTCATCTCGCTCTTTCCAATTCCAGGTGGCGTTGGTGGTGCGGAGCTGTCCTTCCAATTGCTCTTTACACCCTTTGTTAAAAATCCGGCTACCTTGGTCCTCGTGATTTTGATTTGGCGTTTAATTACGTATTACTTCGGTCTCTTTGCTGGTATTTTGGCCTATGTCATTCCGACAAAGGAAGCAAAGAAAGGTTGATATGTCTGAAGAAAAGAGTCAATTACAAGATATTTTAAAGCGTTTGTTCGCCATGGAAAAGGCAAAGGACGGTCGCTTTCAAAAACGGCGCTTCGATCTTTACGGCCTCGAATTACTTCAGGTCACCTATGATCAGGAAAACCAGGATTGGGATATTTTGGACCACCGCTTGAAAAAGCATTATCATTTTGATGACGTCGATTTAGTTGCCATTGAAATATACGATTTGCTTCGTGATGTACAGCTGACCTTCTAGGTCAGTTTTTGTGAGGAATAAAAAAATGTTACACAAATTCATGGATGCCGTTAAAAAGCGTTTTACCTGGTCAACGATTAAAGCTTCTGGCCCTTGGTGGACCAGCCTAACTGGCTTTTTTGTTCTAAACCTGATCTTGGTTTGGTTGAAGACCTACCTGAATTACTTCGCTAACTTTTCGTTGGGGGCCTCGGGTCCGGTTCAGCTATTCCTGCTTGCATTGAATCCAATCCCAACGGCGATTATTCTCCTTGGGATTGCCCTTTATTTCCGTGGTCGCTTGGCTTACTTTTTAGTTTGGCTTTTTAACCTAATTCAAACGCTCTGGCTCTTTTCCAACATGCTTTACTACCGAGAATTTTCGGACTTCTTGTCCTTTGGTATTCTTGGATCGGGTTCATCGACGGGTAATAACCTAGGTAAATCGATTGTGGCCATTATTCGGCCAACCGACTTTTTGGTTTATGTCGATTTGATTGTTTTGGCGGTTTGCTTACTCTTTAAGTTTTGGCCCATTGATAAGAAGGGCTTGGCCAAACGCTATGCTTTCTTGACAACTTGCCTTGGGGTTGCCTTGATGTTTGTTGACTTTGGGATTGCTTCGGTCGACCGTTCCGGTTTGCTGACGCGTTCTTTTGACAACAACTACATCGTGAAGTATTTGGGCTTAAACGAATATGCTGCCTTTAATGCTTTTCAAACAAAAAAGCAGTCGGATTCTCGTAAGGAAGCGACGGCTAAGGACCTCAAAACGGTTCAAAACTTTATTAACGAGAATAACATTCCAGCCAACACCTCTTATTATGGTTCGCAAAAGGGGAAGAACGTCTTCGTTATTCACTTGGAGTCCTTCCAGCAGTTCTTGATTGACTACAAAGTCGATGGACAAGAAGTGACGCCAAACTTGAACGCCTTCTATCACGATCAAAACACGCTTTCTTTTGACAACTTCTATAACCAGGTTGGGCAGGGAAAGACGTCCGATGCCGAAATGATGCAAGAAAACTCCCTCTATGGCTTGTCCACTGGCTCGGCAATGACCAAGTATGGTAGTTCAAACACCTTTGAGGCCATGCCTGGTATTCTTGGTCAGCAGGGCTATACGTCGGCTGCCTTCCACGGGGATGTTTCGACCTTCTGGAACCGAAATAATACCTACAAGTCCTTTGGTTACAACTACTTCTTCTCGAAGAATTACTATCCAAATTCCGATAAGGCCAACTACTCCGTTGGTTACGGCTTGAAGGATAAGATTTTCTTGAAGGACACTGCCCAATACATTGAACAGTTGCCACAGCCTTTCTATGCGAAGTTGATTACGGTTACGAACCACTATCCATATACTTTGGATAAGGAAAACACGGACTTCCCAGCTACCCAGACGGGTGATTCGACGGTTGATGGCTACGTGCAAACGGCCCATTACTTGGATGAAGCCTTCGGGGAATTGATGGCCTACTTGAAGAAGACGGGCTTGTACGATAACTCGACCTTTGTCTTGTATGGGGACCACTATGGTATCTCTGAAAACCACCAACCAGCCATCGCTAAGTTGCTGGGTAAGGATTCCGTGAACAACTATGACTTGGCCAACTTCCAAAAGGTGCCATTCATGATTCATGGTACTGGTTTGCAAGGTGGTATTAACCACACCTACGGTGGCGAAATTGATATGATGCCAACACTTTTGCACTTGCTTGGTGTCTCAACTGACGGCTTGACGATTTTCGGACACGATTTGCTCTCACAGCAAAATCCACAAACCGTCGTCTTCCGTAACGGTGATTGGGTCACGCCTACCTTTACTAAGTATCGAACAGAATACTACGACACGAAGACGGGACAGAAGCTCTCGATGGCGTCGAATCCGGCTTTGAAGGCAACGGCTAAACGAGTTCAGGCTTATGCGGATAAGTCTCTTTCTTACTCGGACAAAGTCATTACCGGCGATCTACTACGATTCGACAAGAATCGTTTGAACGCCTATACGGTCGATAAATCATCCTATGATTATCAAAAGGCTTCTGCGTTAAAGTCGTTGAAGCAGAATCAAAAATCGAACCCAACCTCGCTTCTGGCACGAAATAACTACCAGACAACAACGGGCGATTACCAGACGAGCGCACCAGAATTAAAGTAGTGCGTTCGATACAAAATAAAAAACGAGCAGATGTGAGATATAGAACATCTGTTCGTTTTTTGTTATACTAAAGCTAAATGTTAATTGCGTTCAGGAGGCAAAAATGGTTGAACCAAAGCGAACAGACGAACAGTTTCACGTTGTCTCAAAGTACCAACCAACCGGTGATCAACCAAAGGCGATTGACCACCTCGTGAATGGCCTGAAAAACGGCGAAAAAGAACAAATCCTTCTGGGGGCAACCGGAACCGGAAAGACTTTTACGATTTCAAATGTGATTGCGCAAAATAACAAGCCAACCCTTGTGCTGTCGCACAACAAAACCTTGGCAGGCCAATTGTATTCGGAATTGAAGGAGTTTTTCCCGAATAACGCGGTCGAATACTTCGTTTCATATTATGACTACTACCAGCCCGAGGCCTATGTGCCATCCTCTGATACCTTTATCGAAAAGGATTCGGCGATTAACGATGAAATCGATCAGTTGCGTAACTCGGCGACGGCTTCGCTCTTTGAACGAAACGACACCATTGTGGTGGCCTCCGTTTCCTCCATCTTTGGATTGGGTGATCCCCATCAATACAAGAATCACGTCATTTCGTTGCGAGTGGGCAATGAATACGGTCGTAACCAGCTAATGCACGACTTGATTGACGTTCAGTTTGCACGTAATGACATCGACTTTCAACGTGGAACCTTCCGGGTACGCGGTGATGTTATTGAAATTTTCCCATCATCGCAAGATGAGTTGGCACTCCGTGTCGAATTTTTTGGTGATGAAATTGATCGAATTCGCCAAGTTAATGCCCTTACTGGACAGGTGGTTGCTGAAAAGGACTACGTCGCAGTTTATCCAGCTAAGCACTTTATGACCGATGATGAGCGGATGCGACAGGCTCTGATTGGCATTCGAGAAGAGATGGAGGAGCAGCTCAAGGTCTTTGAAAAAGAGGGCAAGTTGCTCGAAGCCCAACGATTGCGTCAACGAACGGAATACGACTTGGCCATGCTGCAGGAAATGGGCTTTACACCTGGAATTGAAAACTATTCACGGTGGATGGACGGCCGAGAAAAGGGCGAGGCGCCCTACACGTTGCTCGACTTTTTCCCGGATGACTTTTTAATTGTTGTGGATGAAAGTCACGTGACGATGCCACAGGTTCGCGGTATGTATAACGGTGACAAGGCGCGCAAGGAAACCTTGGTGAACTATGGTTTCCGACTGCCATCAGCCTTGGATAACCGGCCGCTTAAGTTGCCGGAATTTGAAAAGCACGTTAACCAGATTATTTATATGTCGGCCACCCCGGGTGATTATGAACTGGAACGAGTCCCTAAAAAGGATGTCGTCGAACAAATCATTCGACCAACCGGTCTGCTGGACCCAGAAGTTGAGGTCCGTCCAGTAATGGGGCAGATTGATGATCTGGTTGGTGAAATTAATAAGCGAATTGAAAAGGACGAGCGTGTCTTTATCACGACGCTTACAAAGCGCATGTCCGAAGACTTAACGGATTATCTAAAGGATGTGGGAATCAAAGTTGCCTACCTGCACTCGGATATTAAGACGTTGGAGCGAACAAAAATCATCCGCGAACTGCGCTTGGGTAAGTACGACGTCCTCGTTGGGATTAACTTGCTTCGTGAAGGAATCGATGTGCCAGAGACTTCTCTGGTCGCCATCTTGGATGCTGACAAGGAAGGTTTCTTGCGTAACCCACGCTCGCTGATTCAGACTATTGGGCGTGCCGCTCGTAACGCTAACGGACACGTGATTTTGTATGCCGATAAGGTAACCAAGTCCATGAAGTGGGCCATGGATGAAACAGCCCGTCGTCGTGAAATCCAAATGGCCTATAACAAGGAACACGGCATTACGCCACAAACGATCAAGAAGGATATTCGTGACTTAATCTCCTCGACGAAACCAAGCGAGGCGGCGGAATCCGTTGATATGACCGAGGTCGACTTTGCGGACTTGCCAAAGTCGGATCAGACCGATATTTTGGAGAACCTGGCCGCCCAAATGCGAGCTGCTGCGAAGGAGCTGGACTTTGAAACCGCGGCAAAGGTTCGTGATAACATCATGAAATTGAAAAAGCAGGCGGGTCGTTAAAGGCGATTCGCCCGATCGAACGATGAAGTCTAAAAGGGACTTTTTAACAAGTAGAGGATAAAATGGCTAAGAACAAAATTGAAATTCGAGGCGCACGTGCGCACAATCTAAAAAATATTGATGTTGATATTCCCAAGGAATCATTGACCGTTGTGACGGGGCTATCCGGTTCCGGTAAATCTTCCTTGGCCTTTGACACACTCTATGCCGAAGGTCAGCGACGTTATGTTGAATCTTTGTCAGCCTATGCCCGCCAATTCTTGGGGCAGATGGACAAACCCGACGTTGATTCGATTGACGGCTTATCGCCAGCCATCTCGATTGACCAGAAGACGACGTCGAACAACCCCCGTTCAACGGTTGGAACGGTGACTGAAATTGCCGACTACTTCCGTTTGCTCTTTGCCCGCGTTGGGAAGCCGGACGACCCGGCGGATGGCACAAAGATCATGCAGACCATCGATCAGATGGTCGATTATGTGCAAAAGCAGTTGGCCGAAGGGACGCGCCTGCAGGTCTTTGCCCCCGTCATCGAGCACAAGAAGGGGACGCACCAAAAGACTTTTGAAAAGATGCAAAAGCAGGGGTACCTCCGTGCCAAAGTCGATGGACAAGTCATCGAGCTGGATGACCAAGATGAGTTGACGCTTGATCGAAACAAGTTCCACGACATTTCGGTAATGGTTGACCGTGTGGTCTTGCGGGATGGTTCGCGTTCACGACTGTTTGATTCCATTGAAGCGGCGACCAATTTGGCCAATGGGCTGGTGGTCTTGGAACCCGTTGCGCGTGAGGGAGAAGAAGTTCAAGACAGCCTTCGTCTGTCGGATCACTACCTTGGGGAATTAAAGGATTTCCGCCCAGGACGTTTGGAGCCCCGTCTCTTTTCATTCAATGCGCCCGATGGGGCCTGCCCTGTTTGTCAGGGCTTGGGTTCAAACCAGGAAGTGGATATTGATTTGGTCATTCCAGACGATACACTGACTTTGAAAGAAGGGGCGATTGCGCCTTGGAACCCGATTTCATCGAACTATTACCCCGCCTTGCTGGAGCAGTTCTGTGAGCAATTCAAGATTGACTTGAACACCCCCTTTAAGGACTTACCAAAGGATCAGCAGGAAATGGTTCTCTATGGTTCGGGTGAAAAAAACTTTCATTTCCACTTCAATTCAGACTTTGGTGGGGTGCGTGACGTTGATCAACCCTTCGAAGGTGTGATGAACAACATTGCGCGTCGCTTTAAGGAAACGAATTCCGACTTTACCCGTGAGGTGATGGCCCAATACATGACGAAGCTAACCTGTCCAGCTTGTCATGGTTATCGCTTGAATAAGGCGGCCTTGTCAATCAAAGTCGCTGGGCAAAACATTGGGGACGTGGCGAACTTGCCCGTTAATGATGAATTGACTTTCTTTAACGGCTTAACGCTCGGCCAGCAGGACCAAGAAATTGCCCAACCAATTTTGAAGGAAATCCGCGATCGTTTGGGCTTCCTCCAATCCGTTGGTTTGGACTACTTGACTTTGTCCCGGTCTGCTGCCACCTTATCGGGTGGGGAATCCCAGCGAATTCGTTTAGCAACGCAGATTGGTGCCAACTTGTCCGGTGTGCTTTATGTATTGGATGAGCCTTCGATTGGGTTGCACCAGCGGGATAACGATAAGTTGCTGGCTTCCATGCAGGCCATGCGCGACTTGGGGAACACGCTGGTTGTCGTTGAACACGATGAGGACACGATGAACGCGGCGGATTATCTGATCGATGTTGGCCCTGGAGCCGGTTCACTCGGTGGTCAAATCATGGCCGCCGGAACGCCAAAGGAGGTCATGGCGAATCCAAATTCTTTGACGGGGCAGTACCTGTCTGGAAAGAAGTTCATTCCCGTGCCAAAGTCTCGTCGAAAGGGTAATGGGGAAGAGATCATTATCCGCGGTGCCAAGGAAAACAACCTGAAGAACGTGACGGCCAAGTTCCCACTCGGTAAATTCGTTGCGGTAACCGGGGTTTCCGGTTCTGGAAAGTCGACCTTGGTCAATACGATTTTGAAGCGGGCCTTAAAGCAGAAGCTGAATAAGAATTCAAACAAGCCTGGTGCTTATCGGAAGATTGAAGGGGTCGAAAACGTCGAACAAGTCGTCGACATTGACCAGTCGCCAATTGGACGAACGCCTCGTTCGAACCCGGCGACCTATACGGGCGTCTTTGACGATATTCGGGAACTCTTTGCCCAAACAAACGAAGCCAAGCTGCGTGGGTATGCCAAGGGCCGCTTCTCCTTCAATACGAAGGGGGGGCGCTGTGAAAACTGTCGCGGTGATGGTGTCATTAAAATCGAAATGAACTTCCTGCCGGATGTTTACGTGGCCTGTGAGGTTTGTCATGGCACTCGTTACAATTCCGAGACTTTGGAAGTGACTTATAAGGGGAAGACGATTTCGGACGTCTTAGACATGACGGCAGAGGATGCCTTGGACTTCTTTGCACCAATTCCAAAGATTGCCCGTCGCTTGCAAACGATTGTGGATGTTGGCCTTGGCTACGTGAAGTTGGGGCAGTCCGCCACGACTTTGTCCGGTGGGGAAGCGCAGCGAATGAAGCTGGCTTCCGAATTGCACCGTCGGACGAACGGTAAGACCATCTACATTTTGGACGAACCAACGACTGGCTTGCACACCGACGATATCGAGCGCCTTTTGCAGGTTCTCAACCGTCTGGTGGACAACGGGAACACGGTGACGGTTATCGAACACAACTTGGATGTGATTAAGTCCGCTGACTGGATCATTGATCTTGGCCCCGAAGGAGGCGCTGGCGGTGGCCAAATTATTGCCACCGGGACCCCTGAAAAAGTCGCCAAGAGTAAAGAATCTTATACGGCCAAGTACCTGAAGGAAATCATGGATCGTGATATCGCTCGGGAAAAGGCGGAAAAGAAGTAAAGAAAAAGCAAAAAGTCTGGCTAAAAGCCGGACTTTTTGCTTTTTTAAGCATTTTTTTGAATTTATCTAGAATAGTGATAGACTAAACTTAGCTTTGCTTGTGCTGCCTTGTATTTATTTTCGAATATTTACGAACCCTTTTAGCAACTTAAAAACTGAACCATTTGATTTGATTTCTATCTTACTAAATCGTCCCTATTATCCGATTTTAATTGTGGACAACGTTTGCAAAACTGTAATGTTGCATTACTTATTTAGAAGGAGAAGGAAAATTGGTTGAATCAATTGCTAAATCAAAGAACAAAGACTTTGCGGTAAGTCTGATTACCCCATGGGTTAAGGGAAACATGTTTGTTTCGGATGATGATATTTTAAAGGTCCGGATGCAAAATACGATTTTCTTTGGTCTGATTCCTGCTGGAATGACAAAGGATAATTCACCATTGTCTAGTGTGTCAAACGTTTACACTTCAAAAGAATACAAGCTCTCAAACATTATTATTGGCTTGTTGCTTGCTATTTTTGGTGTGATGTCACTTGGATCAAGCTTCATGACTGGTTTGATTTTGGCAGTGATCGGGGTGCTCTTGATCGGTTCTGGTATTAAGACGACTTTTGCCTATTAACGAATGGGCATTGAAAAGCGGATTGAATTCCCATTTTTCGAAGCGAACCACGTTGATGAATTTGAAGAAGAAGTTGTCAGCCGTATCGCAGCTTTCCAAGATGATCGAAACGTTCGTAAGCAAAGTGAATCAAATGCACAAACGATTTCTGATGCCATTCGTGGAACTAAAGAAGATTAATGAGTCATCATATTCGATTACTTTAAAACAGCCAATGTTTCGTCATTGGCTGTTTTTATTCGCTTTGAATCTCTATCAAAAGCTTTTTATCCACTTAAATTAAAAACATGTTAAAATATTTAGTATTGAAATAAATGAAATCAGTGAAAAAAGGAGGTCGAAGAATGGAAAAAGAAGAACTAAACCGGGGGTTTGGTCTTTGGTCCTCACTCGCTTTGGTGATTGGAACTATCATCGGCTCAGGTATTTTCTTTAAACAAGGATCGGTCTTACAAACGGCTGGCTCGACCTCCTCGGCCTTACTGGCCTGGTTGGCTGGTGGTGTCTTGACTTTGACGGCTGGAATGACGGTTGCCGAAGTCGGCTCACAGATGACCGAGACAGGTGGTATCTATATTTACCTGACGAAACTATACGGGAAGACGATTGGTTATTTAGCAGGCTGGATGCAGGTTGTCTTCTACGGTCCAGCCATGATGGGGGCGATTGCTGCCTACCTTGGCTTGCTTTTCACCTCGTTGTTTGGCTGGCATACCGGCTGGTCGGTTCCGGTTGGGATGGTGGGCCTTGGCATCATTGGCTTGATTAATTCGGTTCCCAACCGTGCTTCCGCCTCTTTCCAGGTGTTGACGACAACGATCAAGCTTTTGCCAATCGCTGCTTTGATCATTTTCGGCCTCTTTTTCGGCAAGCAAGACGCCTTGTCACAAACGCTGTCAGCAACGATGCAGACAAGCGGTGGTGGCTTTGGTGTGGCCGTTTTGGCAACCCTTTTTGCCTACGATGGCTGGGTGACGCTGGCCAACATTTCGGGTGAGATTAAAAATCCACAAAAGACCTTGCCAAAAGCGATTATTTACGGCATTTTGATTGTGATTGTCGCCTTTGTTGGTGTTTCTTACGGCACCTACCGGGCCTTGCCCGCTGACAAGATTGTCGCCCTTGGTTCGAATGCGACCGTCCATGTGGCCGAGCAGGCTTTTGGCCAATTTGGTGGAAAGCTCTTGTCCGTGGCCATCCTCATTTCGTTGATGGGGACCTTGAATGGAAAAGTCGTGTCCTTCCCTCGTGTGCTCTTTGCCATGGCTAAGAAAGGGGACTTTCCCTTTGCCAAAGCCTTTGCAAAGTTGAACGATAAGTCCAAGACACCTAATTTGGCCATCTGGTTCATGATTGGCATTGGTTATTTGATGATGTGGATCACGGATCCCAATAAGCTGACGGACTACGCCGTCTTCATTACTTTTCTTTTTTACATTCTGGCCTTCATCGGTGCTTTCATCTTGCGCCGGCGTGATCCAGAGGGAAAGAACCGGGACTTCTCCATGCCCCTTTATCCGCTGATTCCAATCATTGCCATCGTTGGTTCCATCTATGTGGAAGTGTCAGAATTAACCAACGATTTGCAAGGAGTGTTGATTTCCGTTATAATTGTTCTATTGGGTTGGCCAGTATACCACTGGTTGAATAAGAAAAATAGATAAAAAACACCACACGAACGCCCGCTCAACGCGGTTGTTTTAACAGATAGACAACGGAGGTTTGATTACTTATTCTCTTGATTAAATAAGGCTTTCCTTGCTTTAATCTTCAGATAATCTTTATCGGGAATAATGTAAGACATGATGTTTAATAAAATTTTACTTACGAGTGTTGCAGTTGTTGGTCTTGCACTGACAGCTGTCAACTCACAATTTAATAGTTCTAAATCCACGACTGACCAAGCTGCTAAGGTTGCTGGCTCTGTCAATGGTAAGACGGTCAAGACGGCTGTTTCATCATTGGATAACATTAAGAGCTTAGAAACTGCAGCCGTCAGTCAAGAAGCTTCTTCTGATTCTGATGCATCAACGCAAGATACATCAGCAGATGACACTTCCAGTCAAGCAGCACCCGCTGCTGCGACTGCGGTAAGCACCCAATCAAGTACTGCAACGACTTCTACGGCATCTTCTGCCGCAACGACTACGACGACTTCTGATGCTTCCGGTGATATCAACTGGTTGATCCAACGTGAATCCGGCGGAAACGTCAATGCCCAAAACGGTTCTTTCTATGGAATCGGACAGTTGTCAGCATCAGCTTACGCAACTTATGCGGCTGGTCAAGACTATCAAGGTAACTACGCGGTTCAATTGCAAGCTATGCAAGGATACATTGCTGCTCGCTATGGATCAGTTGCCAATGCCATTGCGCATTTCCAATCAAACGGTTGGTACTAAACCAATTGTTGACGGATGGAAGACCCCTTTCGGGGTCTTTTTTTGTTCCGGAACACCCCTCTTTTCGTGTATAATAGAACTAAATAATAAAGTGAGAAACGCCATGGTCCTAAACTTTTTAAAACCAACTTACAGTGTCAAATCGGTTTACGATTTATCCGTTCCTGAATTGCAAAAGCACCACATCAAGGCCGTGTTGACCGACTTGGATAACACGCTTTTGGCTTGGAATAATCCACAGGGAACCCCTGAGCTGCATGCGTGGTTAAAGGAAACGAAGGCCGCTGGGATTGAAGTTATTGTGGTTTCCAACAATACTTGGGAACGTGTCCAAAAGGCCGTTGGCGACTTAGACGTTGATTACACCGCCTGGTCATTAAAGCCCCTGCCTCG
This sequence comes from Fructobacillus parabroussonetiae, assembly GCF_018437265.1. GTDB lineage: Bacteria > Bacillota > Bacilli > Lactobacillales > Lactobacillaceae > Fructobacillus > Fructobacillus parabroussonetiae. Next base: position 23,653 of record NZ_JAAMFL010000008.1, on the reverse strand, counting down.
CGGCATTTTAAAGGTTTTAAAGGAACGTGACTTGAAAAAAAACGAGGTCTTGATGGTCGGTGATCAAATGCTGACGGATGTTTGGGCCGCTCATTTGGCTGGGGTGCCCTCCGTTCTGGTTGAACGTTTGATTGAATCGGACATGTGGCAAACTTGGGCCAATCGTTTTTTGGAAAATGGTGCTAAGAAAATCATTTATAAGAAGAAAGGCTTGGTGTTTTACGATTCCCTCACTGAAGCCGTACAAGCAAAGGAAGACTAAGCCAATATGGTAGAAGAACAGCCGAACGTGGCAACAAAAGAAGAAGTAACCGCTGCTCTTGAAGAAGGGCTTTATTGCATTGGTTGTGGCGCTAAAATGCAGACCACTGACAAAGAAGAAGCGGGTTATTTACCAATGTCGGCTTTGCAAAAACAGCTAGAATCAGAGCAACTTCTATGCCAACGCTGTTTTCGCCTGCGTCACTACAACGAGATTCAACCGGTCTCATTGACGGATGATGACTTTATCCGGCTCTTATATCAAGTCTCAGAAGACAGAGCACTCATCGTCTATGTCTTGGACCTCTTTGATTTTTCTGGCTCAACCATTCCCGGCCTGCCACGTTTTGTTGGGGCGGATAACCCGATTTTTGTTGTCGGGAACAAGGTTGATTTACTACCAAAGTCCTTAAAGGCAAACAAGATTAAAGACTGGGTTCGTGGTCAACTAAAGGAACAGGGCATTAAGCCGGTTGATGTGGCTTTGACCTCAGCGGCCCATCCAGCTAATTTGGATGCTATTTTGGCAAGTATCGATGAGTTACGCGCCGGACGAGACGTTTACGTTGTGGGGACGACGAACGTTGGGAAATCCACGTTAATTAATCAGATTATTAAATCAAAGACCGGGGTGCAAGAGTTGATTACCACTTCTCGCTTCCCAGGGACCACACTGGACCAGATTGCCATTCCGCTCGATGATGGCCGTTCGCTGATTGATACGCCGGGCATTATTAAGGCGTACCAATACGCCCATCAAGTGGCGGATAAGGACTTGAAGTACGTTCTGCCGAAAAACGAGATCAAAGCGCGTACTTATCAACTGAATCCGGAGCAGACCATCTTCATTGGTGGATTGGCTCGCTTTGATTTGCTAACAGGGGTCTCGGATCAAAAGACCTCGGCAACTTTTTATTTTGAGAACAACTTGAACTTGCACCGGACCAAAATGGTTGGTGCCGACGACTTTTACGAGAAACACCATGGTGGGCTCCTTGCTCCCGTACCTAAAAAAGAGGGTGCGAAGCTGATTGGGCATGAATTCAAGACGAAGACGACCGCTGATTTGGTCTTTGCCGGTCTTGGCTTCATTACCTTACCAGCTGGTGTGACAGTCAAGGGGTACGCGCCAGAAGGTGTTGCCGTATTTTTGAGAAAGGCCATGATTTAATGCAATTAACAGGTAAACAAAAACGATACTTGCGTTCGCAAGCAAATACTTTGAGCCCAATCTTTTCAATCGGAAAGGCCGGTGCTTCAGAAGAGTGGTTAGCTGAAGTTGAAAAGGCCTTGGCAAAACGAGAACTAATCAAAGTCAACGTGCAACAGGGGGCCGATGTAATGGCGAAGGATCTGGCAGCATTTATTGAGGCGAAATCCGCCATCACAGTTGCCCAAGTCATTGGAAAAACCGTTCTTTTGTATGAAGAAGCAAAGGACGCCAAGTACGTCAAGTACTCCTTAGAAGTCAATAAACTCGCATAAGTTTGGAGGGCAGTATGACGGTCGAATTGGATGAAAAACAGATGGCAAAGTTGAAAAAGGTGATGGCTGAACATCTCTCAAAACATCGTTTTGAGCACTGCCTGCGCGTTTCAGACTACGCCGTCAAGTTAGCCAAGCAAAATGGTCTTGACCAACAGGAGGCCGCATTGGCGGGCTTGGTGCATGATTATGCCAAGGAACGCAGCCAAGCCGATTTCTTAGCCAAAATCGATGCGACTGGCCTCCCTGCTGATTTAAAAAAATGGGGCAATCCCATTTGGCACGGCGTCGTTGGCGCAGCATTCGTTCAAGATGAACTAGGCATTGAGGATCCAACCATCTTACAAGCAATCCGCCTCCATACAACGGGTGGCGGTCACTTGGAAATGACGACTTTGGACAAAGTCGTCTTCATGGCTGACTACTTGGAAGAGGGGCGTGACTTTCCCGGCGTTGAAACAGCTCGTCGGGTGACGGATGAATCCCTCAATCAGGGCGTCTTTTACCAATTGGCCCACACGCTGTCTTATCTGGCTTCAAAAGAACAGGTTATTTACCCGAAGACTTTTGATGCCTACAATGATTGGGCACAGTATTTGAAACAGTAAAAAGGAGATCACATGGTCGCAGAAAGTAAGGAACTCTTGCAAACCGTTTTGCAAGCCATTGACAACAAGCGTGGCGAAGATTTGACGGCATTGGACATGTCGGGTGTCTCGCTCTTAGCTGATTACTTCGTCTTGGCTTCGGCAGGTTCAACCCGTCAAGTGCAAGCGATTGCCCGTGAGGTCAAAGAGGAAGTGGTTGCTGCTGGTTATCCAATTGACCACATTGAAGGCTTTGAAAAAGGCCAGTGGGTGGTTCTTGACTTAGGCGATGTGATTGTCCATGTTTTTGATGAAGAATCACGTGACTTTTACCACCTTGATAAGCTTTGGTTCGATGCCAAGGCTATCGATCTGTCAGAATACATCAACGATTAAGTCCATGGGGCCATTTGGGTTTTACTCAAGTGGCCCTTTCAACGTGAAAGGAGGCCGCCATGGCCGAAGAAGAACAGCCCTATCAAACTTTTGCTTCGCTCTACGACGAGCTCTTTGACGGACAGTTATACGATGACTGGGCGGATCTGGTTAAAGAACAAGTGCCAGTTGGTAAAATCCTCGACTTGGGTGGCGGTGCCGGTCGCTTAGCGGTTTTGCTGGCCCAATCCGGGTATCAAGTGGACTTGTTAGACCTGTCTTCGTCCATGCTCAGTCTGGCCCAGGATCACGCAGCTGACGCAGCGGTTGATCTCCGGTTGTTGCAGGCAGACATCCGTGACTTTTCGGACTGGGAAGAGCGTTATCCAGCCATCGTTTCCTTTGCTGATACCCTGAATTACTTGCCGAGTCGAGACGACTTTCTCGCCGGTATTCGCCAGGTTTATGAACACTTGGAAGATGGTGGAACCTTCCTCTTTGACGTCATTACACCAAAGATGGTTAATGTCGATTATGAGGATTTTTACTATAACAATGATGAGGATCCAGAAAAGATTTTCATGTGGACGGCTTTTTTTGGTGAAGAAGAAAACTCAGTGGACCATGATTTGAAATTCTTCCTCTACGATGAGAAGCTGGACGCTTTTAAAATCGTACGAGAGGTTCACCATGAGCAGACCTATCCACTCGCTGAGTATGTAGCGATGCTAAAAGAAGTCGGCTTTACGAAGATTGAATTAGGCGCGGACTTTTTTAAGAAAGAAGCCGATGAAAACGACAGCCGTTGGTTTATTCGTTGTCAAAAAGGAGCGACAAAATGAAAGCAGTTGGCATCATTGCCGAATACAATCCCTTTCATAATGGCCATGCCTACCACTTACAGGAGGCTAAGCGTGTCACGGGCGCAGACGTTGCCGTTGTTGTCATGTCTGGAAACTTCGTGCAGCGGGGCGAACCGGCCATTTTGGATAAGTGGGAACGGACAAAGCTCGCCTTGCATAACGGGGCGGACCTGATGGTTGAATTGCCCGTTTTTTCCGCTGTGCAACCCGGCCATCTTTTTGCCGAGGGGGCCGTTCAGATTTTAGCGGCGCTCGGTGTTGACGAGTTGGTTTTTGGTTCCGAACATCCTGAGATTGACTTTTTAGACTTGGCCAAACAAGCAGAAGCGATTCAGGGTCAGGATGGCAAAGTCGATCGAACACAGACCTATGCGGCTGCCTATGCCAGTGAGCTGGAAGCGCAGACGGGCTTTAAGTTGGAAGATCCCAACGATATTTTGGCTTTTTCCTACGCCAAAGCCGTGTTGAAACTCGGCGTTTCGATGACGCTTCGACCAATTCCCCGAAAGCAGGCGGCCTATCACGATCAAACCATTGATGCTGATCAAGAAATTGCCTCAGCCTCGTCCATCCGCCTCGCGCTTCACAAGGGAAAATGGGACAAAGTCGAGCGAGTTGTCCCCAAAGATACGCTGCAGGCCCTGAAAGAAAAGCCGAACACCTTGGCTTTTGAGGGGATTTTCATTCAGCTTCTGCGTTATCGCTTGCTGACGGATACGGTTGGCCAACTTGGCCAGGTTTACCAGATGGCCGAAGGCCTGGAGCACCGTTTGGTTGGTGTTGCGACGGCAAAGGAAGCCCCACAATCCTACCAGTCCTTCATCAAGGCGGTGAAATCGAAGCGCTACACCTTTGCCCGCATGCAGCGGACCATGTTGTACACGCTCTTAAATATCAAAGTCGATCAGATGCAGGCCGCCATGGCCGATTCATACATTCGGCTCTTAGGCTTTACTTACCAGGGGCAGGCTTATCTTTCGGAAGTGAAACGCCGTGCACGGTTGCCAATCATTTCGCGTGTTGACCAGGGCTTGGCCAAAGCAAACCTCCGTCTGGACTATAAGGCCGGATTGATTTGGCAACTGCTGGCCGACCAGGCTGGAAGCCAAGAGAGTCAAGACTTGACCCGCCGTCCCATTCATTACATTAAAGAGAAGGAGTAGTCATGAAATTTCTGAAACAACAACTGAAAAAGCATCGCAACGAGCCGCTGCAATTCGAAGAAACGCTGGATCTGAATCCGTTGATTCAAGAGCGCTTTAGCGACTTGATTTTGACGGCTGAACCCGTGAAGGTGAGCGGAACGGTGGCGGTGGATGATCAAGATGATTATCAGTTACAGGCGACTTTTCACGCGGATTTGACACTTCCTTCCTCCCGTTCGCTTGCACCCGTTTCTTGGGCCGCTGATTTGACCATTGAAGAAACCTATGTGGAAGACCCGAAGAAAATTGAGCAATTCGAAGAGGATGCAGCGGTCTTTCCGCTCGTTGAAAACGCCATTGATTTGGATCAGGCCGTCCTGGATAACCTGGTGTCTGCCCTACCTTTTCAAGTGTTGACGGAAGATGAAAAGGCGGGGGCGCCGCTTCCAGAAGGAAAGGACTGGCAGGTGATTTCCGAAGCGGAATTCTTACAAGAACATCCAAAGGAAGCCGCCGAAGGAGACGAGGCAGCCGAAGCGGAAACGGTTCTTGATCCACGGTTAGCAAAATTAGACGAATTCTTTAAAAAATGAGATAATAAATGAACCTGTGGTAAAATACCATTAAAAGAAATTCATTTATGAGTGGCAACGAACGACTTTGAGTCTGTTCGTGACAGAACGCCAGCGGAGAAGATTATGAGTCGTATTTTAATTGTTGAAGATGAAGAAAATTTGGCAAAGTTCGTCAAGTTGGAATTAGAGCATGAAGGCTATCAAATTGAGACGGTCTTGAATGGTCGTGAAGGCCTTGACCGTGCCCTTGCAGAAGACTTTGATTTGATTCTCTTGGACTTAATGCTGCCCGAATTAAACGGTTTCGAAGTGGCCCGTCGCCTGCGTGAAGTCAAGAAGACGCCAATCATTATGATGACGGCCCGTGACTCAGTCATCGACCGTGTTTCCGGCTTGGATTACGGTGCTGATGACTATGTCGTCAAGCCCTTTGCCATCGAAGAATTGTTGGCCCGCGTTCGCTCGCTGATGCGTCGTATTGACATTGAAAAGGCGCCATCGGCTGCTTCATTAAACGTGATTGCCTTTAAAAACTTGAAGTTGGAAAAGGAAAACCGGACGGTTCGCCGGGATGATCAAATCATCTCATTAACAAAACGTGAGTACGATCTCTTGTTGATTTTGCTTGAAAATATCGACGTTGTCCAAGCCCGCGAAAAGCTTTTGAAAAAAGTCTGGGGCTTTGACACAAAGATTGAAACAAACGTTGTTGACGTCTACATTCGATACTTACGAAACAAGCTCGATGATCCCGAATCAAAGACTTCATATATCCAAACGGTCCGTGGAACGGGCTATGTGATGCGGAGCTGAGATGGCTAAAGGTAAGAATAACAATTCAAAACACTCATCGTTGACAACGAGTCAAGCCATCTTGACCCTTGGTTTAACGGTGGGTTTTTTACTAATCGCCTGCGGGATTATTCTTGGCTTGATGGTTGTTCAGGGCCCCGATTTAACTAAGGCGGTCTTTTCCGCCATTGGCCATTGGTGGTGGTCGTTTTTGGCCTTTGCCATTTTGGGCATCTTGCTGCTCGCCTTTCTCTTGGCTCAGTTGTTTGTTTGGCCAGTTAAGGCCATTACCAAAGTCATGCTGGCCTTCGAAGAAGATCCACTGACAAGCGACCGTGTGCGCTCCGTGCACTACAATCAAGAGCTCGACAACCTTGGCCAACTGTTGAACGTGACGATGACACAGGTGCAAAACCTGGTCCATTCACAGCAGGACTTTGTCTCGGATGTTTCCCATGAGCTTCGGACGCCCGTCGCCATTGTGAAGGGACACTTGAATCTTTTGGAGCGTTGGGGAAAGGACGACCCAGAGGTGTTGGCTGATTCTTTGTCCTCCTCACTTTCTGAAATCAAGCGAATGGAAGTCCTTGTTAACGAGATGCTTGAATTGACCCGTGCTGAAAAGTTGACGGTCAACGCTGACCAAGTCCAGACGGCCGTTTGGCCAGTTGTGGAGCGGGTCTACCATGATTTTCAAATTCTGCATCCCGAGTTTGTTTGGACCTTTGATAACGGTCTCGACCAGAAGGCTTCCGTTGCCATTCGGCCCGACCATTTGGAGCAATTACTGATTATTCTATTGGATAACGCCCTGAAGTATTCAACCGAACGTAAGGAAGTCCATTTGGCTTTAGCCAAGACGGGCGCCTGGGTTGAAATTGGCGTGCAGGACTTTGGCCAGGGGATTGCCGCCGAAGACTTGGACCGCATCTTTGATCGCTTTTACCGTGTCGATAAGGCCCGTGTCTACCAACCGGGTGGTAACGGCTTGGGCCTTTCCATCGTCAAAAAGATGGTGGCGGCATACGGCGGTCAGGTTCAGGTTGAGTCGGCCCTTGGCTCGGGCTCTTCTTTCCGCTTGCGCTTTCCCTTAACCACTGAACAGGTCGTGACGGAATCCGACGAAGACGAAAAGTAACCCAGTGATCGACGAATCTTGCTATAATTGGTGAGGATTACTGAAAAAACGAATTGAAATCAGCTTTTTAGGAGCAACTATGAAATTATTGAAACGCTATGCCACGATCTTGGTGGTTCTCTTTGACATCTACCTCTTCACAGGTGGATACGGTGTCCACGGGCGAATTTATGCCTTGGTTTCCAAGCCAATTGCCGAAATCCTTTTGCAAATTGCCAAAGCCGTTGGTGGTGTGAACGCCATTGGTTGGGCGATTATTATTTTGACCGCCATCATTCGCTTGATTTTGTTGCCAATCATGGTGAACCAATCAAAGAAGACGACCGTGTCACAACTCAAGATGCAAAAGATGCGTCGTGAATTTGAAAAGGTGCAAGCAGCTGTTAAAAGTGCGCAAACACCAGCCGAACAACAGGCCGCCTCAATGGCTTCCATGGCACTTTACCGGGAAAACAACATTTCCTTAACTGGCGGTGTTTCCTGGTTGACGATGGCGATTCAGATGCCCATCTTTTCCGGCTTGTATTTGGCCATCATGCATGCCAACGGGCTGAAGAGTGCGACCTTCTTTGGCTTCCAATTGTCATCACCACAGGTGCTGTTCTCTGTTTTGGTGCTGGTCATCTACCTCTGGCAAGCCTATTTGACACAGTTGCATGTTCCAGAAGCACAAAAGAAGCAAACCGGCGCTTTGATGTGGATGATGCCACTTGTGATTGCTGGCTTTACCTTTGTTTCCTCTGGTGCGCTGGGCTTGTATTTCATCGTTGGTGGAATCTTCGTGGTTTTGCAGGCATTTATCACCCACTTGATGCACGCTAATTTGAAGAAGCAAGTAGAAGATGACTTTGTGATTTTGAAGACGGCGGATGAATTGTTGCAGCAAGGAGCGGCCACTCAAACAGCCGGTCAGGCTGGCCCATCTTTTGGAAATGAAACCGTTAACCGTGTTCGCCCAGAAGATCTTCGACCACGCGATGTGACGGATGAAAAGCCCGAACAAGGCCGTAACGCTGGCAAGCAACACCGTGAAAACGACTAAATTGTCCAAGAAAAAAAGGAAGTATTATGGAACGAATTTTATCAAAACAGAATAATAAGGTGAAAGCCTGGGCGAAGTTGGCCACGAAGAAGGGCCGTCTCGAACAAAAGACTTATCTTTTGGACGGGTGGCACCTGGTGCAAGAAGCGATTAACGCCAACGCCAAATTCCACGCCATTATGGCAACGGAAGAGCAAATGGCCGAACACCTGCCCGATGTTCCACACGGTGTGCCAGCTTTTGAAATTTCAAAGGAAGTGGCGGCCCATATCGCTGGTTCGAAGACTCCCCAGGGCATTTTTGCTGAGGTGACCTTGCCAGAAAAGACCTTTGATCCAAATTATGTCCACGATGGTCTTTGGCTCTTCTTGGATGCCATTCAGGATCCTGGCAATGTTGGTACTTTGGTTCGAACAGCTGATGCCGCTGGCTTTAAGGGTGTCGTTTTGGGTGAAGGAACGGCCGACTTGTACGCGCCAAAAGTGGTTCGTGCCATGCAGGGATCAAACTTCCACTTGGAAGTGCTGCAAGGTAACTTGACCGATTGGATTTCGGCTTTCAAGGAAAATGATTTGCCTGTTTACGGATCAGAATTAAACGAAGAAGCCAAGCCATATCAAGACATTCACGGTCTTTCAGCCGGTGCTTTGATTGTGGGAAACGAAGGACAGGGCTTGGATCCAGAATTGGCCAAGCAGACAACGGCCAACCTCTATATCCCATTGATTGGTTCAGCCGAATCATTGAACGTTGCCGTTGCTGGTGGCGTTTTGATGTTCCGCCTGTCCCTTGGAAATTAAAGGGAACTTTGCTATACTAAGTAGTATGAATTGCGAGTGGAGGCGTCCTTGTGACTAATATTTTAACCATTCTCTTGCTAGTCGTTGGCTTCTTACTGATTGTTTCGGTAATGATGCAGCCTAGTAAGCAACAAGATGCACTGTCAGCTTTGTCTGGTGGCGCAACCGATTTATTTACGGAACGAAAGTCTCGCGGCTTTGAGGCCATCATGCGTCGAATTACGACGGTTCTTGGTGCTCTCTGGTTCATCATTGCACTTATTTTGATGTACTTAGCCGCTCATTAATCAATAAGGTCAGTTTACTTTTTTGTAGACTGATTTTTTATTAGCATTTTTTAGAAAGAAACAAAGATGGAAACAAAGCAAGTAAAAGAACAATTGGAAGGCTTCTTGAAAGCCAACCCCAAACAAGCCTTTTCCGCCCAAAACTTGGCGGATGGGCTTCGTTTAGAAGGGGCAGCGGGCTACCGTCAGGTGCTTGCCGTCCTCGAAAATTTGGCTGATAATCAGATTGTTAAGAGAGTCGAAAAGGATAGCTATCAATTCCAGGGCAAAAAGGGCGATATCGTTGGTGAGTTCAAGGCCAATGATAAGGGCTTTGGCTTTGTTCGCTATGATGAAAACCTTCCTGACTACTTTATTGGACCCGATAACACCATGCAAGCCATGCAGGGGGACACGGTTCGTGTTTCGATGGTAAAGCCAGCCCAATCAGCTGACCGAGGCCCAGAAGGACGAGTCGAAGAGATTCTCGAGCATGCCTATACTCGAGTAGTTGGCGTTTACACGTCCGATTCCCCATTTGAGGGAACGCTTGGCCAGATCCGACTTTCCGACAAAAAGGTTGGCTCCTTTCAGGTGATTGTTGAATCATCAACGGCCGATGCGGATTTACACGATGGCCAAGTTGTTGTCGCCGAAGTCGAATCATACGCTGATGCCGTTCATCCAAAGCAATTGGTGGCTTCTGTGACGGAAGTACTTGGCTTTGAAAATGAACCCGGCATGGACATCATGCAGATCGTTGAAAACAAGAAGGTGCCAAACCGCTTCCCAGACGCCGTGATGAGGGAAGCTGACGCCATTCCAAACGAAGTGCTGAAGTCCGAATGGGAAGGCCGACAAGACATTACGGATCAGCCTTTGGTGACCATTGATGGGGCTGATACCAAGGATATTGATGACGCCGTTGTAGCCTGGAAATTAGAAAACGGGAACTACCACCTCGGGGTCCACATCGCCGACGTTTCCCACTATGTCCGTCCGGGAACGGCCATCGATGAAGAGGCCTACAACCGTGGCACTTCGGTTTACTTGACTGACCGCGTGATTCCAATGCTGCCTCAGAAGTTGTCCAACGGCATTGCTTCTTTGAACCCCAACGTCACCCGCTTGGCCATGTCCGTGGAGATGGAAATCAACCCACAGGGTGAAGTAGTCAAGCACCGCTTAGAGCAATCCGTCATCGAATCCCACGCCCGGATGACCTATGACAAAGTCAACCAGATTCTTGCTGGCAATGAAGAAGCTCGAAAAGAATACGCCGGTCTGGCCGACATGTTTGACACGATGGGCGACTTGCACCAAATTTTGGCCAAGAAGCGTGAAAAGCGCGGGGCCATCGAATTCGATGCACCGGAAGGCTCCATTATCGTCGATGATCAGGGGAAGGCGATTGACGTGGTTGTCCGCGAACGAGGCACTGCAGAACGGATGATTGAATCCTTCATGCTGGCTGCCAACGAAACGGTCGCCGAACACTTTGATAAGAAGAAGGTCCCATTCCTTTACCGAATTCACGAAACGCCGGATGAGGAACGGGCGCAGTCCTTCTTTGAATTTGCTAAGGCATTGGGCCACCCGGTTAAGGGAGATCCAGCCAACGTGACGCCAATGATGCTCCAGACCTTGATGAAAAAGGTCAAGGACGACCCAACCGAACAAATGATTTCAACGATGATGCTGCGGGCCATGAAGCAGGCCAAGTATTCACCAGAACCACTGGGCCACTTTGGCCTGGGAGCTGAGTACTATACGCACTTTACTTCGCCAATCCGTCGTTACCCTGACTTAACGGTTCACCGCTTGATTAAGTGGTACGAAAAGAATGGTTACGGCGTTGAAGCACAGGAAAAGTATGCCTCATCACTGGCAGAAATCGGGGTCGATACTTCCACTCGTGAACGCCGGGCAATCGACGCGGAACGTTTGGTCGATGCCATGAAGAAGGCCGAGTACATGGAAGACAAAGTCGGCAACGAATACGAAGGTGTGGTCAACGCGGCTTTGAAGTTCGGCCTCTTTGTCTCCTTGGATAACACCGTTGAAGGCTTGGTTCACATCTCAAACCTGACGGATGACCACTATGACTACGACGAAAAGCACGCGGCTTTGATTGGCCGTTCCAAGCACCACATCTTCCAGATTGGTCAAAAGGTCAAGGTGAAGGTCATCCGTGCTTCTAAGAAGGATTCGACCGTCGACTTTATGCTGGTCAATCCAGAAGAAGCACCAACGACTGATATCAAAGTCCCACAGCCAAGCCGTGGCCAATTCGGTCGCGATAAGCGGGACAAGAACCGCGGGCGTGGAAACGGTGGCAACCGGAAAGGCGGTAATGACCGTAACCGTGGCCGCTCTGACCGTCAAGGCAAACAAGATGGGCAGAGAAAGAGCCAGGGTCAGTCAGTCCAAGGCCGTTCGAATGGCAATCAAAAGAGGGGCCAGCAGGCTGCCAAGTCTGGTCAAAACCACAAGCACCCCTTCCAAATGAAGCAGAAGTAAGTCGTTAGCGAAAGGAGCTGCCATGGCAAAGAAAAAACAAGTTCAAAATGATGCTCTGGCAACCAATCGAAAGGCTCGTTTTAACTACGCGATTGAAGAGACTTTTGAGGCCGGCATTGTCTTAACAGGGACGGAAATCAAGTCCGTTCGTGCCGGACAAATTACCATTGGGGATGGCTTTGTGACGGTGCATGACGGGCAGGCCTACCTGACGAACGTGCACATTGCCACTTATGAACAAGGCAATCAATTTAATGTTGATCCTTTACGTTCGCGCATTTTGCTTTTGCATAAAAAACAGATTCAGCATCTCGAAGTGTTGGTGAAGGAAAGCGGTGTGACCGTGGTACCGTTAAAGGTTTACCTAAAAAAAGGCTTCGCTAAGGTATTAATTGGTGTCGGCCGTGGAAAAAAGCAGTATGACAAGCGGCAATCGATTAAGAAACGGGATGTCGAGCGTGATTTGAACCGACAATTTAAACGATAAGAAAAAGGGCGATCATTTGATGGTCCCTTTTTCTTATTTAGAAAATTCAGCCGCCTGCTCATAAAATTTTTAATCGGTTACTTCGCGCTAAAAAGTCCCGTTTAATCGTCTAAATAAAAGAATTCTAGGAGCTTTTTAATCCTTTCTCTAATTGACCGGCGGCTGTCTTTTGTCTATACTAGACATGTGAATTGAATTAAAATTCATGACTGAAAGGAAAAGAATATGCTGACTATCATTATCTCAGCACTCTTTGCACTTTTCATCGGCTTAGCTGGTGGTTATTTAACGAAAAAGATTCTGGATCAGATTCGTTTGAATAACGCTAAGCAGATGGCAACAAACATTTTAAAACAAGCAGAAGACGAAGCAAAAAGCATTAAAAAATCCGCTGAAGTCGATGCGAAGGTCTACGCCCAAGAGTATCGTCACCAGGTTGAACAATCCCTTGCCGATCGCCAAAAGCGAGTCGAAGGACAGGAAACACGTCTGCAAGACCGGATTGATACACTGGACAAGAAGGACGCCACGTTAAATGAACGCGATGCTTCTTTGATTAAGAAAGAAACAAAGTTGCAAAACCGTTTGGATGCGGCGACTGAAAAGGAAGAAGCGGCACAGCAAAAGCTTTCCGAACAAGAGAGTAAGCTTGAAGAAATTGGTCAAATGACCAGGGATCAAGCCAAAGACGTCATCTTGTCGACTTCCAAAGCCCAACTCGAAAAAGAGCGGGCAGCCTTGATTCAAGAATATGAACAAGACGCTAAAAACGAAGGGGAGAAGCGTGCCCGTAACCTAGTGGTGGAGGCAATCCAACGCTCTGCTGCCGACACGGTTTCCGATGTGACGGTTTCCGTTGTGAACTTGCCTAGCGAGGACATGAAGGGCCGGATTATTGGTCGCGAAGGACGAAACATTCGAACGATTGAATCGCTGACGGGTATCGACTTGATTATCGATGATACGCCAGAATCCGTCGTTTTGTCTGGTTTTGACCCACTCCGCCGACAGATTGCTAAAAACGCCTTGGAGGCGCTGATTGCCGATGGCCGAATCAATCCTGCAAAGATTGAAGAAGCAGTTGAAAAGGCTCGCCGTCAGATGGATGAAAACATTCGTCAAAAGGGTGAAGAAGCAGTCTTTGAATTGGGAATCCGCGGTTTGCACCCCGACTTGATTAAGTTGGTTGGTCGCATGAATTACCGTACTTCTTATGGCCAAAATGTCTTACAACACTCTCTAGAAGTCGCTAAACTCACTGGTTTAATGGCTTCAGAATTTAAAATGGATGTCGCACAAGCAAAGCGTGCCGGACTTTTACATGATATTGGAAAAGCCGTCGATGCCGAAGTTGAAGGTTCTCACGTTGAACTCGGTGTTCGAATTGCAGAAAAGTATCATGAAAAGGCCAATGTCGTTAATGCCATCGCCGCCCACCACGGTGATACGGAAGCAACATCACCACTTGCTGAACTGGTCACAGCGGCCGATGCCATATCAGCTGCTCGTCCAGGGGCTCGTTCCGAGTCGCTTGAAAATTACGTTCAACGATTGACGGATTTGGAGCACATCGCAAGTGACTATCAAGGTGTTAAAACCGCCTATGCCATTCAAGCCGGCCGTGAGGTCCGCGTGATGGTTGAGCCTGATCAGATTTCTGACATTCAGGCAACGGTTCTCGCCCACGATATTAAAGCGGAAGTTGAAGATCAGCTCGAGTATCCAGGACACGTGAAGGTAACGGTTGTCCGTGAAACAAGAGCAGTTGATTACGCCCGTTAAAAAAAGCCCCTCGGGGCTTTTTTCTTTTTTGAAAACAAATCGGCGGTTGCAAACTGGCGAATACCGCCTTTTTCCTGTTATTTCCTTCATATTTTGTTACAATGGGTTTGATTATTTATTAAATTTATTGATTGGAGAGATTATGACAGTAGGACAGATTTCACTATTAATTTTCGCCTTGGCCTTCTTGCTACTTGTGTTGGCCTTGTCCGTATTCTTGCTTCGCTTGACGCGTTCCGTTTCGGTATTGACGACTGATTTGGACACGGTGGTCCGTTCATCAAACGAATTGATTGCCAATACCAATCTGTTGGTTGATGATGTCAATGACAAAATGGCGACGTTGAACGTGACGGTACAGGCCGCAGCTGACTTGTCCGAAACGATTTCTGATTTGAACCAATCCGTTCGTAAGACATCGACGTCAGTTTCTGGATTTGGGACAGCAACCAAGACTGGTTTTGCCCTCGTCTTGTCAAAACTCTTCAAAAAGTCCTCAAAGAAGGCAAAGTGAAAGGATCAATCATGAAAGCATCAACTAAAGTACTGGCAGGTTTTCTCTTTGCCATGGGCGCATCAGCCGCATATAAGCTATCTAAGTCCGAACAAGATCAAGAAAACCTGAAAGCCAAGTTAAACGACGTTCAAAGCCAATTGGCTGACATGGTTGACAAGGCATCAACGGCAGTTCAGCCATACATCGAACAGGCAAAGGCTTCGTATGTGTCATCAAAAGAAGCACTGTCTGATTCCGTTGTTCCAAGTGAAGATGACAATCAAGAAGACATCGAACTTGAAGAAACGGATCTTGATTTGAATAAGTAAAGAAAAAACACCGACTTTTGATGAAAGCGGTGTTTTTCTTTGGCTTCGTTTAACGAAAGGCCTGGGCTTTTTTTGTATTGGCAAAGTGGAGCTTCGCAAAGTGTCGTAAGTCTTTGCCTTGATTCATTAAGGAAGCAGCGATTCGATCAGCCTCTTTTCCGGCACCAATGGGCAAGGTGACGCCGGCTTCTTGACTCAGTTCGGCCATACTGCGTAATTCGACATAGCGGGCAAGGACCGAGGCGGCCGCCACGGCGACGTGCTCGGTTTCCCCTTTTGTAATGAAATAAGTCGGCAGGTCCGGCCTTGGTTGGTGGTTCTTTTCTAGGTAGCGATAGTAGGAGGACCCCTGGACAAATTGATCGACCAGAATGGCATCGGGCCTTTTTTCTTGCCCAATCTTTTTTAGAACCTGATTGTGCGTGAAGTTGTGGGAGAGGGCCTTCATCGCGACAACGTTTTGACCGCTTTCTTGTTTTTGATTATAAAAGTCAGGGATTAAATTGACAATGTGATAGGGTAAATGCTCCAGAATGTAGGGGGCTAACTTCTTAATTTTGTCATCGGTCAAGGTTTTTGAGTCGGCAAAACCAAGTTCACGGAGCTTTTCGACCTGATCTGCCGGAACGTAGACCGCTGCGGTGGTTAGCGGACCGAAGTAAGCACCAGCACCCACCTCATCCGAACCAATGACCCCCCAATCCGCGAAGCCGGCCGGTAGTTTTGGCCGACTGCTCTTGGTCGATTTAGACCGCTGTTGGTTGTGTTGGGTCATTTTTTCACCTTTTTTAATGAGGGACTGAAAGCGAGCCGCTTCGTGATCCGTTTCTTTTCCTTGAAAAAGCACTTTGCCAGAAGAGTAGCCAGTGATTGTCAGGCCGTTTTTCTTTGCTTGAAAAAGGCTGTTTTTCGGTGCGGGCCGAACGAGTTCCTTCGAATAGGCCGCTTTGACCTGTTTTAGGCCTTCGTTTGTCAGTAAAATCACAGTTTGCATGCCTTAATTATAGCAGTTTTAATGGTATAATTGAGAGGATTCAGGTGAGCCTTTTTGCTCGCCTATTTTTTAGGAGGACGCCCATGGTACTCATGTGGATTGGCATAATCTTTTTAATTCTGATGGTCCATTCGGGCTATCGGACTGGATTTGTGACGAGTCTGGCACGGATTGTCCTATGGGGACTGATTCTTTACGTGGCAACCGTCCTTTCAAAGCCCCTCTCAACTGTTTTTTCTGGATGGATTTCGGGCCAGTTTGCTCGGCCATCGGTACCAAGTTCTTGGGCGAGTTCAGGATCGACTTTTCTCGCATCGGGCCTTGCCTTTGCACTAATCATGGCGCTCGGGACATTCGTTGGCCATTTCTTGCTACGGTCGGTGCATTTCGTGCGCCGCATTCCTTTCTTAGGCAAAGTCGATGGCCTACTAGGCGCAGCCCTGTCCCTTGTTTTGGGACTGGTCCTTTCTTTCTTTTGCCTTGAAATTTTGTCGGTTATTCCAAACGCCTGGTTGCAGGGCCAGTTTGCGGAAAACCAATTCTTAAATCACTATTTGGATCAATTCCCCATCATTTCAAATCAAATTTATCAATGGTGGCTTTAATTACTGAGGTCTTATGAATCAAAAAGTTCTTCAAACACTTGAATACGAAAAAGTAAAACAAATGCTTCTGCCCTATGTCCAGACGGCTCAGGGCGAAAAGATGGTGGCGGCTTTGCAACCATCTTCTTCCTATGCTGAAGTGGCCGAGTGGCTCCAAGAAACAGCGGAAGCCACAATGGTTGAACGGCTGCACGGTGGCTTGGCTTTACCAAATTTGGAAGACATTCAAGAGCAAGCGCGCCGTTTGCAAATCGAAGCGTCGCTTAGTGGTAGCGAAATCGTCTCCCTAGCCAAAGTCTTGCAGGCGACCGCTGCGGTTGCGCATTTCTTTGAACGCATTGAGGCAGACGACCTACAGGGATCGTTGCCACGGTTGCAGGCAAAGGTTGATCAACTGATTCTCTTACCAGAGCTAACCAAGAAGGTAGCCCAGACGATTGACGAACAGGGCCGCGTGCTCGATTCGGCCTCATCAGCCTTAGCCTCCTTCCGCCGGCAAATGGCTGGAAAGGAAGCAGCCATAAGAGATCGCTTAGCTAACTATACCCGTGGTAAATCCGCACGCTATCTGTCCGAAACCATCGTGACGAAGCGTGCTGATCGCTATGTCTTACCTGTCAAAGTCGAATACCGACATCAAGTGCCCGGAATCGTTCATGATCAGAGTCAATCCGGTCAAACTTACTACATTGAACCACAGGCAGTGGTTGAATTAGCAAACGACTTGTCAGAAGTTCGCGTCTTGGCATTAGCCGAGGAAGACCGCGTGCTGGCCGAGCTTTCTGTTTTATTGGCGGAACACGAAGAAGACCTGCGCCAAAACGCTTTTGTTTTGGGGCAGCTAGACTTTATTAACGCCAAGGCCCGTCTCGCCAAAGCTCAAAATGCGATGGCACCCGAACTGTCTGAAAAAAAGGAAGTGTCTTTGGTCCAGGCCTGGCATCCGTTGATCGGCGAAGAAAAGGCCGTTAAAAATGATATTCGTCTTGGCGGTGACTTTGAAACGTTGATTATTACAGGGCCAAACACGGGTGGTAAAACCATCACGATTAAAACACTGGGCCTGCTGCAGCTGTTGGCCCAATCCGGTCTCTTTATCACAGTGGCTCGGCCATCAACGGTGACCGTTTTTGAAGACATCTTTGCCGATATTGGGGATGAACAGTCAATTGAGCAGAATCTATCGACTTTTTCATCACATATGGAAAATATCAAGGGCATTTTGTCTCAAACAAATGAAAACAGTCTCGTGATCTTTGATGAATTAGGCGCCGGAACGGATCCAGCCGAAGGGGCAGCCCTGGCCATGGCCATTTTGGATAAGACGAAGGCGCTTGGTGCAAAAACCATTGCCACCACGCACTATCCCGAATTAAAGCTGTATGGAAACGAGCGGTCCGAAACGGAAAATGCCTCAATGGTCTTCGATGTGGCAACTTTGCAGCCGACTTACCAATTGCTAATCGGTGTTCCAGGACAGTCGAACGCCCTTGCCATTGCTGCTCGACTCGGTTTTTCAAAGGATGTTTTGGATGATGCCAAAACAATGGTGAACCCAGAAGACCAGCAGCTCAATGACATGATTAAGGACCTGGTTGATCAACGGCAAGCGGTCAAGAGTGAGCGGGCACGCTTGAGTGAAGAGCAAAAACAAACCGATCGCTTACAAAAGACACTAGAAGAAAAACAACTGAAGATCGAAAAAGAGCAGGCCAAAGTCATGCTCGATGCCAAGCAAAGGGCTAATGAGCTGGTTAAAAAGACCCGCGATGAAGCGGATCAATTAATTAAGTCCATTCGGGCCGAACGCTTGGCTGGTGGGCAGCAGAAAAAGATGTCCGAACAAGATCTTCAGAAGCAAAAGCAAGCGATTGCTGCCTTGCAACAATCGGATAAGCTTGAAAAGAACAAGGTCTTACAAAAGGCCAAACGCGTCAAGGAACTGAATGCTGGCGATGAAGTCGTGGTTTCATCTTACAATCAGCAGGGAACTTTGGTGAAAAAACACAAAAATGGCCAATGGGAAGTTCAGATGGGTATTTTGAAAATGCTGGTCGATGAAGATGACCTGACGAAGACCGAAGGAACCGCTCAGGCGCAAAAGGAAAAGAAGCAGCGACAAAAGGTGAAAAAGACCGCCGCTCGTTCCGGTAATACCGGTCGCGTTCAGGCTAAGCTTGATCTTCGTGGTGTTCGTTATGAAGCCGCCTTGCACGACCTTGACCGCTATTTGGATTCTGTGGTGCTGGCCAACCTTTCCTCCGTTGAAATTATTCACGGAAAGGGTTCTGGTGCACTACGTCAAGGTGTCACCGAATTCTTACGTTCTGATCGCCGAGTAAAGGAATTCCACTTTGCCTCAGCAAACGCCGGTGGCGATGGCGCAACGATTGTGACTTTGAAATAAGACGAGGTCACGTGATGAACTTTTAAATGAAATGAGGGGCTTTTGCCCAAAAGGAGCCGTATGGCAGAAAAGAAGTATCCAGCAGGACAATACCTATCCGCATTGTTTGGCTATGCCCGTGACTTTAACTATAATCACTTAGTATTTGAAGTGAACCGCTTCAAGGTGTCCGTTTCCTTGCAGCGCCGGTCAAACACCTATGGACACGCCGATTTATTCTATTCATCGGCAGAACCAAAGGCTTTTGCTCCAGTACTGTCAGCGATTAACCAAGCCATCGAGATTGCAGAATTGGAAGGTGACCGACAAGCGACGGTGAAAACACCCGACTTAACACGTAAAGACCAAATTTTCCAATTCAAAATGAAGGAATTTGGTCACGGAAAGTACCTTCTCGACCTAAGTATTTAAGGAGTTGTCATGAAACAAGGAAAATCAGCTCAAATTAAAAAATTCAAAAAGCAAAAAAGCTTGCAGAAGTTTCAGCAAAAGGCAAAGTTATCCCCATTTGACTACAATGACTTTGCTGGCTTTCTACGTGCACGATTCTTTTTGACGAAGCAACACAGTTATCAAAAGGAAACCTTTGAAGTGGCTTCATTCTTCTTGGATGATTTGATTGCGACAATGGTGCAGCAGAACTTTTCGGACTTCACTTCGGATAAGCACGTGATTGTTAAGCTCAATGAGGTCATGGAGGCGGCATTGGTCCAGTCTTCTGATCGCGATTGGCGCTACTTTATCGTGCTGATGCCCGTTTTGTACGATATTCAGGCCTTTATCGCCAAGGAAGCTTCCGTTTCGGATCGCTTTTCCGTTCAGACGACTGCTTTCGACCCAAACTTCTGGCGAATGATCATCCGAACAGTGCTTGCGGTTAACTATTTCCGTTTTCAAGGGCAAGATGTTGCCAAAGTCATGTCGGAAGGCAATGCCATTGATGACCTGCAATTTAAGTTCCTGAACCAAAACGCTGAAGATGACGACTTTGATTTGGCGACAATTGAAGAGGTTTATAAGGGCTTGGCGGTCACGCAGCCAGTGTTGTCTGGTAAGACTGTCGAACCCAAGGAAGAGAAGCTTTCGCCAGAAGCAATTGATGACGAAGTGGCCTTCGGTAAACGAATGGTCGAGACTTTCCAGAAGACGGCCATCAAGGATGTGGTTTCTGAGCAGGAAGTTCAGATGTTATTGGCTTTCCATAAGGGCTTAGCTGAAAAGTACCAGGTGACGCACCGCGAATGGACAAATGATCTGTTAACCACTTTTGCTAAGAACGATTTGATGGCTTATTGGCAACCAGAATGGGATTCTCTTGATGGGTTAGGGGGCGAAATTGCACGTTACGTGAAGTTCCTTGACCAAAAGAAGGCCGTTGACACGGTTCGCTTAGCAGCCTTAGAAAGTTCAGGTCTGGATCACTTTGTTGATATTTTGGCGGTGAACACTCTGCTGGCACAACTTTCAATGCAGCGTGTTGAAGCACTTTTACAAGAACCAAAGCGATCTGAGAAATAAAAAAAGACGCAACGCCCAAGAGAGGGGACGTTGCGTCTTTTTGATTCGGTTTAGCCGATGTGGCGAAGGAGAGCGGGGGCCAATTGATGGCAGCGGTTCGTCATCTCATCTTCAATGAGTAGGGCGCCTGCCTTGTCTTGGAAGACGATACCAAAGAAGTCTTGAATGCGCTCTTGATCAAAGCCGTAGTTCATTTGGACGGCCACGGGCTGACCATTGTTAATGGCCGCTTCTAACCGGTTAATCAGAACGGTGCTGTTCTGTTGTTCCTTTAATGGCACCACTTCAAAGTGCTCCTTGATTTTTGTCCAACTGTTTTTGAGTTGGTTGAAAAAATTGATTTGTGGTTGGGCTGAAAGCTTAACTTGCATCATGCCGCCTCCTCTTTAGCTGTTGACTTTAGTATACGAACAACTGTTCGGAAAAGCAAGAGCTTTTCTTTCTTAAATTTATCTAAAGAGTGGATAAAAGCTTCTATATCAGTCATTTATCCACAATTCAGAAAAAGGGAACAGCCTTTCTCTTTTCGTATTTTGTTCGTCTCGTTTTATGAGGGACGAGTGGCGGATTGAGGGACGGGATTATGGGAAGGATTGATTGAATTTGTTGCCTTTTCCTGGTAGACTACTACTATTAGATACTAAAGACGATAAAGAGGACGAACATGACTGAACGGGGCTTGCTAATTGTCTTATCAGGACCATCTGGTGTTGGTAAGGGGACGGTTCGAAAGGCGATTTTTGAGGATGACGCGGTTGATTTCCGTTACTCAATCTCAGCGACGACGCGAAAGCCTCGTACTGGCGAAGAGAATGGGAAGGATTACTTCTTCGTTTCCCGTGACGAATTTGAAGAAAAGATTCAAGCTGGTGACATGTTAGAGTATGCCGAGTACGTTGGTAATTACTACGGCACACCCCGTTCGTTTATTGAAAAAACCTTAGCATCCGGTCGAGATGTTTTCTTGGAAATCGATGTTCAGGGGGCCTTGCAAGTAAAGGCTAAGATGCCAGAGGGCGTTTATATCTTCTTGACGCCACCAGATATTAAGAACTTACGCATGCGTTTGGAAGGTCGCGGAACGGATTCCGCTGAAGTGATTGAAAAACGTGTGGCAGCCGCCAAGGATGAGTTGAAGAAAATGATTAACTACAATTACGCTGTTGAAAACGACGTGGTTGAAAAGGCGGTTGATCGAATCAAGGCCATTATTACAGCCGAACGCCTTCGGGTGTCGCGCGTGATTGACCAAATTACGGAATAATAAGGAGAAAACCATGTTACTTTACCCATCAGTTGATAAGTTACTTGAAAAAGTCGATTCACGTTATAAGTTAATCGCTTTGGCATCAAAGCGTGCCCGCGAATTGGACGCTGGAATGCCTGCAACGCAAGTGAAGTTTGATTCCGTTAAAACGGTCGGACAAGCCCTTGAAGAAATCGAAGCCGGCGACGTGGTGATTAACCCCGTTGTGCAAGATACTGAGGATTAAGATGAGCGACTTTCCACAATTGGACTTAGGTCCAAATGACATCAAAGCGACCTTGAAAACAAGCGTTGGTGATATTGCCTTAGCGCTTTTCCCCGAACAAGCGCCAAAGGCTGTTGAGAATTTTTTGACCCATGCTAAAAACGGCGACTATGATCAAGTGATTTTTCACCGTGTGATTAATGACTTTATGATTCAAACCGGCGATCCAGAAGGAACGGGTCGTGGTGGTCAAAGTATTTGGGGGAAGCCTTTTAAGGATGAGTTCTCAAAGGAACTCTTTAACATCCGCGGTGCTTTGTCGATGGCAAACGCTGGTCCCAATACGAATGGTTCCCAGTTTTTCATTGTTCAAAACAAGCACTTCCCAAAGCAGATGAAACCTTATTTGGGCCGTTATGATGACGAAATCGCGAAGGTTTATCAAGAAGAGGGTGGCACGCCATGGTTAGATGGTAAGCACACCGTCTTTGGCCAGGTGGTCGAAGGGATGGACGTTGTTGATAAGATTGCAGCAGCAAAAGCCGATCGTGCCGACCGACCAGTAAAAGACATTGTGATTGAACAAGTTGTCCTTTAGCCTTTGGCGAGGACTTTTTTATTTAAAAAAGAAAGGAGTCGCGTGATGACATATCAAATCGGTCAACAAGTCACGGGAACCGTAACGGGTATTCAGCCATACGGCGCTTTTGTTAAATTAGATGACGACACCCAGGGGTTAATTCACATTTCAGAATTAAAGTCTGGCGTGGTAAAAAACCTTTCAGACGAACTGTCGGTTGGTCAAAAGGTGACGGCTATTGTGTTAGACATTGACCAGTATAGTCAGAAAATCTCGCTTTCAGTTCGTCAATTGAGCCTGATGCCCCTTGCGGATACGCCAATTATCAAAAACACGAATGTGAAGCGTCGTTTTTGGACGAACTACCATTTGGACTTTGGCTTTGAACCAATTGCCTTGGCAATGCCAAGTTGGTTGAAGGAAGCGACGAAACGTTTGGGAATTTCGGACTAAAAGGAGTGAGACGATGACAGTAGTTGCAGCAACGGTGATTGCCTATCAGAATGAGATCCCTTATTTTTTGGTGGAAGATGTGAAGGGCAAGGATGAATTCCTAGCAGTCAATGTTCACCAGCACCATGAGGAAACGTCACTGGGCATGATTTTGAAGTCCTTTGCCGCTTTGGGTGTCAAAGACTTTGATTCTTGGCGCTTAGGAGAACTGGCGACGATTAAATTGCCGGGAGAAGAGCAGGCACCGCTTTATTCCTTTCACGTGACCGACTTTGCAAAAGTCGAAAAGGATCTTCCGAAAACACTCTCTTTTAAGTCGGGGGATGAGCTCCGGGATCTCTTAATGACCATTCAGCCTTCCACCTTTACCTCTTTTGACGAATAGGGCGAAGGTCTTTTAATTAATAAGAGGCGATTAACGGGTAAAAGGCAGACGATTCAGTTCATATTATGAATCTTTCTTCGGTTTTTCTAGATTCGTTGATTTTCTTCTAAAAACCCATTGACCTGCCCCGGCAAAGTCAGTATACTAATTATTGTTCCTTGCGAGGGACTGGTGCAAATGACTTAAGTCACGAGCGTCAATAAAAACTCAAAATAACAGTTGACCGTAAGGTAATAAGCTGCTATGATATATGAGTTGCCCAATCGGGTACGCACATTGAAAACTGAACAAAACTT
>NZ_JAAMFL010000007.1 GCF_018437265.1 Fructobacillus parabroussonetiae | reverse complement strand
TCATACCTATGAATCGAACCTAGTGATGTAAAAAAAGTGTCTAACTTATTGACATACGAGCACGCCATTGACGGTCGAATCAGTGATGAAAAAGCCAAAATTGATCGGATGAATCATCTGACTAAGTCAGAAAAAGAAGCAGCAAAGAAGAAGCTGGATGCACAGTCGGATGCAGCCAAGGCCGCCGTTGATGAAGGTCAAACGGCCGATCAGGTATACGATAAGGTGAAGGCTTCAAACTTTACGGCAAATGTTGACCAAGCCATGGCTGATTTGACCAGCCACTCAACACTTGATGAGCAAAAAGCTACTGCTAAATCGGCTATCGATGAGCAAGCCAAGCAAGCAAAGGATGCCATTGACGGTCGTGCCGACCTTTCAAGCGATGAAAAGGCCAAAGCAAAGCAAGCTATTGACGATTCAGCGGACCAAGCTAAGAAGCAATTGGACGGCATTAGCAATGCGGATGATTTGAAGAAAAGTGTTGCCCCCATCAGCTTTAAGGAAGAAACGGACCGCTTGAACCAAGATTTGGCCCACCATGACACCCTTGCTGAACAGAAGGCAGCCGCTAAAGCGGCCATTGACGAAAAAGCACAGGCAATGAAGGTAAAGATTGCCGCGATGACAAACTTGACGGATGAGCAAAAGGCAGCGGCGATTAACGAAATCGACACTGCTGCACAGTCTGCTAAGAATAAGATCGATGGTGAAGTGAACGCGGATGCTGTCTTAATTGATGTCAAGGATTTGACCTTTGATCAAAATAGTCAAAGGGTCATTCAGCGACTCGCACAAATTGTGCCAGCCGCAAAGTCAGTGGCTGAACTAACTGAAACGGTAAACCACGTCCAACCAGAAACCGGTCGACAGACGGAAGAGAATCGTTGGACCATGCTTCTACTCGGTATGTTGTCAATCGTTTCACTGGCTTACGTTAAAACGAAGAAATCATAAATTCAGTTGTGAAGACTGCTTGAATGATCAATAAAAAAGCCCCCATTGCTCTGTTAACACAGCAATCGGGGCTTTTCGACTTTGTCATCACTTTTAGAGCATGAGCATGGAAAGAAGGAGGGCGCTCATGGCCGCAAGTGGTTGATAACGGTAGGTTAAGGGACGGATGAAGGAAAGCACAAAGACGGCAAAGGCGAGAACCATGGCCGTCAAAACGCCGAATCCAAATGCATGGAAGAAAAGAAGGTGGATCAGGTAGAGAGCGCCTGTGACAAGGCCCAGAAGGCGGCCAGCGGCCTTTGGTAGGAAGAGGGCTGTTAGGTAGAAGAGACTAGCGTAAAACAGGTCCCAGGAGCTGTTTAGAAAATTCTGGTCGACGTAGTTATTCCCAAGAAAGGCGATGCAGACGGGCACTGAAAAAGTCAGTAACGTTGCCAAGGCTAAGAGGCCTACGCCGTTTTTGAGTTGCACGAGGTTCAATGGCAGAAGTGCCAAAACTAAAACGAAGAGAAAGAGTAAGGCAAGCACTTCAAAGCGCATTCGAAGTGAGGAAGAGAAAAGAACGAGCGTTGATCCGGCCAAGCAGGTATAGAGTCGCCAATCCTTTTGTTCAAAACGACTGGCAATGAGGTAGCCAACAGCGGCCGAGCAGAAGAGCGAATAAACCAACAGTGGCCAAATTTGGCCAAAGGATAATTGGCTACCAAGTGTGCCAGCAAGAATCGGACGAAGCCACCAGACCATGGTTAACAAGAGCGTTGTGATGGGGATGGTCCAGGGAAGAACGGCTGGTAAATGCTGATAGCGACGCAATGGCTGCTCGTTGTCAATCGACCGTTCCCGTCGTTTATTTCGGGCGAAAAAGTCCTGTGCAAACTGCCCGGTTGATGTCCGCTGTTCTTCTTGAGAATTCTGCTTCTTTTCGTCCATTGGTTGACTTCTTTCAATCGTAATTCTTGTACTTTCTTATTTTATCATGTAGAATATGAAATATATATTACAACACTATCAAGAGCAGGGAAGTGATACAGCACGATGAACCTGCACCAACCGGCTAACGCACGGTGGTAATTCTGTAAGATAGGCAAGCTCTTTTGATTCGCTCAGGCTGCTGCCTGGGCGTTTTTTATTGGCCTCTTCTTGATGTGTGAAAAGAAGGAGAAGAATATGACAAAGTACTTTACTGCTGAATCGGTGGCCAATGGCCACCCTGACAAAGTCGCCGATCAAATCGCCGATGCCATCTTGGACGCCGTCTTGGCCAAGGACCCGAAGGCCCGTGCGGCGATTGAGGTAACGACGTCGACTGGTGATGTGTCCATTTTTGGTGAATTGTCGACTAGCGCCTACGTCAACATCCGTCAAATCGCGGTGGAAACGGTCCGTTCGATTGGCTACGATAAGCCAGAACTGGGCTTCTCGGCTGATTCCATTAACGTCTCAAATAAAATCGTTGAACAGTCACAAGACATTGCGCAGGCGGTCGATGCCGCAGATGATGACCCGGATCAGCTGGGTGCCGGTGACCAAGGAATGGTCTTTGGTTATGCGACAAACGAAACGGCTGATTACCTGCCATTGGCATTGGATTTGTCCCACCAGTTGATGCGCCAAATTCGTGCGGTTCGAGAAGAAGGGCAGGTTGCCTACCTGCGTCCGGATGCCAAGGGGGAAGTGACCTTGGCTTTGGCCGATGATGGTTCGGTCGAACGAATTGCTGCCGTGGTCTTGTCGACGCAACACGACGATGCCGTTGATTTGGACCAGCTGCGTGCTGACATGAAACGTCTTGTCATTGATCCGGTCTTGCCAAGTGACCTGGTTGACGAACAAACGAAGTATTACATTAATCCGTCTGGTCGCTTTGTTTTGGGTGGCCCCCAGGCCGATTCCGGCTTAACGGGTCGGAAAATCATTGTCGATACCTACGGCGGTGCCGCCCATCACGGTGGTGGTGCCTTCTCAGGTAAGGATGCGACAAAGGTTGATCGATCGGGTGCCTACTATGCGCGTTACGTTGCTAAAAACCTGGTGGCTGCAGGCTTGGCCGATAAGGCAGAACTCCAGGTTGCCTATGCCATTGGAGTGGCTAAACCAGTGTCTTTGAACATCGAGACTTTTGGAACGGCAAAGATTGCGGAAGAAAAAATTGAAAAAGTCGTGGCCGACCTTTTTGATTTCCGTCCCTTAGCCATTATTCAAGCCCTCGATTTGCAACGACCAATCTATCAGCAAACGGCTGCATACGGTCACTTTGGACGTCCGGATTTGGATTTGCCATGGGAAAAGTTGGATAAGGTAGCAGCGATTCGAGAAGCTGTTCAATAAAAAAGAAAGAGCCGCTCAATTTTGGGCGGCTCTTTCTTTTTTTATGCTATTTGCTTGATTCTTGACTCTTTGACAAGGAAATGACGGGGTAGGTGCCGGCTTCTTTGACTTGGAAAGAGTAGGCGCCGTTTTCAAGCGCGTTGCCGTCAAGCTTAACACTTTGCAAATCGCGAATGTGAATGGCCGCCTCATTTTTGATCGGTTTGGTGATAAAACCACGACGAGAGGGATTTTCCCGACCCTTCTTTCCTTGCAAATAGGTCAGCAGGATTTTTGGCCAAGCGACTTGGTTCACCACCCGAAGATTGAATGGCTGATCCTGGTCGGCTTGGTTTAAGACTTGGAGCCCCAGTGTCTTAGCATAAAGCTGGTAGCTACTGCCTTGACGGAGACTCCAAGCAAAGGTGACCTTGTCTTGATTGCGGGAAATCAGATTCCAAAAATCAAGGAACTGTTGCCAGGCTTGCTTCCACACGACTTTTTGATTGAAGGTCGGCAGTAAAGCGGAAAAGTCGGGGCCAACCTGCAAGTAATGAAGGAAATAGCGGCGCCCCTTGTTTGGTACGTTCCCCTCAATCATGGCCATTGGTTCTTCGACAATCGCTTCTGCTTTTAGAGCAGCCGTCAGTTGATTGACTAAGTCGGCGACTTTGACGTTTTTTTCGCTTAATTGGAAAAGGAGGAGGGGGCGCTTCTTGTCGGGATCAATTGATAGAAAGCCTGACAAGACTTCGTTGGCCGCCGCTTCATTACCAATGACGACAATCGGGTCCATGCGATCGGCAAAGGCTTTATCACGGGCAACGAGACGGGCTTTTTGGTAAAGGGAGTGGTGGGGCTTGGACTTTTTGAAGGTAGCGGCGAGGCCGACCTTTGTCAATTCACCTTCGATTTGATCCAAGAGTCCCGTTTTATTCTTGTGTGGTAAGAGCGCGCTCTCAATGAAGATATGTGCTTGTTCTGACATGCTGCCCTCCTAAACGATGGCGATAAAAAAGGCATGCTAGGCATGCCTTCGGCCTTAAACCATGATGAGCATTGGCAAGATCATTGGCTTTCGGGCAGTTTCTTTATGCAAATACTTGGCCAAGTCATCAATGATGGCTTGACGAATATCAGATTCGGAAGCGGACTTTTGAGACATTGCCTTACGAATCGTATTGAAAATGACATGGCGACCATCGTTAATCAAGTCACCTGATTCGCGCATATAGACGAATCCGCGGGATAAGATATCCGGACCAGACAAGATTTCTTTTTTCTTCAAGTCGATGGTTGCTGTCACGATGACTAAGCCGTCCTGTGACAACTTCAAGCGGTCGTGCAAGACAACGGAACCGATGTCACCAATACCAGAACCGTCGATATAAGTATCTTCGGCAGGGAAGTGACCGGCAAGGCGTGGTGGGTTCACACCGTCCAATGCCAAAACGTCCCCGTTTTCTTGGATAAAGGTGTTTTCAGCAGGAATATCGAGTTCTTCTGCTAATCCAGCGTGGACCTTTAACATCCGGTATTCACCGTGGACAGGCATGAAGTACTTGGGCTTCATCAAAGAAAGCATCAACTTCTGTTCTTCTTGGCCACCGTGACCAGAAGTGTGAATGTTGTTTAGCTTTCCGTGAATGACGTTGGCGCCACCTTCCTCCAATTTGTTAATCACGGCGTTCACCGAGGCGGTGTTACCAGGAATTGGTGAGGAGGAGAAGATCACGTTGTCTTTTGGCTTCAAGCGAACTTGCTTGTGGGTACCGTTGGCGATTCGCGCCAGGGCAGCCATTGATTCACCCTGTGAACCCGTTGACATAATCAAGAGTTCATCGTCCGGGATGTTTTTGATTTGTGACTGCTCAATCAAGGCGTCATCTGGGATATCAAGATAGCCCAAAGCCCGGCCGTTGGTCATGGCTGATTCCATTGACCGACCGAAAACGGCGATTTTACGGCCGTTTTTGATTGCGGCATCCGTTGCCATCTTGATTCGGTTCATATTGGAAGCGAAAGTCGCAAAGATGATTCGACCGTGCTTCAGTTGGCTGAAGAGCTTGTCGACCGTCTTTTGAACCCAGGCTTCGGATTTTGTCCACTCTGGTCGTTCGGCGTTGGTCGAATCCGACATTAAGAGCAAAACACCTTCTTCACCAATCCGTGCCATTGACCAGAGGTTTGGCTTTTGCTTGGTGGTGGGCGTCAAATCAAATTTAAAGTCACCAGTCTCGACAATTGTTCCAACGGGTGTCTTAATGGCGATACCAAAGACGTCGGGAATCGAGTGGGTGGTCCGGAAGAATTCAGCGGATGTCTTACCGAAGTTAACCACGGAGCCATCCGTGATTTCGTGGAGTTCCACGCGGTTTAACATCTGCTTTTCTTCCAGCTTGTTTTTGATCAGGGCCATGGCTAATGGGCCTGCGTAAACGGGTACGTTAACCGCTTGCAAGAAGTAAGCGATGGCACCAATGTGGTCTTCGTGTCCGTGGGTAATGACAAGGCCTTTGACCTTATCAATGTTTTCGACTAAGTACGAGTAGTCTGGAATGACATAGTCAATTCCTAAAAGGGAGTCTTCGGGAAACTTGATACCGGCATCGACGATGACGATTTCGTCTTGGTATTCAATGCCGTAAGTGTTCTTCCCGATTTCGCCAAGGCCCCCAAGGGCGTAAACCGCAACTTCGTTGGGCTTGATATCGATTTTATCCATGGGAATTAGTTAAAAGTCGTCAATGAAAATTCTGGGTCAGCCTGTTCGTACACCAGTGCTGCGTCAGAGAGTTCTTCGACCGTTTCAATGTTAAAATCGGTGTTCTTTTGTGCCAATGCATAGGCATCAGCGTGTGAATCTGCTTCTAGAAAGAAAGATTGCGTGTTTTCCCGCTTTGGGTTGCGGTCCATGCTTTCCTGGTAATAAACTTTGTAAACCATTGTGGTTCCTCCAAAATAATGAATTCTTTTTGTCACGAAACGAAAACCTTAACTGCCATTTTACCATAAATAGAAGAAAGGGGCGACTTTTATTAGATAAAAGTCAGGGATAAATTCGAATCGAAAGGGTGCGAAGATGGGATTTTTTTGTTATAATAACAGTCAATTACGAATAAACGAGGGATATGCTCATGGCAATTGGCATGAATGATTTGAAGACAGGTTTGACGATTGAGTACTCAAACTCAATTTGGCGCGTGATTGAATTCCAACACGTGAAGCCTGGTAAGGGAGCGGCTTTTGTTCGCTCAAAGTTGAAGAACTTGCGTACGGGAGCGGTCAACGAAGTTACTTTCCGTCCTGGTGATAAGTTCGAACAAGCTGAAATTACAACGCGTCCAATGTCATACTTGTACGCGGAAAACGACGGGCGTGTCTTCATGGATACGGAAACGTTTGAACAAATTAACATTCCAGACGCAAACTTGGAACACGCCTTGAAGTACATGCTTGAAGGAATGGAAGTCAAGATTACAATGTATGGTTCCGAAGTGCTCGGTGCCGAACTGCCGGTTTCTGTTACGTTGAAGGTTGAAGAAACACAGCCTGGTATCAAGGGCGCAACGGCAACGGGTTCTGGTAAGCCAGCCGTTGTTGAAACGGGTGCGACGATTACGGTTCCTGACTTTGTTAACGAAGGTGACATGATCATCGTTAACACGGAAGATGGTTCTTACAAGGGTCGCGCGTAATGATGGCGACTGCTTTGCTTTGGTAAAGCAGTCTTTTGTGTTTCTTAGACTAGCAAACAGTCAATTTTGGTCAATCAAGGAGGAAAGCCCATGGCAAAGTCAACTGATTTAACAAACAAGAACTTTTTACTGACAAAAGAGCAAATGGCCGACGGTCAAATGCTTGTCTCAAAGGCTGCTTTGGAAGCGGTCGCTAAGGCGGCTGCTCAGGGCGTTGATGGCGTTGTGGCCATGCAGGCCAAGGTCTATGACCACTTGCCAAAGTACTTGACGAAGGTGACGGGTGTCCAACCCGCCGTCTCAGGGGTGATGATGAAGCAAGACGAGAATCAAAACATCTCCTTTGATTTGGCCATCATCTTGGAGTACGGGGCAGTGATTCCAAAGGTTGCCTTTGCTGTTCAGCAGGCCGTTAAGACGGACTTGGCGAACTTGGCTGGTTTGACGGTTGAAACGGTCAACGTGACGGTTGCTGGCCTTGTGCCCGATGCCGACCACCAAAACATTGATCCGGAGCACCTTTTTGATCAAAGTGCGACGAAGGAGTCTGCTAAATGACGGAAATGTCACGACACGAGGAACGGCAAGCAGCTGTCCAGATTCTCTTTGCTGCTTTTAAAGAAGTTCCCGATGATAACCAAATGGATTTAAACTACGATCTAGTACTGGATAACCGGACGTACCAAGCTTTCTTGCCACAGTTGGTGAATGGCGTGCTCGCCAGTTCAACGGAATTGGATGAGAACTTGGCCAAGCATCTGGCGACCGGTTGGAAAATTGATCGGATTGCCCGTGTGAACTTAGTGATTTTACGAATCGCTGCTTACGAATTGACTTTGCCAGAACCAGCCCCATACAAGGTTGTGGTCGACGAAGCCGTTGAATTGGCAAAGGAATTTGCCACACAAGAAGACGCACAATTTGTGAATGGTGTTTTGAAGAACTTTGCACCGGACATGGCAAGCTAAGTTAAAACAAGTCGACGAAGGTCGACTTTTTTATTTGCCAATAAAGCGGGTGGAGTCGCCGAAAAAGGCCTTTCCTGTGCTAAAATAAAAGAAGAATTCGAGGAGGCTTTCATGGCAATTTATCACCCTAATGAACAACCGGCACCAACCTACGATGCGCATACGCACTTAAATGACGATGCCCTTTATTTTGACGTCCCTGCCTACTTAGGACGGGCCCATGAGTTCCAGGTGCTTGAAATGAACGTGGTTGGTTATAACCGTGAGGGAAACCGACGGGCCATCGAATTGGCCGAAAACAATGAAGGAATTGCTGCCGTCGTTGGCTTCCAACCAGAAGATACGCCAGACTTTGATGAGCAGGCCAAACAGGAATTGGAAGAGCAGGTCCAAAATCCGGTGGTCGTTGCCGTTGGTGAGGCGGGATTGGATTATCACTGGGATACGGATCGCGCGGTTCAAAAGGCGGCTTTCCAGGCTCAAATTGACTTGGCCAAAAAGATGGATTTACCGATTGTGATTCACAATCGTGAGGCCTTTGATGACGTGTATCGCATGTTGAAAACGGCGGGAATTCAAAAGGCTGTGATTCATTCCTTCTCTGGAACGCCGGAACAGGCAAAGGCCTGGGCGGATCTGGGTTACTACGTGTCATTTTCTGGTGTGGCGACTTTTAAAAAGGCGGAAGAAGTGCGCGAAGCTGCCAAAGTCGTGCCCATCGACCAGCTCCTTGTCGAAACCGACGCGCCATACTTGGCACCAACACCATTCCGTGGCAAGACCAACGAACCAGGCTGGACGAAGTACGTCGTTGATTCGCTCGCCGAAACCCTTGGGATGGACCGCGATCACCTAGCTGCGCAAACGGTCGAAAACGCCCACCGTGCTTTTTTAAACCATGACTGAGCATTTGCAAAAAAACCGTCAGATGAAGAATCAAAAGACAGCATTGGCGGCCTTGCCTGACCGCCCCAGCATTGCCGCTGTGGTGGTTGTGGAGGGTTGGTCCGACAGTCAGCGACTGGCATTAGCGGTGGACTGTGACACCATTGAAACCGGTGGCTCCGCTTTGGATGCCCGTGTTCTTGAGCGAATTGCTATCGCAAAAGAGCGGCGTGGGGTGATTGTGTTGACGGACCCAGACTTTAATGGGAACCGCTTACGACAGCTGATTCTAGCAGCGGTACCGGGCGTGACGCTTGCAAGTATCACCCGTGACCAGGGCCGGGCTGCAAAGGACAATCCCCATAAGTCCTTGGGGATTGAACATGCCCCGTTGGCCGATTTACAGGCGGTACTGCTGAAAGCAGACCGAGAGGCAGCGAGGGCTGACAAACGGCCAAAGTCAGACATTGACCGCGATTTTCTGCTTGATTTAGGCTTGTTGGGCGCCGGTTCAGCAAAGGAACGGCGCCGCCTGCTGGGTGACCGTTTAGCCATTGGTTACGCAAATGGCAAACAATTACTCAATCGATTGACGGCCATGGGCTTTCAAAAAAACGATGTGTTGAATGGATTAAAAGGAGGCCTTGATGGCCAAGACAATTGATATTGCATCGCCAGCACGAACCCAGGCGATTTTGAATCAGTATGGCCTGCGGGCAAAGAAGAAGTTTGGACAAAACTTTCTGACGGATGGCAACATTCTATCGGGGATCGTGGCTGCCGCTGACTTAACAAAAGAAGACCACGTGGTGGAAATCGGTCCTGGAATCGGTGGCCTAACGGAATACCTCGCCCGTGCGGCCAAGGATGTGCTCGCTTTTGAAATCGATCCGGATATGGTGAAGATTTTGTCCGAGACATTGGCGCCATACGACAACGTTCAGGTTTTGGAACAAGATGTGCTAGAGGCCGACTTGAAAACGGTTTTGGCTGATGCTTTTGGCGATCAAGAATCGGTCAAAGTCGTGGCCAACCTGCCTTATTACATCACTACGCCAATTTTGCTCGCCCTCTTGCAGGCTGACTTAAACTGGCAACAACTCGTCGTGATGATGCAAAAGGAAGTAGCAGACCGCTTGGCGGCAAAGCCAGGGACGAAGGAATACGGCGTCTTGACGGTGATGCTCGACTACTACGCAACCGTTTCCGTGGCTTTAAAAGTGCCGGCCGCGGCCTTTAATCCAGCGCCAAACGTTGATTCCGCCGTCGTTTCCCTGCAGCCGAAGCCGGCAGAAAAGCCGGTCGATCAACCCAAGCAACTCTTTTCTTTGGTCAAGGCCTGCTTTGCCCATCGTCGCAAGTCCTTATGGAACAACCTTTTGCAGCGCTTTGGTAAAGAAGAAAGCACAAAGGATAAGCTAAGGCTGGCCCTGGACAAGGCTGGGATTGAACCAGGAATCCGTGCCGAACGATTGACATTAGCCGAATTTACCGATTTATATGGGAGCTTAAAGGACGAAAATGTCTTATAAAAGAATCGAATGATTCTACATTAGAGGATGATTTCCTTGAAAAAAAGCTCACATTAAGCTATACTTAATCTTGTTTAAAGAGAAAGGCGGTTTATATGTCAACCCTAGAAGAGATTAAATCACGGTTAGACGCCCACATCGGTGAGACGGTCACCGTTGTGTCCCAAGCCGGCCGCAAGAAATATACAAAACGTTCCGGGATCTTGCGTTCTACCTTCCCCTCATTGTTTGTGGTGGAATTGGACGAAGAAGCCCAGTTTAAGCAAGCATCTTATAGCTACGCTGACGTGTTGACAAAAAATGTCGACGTTGACTTTGCTGACTAATGATTCTTGTTAAAAGACCCGGAAGGGTCTTTTTATTTTAGAAAGAAGAGCCTATGACCGAACAAATTCAGGTGCGCCATTTCCAAGCCGCCTTCGGAAAAAAGATTATTTTAAAGGATTTGTCCTTTTCGCTGCCCAATGACCAGTTGACGGTTGTGCTGGGCGAAAACGGTGCTGGGAAAACGACGTTGATTCGTGCCATTTTACAGGCGGCATTGACGAAAAAAGGGGATGCGGCCATTCAGGTTAATGCCCAAAAAATTGCCTATGTTCCTCAATTTCGCGATTTGGGTGCGGATTATCCCTTGTCGATTCAAGCCTTTGTCTCACTGGGGATTCGTGATCATGGGCTGCCATGGTTAAGTAAAAAGGAGAAAAAAGCCGTTCAAGATGCCTTACAACGGGTCGACTTAACGGAATTGGCCGATTTACCATTGGCCAAGGCTTCGGGAGGGCAAAAGCAACGGGCTTACATTGCTCAGGCCTTAGCTAAACAGCCTGATCTTTTGATTTTGGATGAGCCGACTTCGGCCTTGGATAGTCAGCACACGAGGGCCCTCGTTCAGCAGATTCGCCAGGTGCAACAGGACTGGCAAATTGGCGTTCTCTGGATTTCGCACGATACGACTTGGGTGAGAAAATCAGCGGACAACTTCCTTTGGCTGCATGACCAAACGGCGTCGCTTGGGGTCGCCAAGGATCTGCCAGTCGAAGCGGAATCCAAGCATCAAGAGGAGGTCAAACATGTTTTCTGAACCTTACATGGTGAACGCCTTTGTGGCGGGAACGATCGTTGCCTTGATTTCTGCTTTGGTGGGAACCTTTGTGGTGGCTCGTTCTTACAACTTTTTAACGCACTCGCTTTCTGAAATTGCCTTTGCGGGTGCCGCTTTGGGCTTTTGGCTCGGCTTTGCCCCGCTTTTGGGGATGGTTGCCTTAACTGCAGGTTCGGCTTTGGCCATTGGCTCGCTTGAAAATGCCAAAGTTAAGTCGGATAACGTGACCTCGGCCATATCAGCACTGGCCATCGGTCTGGGAATTTTGTTCCTGGCACTCGGCCACTCCGCCTCTTCTTCTGCAACCGGGATTTTATTCGGTTCGGTTTTGGGGATTTCGACTGCTGACCTGCACCTTCTTTTTGGCATGGCGGGCTTGGTTGCCTTGTTGCTCTTTCTTTTGTACCGACCCCTGTCCCTCTTAGCCTTTGACGAAGCGGGCCTCTTGCTCTCTTCAAAAAAGAAGGGTTTGCTGCGGGTTGTCTTCTTACTGATCATGGCCTTATCAGTGGCTATTTCCTCCCAACTGGTTGGGTCCTTGCTGGTCTTTGTGCTGGTGACTTTACCGGCTGCTTCCGCAAGGGCTTTCCAAAAGTCGATTGTTGGTCTGATTGCCATGGCGGTTTTCTTCGCTTTATTCGGCACTTGGGCGGGGTTGTCACTGGCTTATTTGACGAACTTACCGACATCGGTTTTCATTGCTTTAATTGAAGTGGGCATTTACTTGCTTTCCTTGGTCATGGCAAAGCTCGATTAGTTCATGAAATGATGAAAAAAGATTGCTTGAAAAAGGGAATGTTCGCTTTTTCGAGCTTTTTTATGCTATAATTATTTGGATAATTTGTTTAAAAGGGGGCGGGCGCCAGAGCCCGACACAAGAAAATGAAGACACGCCGCGCTGACCGTCTGGTCGACATGACCCATTATTTATTGGAACATCCACGTACCTTGGTGTCGTTGAATTTTTTTGCCGAACGCTATGAAACGGCCAAGTCTTCCATTTCAGAAGATTTGGCCATTGTTCGACGAGTGTTTAAGAACCGGGGGACCGGTGATTTAAAAACCTATCCAGGTGCTGCTGGTGGCGTTTACTACACGCCAATGATGGGCCGACAAGAGGCTGAGGACTTTGTTGGCCGCATTTGTGAAGCCGTCTCCGATGAAGGACGTGTCCTTCCGGGTGGCTATGTTTACCTTTCAGACTTGCTCGGGGATCCGGCCATTCTTCGCCAAACGGGTCGCCTATTGACTTCCGAGTATGCAGGACAGGAAATCGATGCGGTGATGACGGCGGCTACGAAGGGGATTCCTTTGGCACAGGCCGTTGCCAGCGAATTGAACGTTCCCTTTGTCATCGTACGTGATGACGCCAAGGTGACGGAAGGTTCAATGATTTCGGTTAACTATTTGACCGGCTCATCCAAGCGGGTCGAGAAGATGGCACTCTCCAAGCGGTCCTTGCGCTCTGGTGCCAAAGTCTTGATTGTCGATGACTTTATGAAGGCCGGTGGAACGATTCAGGGAATGCAGACGTTGGTTCGTGAATTCGGTGGCACGGTCGTTGGTACGGCCGTCTTTGCTGAGGGTCGTTCCAATGTTCGCTTGATTGAAGATTTCACGTCGCTTTTGCACGTGGAAACAAGCCCCGAAACCAAGACACAAATCAAAGTCGCTCCAGGGAACTTTGACGCTCGAATTTACCAAAAGAAGGATTAATCATGGAAGGAACAAACGTCGTTATTTTAGCGGCTGGGAACGGCTCGCGAATGAAGTCGAACCTGCCAAAAGTGTTGCATGAAGTGGCTGGAAAAGCCATGGTTGACTGGGTGATTTCGGCTGTTGAACCCCTGGCACCTGAAAAGATTTTGACGGTGACGGGTGTTGGGGCCGAAAAGGTGCAGGAACATTTAACGGGTCGTTCGGACTTTGTTGTGCAAGAAAAGCAACTTGGGACGGGGCACGCAGTCTTGCAAACGAAGCCGTTGTTGGGGACTGCCAAGGGCGCAACCCTGATTCTTTCCGGTGATACGCCACTTTTTACAACGAAGACCTTGGAAGCGTTGCTTGAAGAACACGCGCGCACGAAAGCGGCGGTGACGGTTTTGACGGCCCACGCCGATGATCCGACTGGCTATGGCCGAATCGTTCGAGACGATGAGGGCATGGTCTTAAAGATTGTGGAACAAAAGGACGCCTCCATTACGGAACGCCGCATTCAAGAAATCAACACGGGTGTTTACGTCTTTGATAACGAATTGCTCTTCCAGGCCCTGGCAAAAGTCGGTAACGATAATGCCCAAGGTGAGTACTACCTCCCCGATACCCTTGATATTTTGCGTGAGTCGGGTCAACCAATTGGCGCCTATGAGACCATGGATTTCTTTGAGTCCTTGGGTGTCAACGACCGGATGGCCCTGGCCAAGGCAAATGAAATTATGCGCGGCCGGATTAACGAAGGCCATATGCGAAACGGCGTCGAATTATTGGCACCAGGCCAAACCTACATCGAAGCGGACGTTCAAATCGGACAAGATACGGTGATTGAGGGAAACGTGACACTGACGGGCAAAACGGTGATCGGGCGCGATAACGTGTTGACGGCGGGGACGCGGATTTCCGATTCGACCATTGGGGATGGCAATGTGATTACTTCTTCGCACTTTGAAGAAGCACAGGTTAAAAACCATACGACGATTGGCCCATACGCCCATTTGCGTCCGGCAGCCGTCATTGAAGACGAAGCCCACTTGGGGAACTTTGTTGAAGTGAAGAAGGCGACGGTTGGGCATCGTTCCAAAGTCGGCCACCTTTCCTACGTTGGTAACGCAACGCTCGGCGAAGATGTGAACATTGGCGCCGGCACGATTTTTGTGAACTATGATGGGGTGCACAAGTTCGATAGTCAGGTGGGTGACCGGGCCTTTATCGGGTCGAACACCAAAATTATTGCGCCAGTAACGATTGAGGACGAAGCCATTACGGCTGCGGGATCAACGATTACGAATGACATCCAAAAACACGCGATGGGGATTGCCCGTTCGCGCCAGACCAATAAGGAAAATTTCTGGGATCGGATGCCACATAAGAAATAAGAAATGTTGAGGACTGTTCTGACAGTCCTCTTTTTTTGTGCTGACTTGTCAGGAAATCATTTTGTGGTATACTTTTTTTAGTTCTTATTACAACTATACCAATACTTAAAGGAGTGAATGATGAATAAGAAAGCTGTTGCGTTGATTTCTGCTATTGTCGTGATTGCTGCTGGTGTTGCGGCCGGTTTTGCCATTGCCGGACACAATGGCAAAAGTAAAGGTGACCATTCCATGAAAAACATGTCGATGTCCTCTTCGTCTTCCATGTCAATGTCTTCGTCATCAAGCATGGACATGTCGTCCATGAAGATGGATGAGAGCCTGCCAACCAACTTGAAGACCGCTGAAAATCCAAAGTATCCAGTTGGCTCGGCAATTACGTTGGAGGCCGATCACATGACGGGTATGAAGGGCGCTGAAGGAAGCGTTGCAGCAGTTTATGATACAAAGCTCTATGAAGTTACTTACCAGCCAACAAACGGTGGTAAAAAGGTAACGGGTCACAAGTGGCTAACAAAGGACGACTTTGAAGACATGAAGGACCACAAGAAGGGTGATGCTGTGACAATCGCCAGTGCGCACATGGCCAACATGAAGGGGGCTAAGGCGACGATTACAAAGGTGGTTGACGGACCAGCTTACGCCGTTAACTACCAACCAACAAACGGTGGTTCCATGGTGATGAACCACAAGTACTTGGTTGAATCCGAGATTAAAGCTCGCTAGAATAGAGAATAGATAAGGTTTTTTGAAAGGAGCAACAGAATGGATTTTTCAGTGCTTTACATTGGCTCAGGTCAGGCAACATGGAACGGGGCCGTACCGCTAGCCAAAACCGGTGTCAAGATTGGGGTCATTGAAGAATCCCAGTATGGTGGTGTTTGTTCCAACAAAGGCTGCAATGCCAAAATTATTTTGGACAAGCCGTTGCAGTTGATCGACCAGATAAAAGCCCTCCAAGGCCGCGGCCTGGAAGGTGTTCCAACGGTTAATTGGGAAGATCTGATGGCACACAAGCACGAGTTAATTGTGCCACAGGACCAGCACGGAAAGGACCGACTGGATAAGGCCGGGATCACAACCATTCATGGCCATGCGGAATTTGTCGATGCCCATACCGTTCGGGTTGGCGAAAAGACCGTCACGGCAAATAAAATTGTGATTGCAACCGGTCTGCGTCCCCACCGTCTGAACATTCCTGGAGCAGAAAACTTTGCCAACTCCACGGATTTTCTTTCATTACCACACATGCCCGAACACGTGACCATCTTGGGTGGCGGCTTTGTGGCCATTGAATTTGCTACCATTGCTTCAGCAGTCGGTGCCAAAGTCGACGTGATTACCCGTGGTAATCAGATCTTGAAGCAATTCCCTAAGGAATATGTGGCTTCGGTCCAAGCGGACTTGAAACAGTCTGGCGTCCGCTTTATCCCGGACATGAATGTGGCCAAGGCGGAAAAGAACGCGGATGGCAGCCTGACTTTGTTTGGGCCAAAGGAATTCCAGCTGACAACAGATTATGTCTTGGATGCAACGGGTCGGATTCCTAATCACGATCAATTGAATCTGGAAGCAGCTGGTGTCAAAGCCAACGCGCGTGGCATTGAAGTGAATGAATACCTACAAACCAATGTGCCCAACATCTTTGCTGCTGGGGATGCCCTTGATAAAAGCATTCCGAAGTTGACGCCAACGGCGGCTTTTGAATCACGTTACTTAGCGGCCAAGTTCATGGGAACAAACGAAGGTCCCATTGCTTATCCAGCAATTTCTGAGATTGTCTTCACTTCGCCGCGGATTGCCCAAGTGGGGGTTCACTTGGATGAAGCTAAGGCCAAGCCTGAACAATATGAGGTGGTTTCTGCTTCGTATGATGGCGACTGGTACCGCCAAGTCGAAAACGAGCAGGGTGCTAAACTGGCCCTAATTTTTGATTGCCAAACGGACCGTTTGGTCGGTGCGGCTGAAATGGCCAATGCTGCCGAAGAAACAATTAACACGATTGTGCCCTATGTCCAGATGGCGTTGACCAAGGAAGAACTGAACGACTTTGTTTATGTTTTCCCTTCCATTGCCTATACGCTCCAACGGCGCTTGCCACTGGTCTAATCCAAAAGAACCGACGCTTTTTATGAAAAGCGTCGGTTTTTGTCTTTTGCAGGTCGCAGCCCTATGCTATACTCTTTTTGTTAAGCAAAGGAGAACTTCATGGAATTATCAGGTGAAAACATCGTCGACTTGGTCGACAATCAGTCTTATCAGGACAGAGTCATGGCCAATCCTGAGGGACAGGCCGTCGACTTGGATGCTCTCTTTGCCGCCTTTGCCGAGTTGGCCAAAAATGAAGAACCTGCTCGTGCCGCCCTGGATATTGAGGGTGGTATTGAACAAGGGGGCACGACTTTGTCTTTGGAATTAAACGTCATTAACTTACCCCTACGATACAAAAATCAGGAAAAGAAGCTGGTTTACGTTGATCAGGCCTACGAGTTGGCAGTTTATCTGATTGTTGATGATGCCAACGTGACGAAATCAGCTTTGAA
Organism: Fructobacillus parabroussonetiae; assembly: GCF_018437265.1. Lineage (GTDB taxonomy): Bacteria > Bacillota > Bacilli > Lactobacillales > Lactobacillaceae > Fructobacillus > Fructobacillus parabroussonetiae. Next base: position 111,905 of record NZ_JAAMFL010000007.1, on the reverse strand, counting down.
AATTGAGAAGCTGGCCTCGCTGTCGGCCTATCTCGATGATCCTGATTCCGTGACGGCAAAAGCGGCCCAACGCTTTGCTGAGCTCTTGGATCAGATTCGAACAAACCAGGAAGAAGCAGCATCCGAAGCAGCGTCATCGGATGACGAAAAAGAAGAAAAGTAAGAAAAAAGCAGCCCTTTTGTTGAAGGGCTGCCTTTTTATTCTTGGTGGATTTTACCGGATAAGTGGTAGGATTGACCATCTTTTTCCACGGTGGCCTTCAAAACACTTGGCGAAGCGATGTGGGAAAAGGTCTCGAGTTCGCCAAGGTCGTAGGCCTCGATGACAGCGGCCACGAGGGCTTTCTTATCGATAAAGTCGTTTTCAGGAATGGCCAAGTCGTCCCATTCCTTGACTTCGGCTGGGCCAATGGCCTTTAGTTCTTTTGTTTGGATTTTTTGAATGATAATCATAGCCTTCATTATGAGGGCCTTTTTCGTAAATGTAAAGCGCCGGCAGTGCCGAGAGCTTTAAGGGATGCTGCGACCTTTTCCGTCGGCTTGTGCCAAAAACCTTTGCACAAGCATGAAAGTCGTGCGGCTTGCATTTTAGGACTTGAGCTGGCATAATAAAGGTATGCGATGAGTCGAACGCGTCTTTTAGGACGCTCACGCGGCCTGCTCGGATTAAATTCCAAGCCACGGATTTGGTGCAGGTGTTTTGGTTGTTGTGGAACTGCCATTTCTCACCATGACTACTAGCGCAAGCTAGGGTGACGCAAGACTTGTTTGGTTCGTGACTGAATCAAACCGCCCGTCGAAGCGAATTCGGCATGCCAAACTAAGGGCGAACTACGGTTCGCCCTTTTTTACTGTCCTAAAAGAACTCGGCTTTCTGATATAATAAAGAAAGTAATGCATTGTTTGGGAGGGACTTTTGTGGATCAATCACAGTACGTCAGCGTTTCAGCGTTAACGAAATATTTGAGTGCCAAGTTTGATCGGGATCCCCACCTGGGGAAGGTCTATCTGACGGGTGAAATTTCCAACCTTGGGAATCGCCGCTCCCGCCACCTTTACTTTTCGATTAAGGATCCGGAAGAGAAGGCAGTGATTCGTGCTGCCATGTTTTCTTACGCCTCCCGCTTAAAGTTTGAGCCGGAAGAGGGAATGAAGGTCCAGGCGGTTGGCCGTGTGCAACTATACGAACCAGCCGGTTCCTACTCGATTATTCTGGAACAAATGACACCGGCTGGTGTTGGTGATTTGTTTTTGGCCTTACAGCAGTTAAAAGATAAGCTGTCAAAAGAAGGCTTGTTTACGGCGCCAAAGCGGCCAATTCCGGCATTGCCAAAGAAAATAGCGGTCATTACATCACCAACGGGAGCAGTTGTGGAAGACGTGGCCAAGACGGTGGAACGCCGGCTGCCACAGGCCCAAGTTGTTCTCTTACCCGCAGTAGTCCAAGGGGATGGCGCCGTTCCCTCCCTGTTGAAACAACTGGAACGAGTTGATCAACTCGGCTTTGACACGGTAATCATTGGTCGTGGGGGTGGGTCGATTGAAGACCTTTGGGCCTTCAACGATGAGGCCCTTGTTCGTCGGGTGGCGGCGTTGAAGACGCCCATTATTGCCTCTGTTGGGCACGAAACGGATAATACCCTGGTTGATTTGGTCGCTGATCAGCGAGCCGCGACGCCAACAGCCGCGGCCGAATTAGCGACGCCCATTTCAAAGCAGAACTTACTGGATCGGGTCTTGGAGCTATCTGCCCGTTTAAATCTGGCGGGGCAAAAGCTCATTCAAAAGAAGCAGCAAGATTTGAAATATGTCATTGACCGCCCCATTATGAAACAGCCGGATCGGCTATACGCAGCCTATCAGCAGGAAGTTGATTCGCTTGAGAAGCGCTTGCTTCAGGCCTTTTCTCGTAAAACGGAACAGGACAAGTACCAAGAGCAGGCCTTGCGTGAACGCCTCTTCCAGCAAAAGGGGCAACTGTTACGCCCCTATCAGGAACACTTGGCCTTATCGGCGGCCAAACTGGATTTGGTCTCGCCACTAAAGATTCTTTCTTCTGGTTATACCATTGTACGGGATGAGAAGGGTCAGGTCGTGAAAGCAACGACTGATTTAGCCGCTGGGCAACCGGTGGATTTGACCTTTGCTGACGGCCAGTTAACGGCGAAGATTTTAGGAGAAAAACATGACTGAACAGGCAACATTTGAAGAGAAGTTAAAGCAATTGGACCAAATCGTGACGGCTCTTGAAAAGGGTGACCGTCCGCTCGAGACGGCCTTGGCCGACTTTAAGACCGGGGTCACACTAGCAAAGGACTTGCAAAAGACTTTGGCTGAGGCCGAAAAGACTTTGGCAAAAGTCATGCAAGACGATGGTTCCATGACGGATTTGGAATTAACGAACAATGACTGAGTTTCGATATTTTATCAAGCGCTATAAGGGGCAAATCGACCAGGCCCTGGTTGACGAAACAACAAAACCCAACGAGGCACTGATTTCGAATTATGAGCCGGATTCGGCCTATGAGCAGGCCCTCCAATATGCGCTCTTAACACCCGGTAAGCGTTTGCGCCCACTTTTGGCCTTAGCCGTGATCGATTCCTTTGGTCAGCCGATTGATGATCAGGCGGTGAGGGCTGCTTCTGCACTTGAATGGGTCCATGCTTATTCGTTGGTACACGACGATTTGCCAGCGATGGATAACGATGCCTACCGACGTGGCCAATTATCGATGCATGCCAAGTATGGCCCAGCTTTGGCGGTCCTTGTTGGGGATGCCTTGCAGGGTAATGCCTATGCCATTTTGTCTTCTTTGACGGCGGTTTCTGCCGAACAAAAAGTCAAGATGGTGGCGACTTTGGCCAATCGGTCGGGTGCTTTCGGGATGGTCTACGGCCAGGTCTTAGACATGCGCAACCACGACTCAAAGGGGATTGGCGAAGTCGGTTCGATGGAACGTTTGGAAGCTTTTTCGAACTTGATGAAGGTCTATCAGATGAAGACGGCGGATTTGCTAGTAGCTGCTGCCTTAATTGGTGGGCACTATCTGGGATTGGACCAGGAAGCGCTCGACAAGTTAGAACGATACGCCACGAAGCTCGGCATCATTTTCCAGATTCAAGACGACATCGACGATTATGAACAAGATGTTAAGGAAGATGTGGTTTCCTTTGTGCGTTTCTATGGGCTAAAAGAGTCTAAGGAAATGGTGGCTGAATTACTTGACCAAGCCCATGAAACCTTGGATGAATTAAAGGTATACGATGACCGCTTTAATCCCGCCTTACTCACAGATTTGATTGATTTAATTGGAGCATAGCAATGGCAGTTGCAAAAGAACGTGTTGATATTTTACTTGTCCAGCAGGGGCTGTTTACTTCGCGTGAACAAGCCAAGCGCGCCGTGATGGCTGGCCAGATTCTTGGTGAAAACGAAGAACGTTTGGACAAGGCCGGACAGAAAATTCCGGTCACAACCGAATTGCATTTTAAGGGGCGGCCACTGCCCTTTGTGTCGCGTGGCGGCTATAAATTAGTGAAAGCAATCGAGACTTTTGGTATGGCGATGGCCGACCAAATCGTCTTGGACATTGGCTCTTCGACTGGTGGCTTTACCGATGTTTCGCTTCAAAACGGGGCGAAGCACGTCTATGCTTTGGATGTTGGAACCAATCAGTTAGCTTGGAAGTTGCGAATCGATGAGCGGGTGACCGTCATGGAGAACACGAACTTCCGCTATGCGAAGTTGGCGGACTTTATGGAGGGGCAGCCAACACGGGCAACGATTGACGTTTCCTTCATTTCGCTGTCACTTATCTTACCGACTTTGAAAGATATCTTAGCAAAGGGTGGCGAGGTCGCTGCCTTAATTAAGCCGCAGTTTGAGGCTGGTCGCGAACTGGTTGGCAAGCACGGGATCATTAAGGACCCAGCCGTTCACCGCCTCGTGTTGGAAAAGACTTTACCGATGATGGTCGAAAACGGCTTCTCGGTAAAGGGGCTAACCTTTTCGCCAATTAAGGGCGGTCAAGGAAACATTGAGTTTTTGGCCTGGTTATCACGCAGTGATGATGCGGCGATTGCCGAAACGGTGTCGAGTGATCAAGTCATCGAAGCTGCTCACGGCCAATTAGACCAAGAAGGCTAACAAAGTCATCGTGCAACGTGTAGATCATTTGTTTGGAGGCAGGGGATGCTGGAACAACTTGTCATTGAAAATTTTGCCATTATCGATTCGGTCGAACTGGCCTTTGATGATCATTTGACGGTCCTAACTGGGGAAACCGGTGCTGGAAAGTCCATTATTATCGATGCCCTGGCCATGCTAACCGGAGGCCGTGCCAGTACGGAAATGATCCGCAAAGGGGCGGAGAAAGCCGTCTTGCAGGCTGTTTTTTCACTGGATGACGGGAAAAAAGAGCAACAAGCAAAGCAGCTGGGCGCTTTTGAAGAGGCGGGCATTGACGTTTCGGATGGGCAAGCCGTCATTTACCGGGAGTTTAACCAAAAGGGCCGGTCGGTTTCGCGGATCAACGGAACGATTGTCCCCTTGAAACTCTTAGCTGAACTAGGGGCCATGCTGGTCGAAATCCAAGGGCAACACGATACCTCACTTTTGTTGAATCCGGATTCCCATCTCAGCTTGCTCGACGACTTTGCGGATGCCTCATTGAAGCAGGCCAAGGCCGAATATGACCATTACTTTACTGCTTACCGTTCCCTTGCTTTACGTTTAAAACAAGTCCAAAGTCAGGCCCAGGATTTCAACCAGCGACTGGACCTGTTGACTTTTCAAGCAGAGGAACTGAAAAACGCCAATTTGCAAGCTGGTGAAGAAGAAGAGCTTTTGGCGGAACGGGCAAAACTTGCCAACCACAAGAAAATTGCGGATTCGCTCGATCAAGCACAGCAGGCCTTGAATCCTGGATTGGAAGGTGGGGCCGTTGATTTGTTGGCGGCTGCTAACAATGCCTTAAGTACGGCGGCCTCCTTTGATAAGAGCTATGAAAATTTGGCCCAGTCACTATCCGAGGCCTATTATGCCGCACAAGATGCAGGCCGTGAGTTAGACGAGTCCGTTGCCAATCTTTCCTTTGACGAAGGTGCCTTGGTCAAAATTGACGACCGTCTGCAGGTGATCCACCAACTGAAGCGTAAGTATGGTGAAACCGTTGACGAAGTGCTGGCCTTTCAAAAACGAGTTGAGGCTGATCTGGCTGCTTTGGATGGCGGTTCGCTCGATATTGATCAGTTAACGACCGAAAAAGAAAAGATGAAGGCAAAGATTCAAGCGGCTGCAACACGCCTTCACGAAGGCCGAGAACGGGTCGCCAAAAAGCTAGAGGAAGCGGTCAACCAGGAATTAGCGGACTTGTTGATGAAGGACGCCTTCTTCCAAGTGGCCTTTGAACCCGTTGAAGGTTTCTTACCAAGTGGTAGTGACCGGGTCACTTTCCAGGTGCAGACTAACAAGGGTGAGGGGGTCAAAGCGCTCGAAAAAGCCGCCTCAGGTGGTGAAGCTTCCCGGCTGATGCTGGCTTTGAAGACGGTCTTCATTGCCCAACAAGGCTTATCAACGGTTGTCTTTGATGAAATTGACACCGGGGTGTCAGGTCGGGTTGGTTCGGCCATCGCACAAAAGATGCGGGCCATCTCGGCACAAACACAGGTTTTGGCCATTACGCATTTGCCACAAGTGGCTGCTGCTGCTGACCATCATTTCCTGATTGAAAAGTCCACGGAAGAGGAACGAACGGTCACCCATGTCAAGGATTTAGCAGAAAAGGACCGCGATGCCGCCGTTGCGATGATGCTTTCTGGAAACGAAATGACCGAGGCCGCCTTGGCCAATGCGCGTGATTTGCGTGAAAATGCCGGTCGATAACGTTCATACTCAAAAAAAGAATGTCGCTCAGACATTCTTTTTTGATTGCCGGCTTATTTCACAGATTTGTGACTTGTTGTTTCTTGTTAATCATGTATCATGGTGATATAAAGTGACTCTTTGAAGGGAGAGCCGGATGTTTCGTCGTATCGAAGAAGTGAATCTTAGTTTTAACGAGCGCTATCGACCATCAAAAACGGGTTTTTTTCTGGGCTTTGTTGTTCTCTTGGGCCTCGGTTTGTTGGTAACGCATCAGGTCACACGACTGTCCGGTAGTTATGCGGCCGTTGCCAAAGAAAACCGGCATTTTCTAACGGACACCATTGACTTTCATAATGAAGATGTCGTCACCAACCTTGCCAAAGCGGATCGTTGGACACACGGTTCCTATGATTTAAACGGGCAGCAACTGACTGTAACGGTGGCTGGCAAGCAATATAAGGGCCGGTTCGTGCAGGGCCGCCAGAAGTTTTATCTCGAAGTGAATCAGCATAAAGAATACTTTACAAAGAATTAGCGATTTTTTGTCTTTCGAAAAGACCTTAACAAATTAAAAAAAGTCCGACCGGATATCCGGTCGGACTTTTCGTTGTTTAGCGATGGGTATAGAAGAGAAAGGCCACGAAGATAATGGCTAAGAGGTACATCAATACGTTGACTTCTTTTGCTCGCTTGGCCGCAATCATCGTGATTGGGTAGGCGATAAAGCCCAGGGCGATACCATCTGAGATCGAATAAGTCAGTGGCATGCCAATGACAATGAGAAAGGCTGGCGCTGCGATGGCCATGTCTTCCCATTGAATCTTCTTCAAGTTACCGGCCATCATGATGCCGACAACAATCAAAGCGGGGGCGGTGACTTGAGAAGTCACAACCGAAAGCAATGGGGAGAAGAAGAGGGCCAGGATGAAGAGAATCCCGGTCACAATTGAGGTGAAGCCTGAGCGACCACCAACGGCAATACCCGAAGAGGATTCAACGAAGGCAGAGGTTGGGGATGTTCCCAGTGTTGCCCCGACCGTCATCCCGACGGCATCAGCCATCAAGGCCTTACCAGCACGTGGCATCTTGCCGTTTTCAAGTAGGCCGGCCTGTTCGGTCAAACCAATCAAGGTACCCGCTGTATCGAAGAAGACGACAATTAAGAAAGTCAATGCGACAATGATCATTTCGAAACTGTTGATATCGCCAAGGTGTGACCAAGCTTGACCAAATGTTGGCGCCATTGAAGGGGCGCTGGCAACAACGGAACCAGGCAAAGCGATTTGGCCGAAGATAATCCCAACGACTGCCGTTCCGACCATTCCGAAGAAGATGGCGGCTGGGACTTTTTTAACTAATAAAATCAAGGTCAGGGCAATGCCGAAGATGGCTAACAAAGTCGTGCCCTTCGTCAACGTGCCCATGGCGACCATGGTATCCGCGTTGGCAACGATCAAGCCCGCGTTGTGCAAGCCGATGAAGGCGATGAACAGGCCAATACCAGCAGCGATGGCGATTCGCAAGTTATAAGGAATGGCGTCGATGATTTTTTCACGGATGTGCGTGAGTGTCAGCACTAAGAAAATCAAGGCGGCGACCAAGATACCAGCCATCGCCGTTTGCCAAGAGACCTTCATCCCAATAACGACTGAATAGGCGAAATAGGCGTTCACGCCAAGCCCGGGGGCAATGGCGATTGGATATTTGGCGACCAGCCCCATAAAGATGGTGGCCGTTGCGGCGGCAATGGCTGAAGCGGTAAAGACCGCTCCCTTGTCCATACCGGCAGCAGCCAAGACGTTGGGGTTCAAAAACAAAATGTAGGACATGGCCACAAAGGTGGTGAGTCCGGCAGTGACTTCCTTTTTAAAGGAAGTACCCAGTTTTTCAAACTGGAAGTAAGATGCAATTCGTGACATAAACGACTCCTCTTTTGCTAAATGACTACTTGACTAGTTTAACAAGAATAAACGGACTTGTCTGGATAAAAATGAGAAAATATGGCGTAAAAAGCGAACAATAATCATTAATTTTATAAAACGTTCTTATTTTTACTCTTATCTAATGGTGAAAATTGCTCTCTCTGCTTTCTTTTACTGGACTGGCCACTCGTCGAGTTGGCATTGAAGAAGAAATTGCAGGATGGGCCTTTGCCGCTTACCATTGGCTGGGCTATAATAAGGTATTAAATGAAATTGAGGGGGACCAGCGGATGGATCAACAGACATGGGAACGAATCGTGACCTACACGGAATTACAGGGGACTTCCGGTCAAGAAGACGCCGTCCGGGCGACCTTTGAAAAAGATCTAAAGCCGCTCGTTGATCGAGTTGAAAAAAACGGGATGGGCGGTCTCTTTGGTATCAAGGAGGGGAATGCAGCGGATCCGCGTATCATGTTTGCTGCTCACTTGGATGAGGTTGGTTTCATGGTTTCGTCGATTTTGCCAACCGGGGCCTTGCAAGTGGTTGCCCTTGGCGGTTGGAATCCAATGACGGTTCCTGCCCATCGCTTTACCCTCTTTACAAAAACCGGCCAATACCCGGTTGTCTCGTCTTCCATTGCCCCACACTTACTACGGGGCAAGGCTGCTGGTGCAGCAGCCTTAACCATCGATGACATTCTCTTTGACGCCGGTTTTGAATCAAAGGAACAGGCGGAAGCCTTTGGCGTTCGGCCTGGCGACTTTATTGTGCCTGAGACGAAAACCATCCGCATGGCCAACCCGAACCGTGGCTTGTCAAAAGCTTATGACAACCGGTTTGGCCTTTCAGCCATTTTGTCGGCTTTGACGGATTTACAGGGCGTTCAAACGCCCAATACGCTGATCATGGGCGCCAACACGCAAGAAGAAGTTGGTTTGCGTGGCGCATTGCCAGCCGTTCAACAGCAAAAGCCGGACCTTTTCTTTGCCGTGGATTCATCGGCGGCCAATGACCTTGATCAAACAACGGGTCGACAGGGCGTTTTGGATCAGGGAACCTTGATTCGGGTTTTCGATCCAACGGTTGTGACGTCACCGCGCTTGAAGGAATTTATTCTGCAAACGGCAGAGGACCATCACATTCCTTACCAGTACTTTGTGTCGAAGGGTGGAACCGATGCTGGTGCCGTTCAGAAATACGGGCAGGGAATCCCTGCCGTTGCCCTTGGGGTGGCCTCTCGTTACATTCACACGCATGAAACGGTCTGGTCAATTCCGGACTTTGATGCGGCGCGGGAACTGATTGTTGCGCTGGCTAAGAATTTGGACCGGTCGGCTGTCGATGATATTGTGGGGCTCTAATGTTTAAAAAACTGCAACGTTTGGATTATTGGATTGCCGTGCCTTTTGCCGTGCTTTCCTTAATTGGTATTGTCATGGTCTTTTCGGCCACTCAAAACGCTTACTTGGCACCGGTGATGTCCTTTGCTAAGCAGGCGATTTTTGTGCTGGTCGGCTGGTCGGTCGCCTTTTTCACTTTTAAAATTAATCGAAAAGTCCTTCGTTCCCAGTCGGTGTTAAACATGCTGCTTTTCATCACAACGATTCTCTTGATTCTTGCCCGTTTGGCCCCTGCCGTTAACGGTGCGCACGGTTGGATTAACCTTGGACCGGTGACGCTGCAACCAGTCGAGTTAGCCAAGATCATTTTGATTCTGTATTTTGCCCACTGGTTCACTGTTTCCCCCTGGCGACCTGGAAAGGGACTTTCTGGTTTTATTCGTTCTTGGCTGCGGCCAGGCTATCCGGTCAAGCTCCTTTGGCCAATCGCCATTCTAGCCATCACCATGGCCATGCCCGATATTGGAAACCTTTTCATTACCTTAGCGGTTTTGACTTTATTGGTCCTTTCCTCTGGTGTGAAGCCAAAGCCCAACCTCATTCTCGTTGTGCTTTTTTTCCTCGTTTTGGCTTTCTTACCAGAAATTATTTCCTTCCTTGATTTGAAGGAATCTTCTTCCTATGCCATCCGTCGTTTATCGAACTTTGTCGATCCCTGGTATAATATGGACCAGAGCCGTCAGCTTTTGTATTCTTACTATGCAATTTCTCACGGTGGCCTCTTTGGCGTTGGCCTGGGAAACTCCTTAATTAAGCCTTACTTGCCGGAATCCAACACCGACTTTATCATGGCGGTTGCCGCAGAGGAACTTGGCGCTGTATTAGTGGTCGTCGTTTTGGGCTTGATGATGATCTTGATTGGTCGTTTGGTTGTGATTGGTGTCCGGCAAAAGTCACAGTACAACCGGTTATTCTTGTATGGTTTGGCCGGCCTATTAATTATGCAGTCCTTTGTTAACCTGGGTGGTGTCTTAGGCCTCCTGCCGATTACGGGTGTGGTTTTCCCATTTATTTCTGGGGGTGGTTCCTCCTTTGTTTTCTTCTCGGCAGCCGTTGGCTACGCCTTAAACATTGCCGCCCAGGGGAAGGAACCGGCTCGACCAAATCCGCAAGATGACGCGGCACGAAGGGAATTGAAACACTAATGTTTGAGATGAAAAAACGACGGGCCCTCTATGTCTACATGCGTGGGCTCAAGCAGGTGAACCAGCTAAAAAAGTTTGGTGATATCGCTTATATTTCGAATAAGATGCACTATGTGGCCCTGTACGTTAACGAAGAAGAGGCCGATGATCTGGTGATTAAATTAAAAAAATACCGTTTTGTCAAGACGGTCAAGGCTTCGGCTCGCCCGGATATTGATCCCGACTTGGGTGACCAACATGATGATGTCTTCTTTGAAGAATATGATCAGGAACAGGCCAACCAGGCTGCGAGTGCAGAAGCAACAACCGATCATCAGGTAGACGAGGACAAGTAGATGCGAGTCATTGCTGGACAATTTGGTGGATTGCGTTTAGAGGCTGTCAAGGGCCGGGCAACCCGCCCAACAACTGATAAAGTCAAGGAGGCCATTTTCTCGATGTTAATGCCTTATTTGACTGGCGGTCGGGTACTTGATCTTTATGCTGGAACCGGCGGACTGGCGATTGAGGCCATTTCGCGGGGGATGGATGAAGCGGTTTTGGTGGATAAGCAAGCAGCGGCTTTGGCCGTGATTGAAAAAAATATTGAAAAAACCCACTCGGCTGATTCTTTCACCGTTATTCGGGGTGCGGCGTCTGCTGCTTTGAGCCGCTTGGCCAATCAAAACACGACCTTTGACCTGGTCCTGCTTGATCCCCCTTATGCGAAGGAAAAGTTAAAAGCCGATATCGATAAAATGATTTCGACCGGCCTGTTAAACGATGGGGCGGTGGTCATGATTGAATCCGATCAGGTTGCTGACCTTCCGGAGGCCGACGAACGATTGACCTTGTTGAAGCAAAAAGATTACGGCATCACTCGGGTTTCACTTTATCGTTATGAATTGGAAGGAGCGTTCGAATGAAAAAAGCAGTTTTCCCCGGATCCTTTGATCCGTTGACGAATGGCCATCTGGATATTATCACGCGAGCGGCCGGTCTGTTTGACGAACTGGTCGTGGCAGTCGGAAAAAACACGAACAAGCAAGGACTTTTCCAGCCGGAAGAACGGTTGGCACTGGTACGCCAGGCGGTCGCCCATTTGCCCAATGTATCGGTTGGCCAAATCGATGGCTTGACGGTTGATTACATGGCATCAGTTGGTGCTAAATACATTGTGCGTGGTCTGCGAAATTGTAAAGATTTCGAATATGAGCGCGATATTGCCGGGGTGAACTCGGTATTAGATGATGTTGAAACGGTTTTGCTCTTTGCAAAGCCCGAAAACCAAAATATCTCGTCGTCGATGGTGAAGGAAATCTCGAAACTTTCCTCTAATCGTTTGGAGGCTTTTGTGCCGCCGGTGATTGTCGATGCCTTGCAAAATCATTTTAACTAAGTAAAAGCTTCCGAAATTTCGGAAGCTTTTTTCTTTTTCGATTCGTGTTATCGATTAAGGAGGTAGTGGGATATGCTCAATCGATTTAATTGGGAACAGTCATGGGCCTTGGCTAAGAAGTACTGGTGGGCGCTTGGCCTTTTGTTTCTATTGCTTTTCTTCTTGCTCAGTACGTTCATTCATTCGACACCAAAAGAATCGGCCACTCCGACAACGGTTACGGCCGGTGGCAAAACGACTCAACCGGTAAAAAGCGAGGGCCATTCGTCACAAGCAAAAGCGCCAACCACGCTCAAGGTTGATTTGAAAGGGGCCGTGAAAAAGCCCGGCCTCTACACGCTACCGGTTGGCTCTCGATTAGCCGATCTTCTTGACAAAGCCGGTGGTTTGACGAAGGAGGCCAATGTCAGCGAGCTGAATTTGGCTCAGAATCTAGAAGATGGCATGGCGGTTTACATCGCAAAGGAAGGGGAGGCGCCACCAGCAATACGAAACGTGGGAACCGTTCCTGGAAGCACAAGCAGTAAGGACAAAACAACGGGATCAGACAGTGGTCGGGTTCGGTTGAACTCCGCCAGTCAAAAAGAATTGGAAGGCCTGTCTGGTGTTGGCCCGAAAAAAGCTGAACAGATCATTGCCTATCGAGAGGAACACCCTTTTCAATCGGTTGACGAATTGAAAGACATTTCTGGAATAGGGCCGAAGCGATTTGAGCAGTTAAAGGATGCCGTTAGTTTATGAGGCGAACTCGAACCGACTTTTTATTCGCAATCTTATTGGCTAGTTTTACCAGCTTCCTCTATCAAGCAAACGCTTGTACGGCGGCGCTGCTGACCTTGACCGTTTTCTGCACGTTCACAGTGGGAAGCCTTCGTCATTTTCTGATGCTTTGGTTGAGTGCTGGCATTTTGGCGCTTTATTTTATTTTTGGACAGCAGCAACTTGCCAATCAGGCAAAACGGCCGGCTTTTATTGATGAGATGGCCATTCGGGTGCAGCGTGATCAGCTTCGTTTGACAACGGAGGGGACAGTCTCTGGACAAGGAAGACTTGAAAGCGGGGAGAAGGTACTTTTTAACTACCAAGCCACGAGTCAGAAAGATTTGGATCGCTTTATTGAAAGTGACCATGCACGCTGGTTGCTGGGCCAAGGTGAAAAGCGTCCGATTATGGGGCCGACCAACGATTACCAGTTTGACTTTCGCCGCTACTGGCAGAGTCAAAAGGTCACGCATCAAATTCAATTGAAGACTGTGGCAATGCAAGAGGCAAAGGCGTCCAATCCCGTTGTTGCCCTGATTGATTTTCTGCACCGGGCCCATTTCAGAGCCGAAAGGTTGGCGGAACGGTTACCCAATCCCCTTCGTGACTATGCCCTTTCGTTACTCCTGGCCTCAAAAGCGAGCCAGCTCTATCAGAATAATCCCATGATTGCAGAATTAGGCTTGCTCCATCTCTTTGCTCTTTCTGGTCTCCACGTTGCCTTCTTGACGGCAACAGTGCAAAGATTCTTCCGCTATTTACGGATTGAACAGGAAGTGGGGGATGGGGTGTTATTGGTTCTCTTACCGCTCTTTTATCTCTTTACTTCGTCACCAGCCGTTTTGTTTCGTGCGCTGCTGGCTGGTGAACTGCGAATTATTCGCCGGTACCTCCGTTGGCGAATTTCTGCAATTCAGATTTGGTCTTATTCCTTGATTGGGAGTCTGCTGCTTTCGCCAGCTATTTTGTTAACTTTAGGCGGGCAGTTATCCTTTTCCTTGACGCTTGCGGTGATTCTATCGAAGCAGTTGGGCATGATTAAACGTGGCCTTTTCCTATCCTTGGTGACCTTTCCGCTAATTTTGTCACAGCAGTATGTCTGGAATGGCTGGCAAACGGTTGCCAATCTTTTGGCCATCCCGTTTTTTACAAGCGCCGTTTTACCGGCCACTCTGCTGGGGTATTTTCTTGGTTCTTGGTCTTTTTTAGCGACCCTGTGTAATCTACTCATTCGTTTCTTTGACACCGCTGTTTCCTTGGCTGGTCGCTTACCCGGACAGTTTGTCATTGGAGCGCTTTCCTGGCCCGTGTTAATTGGCTTATTTTTGCTGCCCTTTTGGCTGCTGCCGTTAGGGAAAACAGGTAAGCGATTAGTCATTGCGGCTTGGTTCACCATACTGTTGGGTAATTTTGTGCTGATTCATTGGCCTGCCGAGGGGGAGTGGACGACTTTTGACATTGGCCAGGGGGATGCCGCTGTCTTGATTGAGCCCAGGCACCGAACGGTGACGATGATTGACACCGGTGGAAAGGTGCGGTTTGGTCCTCAGCCAAACTATCGAACGGGGCATCCCGAAGACCTGCGCCCTAAAGCAATCGAAGCAAAAAAAGCAAAGGCAAGAGGAGGGGCTGGCTCGTTCCGTTATTTTGCCCTATCTTCACGCCAGGGGAATTCAACACATTCATACCCTCGCGCTCTCCCATCAAGATCAGGACCATATTGGCGATAGCCGGGTGATCCTTGAGAATTTTCGTGTCGATCTTCTGGTGATTCCAGCCGGGATGCGTTCGCTGCCATCCTTTCAAAAAAAAATCCAACCGTATTTACAGCGGACTCGGGTGGTTGAAGCGACGAATCAAACGACTATTCCGAATTGCCCCCTTAACATTCGTTATCCCTTTGAGGCTGGGTTAGCAGGAAACGACGATTCTTTGGCCTGGACGGGGAAAATTGGTGGGCAAAGTATCTATACAGCTGGTGACTTGGACCGTAACGGCGAGCAGAAAATATGGTCGAAGTACCCAGATTTTTCCCCAACCATTGTTAAATTTGGCCACCATGGGTCGAAAACGGCGACCGATCCGACGGTCTTTGCCCACTGGCAGCCCAAAGTGGGCCTCGTGTCGGCCGGCCGAAATTCTCGTTATGGGCATCCACATCAAGAAGTGTTAGACGTTGCTGAAAAGGAGAAGATGATTGTCTACAGTACACAAGAGCAGGGTATGCTAAGATATAGCTATCGAGGAAATCACGGACATTTTGAGGTAAGCATTCATGACCCTGCAGGATATTAAAGGACAAATTGATAATCAGGCCCTCCCGGACCTTTATTTGGTAACTGGTGAAGAGCCCGCGCTTTTGCAAAAGGCCAAGCGCCTCTTTGCTTCAATCATTCCAGAAGCAGACCAGGAAATGAACGATGCCTCCTATGACTTTTCGGCTGTCGGTCTAGACGATGCGATCGCCGATATTACGGCGCCACCTTTCTTTGGTGACCACCGAGTGGTTCGATTGACGAACCCGACTTTTTTGACAGCGACAGGGAAGTTATCGGACAGTCTGGAAAAAGCTTTTTTATCCGTGATTGAACATCCGATTCCTGGTAATTTATTGGTAATTTTTGCCAATGACCTCAAGCTGGACAAGCGGAAGAAATTAACAAAAACCGTATTAGCAAAGGCAGAACGCCTCGATTTGCCACGGCTGAATGAGCGACAAGTGGGGCAGGCCTTACAGGGCTTGCTCGAACAACGAGGCTTTCGAATGGCGGCCGATGCAAAGCAGGAACTATTGCTGCGGACACAGGCCTCTTATAGTAAAATGTTGCAGGAATTGCCCAAGTTATTGGCTTATGCAGCGGATAGTAAGGAAATTACTCGGCAAGCAGTCGATGATTTGGTCATCAAAGAATCGACCGCCCAAGCCTTTGATTTGGCGGATCTGGTCCTAAAGGGCGAACGCGAAGCCGCGATTCGGACCTACCATGACCTGGTGAAAAACGGCGAAGCACCGCTTCGCCTAAATGCCCTGTTGCTTGGTCAATTCCGCTTACTCTTGCAAGTTGCCTCACTGTCGGGATCAGACGCCGAAGCGGGCAAGGCCCTTGGCATTCATCCGTTTCGAGTGAAGTTGGCCCGGCAATCGTTACGGACCTATCCTTTGGGGAAGGTGCGCGATGGCTTTTTAAAAATTTTGGACATGGAAATTCAGATGAAGTCCAAAGCAGTCGACTCACTCTTCTTATTTGAAACCTTTATGGTGAATTTTTGATTGAAAATGTCGAATCTTCTTATGGCTGATCTGAGTTATTGGAAACAAAAAAAGACTTGCTTTGAAAGCAAGTCTTTTTTGGATTAATTGAATTCGCCGTCTGCGATTTGTTCCAGTGTTTCGCGTGATGGAATAAAGAAGAGCTGGCCAGTCAAAATGTCTGAGAAAGTCAACAAGTAGTCCGATTGGTCCAACATATTGATCAACATGCCCTTTGTCACGTGCCAGTAACGGGAATAACCCATGAAATAAGTACCGGTAACGCCAGTGGCAGGGTCCGAATAAGGAACGTTCATTCGGATAATCTTTTGTTCCTCACCGTTTTCATCGTATTGTGAAGCAACGTTGTGCGCGTTTTGATACTTGTCTTCATCTTCCAATTCCAAGTCGGTGAACTTTTCACGGCCAACGGCTTTTTCTTGGTGTTCAGTCTTCATCTTGTTCCAGAAGTCCATATCGTGACGCCACTTCTGGGCAAAGGCGTATGAACCGTTGATATAGTCAGGATCCTCATCACCAATGATGGCATAAGGTGCGGCATCTTCCATGGCTGGGGCTTCGGTACCATCGATAAAGCCGATAATGGCACGACCTTCAAAGTAGCGGAAACCTTGGGTTGAATCAAGCACTTCCGTGTATTCCTTCAAGAACTTCATAAACTGGCTCTGGCACTCCACAACAACGGCTTGGTTGTTGGGCCCGAATGTGGAAGAAGAGGTCACCTTCCGTTGCCGGCATTTCGTACTTAGGACCTTTTAAAGTCTCGTAAGTTTCTAATTCTTTTGGCTTCTTAGTATTTGGAAATAAGATATCCCAAGCGTGGTTTGAAATTCCGATTGCCACCTTCAATTGAGAAGGCGTTCCATCGTTTTGACCGTCGCGAATTCGTAATGAACGAATAATGGCTTGCGAGCGGTCGGCAAAAGCCTCCACTACTTCTTTCAATTCTTCGGCTGGCAAGTCTTTAAACTTTAAAACCGTGAATTGTACACTTTGTCCGATGTCCTTCCAGACATCTTGAGCAATCGCTGGGTTGATTGGCATTATATTATCCTCACTTCTCTTTGATAAAGATATTATAACCTATAAGGCCGGGCTGTACTACAAAAGTTTAGATTGATTTTAATCTAATCTAAAGTAGAAGAATTGCTTAGAAAAAGGGATAGTATTTCCGACTTTTCTTTTTGAACTTTTCTCTATAAAATGACCATATGGCAAAAATCACGAAAATTTCCACTCAAAAAAGAGCGGGTCGCTACAATCTTGAATTAGACGGGCGCTTTGCCTTCGGTATCTCGGAAAACGTCCTGGCCAAGTTTGGCCTGATGAAGGGGCGAGAGCTAGACAAGGAAGAAATCGAGCGCATTAAGGCGGCCGATTTGGTGGATCAGGGCCTGAAGGTGGCGCTGAATTACTTGTCTCCGGCCATTCGGACCAAAAAGCAGGTCGCCGATCGCTTGAAGAGCAAGGACATCAAAGAAGGGGTTATCGACCAAGTCATCGACTACCTGGTCGAACAGCAGCTCCTAGATGACGCGACCTACGCCAGGGCCTATGTCAATACCAAGCAGGTCTTTTCACCCAAGGGCCCTCGGGCGATTGCCATGGAGTTGAAGAAGGCTGGAGTGGCCGAGCCTCTCATTGAAGCGGCCATGGAAGAGTATCCAGAAGAGGCACAGCTGGAAGTGGCCGTGAAGCTGGCTGAAAAGATTGCCCGAACGCATAAGCGTGATTCGACGCGGATTCGCCAGCAAAAGACCGCCCAGTCACTGGCCCAAAAGGGCTTCTCCTTTGACATTGCCAGCCGGGCTGTTAACGAGATTGACATTGAAGCCGATGAGGAAGACAAGCGGGAAAACGCCCGTAAGGAGGCCGAAAAGGCCCTTCGCCGACAACGGACCGGAACTGCTAAAGAACGCTATTACAAAGTCAAAAGCAAACTCTACGCTAAGGGCTATACAGGTGAGACGATTGAGTGGGCCTTGGAAGAGCTCGACTTTGGCATGGATTGAAGAAAAGGGGTCAAAGGGCGCTCTGTCACTAAGGGGCGGAGTAGGTTATCTAAGCTCAAAGAAGAATCTTCATTCCTCCCACTAGCCATCGTAAATCTTTAATCTCCTTTCGTAAAAAATATGATATAATCGAAAAGGAATTTTTTGTCAGAAAAGTGGGACGAGCATGATTGTTGATAAGCCGAGTCGCGGTCCACGCGAAGGGGATGTCATCACGATCAAAAGCTATAAGCACGACGGCTCGTTGCATCGGACATGGCGTGACACCATGGTGTTAAAAACCAGTGAGAATGCCATCATTGGATTAAACGACCATACTTTGGTGACAGAAGATAACGGCCGGCGCTGGGTGACCCGCGAACCGGCCATTGTGTACTTTCATAAAAAGTACTGGTTTAATATTATTGCGATGATTCGCGATAACGGGGTTTCCTATTACTGCAACCTGGCTTCTCCCTACACATTAGATAAAGAGGCGCTCAAGTACATTGATTATGACTTGGACGTCAAAGTCTTTCCAGACGGTGAGAAGCACCTGTTGGACGCGGATGAATACGCGGCCCACAGTAAGAAATGGCACTACCCCAAAGAGGTAGACCAAATCTTGAAGGCCCACGTTAAAATCCTGGTTGATTGGATTGACCAGGGCAAGGGTCCTTTTTCAAAAGGGTATGTGGATGTCTGGTACTCCCGTTACCAATATTTGATGCAACAGCGGTTGAACGATCGTCGTTGACCAAGAAAAAAGCCCGGATTTTATCCGGGCTTTTTTTGTACAATAGACAGAGATAGTTTCACAAACAGTTAGAACCAATTGAGCATAATTGCTTTGACTTGTAAAAAGGCGTAGAAGGGGTATTCGATGACGGTTACCGTAAACATTGCAGCAGGGGAAATCGACAGCCGACAGGCACTGGTGCAAGACATTGCCGAACGCATGAAGGCGGGTGAAAAACGGCGGATCTTCTACCTGGTGCCAAACCACGTCAAATTCGATGGGGAAGTCGACGTCTTATCCCGTCTGGCCCAGGCCAATGGCAAAGGCAAGAACCAGCCCTATGCTCAATCACAGGTGCAGGTCTATTCCATGTCCCGTTTGGCCTGGCGCTTGCTGGATGATGAGGGCTTGACCCAGCCGGCCACCCTTGGGTCTGCCGGGCTCTTTGTCCTGGTTTCAAACATTCTAAAAGAAGAAAAGGACCGCCTGCCCATCTTTGCGCGCATGGCTGCCAAGAAGGGCTTTATTGAGAAACTGGTGGCCCAGTTAACCGAATTGCGGGCTTCTCGGGTTTCGGCCCAAGACCTATTAACGATTGTCGAAGCGGTCAACGGCCAAGACAAGCAGGAGGCCTTAACGGCCGAAGCGCTAAAGCAGAAGCTCCGTGACTTGGCCATCGTGGCCGACGCCTTTAACAAAAAGATGGGTGAGGACTACTTACTGGCTCAAGAAATGCTGCCGGACTTTGCCAGCCGAATGAAGGACGCCGACTTGTCGGATGCCATCTTTTACTTTGATGGCTTCACTGGTTTTACCGCAGCCGAATGGGCCGTGGTTAAGCTCTTGATTGAAAAGGGCGAAGTCCAAATCGCCCTGCTCGGAAGAGTGGCAAAAGACGACCCCTTGAAGTACCAGGCGGCCGGCTCGGTCTTTGAAAAGCCCTTAGAAACCGCTCGGACAATCCGAGAAATGGCCAAGCAGGCCGGACAGACTTGTCAGGTCAAGGTGCTGGAAGAAGAGAGTCAGTCGGAAGAAAACCAGCCGGGTGCGACTGGCCAAGCTGAAGCCGCACAGAAAAGCAGTGCGGCTGCCAGCCGGAAAAACCTCCTACAGGCCTGGGAAAAGTTAGGGGCCTACCAGGACTTTTCCGCAGACGAAAAGCAAGTCGCTGAGACCAATCTCCAGGCCTTCGTTGCGGCCAACGCCGTGGCCGAACTGGAAGAAGTCGCTCGCCGGATTCGAGAGGATTTGCGTCTGAATCCCGACTTGCACCTCCGCGACATTCTCGTTTTGGCCCGCGACCTGAATCCTTACAGCAAGCACTTGCCAGCCGTGATGGACGCCTTTGATTTGTCCTATTTCTTGGACAACGACGTCAAGATGGGCAACCATCCCTTGGTTGAGCTGACGACGACGCTCTTAGCTAATCCAAGTGCGCTCTATCAAAAGGATCAACTGCTAACGGTTTTGAAGACCGGCTATTTGCGACCAATCATAAACGGTCAGCTGCTCGACGATGAACCCTACTTTGAAGCCGTCGCCTACCTGGAAAAGTACTTAGACGGCCACCGGGTGTCCAAGAAGACTTGGCAGGACGACAGCAAGGGCTTTGCCCTCTTTGAGCTGCCGGCCGATGAGACCGAAGGCTTTAGCGAAGATGCCAAAGTCAACCGCCGCCTCTCCCAGCTCAAAGTCTTCATTCACCAACGAATGGAAGAACTGAAGGCAGTGCTGGACGGAGCTGATACGAACCTGGCGGCAGCCCGAGCCCTGATGACTTTTTTGGTTAAGGCCAAAGTCCCAGAGGCCGTGCAAAAACAAGGCGACTACCTACTTGAAAAGGGTGATCTGATTGCCGCCCAGCGGGTGCGCGAAGTCTGGCAACTCTTTGTCAACATTTTGGACCAGGTCGTTTCAATTGCAGGCACTGAAGCCTTTTCCCGGCAGACCTTCCTGTCTGCCTTGCAGGCCGGCTTTTCTGGTGGAACATTCTCCGGCATTCCCAACCAGTTAGACCAACTAATGGTGTCGGAAGCAGGTATCGTGCAGAGCCAAAAGTACAAGAGGCTCTACTTCATTGGCGCCACTAGAAACGCCCTACCGGCGCAAATTAAAAACAAGTCCCTGCTGTCTGATCAGGACCGCTTGCTGGTTCAACCGGCCCTAGCAGATCAAGAAGACCCCCGCTACTTGCAGGAAACGGCCAAGCAACAGATGGCCTCAGAAGCGCTGGTCTTTTACAACGCCCTGCAGGCGGCCAGCGATTCGGTGACCTTTTCCTACCCCTTGCTCGATCAAGACGGTGGGCTAAACGAAGCCTCACCATACGTGCTGCGCCTGACTTCGGCCTTTGGCATCGATGAACTAGCAACGGTCAAGGCCCAGGCGGAAAACCTGAGTCAGCTGGCTTCAGCCTATGCCGGAACGGCCGCTGCGACCCTTTCGCAGTTGGTGAAACTGCCAAACAATGAAAAAGTCGGTCCAGACTTTGACCGGGTAAAGGAAGCCTTAGAAAAGGCCGGCTACGGAAAGCGAACCGAACGGGTGCTTTCGAGTCAGAACTACGAAAATAAGGCGAAAAAGCTCTCGGTCGAAATAGCCAAGCGGCTCTTCCAGGGGCCGCTGATGCTCTCCATTTCCCAGGTCGAATCCTTCTACCGCAATCCCTACGAGTACTTCTTGAAGTACGGTCTGCGTCTAAAGGAAAAGCCGACTGTTGAAATCAACAATATGCTGGAAGGAACGATTTACCACGCGCTCTTTGAAGGGGCGGTTTTGCAAGTGGTCCAGCAAAACGATCGTCTGGCGGACCTGGCCGATGAAAAAATCGACGGCCAAGTCAACCAGCTCTTTGAAGAACAGTTACAGCTGCCAGAGTATGCCGAACTGACCGAACCCGGGCAGGGGCAGGCCCAGGCGAACTTTATGGCCAATCAGGCCAAGCGGGTCTTGAAAAACCTGCGCGATGTCGCCCGTTTGAGCAATACATCGCGGCCAACCCAGGTCGAAGAGCAGTTTGGAATGGGCCGGCAGGGCTTGCCCGCCATGGTGATGGCAGATGAAGCTGGACAGTCCGTTAAGCTCCGTGGAAAAGTCGACCGCTTCGACCGCCAGGATGCAGTGGGCGACTTTGGTACCATTGTCGACTACAAGCTGAACGGTAAGAAGTTCAACTATGCTGACGCGGCCAACGGGCTGGAACTGCAGCTTCTGGCCTACTGGCAGGCGGCAAATGAAAACGCCCAGGCCATGGGGATGGCCGCAGACGGTCAAGTTGCTGGGGCCTTCTTTGCGCCAATTAACGACCAAGTCACCAGCTTTAAGGACTTCAAGGGGGACTTTGGCGAACTTTTGGCTGGCCAGCTAAAGGCACCAGGCAACAAGCTCCATGGACTCTATTTGGATAACGAGGACTATGTCGATACCCTTGACTATGTTGAGTACGGTCAGCCTTCCGAGGCCTACGCCATTGCTAAAAAGCAAAAGGGCGGCTTTAACGCCAACCAGTCCGATGTGGTCAGTGCCGACGAACTGAACCTACTGATGGCCCGCAACCGTCAGTTGATCTTGAATGCGGCGGCCAAGATTGCTGCCGGGGACTTTAGCATTGCCCCAAGCAAGCAGTCGTTGACCTATTCGAAGTACACCGACGTGATGCGCTTCGATGCCGCCCTGGGCGATCAGTACCAAAACTTTACTTACCAGGGAAAGAAGGGGGCCGTGCTAAAGGCCCTTGAAAACAATTTAACTAGTGAAACAGACGGAAAGGAGGCCGACAATGCCTGAATTCACAGCACATCAGCAAGCAGCCATTGCCCACAGGGGGCACAACATCCTGGTCTCGGCCTCCGCTGGTTCCGGAAAGACGACCGTTTTGATCGAACGGTTGATTCGAAAAATCGTCGACGAGCGAATTCCGGTCGACCGCTTCTTAATTGTGACCTTCACCCGAGCCGCTGCCGGGGAGATGAAGGAACGGTTGGAAAAGGCGCTGACCAAGGTCTTGCAGGCCAGCCAGGATTCGGCAGAACGAGTTTACCTGCAGGAACAGCTGGCCCTTTTGCCAACGGCTGCGGTAACGACCATTGATGGTTTTGCCCTGCAACTGATTGAGTCTTACTACTACGAAATCGATTTGGACCCGGCTTTCCGACTGGTGGCCGATTCAGCCGAGGAAGCGCTTTTCAAGAACCGCGTTTTGGACAGCCTCTTTAACGACCTTTACGATGATGAAAACCCCGATCACCAAGCCTTTTTGAACGTTCTGGAAAACTTCGCCTCGGTTTCACGAGACAATGCCTTAAAGGAAATCATCTTAAAGCTGGCGGATTTTGACATTGCCCGTCCGGAAGAGGACCACTGGCTGGACTCACTGGCCGATGGGGAAGATGCCAATCGACCACTTGCTGAACAAAAGGCCTACCAGGAGTATTTGGCAGGCGAAGTGCGTCCGGCAGTCGAAGAGGCTTTGGTAGAAGCACGGAATCTCCTGCCCTTTGTTGAAGGACAGGAGAATAAAAAGCTGGACGATGCCGCCTTGGCCTTCACCGAGGTTGATCACTACCTTAGCCAGCTGCTTGCCATCATTGATAAAAAGGGTGACTATGAAAGCCTTCGGGCAGCCATGGCCCTGCCCAAGTTGAAGTGGCCAAACCGTGATAAAAAGGCCTTTGAAACGGATGATTCGGACCGGATTGCGGTGGCCGAAGTGCTTGAAAAAGTCGCCACTTATCGCGAGAGCTACATCACGAGTGGGAAAAGTCAGGACAGCCCGCTGAAAAAGATCCGCGAATCCTTCTTCCGTCTCAGCGAAGGTGAATGGCAGATTGTTAACGCCCGTGGCCAGCGGATTTTGGCTGACTTGGTGACGGTTACCCGCGATTACCTGGCCGCCTTAAAGAAGGCAAAGGCCGAGGCAAATGTCCTTTATTTCTCTGATTTGGTTGTCTTAGCCCGGCAGATTTTAAAGAAGGACGACATCAAAGAATTGGTTCAAAACCAGTTTGAAGAGGTCATGGTTGATGAGTATCAGGACGTCAACCGCCTGCAAGAAGCCTTCTTAAAGGATATGTCCAACGGTCACAACATGTACATGGTCGGCGATATTAAGCAGTCGATTTACGGCTTCCGTCAGGCGGCTCCGCAGCTGTTTGCTTCGAAGTACGACGACTTTGCCAGTGCTGATAGTGACGATGAGCGAATCGAATTAGCGGAAAACTTCCGGTCGCACAATAACGTGACCCGGGTTATTAATCAGATTTTCACGCAGATAATGGACGAAAAGCTGGGGGATGTCCCTTATCAGGGATCGGCTAAGCTGATTCCAAAGGCCGCCTTTCCAGAAGAAGTACCGCCGGTCTTTCACCTGGACCTCTTGTCCATTCAAAAGAAGAATCAGGGCAGCAGTTCTGCCGACAAGGAAGAGGCAGACGATGATGATCGCGGCACCCGCGAAAAGACGCTGACCTACCTGCTGAAAAAAGTCCAGGACCTCCATTTGAACGGCCAGGTCTATGATAAGGAGGCCCCAAATGGCATGCGGGCCATTCGGTATTCAGACATTGCCATTTTGACCCGGTCGAAAACGGTCTACCCGGACTTGCTCCGCTTGGCCCACGAGGCCGGGATCCCGATTCAGTCGGAGTCGGTCGGCGATTACTACAAGGCCATGGAAGTTTATTTGGTTCTGGACTTGTTGCGAGTGCTGGATAATCCCCACCAGGACATTCCCTTGGCAGCCGCCCTTCGTTCGCCGATTTTTGGCTTTGATGAAGATGAATTGTCTGCCATTCGTCTGGCGGATGAGGGTCACGACTTTTACACGGCCTTTCTGGCCTATGCTAAAGAGGACGAGAAGGCTGAAAAAGTCTTGGAACAGTTCGACAAGTGGTCCCTTTATGCCCGGCAAAACGACCTGGTTGGCCTCATTTGGGCCATCTACCAGGACACCGGTTGGCTAGACTACGTCGTCGGTCTGCAGGGCGGTGCCCAGCGGCAGGCGAACTTGCATGCCTTGTACCAGCGGGCGACGACTTTTCAAGAAAATGGCCAGTCCGGTCTTTACGCCTTCATTGCCTACATTGAGGAGGTGCAAGACGGCGGTGGCAACGTTGGTGAAGTCGCCCAGGAAACCTCGGAATCCGCGGTTTCGCTGATGACCATCCACAAGTCCAAGGGCTTGGAATTCCCCGTTGTCATCTTGCCTGACTTGGATAAGTCTTTTAACCAAATGGACAGTCAGACGAATTTTGTCCTCCAAAAGGATGCTGGTGCAGGGCTTGACTACTTGGAGCCAAAGGCCAAGGTGAAGCTGCCAACCCTTGGAAAGTACGCGGTAAAACAGGCCATTAAAAAGCAGAACTGGTCGGAAGAAATGCGGCTATACTACGTGGCCCTGACCCGTGCCAAGCAGCAGCTGCACCTGATTGGTCGCGTCGATCCAATGGATGGTGAAAAGGAAACGGCCACTCAACGGCTCTATGAAAACGCACAGTTGGCAGAGGGCCAGTTTCTCTCAGAAAGTCAGCGCCTAAAGGCCAGTTCCTACTTGGATTGGACCCTGCAAGCCCTTGCTCGGACGAAGAATGCGGATTTGGATAAAATCATGACGTCGGCAAGCCTCAAAACAGTCGGGCAGGCGACTCATCCAATCGAGCTGGAAGGGGGCGCAATTAACACACAGCTGATTTTAGAGGAAGATTTGCCTCAAACGGTGGATTTGCTTGTTGCTGGTGTCAGTCAGGCGGCGTCCGCTGATGCTGAGGCGGTCACTGCCAAGCCAGCCGCTTTGAAGCCGGCTGATTTAAAGGAACTGCAAGCAAAGCTTTCCTACCGCTACTCATTTGAAGCCGCCACGAAGACGGCCGCCTACCAATCGGTGTCAGAAATCAAGTCACTCTTCGAAGATCCGGACCGGCCATTCCTGGCCGACCTCTACTTGGATGAAGGAGGGCAGGCAGTTGAGGGTGGTCGAAGAGATGAGGAGAGGAATGGCCATGCAGACGCTGTTCTTGTGGAAGAAAGCAAGGCGGAGGCGGCGGATTCTTCTGCCGCTCGCATGCTGACCCAAGACGAGCTGCCGCTGCCGGACTTCATGACCGACGGGAAGGCCAAGCCGTCCCCAACGGCCGTTGGAACGGCCACCCACTTGATTATGCAGCTGGTCGACTTCACCTCCTGGATTGAGGAAAGGGACCTGGAAAAGTTGGTTGGTGACCTCGTTTCAGAGGGGAAGATTGCCGAAGAAGTGGCCCCTTTGATTGATTTGGGGCAGGTGATTGCCTTCTTGCATTCGGATTTTGCCCAAGAGATAGCCCGGCATAATGCGAACTTGAAGCGGGAGACGCCCTTTGCCATGGTCATTCCGGCCAAGGAGGTCTACCCTGATTTGAACGACGAACAGCCCATTCTGGTTCACGGGATTGTCGACGGCTATTTCGTTGACGAGGGAAAGAAGACGGTGACGATTTTTGACTATAAGACCGACTATGTGCCAAAACGGCCCGGTGCCCGTCAAAAAGAGGCCCTGAAGCGGATGCGTAAGAACTATACGGGACAGCTGAATTTGTACCGCCAGGCCCTTCAGGAAGAGTACCCGGATTACGACGTTTTGTCAGGGCAGCTGGTCTTGTTGTCGGCCGGGTTGAACCTGACTTTGGACTGAGCGGAAGCGGCCGGTGGGCTGCTTGCACTTTAGGCGTTCAGCGGCTATAATTGCTAAAAAGTTCGAAGCACCCTTGACGCTGATGAAAGCAAAGGAGACGGTCGTGAAGAATTTTTACGATATTTTGCAGTATTTGAAGAAGTACGAGATTTACATTCACGTCGGTAAGCGACTTTGGGATATCGAAGTGGCCGCCCTTGAGGTGGACAATCTCTACAAGGCCAAAGTTCTGTCGGATCAAGACTATCAAACGATGAAAGTCATCTTGGCAAAGGAACACCGACAAGAGGTTGAGAGGACCGGTGACAATAGTCATTACGATGTGAATGCGGCACAGTCGGCTAGTCATTAGGCGATTTTAAAAGGGCCTTGCTGGAACCATTGATTGCTCAGCAATGCCCAAAAGAAAAGTTTTGTAAACGCTTGCAAAACTTTCATGTCCTTTGTTAAAATAGACTTGTAACTTATGAAATAGGAGGCGGTTCCCATTTTGCCTTGGCCAATGGGAACCAATTAATCATCATGACAAAAGATAAATTAATTGGTGTTGACCTTGGTGGAACGACCATCAAGTTTGCGATTTTGACTGACCAAGGTGAAGTGCAACAAAAGTGGTCAATTCAAACAAACGTTTTGGGCGATGGTATGCACATCGTGCCTGACATCATTGAATCCATTAACCACCACTTGGACTTGTACCAATTGGACCGTTCACGTGTGATCGGAATTGGAATGGGAACGCCTGGAACGGTTGACCGTGTTAACGGAACCGTTAAGGGTGCCTACAACCTTGGTTGGGCTAAGGAAGAAGCCGTCAAGGAACCAATCCAAGCCGGAACTGGCTTTGAACTCACGATTGACAACGACGCCAACGTGGCCGCCCTCGGGGAAGCCTGGAAGGGTGCCGGAAACAACGATGCCGACGTTTCCTTCATCACTCTTGGAACCGGTGTTGGTGGTGGCTTGGTTGCCAACCACGAATTGATTCACGGAGTGGCCGGTGCCGGTGGTGAAGTTGGCCACATTATCGTGGAACCAAACGGCTACTTGTGTACTTGTGGAAACCACGGTTGCTTGGAACAATATGCTTCAGCAACGGGTGTTGTGCACTTGGCACAGGACTTTGCCGAACAGTACGTCGGTGAATCACGTTTGAAGAAGATGATTGATAACGGAGACGAAGTAACGTCAAAGATCATCTTTGACTTGGCTAAGGAAGGTGACTTCCTTGCTAACGAAACGGTTGACAAGTTGGCCTACTACTTGGGCTACGCAGCCGCTACGATTTCAAACATCCTGAACCCATCAGCCATCGTTATTGGTGGTGGGGTTGCCGCAGCCGGTGAATTCTTGCGCGAACGCGTAGAAAAGAACTGGTCAGTCTTCGCCTTCCCAACGGTTCGCACGTCAACGACTGTTAAGTTGGCCGAACTTGGAAACGACGCCGGTGTTATCGGTGCCGCTTCATTGGCAAAGAACAAGTAATTTGAATAATTAATCAAAGAGCAGCCAGTTGGCTGCTCTTTTTTGTCTGCCTAAGCAGCTGGTAAGTTATGGTAAAATAAAAGGGTATTGTGGCGTTATTTTGCCATTGCGGGAAAAGGAGGTCCAAGCATGGAATGGACAACGTTTTTTGAACCATACGAACAGGCGGTTGCCGAGCTGAAAGTCAAGCTCGGTTATTTGACGACTGGTCAGGTTAAAACGGGCACCCGTCCGGTTGAATCCGTGACGGGCCGGGTTAAGTCCCAGGCCTCCATTGAAGAGAAGATTGTCCGCCGGCACCTCCACGAGGATCGTCTGGCTTTGGACTTGCAAGACATTGCCGGCCTGCGCATCATGACCAAGTACATCGATGACATCTACAAGGTGGTTGAGCTGCTGCGTAAGCGGACCGACTTTACCATCCTAGAAGAGCGCGATTACGTGATGAACGCCAAGCCATCCGGTTACCGTTCCTACCACATGGTCATCGAGTACCCGGTTTCGCTCTACTCCGGTGAAACCAAGGTGCTGGCCGAAATTCAGATTCGTACGATGGCGATGAATTTCTGGTCAACCATTGAACACGACCTGAACTACAAGCACGGCGAAATCAAGCCGGAAGTGGCCGAAAAGCTGGCCGAGATTTCCGAGCAGACCTTTGCCTTAGAACAGGAACTGGCCGAAGTAAAGGAAATGGATTAGGGTTCGACTCCCGGATTGCGCACCATTCGGTGATGCACCCGCCCAGACTCGAACTCCACCAAAGAAAGAAGTTTTATGAAAGTCGCACTCTATCACAATGACCAAGAACGGTCACTGAAAATTGTGAAAGAATTGAAAGCCGAATTGGACCGCCAGGGCATTGAACAAGACGATGCCAATCCGGATTTGGTCATCACGGTCGGGGGAGACGGCACCTTGCTCGGGGCCTTCCACGAGTACATCGGTTTGAAGGAAGACCTCCGTTTTGTCGGCCTGCACACCGGCCACCTCGGCTTTTACACCGATTGGCTGGGGAACGAAGTCAAGGAGCTGGTCGCTTCCTTGGTCAAGGATTCCGGGGAACGGGTTTCTTATCCACTGTTGAAGTTAACGACTAAGATGGTCGATGGCACAACGGAGGAGTACCTAGCCTTAAACGAGGCGACGGTTAAGCAGCCTGTTGGAACGCTGGTGGCCGACATTTACTTGGGTGACCACCACTTCGAAGGCTTCCGTGGTGACGGTGTTGCCATTGCCACGCCAACCGGTTCGACGGCCTATAACAAGGCCAACGGTGGGGCCGTTCTCCACCCATCCCTTCAGGCCATCCAGATGTCAGAAATTGCTTCAATCAATAACCGGGTCTTTCGTACTCTTGGTTCACCTCTGATTGTGCCCACGGGCCAGAGCATTACGGTCAAGCCAAAGCACCAGTCCTTTTTGATCACTTGCGATCAGCTGGAAATTCTGGCCGAGGACGTTGTGTCCGTGACCTTTGAAGTGGCCGAGCAATCGATTCACTTTGCCTCCTACCGGCATCTGGACTTTTGGCATAGAGTGCAAGAAGCATTTATCGCCGATATCGACCATTAGGTCGAAGGCGAGAAATACTTCTTTCACTCGACCGACGACGAGTTTGTTTAAAACGAGTCGTTGTAGCAAACAATCCATCGCTATTTTGACTGAACAAAAAGGTCGACGGCGAGCATGTCGACTTCACTCGACCAACGACAATTCAAGCGAATGATGAATCGTTTTCGACAGCCATAATCGCTGTCCCATCTACATATCCACCAAACTCCCACCCGAAAGGACGCGAAGACCAAGCGGTCACCGCGAAAATCACGATTACTTATGAAATTTTCTTGGACGTATGAAGGGGATGAGAACCGCAAGGTTCGTTCCTTCCTCCAAAGCCATGGCGTTTCCCACCGCATGTTTTCACAGATGAAGCATAACGGTGGCGCTATTTTAGTGAACGACAAGCAGGTCTACACCTCCGACTATCTGAAGAAGGGGGATGTGGCCACAATTATCATGCCGGTTGAGCAGGGGAACGACCTGGTTGTGCCGGACTTTTCACCAATTAAGGTGATTTACGAAGACGAGCACTTCTTGGCCGTTGACAAGCCCTACGGGGTGACGACGGTGCCCGGCCATGCCGACCGCTTGCACACCCTGGTCAACCAGGTGAAGGGTCATCTGATTGACGAGGAAGCCGAGGACTTGGTGCCCCACGTCGTGACCCGCTTGGATCGTGACACGTCCGGTCTGGTTCTGTTGGCCAAGCACCGCTTTGCCCACGCCGTTTTGGACCAGCAACTCCAGGACCATTCGGTTGAAAAGTTCTATACGGCCTATGTTTCCGGCATTCTGCCAGACGACCATGGTATCATCGAGGCGCCAATTGGCCGCCTCGAAGGGGACTTCATCAAGCGGACGGTCACTGAAGACGGAAAGGCATCGAAGACCGAATACTGGGTCGAAAAGCGCTACGAGCAGGACCCCGAACACCCCATGACCCGTGTCAAAGTCCAGCTGCACACCGGCCGGACTCATCAGATTCGCGTCCACTTCAAGCACATTGGCTTTCCGCTGGTGGGCGATGATCTCTACGGCGGACCACTCTGGTATGGCTTAAAGCGCCAGGCCTTACACGCCTACCAAATGGCCTTTTACGACCCCTTTGCAGAAATGACACGGCACCTGCAAACGGATCTGCCAGAGGACCTCGCGGCCCTAAAAGATATCGAAGAAAATTAAGCATTTAGACGGATTAGAGCGGGCAAAGCCCCTCGAAAGGAAGACAGCAAGAATGGCACTTGATAATGAACAACAGTTAGCAGAAACTGTTCATGAGTTAGCAAACCTGATTACCACCGGTCAAGACGACCTCTTTATGAACCGCTTCACGGCCCTGCACGACTTTGAAAAGGGACAGGTCTACGCGGCTCTGCCCGAAAACATTCGTGAAGTGGCTTGGCGGGTCATGGACGACGAGACTTTGGCAACGATTTTTGACAACTTGGAAATCGATCCCGAAGAAATCGTTGGCCTCTTAGAGGAGATGCCAGAGCAGAAGGGGGCCGATATCCTGGTGGCCATGTTTGCCGATAACGAGGCTGACCTACTCCAGGCCATGCCCGCTAAAAAAGTCGCCAACTACCTGGCCCTGATGCCCGCCGACGAAGTCAAAGAAATCAAGCGTTTGATCAAGTACGAGGACGACACCGCAGGGTCCTTGATGGCTACCGAGTACCTGGCCGTGAAGCGTTCCGAAAAAGTCAAGGACGTCCTTCGCCAGGTCAAAAAGCAGGCCGAAGAAGCTGAGTCAATCATCTACGTCTACGTCATTGATGACGAGAACCACCTGATTGGGGTTGTCTCATTGCGTGACCTCTTGACCCACCCGGACGACATGGCCATCGATTCCATCACTAACACCCGTGTCATCTCCGTTTCGGCCGATAGCGACCAGCAGGACGTGGCCCAAGTGGTGGCTGATTATAATTTCTTCTCCATTCCCGTCATCGATGCCGACAAGCACCTGCTTGGTATCATCACGGTTGACGATATCGTCGACGTCATCGACGAAGAAGCGGTCGAAGACTATTCCGGCCTTGCCGCCGTCGACGTCTCCGACACCGACGACTCTGCCTGGCATTCGGCCATTAAGCGAATTCCATGGTTGCTGACGCTGTTGGTCCTAGGACTGGCTTCAACGGCCTTGATTGGCATGTTTGAGCACACCATCCGCCAAGCACCAATCCTCGCCGCCTTCATCACCATCATCGCCGGTACGGCCGGTAACGCCGGTACCCAGTCCTTGGCCCTAGCCATCCGCCACTTCGGCAACGGCTCCGACCAATCCGGCTGGAAGAACCTCTTCTCTGAGTTCATCTCAGCTCTAGTTCTTTCCATTATTGGTGGTGCCGTCCTCGCCCTCGTCACCATGCTCTGGCAAGGCAACGACGGCCTGGCCCTGGCAGTTGGCCTCTCACTGGCTTTGTCAATTCTGGCCTCATCTCTACTGGCCCACCTTGTCCCAGCCCTCCTAAACCGTCTCAACATCGACCCAGCCGTCATCAACGGTCCCCTGGTCGCTACGGTCTGTGACTGGGCCTCCATCCTGATCTACTTCAGCATCGCCACAGCCATGTTGAGTGGCTTTGTGGGGAAGTAGAGAGGAATTAAAATCGAAGTATGCTAAAATTTATTTTAAATGATTTATCTAAATTAATTCCTATTGTTACTATTATTGCAGCGATTTTTGGATTGTTTGGTAACATAAAAATATCAAAAAAAAGTGGTATTGATATTGCGCTTGATGATTTAAATAGTATTTACTTATTAGTTTTCAGAATGTTGACTATAGAATCTAAATCGGAAGAACTACTCGATCGTATTGAGTATGAAGGTGCATATCCTTATCATATTGATCCAGCTTGTAAAACAGATTTAAGAAAAACTATTTCTTATAAGGATTTAAAAGATATTTTCACAATTTTTGAAGAAAATAAAAATGAATTAAAGTATAGAATTATTATTTCATCGAATTTAATTAGTAAGTCAATTTTAGAATCCTTTACTGATTTGTCAATTTCGATGTTCACGTTGGAACAATGTTGGAAAAACATTGAATACCTCGAGGATGAAGTTGGTGGTTTTACCGAAATTGAACTTAAAGAAGAATACATTGAAAAACTATTGTATGTTCAAACATTTTATAAGATTCTAAGTAAACAATTAGAATCAGAAATTCTTTCTAAAAAAAATATCTTGAATAGTTTTTGCTTTGTATTTTTTGGCCATATTGAGAAAAATAGTCAGAGTTTAAAACAAATTAAAAATAGGGAAATTAAGTCTATTGAAGAAAACCATTCATTGTTGGTGTCAAAAATAATTCAAAAGATGTCATGGGATTTATGAAAGATTTTATTTATACATTTCTGGAAAAATAATATAGGAATATGAAATTGAAAAAAAAAGAATTTTATACAACTAAAAAAGAAAAAAATATTGGAATCGCATTCATTTTTTTGATATTTGTCCTTATGCTTATTGGAACGTTATTTGATCAAAAAATATCTAATATATTAATTACAAATCATTCCATTTTTAGCCACATTTTTGAACATTATACAGTTCAGGGAAAAAATTTTGTTTATTTAATTTGTTTTGAAATTATAACTTGGATTATTTGGCGACTTGTTAAAGAACATATTTTACGAATTATTTTAACTACCGGGTTAGTTTTGATCGATTTAAATCAGATGCGAAGCGTTTTATATGATTATGTTTTTTACACTGCAGCTGTGCTACATAATCATAAAATAGGTCAAAGTTGGGCAGATTCATTTAACACTAGTCAATTAGTGAATCCTAAATTAGGTTTTCTTTTTGATGTATTATCAATATTTTTTACTTTTGTTTGTTCATATTACTTTCATAAGTGGATACAAAAGCAGTCTCAGGATGAATTGGATTACTCATTAAGAGCAGCGTTAGCTGGTATTTTTGTTATTGTTGCCGTAAGTACATCTCTGGAAACTCTGAAGGAATTATGGGGGCGAGCAAGGCCGCGTGATTTATCTACAATAATGGGTACTGGGTTTTCCGCATGGTATAAAATTAATCCGGGAACAGAATATCGTTCTTTTCCTTCAGGACATAGCACACTTAGCTGGTTTTATTTATATTTACCATTTTTGGTACCCAGAAAAAATATTAAATGGCAGAGAATATTAACCTGGTTGGCTGTTTTCATTGGTGTTTGTTCAGCATACGGAAGGGTTCGACTTGGTGCGCACTGGTTAACTGATGTGACCATTGCTACATTTATAGTCGTATTGGCAGTTTACACTGCTAGTCGATTTTTGGATGCACATTTTGTTGAACATCCAAAACATTAGAATGAAAATAACCTTTCAATAATTATAGAGACACTTAGCGTCAAATCTGATTCATTGGCGGTTTATTGGTATTACAATACTAGTAATAAAAGAGGGGACATCTTTTTTTGATTCACTGGATTGTGAAGAATAATATAGGAATTTAGTATGAAAAAGATTAATTATATAAGGTTGGTTGAATTGTTGCCAATTTTTTTAATGGCGTTTTGTAGTGCGTTATTATTGAATGTTTTATTATCTTCACCTGTACAATTGAGCAGTGATGGGTATTTTCATTTATCCCGCATTTATAATTTGCATAGTAGTTATTTGGGATGGTTATATCCTCAGAATTTCATGTCAATAGGGAAGATTGGTGTTGCAACGAATGTTTTTTACCCATCATTAGACATGCAGTTACTGATGAATATTATTCCAAGAAGTATTGATCCATCTATACAATATAAATTGTTTATTTACTTGACTTTGTTTTCTTTGATGGTGGTTTCGTATATAACACTTCGGTATTTAAATAAGTCTGAAATTGTCATTTCTACGTTACTTTCTATTTTGTGGGGATCTTTTGTAATTGCTCTTGAAGTTGAAAATACCGGTGGTGTTGGCATTGCCAAAGTTGGATTTCCGCTAATTGCATATGGAATACTACACCTCAATGAAAAGAAAACAATTCTGCCATTAACTTTTGGTATTGTCCTTACGTCTTTTGCACACGTTTTGACAACTTTCTTCGTAATACTGTTCATTTTAGCTTATTTGATTGTTTATTTATTGTGTTTTAAAGATCGAGTCGATGTTGTAAAAAATTTGTCGGTTGCAGGTGTGCTGGTTTTCTTTTTAACGTTACCAGTGACGGTTCCATTGATTTTAGTGAAACTGAATAATAATATTAACTTTCCAGAGTTATCTTTAGATTGGTGGGTGTCAAGATATATTTATATAAATGACTTATTTAGTAAACCTCTTTATTTGGTTCTAATCATTTTTATATTATTAACGATTTATGTATTAAGAAAAGTAAATTTAGCACAAATTATTTCTTTTATTTTTATATGTTTTGGTATGTCAACTTTTTCTTGGACTTACTTTAGTCAAGGAGGAATTCTAAGTTTTATTCAAACACCACTTAGATTATTTGATTTTGGATTATATTTTTGTGTGGCAATTTCTATTGTTTGTTTATCCGAAAAAACTTTTTCGATACAAATTTTAAAGATTATAACTACCTATACGGTGTTTATATTGATAATTGTTAGCTCTATTATTTTCCCTCAAAACATGCCGGATATAGGCAAGGATGGAAAGTTTATAATCGCGAATAAGGAAGACATTCTTTCAAAGTTCTCTTCAAATACGGATGTAACAGGCATGCGAGGATTTGGCGCCTTTGATAGAAGTACATTTAATATACCTGAGTTTTGGAGTATTAAAAATTATTCTGACTATGTACCAAAAGAGATATTAGAAGATGATAAAAACCAATTTTTGCTTTCTGATAAGAAAGCAAATCCCATTGTTAAGCATATGTTGGTGATGGATGGTCAGGAAAGTGTGGGAACTAGCAATTTTAATTCAACAACTGACAAAATAAAGTTCACTATAACAAAATCAATTGCTAAACAAACAATAAAATTACCAATTCTAGCGTATAAATTTACAAATATTAATGTGTTTTTGAATAATAAAAAAATAACATTTTTTGTTCAAGATGGACAGATTACTATCAATAAAGAAATACACGAAGGGGATAGCATTACTATAAAGCAAAACATTCCATGGTGGGAAATTATACCCTCGTTGACATCTTTACTTGTTCTGTTCGGAGTTATTATTTTAGAATTGAAGAAAAAATTAAACCAAAACTAATACTATTCACAACCTTTGTATCTTATGAGGAATGTAAGAATTTAAGAGCTCAGAAAGTTTATCAATGCCTTGATTAAGCTTTTTGAGCTTTTTTTGTAAATTAATTAACTATAGAGCACTTTTTATCACTTTTGCTTATAAGAATTTTTTTCGGTATATATCATGTACAATATAATTTTTTTAAACAAAAATTAAATTTAATAACAAAAAGATATAAATCCTTTTAAAAAGTACAAATCTGTGTAAAATAATAAGTAGCAATAAATCAGGTAGTGAAAATATAGGTATTTAAAATGAAAAAAATTGTAATTACAATAGTTTCTTTGGTGGGAGCTGCATTCGTTATTTTCGGTGCTTTTCAACTTGGGACAACCAAAAATAATAAACATGAAGCTAATATTTCTTCAACTTTTACATTTTCATCGTCCAATCATAATTCGATTTCTGAAAGCAAATCTTCTTCTATCATTAAAAAAAATATTGAAAATAGTAACAATTATGATCCTAATAAAACTGTAGAAGGAAATACTGTTGACTCCAATATGATCACGAAAGTCACTAAAGAATTAACCGATGCTGGATTGCCAGCAAATGAATGGGCTCCTTCAGATATAAAATCTATTATAACTCAATCTTCACAGCAAGGAATCTCAGCTGTGGATTATGCTAAACAGAATTATCATCAGAATTAATGTATAGAAATGAATTTAAAACATAGTTTATTAACATTAAGTGCCATTGCTACTTTAGGCGTAGCGGGTGCTACATCAACACCTCTTTTAGTTTCAGCGGATATTGACCGCGTCACTGGTGGACAGAGTGGAATACCACGTATGGACGCAGTGGATATTTCTTCTCATAATGGATATTTATCCACTAATGATTTTCAAATAATGAAGAATAACGGTGTTCGTGGTGTTATTGTGAAATTGACAGAAGGAACTTATTATCGTAATCCTTATGCGGCTAGTCAAATCAATAATGCAAAGGCAGCTGGAATGAAAGTTTCCGCATATCACTATTCTACATATAATGATCAAAATAGCGCACGGAATGAGGCGAATTTTTTTGTTGATTATGCAAATCAGTTAGGTCTCAGCACGGCAGAGTTGTTGATTAATGATTTGGAGGATTCTTCGACTAAAAATAGCGGAGTGTCTGGAAATTCTTGGGCTTTTAATAATCAGTTGAATAATCGAGGCTATAATAATACGGCTCTTTATACTTATACATCATATAAAAATGAAATGAATCTCGATTTTTCATTTCTTGGAAATAAAAGAGTTTGGATGGCTTCGTATCCTTATCATCCTTCAAGCAGCAATTTATGGAATACTGATTATGGTATGTGGCAGTGGTCTTCCAATGCTGGTTTTTGGGGGATCAGTGGAACTTTTGATGTTTCAATCGACTATGCTGGCCTGGCAACAACGTTACCACTAGTTGAAAAGGGAATTAATGGTAAAACCTATCTTATTAATACAATAACTGGTGAGAAACAAACAGGTTGGCAAAACTTTGATGGCCGTCAATTATATTATGATAAAGATGGTGCCATGGTGCATGGTGAATATAATATAAATGGTGACACATATTATTTTGATCCTGCGTTCGGAACTATGAAAACGGGTTGGCAAAATTTTGATGGCCGTCAATTGTACTATAAACCTACAGGACAAATGGTACATGGTGAGTATAATATAAACGGTGACACATATTACTTTGATCCTGCGTTCGGAACTATGAAAACAGGTTGGCAAAATTTTGATGGCCGCCAATTGTACTATAAATCTAGCGGCCAGATGGTACATGGTGAATATAATATAGACGGTAAAAACTATTATTTTGATCCAGCATATGGAACTATGAAAACTGGTTTTCAAAAATTTGACTGGCGAACGCTATATTATAATAAAGATGGTCAAATGCAATATGGTGAGCAAAAAATTGATGGTAAGTGGTACTATTTCGATTTGGCTTATGGGGCAATGGCCACAGGAATTGTCAACTTAAACAATCAATTGATTGGTTATGGTAACGATGGTGCGAGATTAAATGGCTTTGTTGAGATTCATGGCTCTTGGTATCTTTTAAATGATGAAGGTAAAGCACAACATGGCTTTATAACTGTAAAAAATAAGTTGAGATATTTCCAGAATGATGGGAAAATGGCAATCGGCGAACGAAACATTGACGGAAAGAACTATTACTTCGATAAGAATGGAGTAATGCAGACGGGTTGGCAAAAGTTTGATTGGCGAACATTATATTACAATCAAGATGGCCAGATGCAGTATGGCGAACAGAAGATAGATGGGAAGTATTACTACTTCGATGCTAATTTTGGCGCAATGACAACAGGTCTGCAAAATGTCAACGGTAAAGTTAAAAACTTTGGATCTAATGGAAGCCTGGTCACTGGAATTAAGAATGTTCAAGGGAATTGGTATTACTTTGACGAAAACGGTGTTGCTAAAACAGGATTTCAAACGATTGATGGATTGAAGTTCTATTATGATTCTGAAGGTCGAATGGTTCATAATGAACGAAACATTGACGGAAAGAACTATTACTTCGATAAGAATGGAGTAATGCAGACGGGTTGGCAAAAGTTTGATTGGCGAACATTATATTACAATCAAGATGGCCAGATGCAGTATGGCGAACAGAAGATAGATGGGAAGTATTACTACTTCGATGCTAATTTTGGCGCAATGACAACAGGTCTGCAAAATGTCAACGGTAAAGTTAAAGGCTATGGCGCTGACGGAGTGCGTTTAAACGGATATTCAAAAATAAATGGGAAAGATTATCTTTTTGACTCGGAAGGTATCCTACAAAATGTCTAACTAAAATTTTTATTCATTAGATATAAAAAATCAATTTTTATATATTGGTGTGTTGAAAAAAGGTAATGGTGCAAGAAGCATCATTACCTTTTTTCTAGATTAGAATAAATATATAAGGTGAATTTATTTTTTTAATTAAAATAATTTTAAAGTTGATGTCTGGTACTATAAAATATGATGGTCATCTTTTTTAATTTATAGTAGAATATGTTGGTTATCAATTTGTTTATCATAAAATCATTTATTTTTAGGGGCTAAGTATGAAAGTTAGCAAAAAATTCGACTTGTCGGAACTGAGTAAGTATCGAAAGCCAATTTTAGGAATCGCAACTCTTTGGATAGTTTTATATCATTCTTGGGATTTAAATTTTTATGAATCAAATTTTTTAAACAAATATAATTTGGCTGAATCTATAACGGATTTTCGAATGATTGGTGATTCAGGTGTAGATTTTTTCTTATTTTTTTCAGCTTTTGGTTTATATTTTTCACTGAAGAAAAATAATGTGTTACGTCGCTTTTACAAAAGAAGATTGTTAAGGATTTTCCCGGAATTATTAGTAGTCTCGATGATTTTTTACTCATTTTCACCTTGTAAAGGTCTATTCGACTGGTTTAGTAAGATTTTTCTTTTTGGATTCTATAGTTCCGGTCTCCCGGGTGGCAATCATTATTGGTATTTTTCATTAATAATAGTTTTATATTTGTTATTCCCAATACTATTTAGAATTATTGATATATGGGACTGGAAAGGCACTTTTGTATTAATCACTATTGTGGTCGCATGTTCATATGGATTGAGTATTGTTAATCCTCAATATTTTGTGATGATTGATATTTTAACTGTAAGAATACCAATTTTTATTGTTGGAATTTGGTTTGGAAAGTTAGCATATAATCACACTCAGATTTCTAAAACATTCATTTATTTTTCTATTCCAATTTCTATTGTATTGATTGTTATTTCATGTGTGTTGAGGAAAAATTGGCTTCAAAATCGCCCTAAATTTGAATTTTTTGATCGATATGAATATTTTCTGATGGTCATAGTGTTGTCTGTTGTAATTGTTTTTTTCTTTTCGATATTCAAATTAAGGTTGATAAAAAATTGTTTATCGTTAATTGGAGAATATTCGTTAGAAATATATCTGCTTTATGAAATTCTTTATTTAAACCTGAGAACAGTGTTTAAGTCTTCAGATAAAATTGGTATTTCATATACATTCGCGATTTTATCTATTACATTTGTACTTTCAGTAATTTTAAAACAGGTAAATAATGTGATTTTGCAGACTCAAGAAATAAACTACAAGAGATAGCTCCTTTAAATTATTTATTAGTGTTAATTATCACTTTTAAATAATTTGCATATGAAATACTTAAAAGCAATAAATTTAATGATTAAATATAAAAAAAATAGTGCCTCTAAAATTATATGTATCTTTTTCTTAACGGTATTTGGATTTGGTTTGATTCTAATATACTGCAATAGGGATACTCTTAAGGATATGCTAAAATGCTATAACAAGGATTATGGTATTGCACATATTACTCGTTCTCAGATGGACTCGTTCTCTAATTCACTTGATACTGAAGCCTTTCGAGCTCCAAAGTACAATCAAAAGGAACTAATGAAGGATGTCCCAAAATCGAAAACATGGGATTCTGAAAGTCAAACTATGAAAAAGGTTCCGGTTTGGGATTCTTGGCCTGTTACTAATCCTGATGGTACAGTTGCTGATTATCATGGCTATCGATTGGTGATTGGGTTAACCTCAATTGGAGCCAGATCAGATGTCGGAGGAGCTCACCTTGGCTTATATAGTCAAAGGATAGACGCTGATTCTAATGATATTAATTCCTGGGAATATCTTGGTAATGTTTTTGATAGTTTTGGGGAGGGCAAGAATTCTTCAAGTGATCAGTCGTTAAATCAAATGAAAAGTGAATGGTCTGGCTCAACAATTCTTTTTCATCAAAACGATGATACTTTACGCCTATTCTATACAAATGCAATGGCAACAGGTGCTGATAATCAGGCTCAGGCGCTTACCACTGCGCAAATTACAGTTGTACCAAAAAATGGATTGGATTGGAAATCAGGCCTGACTATAAATCATTCTAAGGCAACTGATAATAAGACTATTTTCCTTGGTGACGGTAGAATATATCAGACCGTGGATCAGGCAAAACAAAAAGAAGGTGATTTTTATAACTCTTTCGCTATGAGAGATCCACATTTTGTTGAAGAAAATGGCAAGTATTATTTGCTTTTTGAAACGAGCACTTCAGATAAATATGGTGCTGAGGGCGAAAATAATTTGAATAATCAAGCCTATTATGGATCGTATGTCTATTTTAAGAACGAAAGGAAAAGATTATTAAAAGAAAGAGATAGCTTGGAGTTTAAAAAGGCTTTCTATGGAAATGCTGCTATTGGTATGGTTGAGTTAAATAAGGACTTTACTGTTAAAAAGGTTATGAAACCATTGTTAACGGCAAATGCGACGCATGATGTGATAGAGCGTCCCAATGTTTTTAAATATAAGGGTAAATATTATCTCTTTACTTGCCTATCTGCTGATAAATTCGCAACCAATGGGAAACAGTTTAGGAATCAAAGTTATCTTCTTGGCTATTCATCAGATTCTTTGGAAGGAAAGTATGAGCCGCTAAATGGTAATGGGTTAGTTCTTTCAAGTTCAACAGTGAAAGGTATATCAAATTATACATACTCATTCTTAGCATTAAAACCTAATAAGAATGAGAAAAACATTGTTATCACTTCGTTTGCAAATAATGAAACATTTGCTCCTAGCTATATCATGAACATTAAAAATAATAAGACAAAGTTATTAAATGATCGTTTATTAGGTCAGGGTGCTTTAGTAGATAATGGAAAATACTTTAAGACTGTTCCGCAAACAAAGTATAATGGATAGTAGTTTGAAAAACGATTTAATATCGTTTTTTTTATTATAATTGGAATAGTAAAAATTTAATTAATATGATTGGAAAAAGTTTTATGCAGGTAGCCAAAAATTATTTATACAACGCAGCGTACCAGTTGCTAAATATCATTGTCCCAATCATCACACTTCCCTATCTCGCACGTGTCTTAGGAAAAGAAGCAGTTGGAATTGCTTCCTGGACTAATTCCTTAGTAACTTATTTTCTGTTGATTGCTTCTCTTGGAATTGTGACCTATGGTTCACGTGAAATCGCATATGTTCGTAATGATGTAGAACTACGTCAAAAGAAGTTTTGGGAAATTCAGACGATTCATTTTATTGCTGGATTAGCGGCTATTGCAATGTATGTCGCCTTTATTTATGGTGGAGGCGTTCTGAATTCGCGAATTCACAATAATGAACTTTTCCTTTGGTATCAAATCTGGGTCATTTTTTCTGGAATCGTTGATATCTCATGGTATTTTATGGGATTAGAAGACTTCAAAAAAACCGTTCTACGGAATATGTTTATTAAGCTATTAATGACTGTTCTGATTTTTATTTTAGTGAAGGCTCCCAGTGACGTTGGTGCATACATTCTTTTACTGGCTATTTCTCAAGTCATTGGTAACTTATCAATGTGGTTTTACCTGATTGGTAAATTTAAATTACCAAAGTTTTCCTCACTTGAATTGAATTTACATTGGAAACCCGTATTCCTAATGTTCTTGCCGACAATTGCCACACAAATATATTTGCAGTTAAATAAGACGATGCTGCCGTTTATTACCGGATCGACGGCATCATCTGGTATCTATGATAATGCGGATAAGATTATTAAGGTTTGTTTGGCCTTGGTTACATCAGTTGGTCTGGTTATGTTGCCACGTATGTCGGCTCATTATGCTGCCGGGGAACATGATCAAATGAAAAAGGCAATTCATTCATCCATGGATTTCGTTTCTGCCATTGCGATTCCTCTTGCTGCTGGAATTGCGGCCATTGGTCCAACGGCCATGCTTTGGTTTTTGGGTCAATCATGGGGCCAGGTTGGTAGCGCCCTTGTATTATTAACCCCAATCATTATCTTTATCGGTTGGTCCAACGTTATCGGTAATCAGTTTTTGATTCCGACAAAACGATTGCACGATTATACTTGGTCGGTTACCTTTGGTGCGCTATTAAATGTAGTCCTTAATTTCTTCTTTATCTTCCTATGGGGAGTTGAAGGTGCGGCCATCGCAACGGCCTTGTCTGAACTAGCGGTTATTTTATACCAGTTGGTTGTGACTCGCGAAGATATGCCTGTAAGCAAACACTTCACTGGTATTTGGCGGTATCTTTTAGCGGCATTGGTCATGTACATTAGCGTCATTGCATATGTGGATACCCACGGCATTGGCATTATCTCGACGGCAGTAGAAGGGTTAATCGGGATTTTTGTTTATCTGATGGCTTTATGGATACTACGAGCACCAATTCTTAAGCGCGTCTTAAACCGCGGATTCTTTCGGTAAGTCAGGCTTTCTGGTATAATTAATCGTTGTGAACAAATTAAAAATATTGGAGGATGGGGCATTGAAAAAGCTCTTGTTCTATCGTCTTCCCAAACGTTTATTAGATATTGTCGTCTCATTGGTGGCTCTTGTTGTTTTCTCACCAATTTTTATAGTTATTGCGATTTGGATTAAACTTTCGAAAGGGACGTCGCATATCTTTTATAGCCAGGACCGGGTTGGCCAGGGCGGAAAACATTTTAAAATTTATAAATTTCAATCAATGGTTGACAATGCAGATGAAATTTTGCGTTCAAACCAGAACTTGTATCAGAAATTTGTCGATAACGGCTATAAGTTGCCAACGAAAGAAGATCCGCGGATTACTAAAGTTGGGGCAATCTTACGACGGACTTCATTAGATGAATTACCACAGTTTTGGAATACACTTAGAGGTAATATGTCCATTATTGGACCTCGACCAGTTGTTGAGAAAGAATTGATTGAGTATGGTAGTCAAGATCGAATTGATAAGTTTCTTTCAGCAAAGCCCGGCGTCTTTGGTTTGTGGCAAGCTTCAGGGCGTTCAAACATTGGTTACCCTGAAAGAGCACAAATTGAACTGGACTATGTCGATGAAGCCAATCTAGGCTTAGATTTTAAAATACTGTTTATGACGGTTATTGCAATTTTTAAAGGCGATGGTGCCTACTAATGGAGACTAGGAAAATGGAATTTACTTTGAAAGATTTGATGAAACGCTTC
Source organism: Fructobacillus parabroussonetiae (assembly GCF_018437265.1). Taxonomy (GTDB): domain Bacteria; phylum Bacillota; class Bacilli; order Lactobacillales; family Lactobacillaceae; genus Fructobacillus; species Fructobacillus parabroussonetiae. Next base: position 68,462 of record NZ_JAAMFL010000007.1, on the reverse strand, counting down.
TTACGATATAGCTGGGTCATTATTTTAGCGATGGTCATTTTTGGCGCAGTGGGCTTCTTCTATGCGAAATCTGCCAAAACGAGCACGAATTTTTCAACTAGCCGCTTGGTTTTAATTGCAAAAAATAATACAGATGTGAAGGATCCGAGTTCTCGGGTTACCGCTGATAAATCATTAATTCCTACATATAAGAAATTGGCAATGGATGATGCAGTTCTAACAGTAGCTGAAGATAAATTACCATTTAAAATGACAAAAGGGGAAATTGCTTCTTCAATCACGGTTGATAATCCTTCTGATACTTTGATGCTGTCTTTTAAGGCAAGTGGGGCCGATACTTCAAAAGCAAAGACGCTTTCGAATACATACGCTGAAGCCTTTGTCGAGGAAGCACCAAAACTTTATCCAGACATGGGTCAACCAACATTGCTGTCCAAAGCGTCAGGATCCGATGTGACAACCTTTGGAATGAAAAATAAAAAGAAGTTGACGTTGTTTGGTGCTGTTATCGGTTTTGTTTTGTCATCCTTTGGAATTATGATTGTGGGAATCCAGAATAATTATTTGAAGCTGAAAAAGCAAGGGTAAGAAATAAAAATGGTGAATTTTCTTCTACCAATTACATTTTTTTCGAAAATGTATACCTATTCATTGGCTGAGCCTTTGACAATGGTTGCATTTCCTTTTTTTGTCTGTACGATTTTTTATCAATTATTTTGTCATCCTGACCGAATTAAGCGAATTATTCCTTCTAAAAAAGCTATTTTGATTTCCGCCTTTGTTTGGATTGAACAATTGGTAGTAATGCTGTATTCCTATAGTCAAGTTGGTGAGAACAAAGTGACATGGGGACTGCTTCATTCACCATTGAATTTAGCGGGTTGGACAATTGCAATTTATATCGCTTGGGCAGTTATTCGTGTTTGTGTTATGACTGAAGAAGATGAAAAGAAATTGATTAAATCTGCCTTAATTGGTTTAACAATTTACTTATTGTTAGTGATCTTTCCTCAAGTTCTTGTAACTTTTCATGTTCAAACGTTAAAGAGTTATGTGAACGGGATTGCTTCTTTGTTTGAGAGCCATTGGCAGGCTCATAGTGGGTACAATTTTTACTCTCACGGTTCGTATGTGACCACATTAAATCGTGTGAATGGCTTTGAACCCGAAGCTTCTTATCTTGCCAATCAACTTAGTGTTGTTTATTTACCGATATTGATTGCCTTAGCTGTTTCCGACTATTCACTTTGGGAATGGGCGAAGCAAAGAAATTGGCTGATTAACCTTATTTTTGCCTTTTTAGTCATGTCTGTTCTTGTTTTGGCAAGGACCTCAACTGGCATTTTTGCCGTTGTTGTTGCCTTTGCTTTGTGGTTACTATGGTCGAAAGGGAAGATACGTGCGACTGTGCTTTCAATTGCTTTTGTAAGTTTTGTTGGATTAATTCTTGCTTATGAAACGATACCAGCCATTCATAGTACTCTAAATCAGTTCCTATTCGCTAAGCAGGGGACCGATAATCGTACTGGTGGCACGATTGCTTTGGCCCTTACTTTCCTAGCACACCCTCTTTTTGGTGTTGGAACAGGATTTACCTCTTATTATATTATCCAAAACATGCCGGAAGCGTTTACTCATAATTTTGAATATGAACATGTATATTCTCAGTATGGTTTCCCCATTCTGTCTGAGTCGCTCGGATGGTTCGCATCATTTGGTTTGGTTGTCATGATTCCAGCACTATTCTTGTTGTTCAAGTTAGTTGCTCGATCATATTTAAAAACTTATCGATTGAACCAACAAAAAGTTTTGATGGTCGATCAAAAATGGGATCGAACCATGCACATTGCCTTTATCACGATGATTATAATGATTGCTTTCTCATCGATCTTCATTATTCGCATTTATCTTTGGCCTTATTTATTAATGTTTTTCTTTTATCGGGAACACCTCTTACGTGTTGAACAGGAGCTTAAGTAATGACCGTTTACGTAGCCACACACAAAAAATATGACATTCCGGATGATGGATGCTACCAACCAATTATGGTTGGGTCTGTTCTTCGAGATGAGGTTCCTGAAAATTACCTTCGTGATGATCAAGGGGATAACATTTCTGCGAAGAATCCGAACTACAATGAGCTGACGGCCATCTACTGGGCCTGGAAGCATGCCAATTCAAATGTAATTGGTCTGATGCACTACCGTCGTTATCTTGGCTCTAAAAAGTCACATGATACACGCGACCGCTTAACCAAGGCGCAGATGGAATATCTACTGCGAGACCATGATGTCATCTTGCCAAAGGCACGGAATTACTTCATCGAAAACCAACGAAATCACTACTTGCACGCTCATGCAAACGAACCATACTTCGTGATGGAAGATGTGATTAAGACGGATTTCCCGGACTTTTATCCGGCCTTTCAGAAGATGGAAAAGTCTACGAAAGCCCATCTCTTCAACATGTTTGTGATGAAGAAGGCGGTCTTTAACGACTATGCGACTTTCCTATTCGGGGTTTTGAATAAAGTCGAGGATCGGGTGGATTTATCCGTACTCGAAGGGCAGGACCTGCGGGTCTTTGGTTTTCTATCTGAGCGTCTGATGGACACTTGGCTGATGACCCGTGGTTATTCCTATACGGAAGCACCAGTTGTTTCGCTGGAGAAGACAAATTGGCTTGATAAGGGGACTCAGTTCCTGAAGCGTAAGTTCTTCCCAAATTCAAAGAAAAAGGTACATTTCTAATGGCTAATAAATTTAACACAAAAAACTATGATTACTTGATTGTTGGTGCCGGACCTTTCGGTATGACTTTTGCATACGAAGCCGCTAAGCGTGGTAAGCGTTCATTGGTTGTCGAAAAGCGGGCTTTCATCGGTGGAAACACCCACACTCACGTGGAAAACGGAATCACGGTTCACGATTTTGGGGCCCACATCTTCCACACGGACAACAAGATGGTTTGGGACTACGTTCGTCAATTCGCTGAATTCAACGGTTTCCAAAACCAAGTGATTGCCAACTACAATGGTAAGCTCTTTAACTTGCCATTCAACATGAACACCTTCTACCAAATGTGGGGGACGAAGACACCTGACGAGGCCAAGGCCAAGATTGAAGAACAAAAGGCTGCCGCTTTGAAGGAATTGGGCGACCGTCAGCCACGTAACTTGGAAGAACAAGCCATTTCATTGATTGGTACGGACATTTACAAGGCCTTGATCAAGGGTTACACGGAAAAGCAGTGGGGTCGTAAGGCAACCGAATTGCCTGCCTTCATTATCAAGCGTTTGCCCGTTCGTTTCATCTACGACAACAACTACTTTAACCACCGTTACCAAGGAATTCCTGTTGGTGGTTACACGCAAATTTTCGAACACATGGTGGAGCGTGCCGATGGTTTGATTGATGTGATGACGAACACGGACTTCTTCGAACACAAGGATGACTTCTTGGCTGAATTCCCTAAGGTTTTGTACACGGGAATGATTGACCAGTTCTTTGATTACAAGCACGGTGAACTGGAATACCGTTCATTGCGTTTTGAATCCGAAACGATTGATTCCGACAACTACCAAGGGAACGCCGTTGTCAACTACACGGATGCCGAAACACCATTTACCCGTCAAATGGAATGGCGTCACTTCGATGGTTTGGCTGACGAAGGTAAGACCATCATCACGCGTGAATATCCACAAGATTGGGACCGCACAAAGGAAGCTTACTATCCAGTTAACAACGAGAAGAACACGGAATTGTACAAGAAGTACGTCCAAGAAGCTCGTGAAAACGCCCCTGAAGTGATGTTTGGTGGTCGTTTGGGTAAGTACCGTTACTTCGACATGGATCAAGTCTTCAACGATGCCTTGAACACGGTTCGTCAAGAATTCGGTATTGATGATGACTTCAACTTTGCACATGATGAAGTGAAGTAAGATATAATAAAAAGGGCTCTAATGAGCCCGTACATAGATTTATAGGGAGAGGAAACTTATGCCAACGGAAAACAAACCAGAGGTCTTGTCACTAGTTGTACCAGTCCATAATGAGGAAGATACGATTGATATTTTTTATCAAGCTATTCAAGATGTTAAAAACCAAGTCAAGGCAGAGATTGACTTCCATTTCATCGATGATGGTTCGACTGATTCTACTCTCTCAATTTTGCGTAAATTAAGTGATAAAGATTCCCATGTTCACTACGTTTCCTTCTCCCGTAACTTCGGTAAGGAAGCGGGCTTGTATGCTGGTCTTGAACAGGCAACTGGAGACTATGTTGCCGTGATGGATGTCGATTTGCAGGACCCACCGGAACTGCTCCCCGAAATGCTAAAGGAAGTTCAGTCAGGGGACTATGATGCAGTAGGTACTCGTCGTGCCGATCGCAAGGGTGAGGCAAAGGTCCGTTCCTGGTTCTCTGCGCAATTCTACAAGTGGATGAACAAGATCTCTCAAACGCATTTAGTTGATGGGGCTCGTGATTACCGCGTAATGACTCGTCAGATGGTTAACGCTATCTTGGCTATGTCTGAAAACCAACGTTTTTCAAAGGGAATCTTTACATGGGTTGGCTTTAAAACCAAGTACATTCCCTTTGAAAACCGTGAACGTGTTGCTGGAAACACTTCCTGGTCTTTCTGGTCCTTGACCAAGTATGCCATTGAAGGAATTGTTTCCTTCTCAACGATGCCATTGACCATTGTGACATTCCTTGGAATGTTCACATTTGGAATTTCTATTCTGGCCGGAATGTTCATTGTGATTCGTGCACTGATTTCAAATACTTCAGTTGCAGGGTGGCCTTCAATGGTCACAATTATGTTATTTATTGGTGGGATTCAGATGTTGAGCCTTGGTGTGATTGGTCGTTATATTGCGGCAATTTTCATGGAAACAAAACGACGGCCAATTTACATTGCTAAAGAAGAAAAATAAGAACACAAGAAAAAGGAATTAGAGAATGTCGCGTATTAATACAAAAACGATGATACTTATTTTGACCCTGGTATCATTGCTGTCTATTTTAGTTTCAGCCATTATTCTATATCCCACAGGGCTGCCGACGGGCTCAACAAGTGCTTTTTTACCCGTATTTTTTCGTTTAGGTGCTGCAGCAGCCGTTGCGGTTTTGTCGTATAGTTTTTTTGTAAAAAAAAGTAAGTACGCAAAAGTATTCGTATTATTTCTAATCTTTCTAGCACTAATTTGTCAGCTTGTTTTCTTATTAACCTTTGCTCGTCCAGTTTATACAGATACTGGGTATGTTATGACGATGGCCGGACGATTAGTCGACGGCGTTCACGAATGGTACCAGTACTTTTACATCTATCCGAATAATGTCAATGTTGTCATCTGGTGGTCATTGCTGTTTAAGCCTTTGTCTTTGATTGGTATAACCAATTACTTTGGTATCTATCCATGGATTCAGATGCTAATGCTGGACTTGGGCATTTTCTATCTGCATCGATCGCTAAAGAAGATTAATGATCAAACTTCGAACATTTTTCTTTTAGTGACCCTATTCTATGCACCAATCTTCTTTTATGCTATTTTTCCGTACAACGATGTCGTTGCTGTATCGCTAATTATGGTGGTTATTGGCAGCTTTATTCGTTTCCAAATGGCTTTGAGAGGGAAGAATCAGATTGTTCAAGGTTTAATCATGATGCTTGCCTTAGCCTTGGCCGTATCGATTCGACAAAACTCGATTATTATTTTAATTGCGCTTTTAGCAACCATCATTTTTACTAAAAGCTTTTCGAAAAAAGCTAAAACACTGCTTGTGTTGGGTGGTGTCCTGTTCACGCTATTTGGAACGTTAGGCTTTAACCAATTGCAAAAAAATGCTGGTTTCATTAGTAAGCCAGATTTAGTAACACCCTCTGTTCGATATGTGAACATGTCTTGGAATCCGAATACGCATGGACAAATTGATGGTCCAGATTCATTCCTGTATAGTGGCCTCCCCAAAAAAGAGCGTACAGAAAAAATTAATGCTGAACTGAAACATCGAATCAAAATTTTAGGTGTAAAAGGTTCAGTGATTCATTTATGGAAAAAGATTGCCTTTATGTTTTCACTTGGTCTGTCAAATCAAGACATGGGTGGTCTTCAAGTGAAGCCGCCATTGTTGAAGTATGAATGGCAAGCTGGAGAATTGACTGAATTTTTGGGTAATATTTTCCAACCGTTTTATATCTTAGTCCTTTCTGTCTCTTCATTCTTTATTTTCTATGTGCTAAAAAATCGAGAGAAGCTAGATTCATTTGTCTTTAACACTGTCATTTTTTCTTCTTATAGTATTGTAGGTGTTTTTACTTTTCATATTTTGTTCTGGGAAGTTCGTGATCGGTATGCAATGCCAATGTTCCCATTCCTTCTGCTTTTGGCAGCAATGGGGATTAAGCTACTATCCGATAAAAGTCAAGAAAGTGTTAATCTCCCGCATGTTAAATTGATCAGCTGGAAAACAATCAGTGTGCTAAGTGGTATTTTGCTATTACTAAGTATGATTACTTCTTATTCTCATTCTCAGCAGCCTACTGGACGTGGTGGTGCTGTGTATACATCCGGATTTTCAATGTATACTGAGGGACAAAAAGAACTAGCTAATATCAAGGCACATTCACGCTATCAAACAGATTCTTTTGAGTTGGCAAGTCCTGCAAATACTCTTTACTTAAACTTTTCAAAATTAAGTAAAGCAGAGGCAAAAGATCTTAGCGTAAAGTTAATTAATAAAACGACAGGTTCTATTAAAAATCTAAAAGTTGAAAATAAAGAGATGGCTTATCTTGATTCTTATAAACCTGGTAAGTATCAATTATTAATAGTAAATAACGGTAACTTTAAATTACAAACTCCAATTTTGCAACAAGTAGAAACGAAGAATATTCAGGGACCACAGGTCTCTGAAAATGGCCGTGTAACTACTGGTTTAAATGCCATTTTCTCCTTTGCTGATAATGTTAGGACGAAATGGATAACTTTGTCAGTGTTCATTTTGTTACATGCGTTCTTCCTAATCGCATTGATTTTTGGAGTACTACGTATAAATAACTATAAAAAGAGACAATAATTGAAATGATAAATATTAAAAAGAAGTTTAAAGGAAGAATTCAGCCAATTTTTGAAAAAAAGGGATTAGTTGATTTTATATTAATTATTGGATTATCTATAATTACTGTTTTGCCAGCATTTATGGGCCATTACTATAATTCATCATCCGATGGCTTTAACCACTTAGATAGATTCGAGAATATATACGAAGCCTTCAAATCTGGACATCTGCCATCTTTGTTTAATTTTCAGTATGCTCCAAGTAATAGTGCTCCCGGAGCTGCTGTCAATGGTTTGTATCCATGGTTACCTGGACTAATTTTCATTATTCCTCGATTAATCTTTTCAACGCCTTTACAAGCATTAGCAGTAGGCTTCTTGATATTAAATGCCATAACCATGTTTAATGCACGACTATTGATGTCAAAGTTAACAAGTAACCGTTGGCTATTGTGGCTTGGAATTATTTTATATCAATTTAATAATTTCCATTTGATTGACCTATTTTCGAGATCTGATTTTGGTGAATCTTTTGCCTATGCATGGTTACCGTTGATTTTCGTCGGACTTATGGAAATCCATGATGATAAAAAATCTGGTGTTTGGCTCCTTGGTCTTGGAATGGGAATGATGGCAAATAGTCATGTTTTGACTCTTTTAATGTCATTCGTATTTATCCTAGTGTTTGAAGTAATCCGATTCCTTACAAAAAAGCTGACCTTAGATAATTTTAAGAAGTTAATTTATGCAGGGATTATCGCGATATTTGTTGGTTTTTATTCTCTTTTTAATATTGTGTTGATCTATTTGAGAGCAAAAATCGATGAACCCGCACATTATTTGATGGATGTCGATCCAATGACTTTTTTGACCTCCTTTATTCAAAATAATATGGGAGAAAAGGGATATTGGTCGTATGGACTCCCGTTACTTATTGTTCAGATTACTTTGACAGTATTGATTTTTAAATATTGGAATAAGCAACAATGGTTTGGATGGATCATTGCTGCTGATATCTTAACTATTGGAATTTTCAATTGGTGGCCTTGGTTTAAATTTATCAATACGCCATTATCCCTAATTCAATTCCTGCAAAGAGCAAACTTATTCATTGTGATGTTCTTGTGCATTGGCATTGTTCTCTATTTCAATAAGAAAAATTCATTAAATAATTTTAAAATCATTTTGCTAGAATTAGCGGTCTGCCTGTTTTCACTTGCTGGTGCATATTCAGTTCATGCTACATACTTTGGACCTGATAAGTATCATGATGCAATCACAAACGCCAACTATACAAAAATGTTAACCACACGCTATAGTTTTGGTGAATTTCTGCCTATTTCAAAAGATACAGGGAAAGTTGAACTGAAGCAGAGTAAGAACAAATCAGTTTCGGTAAAGGAAATTGGTAGAAAATCTGATTCGATTGTTTATAACGTAAAAACAACAAAGGATCAGTTTGTTTCTTTCCGGACAGTTATGTATGATGACTTTAAGTACGACATCAAATTAGATGGAAAAAAGGTTCAAAGTAAATCTATTAATCAAGTGAAGATTCTGGTTCCTGAAGGTACTCATAAAGTATCCGTTCAAGCTGAGAGTTCAAGGAATGCTTGGCAATTTACGGTCACAATTATAACAATTATGCTTGCTATTTTTATGATTGCCAAAACATATCGTCCAAATGTTGAGGAAGATTAAGGGGAAAGATAAATGTCAAATAATGTTTCCGCAGTGCTAGTCACATATAATCGTTTAGAGATGTTAAAAGAAGCGATTGAAGCTCTTCAACAACAAGTTTATCCGGTTAGCCATATCATTGTTGTGGATAACGCTAGTGAGATTGACACAAAAGATTATTTGGAATCACTTGGTGATCAGATCGAATACGTTCGTTTAGAAGAAAATCTTGGTGGCGCTGGTGGTTTCAATAAGGGTGTTCGTTACTTCATGGAAGAAACGGATGATGATTTTGTGTGGTTGATGGATGATGATACGATTGTTCATCCTGATACATTGCAGAATTTGTTAACATTTGCTGATGAGAAAAAGCAGTTTGGATTCTTAGCTTCAGATGTACGTTGGACTGATGGTCATCGAGCAAAAATGAATCAACCTGCTCCAATGAATCGCCTCCATGTGATTCCTGAAGATCAAGTTGAGCCTGTCCAGTTACAGAACGCTACTTTTGTTTCTCTATTGGTTAAGCGTTCTGTTGTCTCAGAAATTGGACTCCCTATTACGGACTTCTTTATTTGGGGTGACGATATTGAATATACTGAACGTGCAGGTCGTGTTGATCCAGGGTATTTCGTACCTTCAGCTAAGGTAACGCACAAAATGGGATCCAATGTTGGTTCTAGCCTTTTAAATGACGGACCTAATCGCACCCCACGTTATTTCTATTCCTACCGTAATAAGGCTTATTATGTTCGTAAGCGTGATTGGTATCGTAAGAACCGTGCGCGGTTACGTACATGGGCAGAATATTGGCAAATTAAGCTTTCTAAAACTGAACGTAAGAATGAAAAACTTGCGGTCATGAAAAAAGGAATGAAGGCCGGTAAAACTTTTAATCCAGTGATTGAATTTGCAGACCGAAAGTGATTTCAGACTGGGATGAATATGAGGGAAGTAGATTGAAAAAGTTAGTTATCGTTGTACCTGCATATAACGAAGAAGAATCTTTACCTAAATCATTAAGTGTATTAAGTGATGTTTTACAGCAAATGATTGATGCGAAGAAGATTGATTCAGAAAGTAAATTACTTGTTGTTAACGATGGATCCAAAGATAAAACTTGGTCTATTGTTGTGGATGCTTCGAAGAAGAATCCTCTTATTTCTGGCATCAATTTTAGCCGAAATTTTGGTCATCAAAATGCTGTTATTGGTGGTTTGACTGCTGCTCGTCCTTATGGCGATGTTTTCATTACCATTGATGCTGATTTACAGGATGATGTAAATGCAATACCGAAAATGATTGATCAGTACTTGAATGGTTATGATGTTGTTTATGGAGTACGTAGTGCGCGAGCAACTGATACGCGATTCAAGCGATGGACGGCTGAAGCCTTCTATAAGTTGATGAATAAAATTGGTGTCGAAATGATACCTGATGCGGCCGATTTTCGATTAACTTCTGGTCGTGTTGTTGATGAATTGCTTCAATATAAGGAACGTAATCTTTTTTTGAGAGGAATAGTGCCTAAGATTGGCTTTCCAAGTACCAAAGTATTTTACGCTCGGAAGGAACGAGAATTAGGTGAATCAAAATACCCACTTCGTAAAATGCTTGCTTTAGCATGGAATGGAATTACTTCATTTTCTGTTGCACCCATGCACTTTGTCTTAACACTTGGAATTTTTACCACACTTATATCGTTTGGTATGATGGTTTACTCAGCCATTCAATATTTTATGGGTCACGTAATCGCAGGGTGGTCATCAATTATGGTGTCTATATGGTTCTTAGGTGGAATTCAGTTAATTGGAATATCTGTTATTGGAGAGTACCTTGGTAAAGTATTTAATGAAACAAAAGGACGTCCAAGGTTCATTATTCAAGATAACTTAATGGACGATCAAAATTAGATGATTTTATTAAGGATTATTATAAATTATGGTTTTTAAAAAATATAATTTTTTCCAAAAAGACCTTTTCAATGTTTTATTTATTTTTTTAATTGTGAGTGTTCTTTTTAGTTATAATGTTATTTCTAAAACAATGACTTGGAGGACAGATGCATACTTCCATTTGAGTAGAATATATGATATGACGAATTCTATTCAACATTTTGAATTTCCTCTTTTAGTTAATGTCAACTCATTTGCTAATGTTGGGCAAGCTTTAAATGGTTTATACCCAAATTTTAGCCTATTGCCATTTATATGGATTACTTCAATATTTACTCCAATTGTTCAATATGGGTTGATTAATCTTTTGTTCGTCCTTTTAGGAAGCATACTTAATTATTTTAGTTTTCAAAAAATTGGTGCATCTAAGATTCAAGCCTTAACTGGAGTTATTGTAGTTCTTGGCTTAATTGACACACATAATTTCGGATCATTTAATCTTCAAGGATCATGGAGTAGCTATTTTACACTACCAATTGTTGTTTTATCGATGCAGAAATTGTATAAGAAAGTATATATATATATCCTGCCACTTGCAATGGCTGTTGCATTTACAGTTAATATCCATATTTTAAGTGCAGTATTTCTGATTATATTTATTTTATGTTATTTTTTATATTTAATTTTTGTTTCAAATAATAGATTATTACTTTTTGGAAACTTTCTTTCTGCAGGTATTATTTCAATTATTTTGTCTTTACCAACGTTGGCTTCGTTATTATTATTCTCAAAAGATCAATTATCAGTGCCTATACCTGTTTCTTTAGGACAGCAGACTGTTAGTATCGAGAGTATGATAAATTCATTAAGCAATCCAATAATTTCTAATTATTCGACGGCTTCAGTTCCACTGCAAGGGATTATGCTCTTATTTGATATAGTGATTTTCTTTCAATGGAGTAAGTTTACAAAAATTGGTAAACAATTAATTATCTCGATGTTTATAGTACAGATAATCATTTCTCCAATTTTTCCTTGGCAGTTATTTGATACAACGCCCTTACAGAATTTACAGTTTCCAGCTCGATTGGTTCCGTTTGTATTAGCCGTTTTTATAACAGTAATTTTCACGCAACGTAAACTAAATAATTCTGTGTTTCTGTTGAGTTTTGTTTTCATGGGACTTTTTTTTGCAACGACATATCAAACTAATGACAAAATAGTTAAAACAAATATGCCTCTGTTAGCTACCAATGAAGGCCAATATAGATTGAGCGATCTTAATCGGAATTTCTCAACCACTATTTCTAACCAAACACTCAATAATCCTAATTTTTATACACTTTCAAAAGCCCCCGAATATAGTCCAGAGTATAAAATTGATAAAAAGAATTTTTATAGTATTTGGGGATCAATCATTAGACACAGGGTGTTTAATAACGAAGAAAGTGTACATGGTGTAAAATTGATTCCTCATAAAAATGCTATTACTTATGAATTTCAGTCAGCAATATCAGGAACTTTTGATCTTCCATTTTGGAAATACAAAAATATGAAGTACAGTGTCATTGATGATAAACAGAGACATCTTCCGGTCAAATTATCAAAAAGGGGAACAGTGCAGGTCCAATCTGCCCATTCAGTTTCTGAACTTACTATTGTAGTAAAGAATCCGAATTGGTATAACTATTTTGTGATTCTTTCGTTATTTTCCTGGATAGTGGCTATTGTCTTGACAGTCATCACTTTTAAAATGAAGGGCTTACATTTTTCCTTAAATAAATTTAAAAATTCTTATTAAAAAAATAATTTAAAATCAAGTAAAAATTCAAAATTTTTTCAAATGAGATATTAGTAAATTCTATTGAAAATTTTTTGAATTTTTTTACTAATGTCCCTAATTAAAATTTAAAAAATTTCTTGTTCAGTTGCAACTTATTGAGAATTATAAAAAATGAAACAAAAAATAATAAAAGTTTTCTGCCTTTTAATTTTGGTTAGTATTATATTCAACTTAATTAGGTTGAATATACAACAAAAATCAGTCCGAAATACTGATATAACGAAGAAAGTGGGAAAAGTTACTCACTTTAATCGACTAAGTATGAATAACATTCCTGAATTATTGTCAAATAAAAAGTATCTTGCACCGACCATCGATCATGAATCTTTGCAAAAGGATATTCCTGGTGCGAAGGTGTATGATGCAACGACCGGACAGAAGGTTCGGATGGATGTTTGGGATTCTTGGCCAGTGACAGATCCAGATGGTGTTGTAGCTAATTACCATGGGTATCGTTTGGTTGTTGGTTTGACGGCAAAAAATGGACGTTATTCTGGTGCCCCGACTAAGATGGGCTTGTTTATGCAGAAAAATGATGCGAAGCAAGATGATTTAAGCACCTGGCAATTTGTTGGCTATGTCTTTAATTCGAAACTAGAGGGTGTTTCTGACCAAGATTATGACCAGTATTTGCAGAATAGCCGTGGTGAATGGTCAGGTTCGACCGTGATGATGAACCCTAAGGATAATACGCTGCGCTTCTTTTATGCTAATGCCTATGTTTTAAATGGTGTTTCGGCACAGGTGTTAACAACCGCTCAAATTACGGTTAACCCAATGGATGGTAAAAAATGGTCAAGTGGTTTAACAATCGATCATACTAAGACAACGGACCGGAAAACAGTCTTTTCAGGTGACGGTGAAATTTATCAGACTGCTAGTCAGGGTGAAGGCAAGGGGAAGTACTTCAGCGATGATTTGACTCTGCGTGATCCACATTTCGTTCGTGATGGCGACAAGTATTACCTTGCATTCGAAGGAAACACTGGTCCTAAGTACAATTACCAAGGAAAGAACAACTTTACGAATAAAAGTTATTATGGTTCTTCCTCATACTTTGAAAAGGAATCAAAGCGTTTAACGTCTAATCCAAATTCTTCTGAGTATGAAAAAACATACTTTGCCAATGGGGCAATTGGAAAACTCGAGTTGAATAAGGACTTTTCTGTTAAAAAGGTTATGCAGCCCATGGTTACCGGGAATGCGACAAACGATGAACTAGAACGGATTAATCTGTTTAAGCATGCTGGTCGCTGGTATGTCTTTACATCTACTTGGGGATTCCATATGGCGACTGATAATGAAGCGATTACGAAGAATTCATACTTGCTTGGTTTCAGCTCTAAGGATGGTATTAACGGTACTTATGAGCCTCTGAATGGGAATGGTCTTGTAATTGCTGGCCAAGGTGAAGGAGCGAATCCGAAGAGTTTCACCTACTCTTACTTGGTCCTGCCTAATGGTGATAATAAAAATAATCGTTTTGTTGTGACTTCCTTTGAAAAGAATAGTACCTTCGCACCAAGTTATTTGCTGAAGATTGATGGTGATAAAACCACCATGATTAATAATAAGGTACTTGGACAGGGTGTCCTGACGGATAATAAAAAGTATTTCTCTGCTCACCCACAGAAGTTGGCGGATTAAATCAAGAACTAATTGTTTCTTATGCCCTCATCGGGTATGCTAGTGAATGTATCTTAATTTGATGAGGACTATCATGAAGAATTTAATTGATTTGTATAAGAAGTATGAAGAGACCATTTTGTATCTCTTCTTTGGGGGAGCAACTTTTGTTGTTTCCGTTGTGACTTATTCGCTCTTTTCGGCAGTGATGCATTGGGATTATAGTTTGGCCTATGTGGCTTCCTGGTTCTTGGCTGTGCTCTTTGCCTATTTGACCAACCGAATCTGGGTGTTTAAGTCAGAGGTTCGTGACTTTGCTGGACTCTTCCGGGAGATTTGGCAGTTCTACTTGGCTCGAATTGTGACGGGCGTTATTGGTTGGTTGATTCTGGCCTTCGGTGTGCAGATTTTGCACCAAAACGATTTGATTTGGAACGGCATTCAAAACATTTTTGTGATTGTGTCGAACTATGCCTTGAGTAAGCTTTTTATCTTTAAGAAGCTGGAAGGCGAATAAGAGGAAATGGTAACCTGCGGGTTATCATTTTTATTTATGGAAATTTTGGGAAAAGTTTGAAAAAGTTATCGATATCTCATTGCAATCTTAGTGAAATAATTATAATATAGGCAGTGAAAAGAGCGGGGATGCAATGTCTCCAATCAATACCCATTTTTTAGGAGATCGACCAGTGTGATTAAGCAGAATAAATTACTGGTAACAATTATCGCAACGGCGATATTGGGAGCGGGCGCTGTGGCGGTCGCAAGCAAAAATTTGAGCGATCAGAACGACCGGAGCAAGACCTCTTCTTCGAGTACGGCGCTGCCAACAACGAAGGATACGTCCTGGAAGGATAACGCTGTCAATGAGAATGGTGGGACCGCTAGTGCTACTTCAGGGGCTGCTTCGAGTTCTAGTGACTCGTCCTCTGGTGCAAAGGGCAGTCAGTCAGCAGGGAATGGTTCGTCATCGAGCAGTAGCCAGTCCAATACGCTGACTGAAGACGACTTCCGTTCAAGTGACGACTTGGCTTATCGGATGATTGCCTTGTATGGCATGCTGAATGGTGATGCTTCCTGGAAGGCTTTGCAGTCGGCTAAGGGTATCACGATGACGCGTCAGTCGGATTCTGTGCCGACTTTTGCAGTGACGGCGACGAGTGGTGGCAATACGACTGCCTACTACCGCTATGCGATGACGAGTAATGACACGGAGGCGCAGAAGAAGCCGCTTTCCTTTAGTAAGAGCGATGCCAGTCAGTACCGGGCGTCGATTGCTGACGTGTTGACTTGTGTGAACGCTAACGGCGGTCGGGCAACGATTCAAAAGATGAACTTTAAGTTAGTTAGTTAATGATAAGAAAGGGACCAATCAGACGATTGGTCCCTTTTTGTATAAGATCGATTAGCGCTATTGTAGCGGTGATTTGAACCTGCTATGATGACGGTAGAAAATTCAAATAAAAGGAGAAAACCATGACCACAGAAATTCAAGTTGAGTTAGATAGCCGAGATAAAGTGTCTTTTGAACGGCTCTGTCAGCGGCTGGGAATGACGGCCCAGGATGCCATGCAAAACTTCGTCATTAAGACCTTGGATGTTGGGAAAATGCCCTTTCAGGTTGAAGAGCCCAATGAACGGTTGAAGAAAGCCTTGGCGAGTCGTGATTACGTGACTTTTGAGAATCCTGAAGATTTTTTGGAGTACTTATACAATGACGAAGATGAATGACTATCAGTTTCAAGCGCGTTCTGTTAATGGCTTTAAAAAACAATTTCGGAAGATGATGAAGGGCGGACGATATAAGAAAAGTGATTTTGAACGAATTAACGAAATTCTTCTTCGAGGGTTACCCATTCCTGAATCGTATGAAGACCACCAGTTGACAAATCGTGAAACAGACCGGGCCTTGCATATTAAACTCGATTGGGTTTTGGTGTACCGCTATAACGGTGATTATGTAGAATTCATTGAAACCGGTAGTCACACCAATCTTTTTTAAGGCAAACAAAAACCCCCTCGACCCGGTTAGGTGAGGGGGTTATTCATTTAATCTGAATTACTTTACGTACTTAGCCAAACGTGACTTTTGACGTGAAGCCTTGTTCTTCTTGATCAAGCCCTTTGAGTAGGCGCGATCGATAGCAGAAGAAACTTGCTTGTACAATTCAGCAGTATCGTCTGAACCGGCCTTAGCAGCCTTGACGAAGCGCTTAACGGCAGTGCGGTAAGCGGAACGCTGTGGTTCGTTGCGATCGTGTTGCTTCTTAGTCAAGCGTACGCGTTGAATAGATGATTCAATAATCGGCATATGTCTGTCTCCTTAAATTTGATGCTGGTTTTTGAAAAGCAGTAGCTTAACGACGCAAACCTAAGCGCTTGATCAATTCACGGTAACGAGGAACATCCGTACCACGGAGGTAACGGAGCAAGTTACGACGACGACCGATCTTCTTCAAAAGACCACGTTGTGAGTGAAAATCATGCTTGTGCATTTCCATGTGGGCGTTCAATTCGTTGATGTCGGCAGTCAAAACTGCAACTTGAACTTCCACTGAACCAGTATCGCCTTCATGGCGGGCATATTCTTTCATGATTTCGTTCTTACGTTCTTGTGTAAGGGCCATAATCATTTCCACCTTTCTATAATGTCGCCAAAGTCTGAGAAAAACGACGGTGAGACGTTAATCTAAGAATTTGGTCAGTTGTTTTGACAACAGTCTTAATTATACGGACTTTTCCTAGAAAATCAAGGGGCAGAAAGGTCCGTTTAATGGTAAAATAGAACAGTAATTAATCTTGAAAGGAAAGCCGTGGTAGCGCCCTTGGGGCCTGCCATGCAGGTGAATACATGGCAACATCAATTTCCAAAGAAGAAGTCGCCCACGTCGCCGACTTGGCCAAGTTGACTTTTGAAGAAGAGGAACTGAACGCCTTCACAAGTCAGCTCCAAGACATCGTTTCTCTCGTCGACAAGATGGCCGAAGTCGATACGACCGGAGTTGAACCAACTTATTCCGTAACCCAAAACGTCAACCACTTACGCGAAGACAAGGCGGATAACTGGCACGAAAAGAAGGCCTTGCTGAAGCAGGCGCCGGAAGAAGCCGCGGACCTAATTAAGGTACCGGCCATTTTGCAGGGAGGGGAAGAAGCCTAATGACTTATAACTACTTCGAACACTCACTGGAAGACATTCACGCCGCCTTGCAGGCCGGTGACATTACGGCCACGCAACTGACGGAAGACACGCTTGAAAACATCAAGCAGTCGGATGGCGAATTGGAAGCCTTTGTGCGCCTGCACGAAGAAGCCGCCATGGAAGCCGCCCGGATTGCCGATGAAGAGGGCGACTTTGACAACCTCTTGGCCGGTATTCCGATGGCCATCAAGGACAACATTGCCACTGAAGGCCTGGAAACGACTGGGGCTTCAAAGATTTTGGCCGGTTTTAAGCCCGTTTACGATGCCACGGTTACCAAAAAGTTGAAGGGCGCCGGGGCGGTCATCGTTGGAAAGGCCAACATGGATGAGTTTGCCATGGGTGGTTCTTCTGAAACGTCCGCTTACAAGCAGACAAAAAACGCCTGGGACCTTTCCCGCGTGCCCGGTGGTTCATCGGGTGGTTCGGCCGCCGCAGTGGCTGCTGGTCAGGTGGCCTATTCCCTTGGTTCCGATACCGGTGGGTCGATTCGTCAGCCAGCCGCCTTTAATGGTTTGGCCGGCATGAAGCCAACCTATGGTCGCGTGTCTCGTTTTGGTCTCTTTGCCATGGCTTCTTCGTTGGACCAAATTGGTCCCTTGACTCGTACGGTGCGTGACAATGCTCTGGTGTTGAACGCCATTGCCGGTTTTGATGACCGAGACTCGACCTCTGCCGAAGTGGCCGTGCCGGACTTTACCGAGAAAATGGGCCAGTCCATTCAGGGGATGAAAGTCGCCGTGCCAAAGGAATACTTCGAAGAGGGAATCTCTGCTGAAGTTAAGGCCCAAGTCAACGCGGCCATCGCACAGTTGGAGGCCTTGGGTGCCGAAGTTTCCGAGGTATCCTTGCCACACACGCAATACGGTGTGGCCGCTTACTACGTGCTGATGTCATCCGAAGCTTCTTCAAACTTGCAGCGTTATGACGGCATTCGTTATGGCTACCGCGCTCCGGAAGCCAAGAGCCTGGAAGAAGTTTACAAGGAAACACGTTCCGAAGGCTTCGGTGCCGAAGTTAAGCGACGGATTATGTTGGGAACTTATTCACTTTCCGCTGGTGCTTATGACGCCTTCTTTAAGAAGGCCGCGCAGATTCGTACTTTGATCATTGAGGACTTTAACAAAGTCTTTGAAGAATACGATTTGATTGTGGCGCCAACGACGCCAACCCAGGCCTACAAGATGGGTGCTGAAATTGACGATCCAAAGGCCATGTACATGGGCGATGTCTTGACGATTCCAGTCAACCTGGCTGGTTTGCCCGCCATGTCGGTTAACGCCGGCTTTAACGGTGGCTTGCCAATCGGTTTGCAGATCATTGGAAAGGCCTTTGACGAGCAGACGATTTACCAGTTGGCCTACGCCTTTGAACAGGAAAACAACTTTACTGACAACATCCCCGCAATCGGGGCGGATTTCTAAGGAGGCCAGCTGATGGGAAATGAAAATTTTGAAACAGTGATTGGACTCGAAGTCCACGTTGAGATGCAGACGAATTCCAAGCTGCTCTCACCATCCCCAGTCCACTACGGGGACTCACCAAACGAAAACACCAACGTGATTGACTGGGCCTACCCTGGTGTTCTGCCAGTGGCCAACAAGGGTGCCTTGGACTACGGGATGCGCGTTGCCATGGCCCTACACGCCGACATCACCGAAGAAATTCGCTGGGACCGGAAGAACTACGTTTACCCGGATAACCCCAAGTCCTACCAGACGACGATGAACCAGACACCACTGGCTCGTAACGGTTATTTGGACGTGACGATGCCAGACGGAAACGTGAAGCGAATCGGAATCGAAGAGCTCCACGTCGAAGAAGATGCCGGAAAGAACACCCACGGGACTGACGGCTATTCCTACGTCGATTTGAACCGTCAGGGAACACCCCTGGTCGAAATTGTTTCCAAGCCAGACTTGGCCTCTCCCGAAGAAGCCTACGCCTACTTGGAACAGCTGCGCCGTGTGATTCTCTTTACCGGTGTTTCCGAAGCCAAGATGCAGGAAGGGCAGATGCGTGCCGACGTTAACGTTTCCTTGCGTCCGCATGGATCCAAGGAATACGGGACCCGTGTCGAAATGAAGAACGTTTCTTCCTTCCGTTACGTTGAAGCAGCCTTGGCCTTTGAAGAAAAGCGCCAGGCCAAGTTGATTCGTGCCGGTGGCCAAGTCCGTCAGGAAACCCGCCGCTACGACGAACCAACCAAGTCAACGATTTTGATGCGTGTTAAGGAAACGGCCGACGATTACCGTTACTTCCCAGAACCTGATCTGTCACCGGTTCGCATCGACCAGGCCTGGATTGACCGGGTGGCCGCGGACTTGCCAAAGTCAGCAACCGACCGTCAAAAGGACTACGTCGACGAACTCGGCTTGGAACCGTACGATGCCGAAGTGTTGACGCAGACCTTGGCTATGTCGAACTTCTTTGACAACACGGTTGCTGCTGGTGCTAACTCAAAGCCAGCTGCTAAGCGTGCAGCCAACTACTTGATTGGTGATGTTAACGCCTACTTGAACAAGACTCAGGTTGAGTTGCAGGAGACGAAGCTGACGCCGGACAACCTGGCTGGTTTGGTCAAGCTGGTCGAAGACGGTACCATTTCAACCAAGCAGGCCAAAAAAGTCTTCGAAGCCATCATGGAAGGTGAAGAACCGGAGGCCTATGCCAAGGCCAAGGGGCTGGTGCAGATTTCCGATCCCGCCACGCTCCTGCCATGGATTACAGAGGTCTTAGATGCCAACCCACAGTCAATTGAAGACTTTAAGGGTGGAAAGGACCGTGCCACTGGATTCTTGATCGGACAGTTGATGAAGAAGTCCAAGGGACAAGCCAACCCAGGTGTCTTGAACAAGCTTTTGTTGGAAGAATTGAACAAGCGTTAAAGGTTGTTGGTGGTTGAGACCTGCGGCTGCGGGCTGAAGAAGGCTTTGCCTTTTTTTTCGGATTGCTGCTTTTTGACCCATGCAATTGTTAAAATGGAAAATCGCGCTGGTTTTCCGTACATAGATTTAGGAGGAAAGGGCGTGGTTGGCCTTTTAAGAGGACCGAATCGCCTTTGGTGAGCAAGATGAAACGTGCACGAATTATTTATAACCCAAGTTCCGGTCGTGAGATGGTTAAGCGGGAAATGCTTGGCATTTTAAACGTTTATGAACAGGCTGGCTACGAAACGTCGACTTTTGCAACGACACCGGAACCCTTGTCGGCACAAAAGGAAGCGACTCGGGCGGCCCTGGCTGGCTTTGACCTGATTGTCGCTGCCGGTGGTGACGGGACCATCAACGAAGTCGTCAACGGGATTGCCCCCTTGGCCAAGCGACCAAAGATGGCCATCATCCCGGCTGGTACGACCAACGATTACGCTCGGGCCTTGAAGGTCTCCCGCGATGATCCATTGGAAGCCGCTAAGGTCATTTTGAAGAACCAGAGCATCAAGATGGACATCGGTCAAATCCAAGCCTTTTCGCCCGCAGAAGTCGGCAAGGAAGGCTCGGCTTTGGAAAAGCAACCGGTCCGCTACTTCATGAACATCGCGGCCCTGGGGACTTTGTCTGAACTGACCTACGCGGTGCCATCGGCCATGAAGTCCCTCTATGGCTACTTGGCCTACTTGGTCAAGGGTGCCGAACTGCTGACCCGCTTGAAGCCGGTGTCGGCCAAGGTGACTTTTGACGATGGGGAATACGAGGGCGATATTTCGATGATCTTCCTGGCCCTGACCAACTCGGTTGCCGGCTTTGAAACCATCGTACCCGACGCTAAGCTTGACGACGGGATGTTCACCCTTCTCATCGTGAAAAAGTCCAACCTCTGGCAGATTGCCCAGTTGGCCGCCCAAGTCTTGAAGGGCGGGGCCCACATCCACAACCCGAACTTGATTTACAAGAAGACGGCCAAGGTGGAAATTGAGCCAACCAACGGTGATCCGATCAAGGTGAACTTGGACGGGGAGTACGGTGGCGATGCACCGATGACTTTTGAAAACCTGAAGCAGCACATCGAATTCGTGGCCAACATTGAAGCCATGAAGACCGATGACACGACGACCAAGATTCAAGAGCAATTCGTCGAACAAGTTGAAAAATTAGAAGCAACGGGCGGTCACGATGACCTGTCCGAAGAAACGGCTGATAAGGCCGATAAGTAAGCAGACTGGCGGCACCTGGTGCGGCCACTTTTGCGTTATTGAGAAGATGAAAGGCGAACACACATGGCAAAAGCCAATCGCGTATACAAGCAGAAGGCGCCGGTCAAAAAGAACGACCGGGTCGAGGCTGACATTATTGATTTGACCTACCAGGGGATGGGTGTGGCCAAGGTGGAAGGCTTTCCACTCTTTGTCGCCAATGCTCTACCCGGTGAAAAAGTCTTACTGACGGTGACCAAGGTTTTGAAGAACTACGGCTTTGCCCGCATTCAAGAAATCGTCAAAGTCTCCCCCGACCGTGTCGAATTGCAAGATAAGCTGGCGCTGACAACCGGGATTGCCCCAATGGCCAACCTGTCCTATCCAGCCCAGCTAGCCTGGAAGCAGCGACAGGTTCGCGAACTCTTCAAGAAGGCTCAGCTGCGGGTGGCGGTTGCACCAACCTTGGGGATGGATGACCCAACCCACTACCGCAACAAGGCCCAGGTACCAACGCAGATGGTCAACGGCCGCTTGGAAACCGGCTTTTACCGTCGTGGTTCCCACAAGCTGATTCCAACCGATTCCTTCTACATTCAAGACGAAAACGTCGATGAAGCCATTCGCGTTACCCGTGACGTTCTCCAAGATTTGGGCCTTTCGGCCTATGACGAAGAGACGGGGAAGGGCTTGGTTCGCCACGTCATGGCCCGCTACGGAAAGGCGACCGGCCAACTGATGGTCGTCTTGGTAACGGCCAAGGAACGCCTGCCTGAAAAGGAGGCCATTGTGGCCGCCTTACGGGAACGTCTGCCAAAGATGGTTTCCTTGGTCCAGAACGTGAACGCCAAGCAGACTAACGTCATTATGGGCCAAGAGAACCACCTGCTGTGGGGGCAGCCTGAGATTGAAGACCAGCTGCTCGGCAAGGCCTATCTGATTGGACCGAACTCCTTCTACCAGGTCAACCCGGAAACGACGGCCAAGCTCTACAGCCTGGCCAAGGACTTGGCTGATTTGAAGCCAACCGACACGGTTATCGATGCCTACTGTGGAATCGGAACGATCGCCTTGACGGTGGCCGACAGTGTCAACAAGGTGCTCGGTGTCGAAGTGGTCGAACCGGCCATTGAAGACGCCAAGAAGAACGCCAAGCTAAACGGCATCTGGAACGCCGACTTTGTCGTGGCGGATGCTCCAGAGCAGATGCACCAGTGGGCCAGCGAAGGCAAGACGGCCGACGTCGTCTTCGTTGATCCACCCCGTAAGGGCTTGACCAAGGACTTTATCGAGGCCGTTGGGGTGATGAAGCCCGACCGCCTGGTCTACGTCTCCTGTAACCCGGCCACTTTGGCTCGTGACGTCAAGGATTTGATCGAGCAGGGCTATGAAGTGGACGGTCGTGTGCAGCCCGTTGACCAGTTCCCACAGACCATGCACGTGGAAGCGGTGGTGAAGCTGGTGCGGGCAAAGTAAGAAAGTGAATAAAAAAGTTGCTAAGAATCTGTAATATTAGATTCTTTAGTGATTTTTGTACATATTGATTGACCAAAAGGAGGGACCACTGTGGCCAAAGCAACCGACACACCAATGATGGTGCAATACCATCAGATCAAAGACCTCTATCCCGACGCCTTCTTGTTTTACCGCTTGGGGGACTTTTACGAACTCTTTGAGGAGGACGCCATTAAGGGGGCCAAGATTCTTGAGTTGACGCTGACCTCGCGCAACAAGAATTCCGAAAACCCCGTACCCATGGCCGGCATTCCCTATCACGCCGCCTCGAACTACATCGACATCCTAGTCGATGCCGGCTACAAAGTCGCCATTGTCGAACAGATGGAAGATCCAGCCACTGCCAAGGGGATGGTCAAGCGAGACGTCGTTCAGCTGATCACGCCCGGAACCAAGTTGGCCGGGCAAAACGGGGATGGCAAGACCAACAACTTCCTGGCCGCCGTTGTCCATGACAATGCTGGTATGGCACCGGCTAAGAAGGGGGAGGCCCCCCGTCCTTACGCTTTGGCCTACATCGATTTATCAACCGGTGAACTCAAGGCGACTTTTTTGGAATCGGCAGAGGAAGTCCTCGATGAATTGGGGGCTTTGGAAGTCAAGGAAGTCGTCTTGGCCAAGCAAGACGACCTGAAGGCCGCTGACGTGGCCAGCCTGGTTGGTGAAAAGGGCCTGGTGGTTTCCTTCCAGGGGCCGGCCCAGCCTTCGGCCACGCTGACTTATCTGACCAAGGACTTGAAAGACGCCCTGGGCCAGGCCGTGACCTCGCTTCTGCTCCAGTACCTCTTTGATACGCAGAAGCGTTCCCTGGACCACATCATGCCCGTGCAGGCCTATGAACGGCAGGCCTACCTGGTCTTCAACCAGGTGACCCGGGTCAACTTGGATTTGGTCCAAAATGCCCGGACCAAGCAAAAAGCCGGTTCGCTCTTTGCCCTTTTGGACGAAACCAAGACAGCCATGGGTGGCCGCTTGCTAAAGCAGTGGCTGATTAAGCCCCTGAAGAACCGCAAGGACATCAAGGCCCGTCAGGACGTTTTGGCTGCTTTGACGGCCGACTTTTTCACCCGGGGAACGGTTCAAGACCAGCTGAAGTACGTTTACGATTTGGAACGACTGGCCGCAAAGGCTGCCCTGGGTACTTTGAACGCTAAGGACATGGTTCAGCTGAAAAAGTCGCTGCAGGCCGTACCGGCGCTGCAGAGTGCCTTGACCGGAACCTCCTCCGATCCCATTTTGCAGGAGCTGGGGGGCGGCCTGGATCCCGTTTCAGATTTGGCCGAGGTAATCGAAGCCGCTCTGGTGGATGATCCGCCCGTTTCAGTCCGCGATGGCGAGCTGATCAAAGAAGGCTACGACGACCTGGTTGATTCCTACAAGCAGGCCTTGACCGATAACCAGGACTGGCTGGCCAATTACCAGGAAGAAGAACGACAAGCAACTGGCATTCCAACCCTAAAGGTCAAGTACAACAAGAACTTTGGCTACTTTATCGAGGTGACTAAGGCCAACTTGGCAAAGCTTGAAGAGGGCCGCTACACCCGTAAGCAGACCCTGACCAACGCTGAGCGCTTTACAACCGCTGAACTGAAGGAGCACGAGGACCTGATCTTTGCTGCGCAAACCAAGCGCTACGACCGGGAATACGAGCTCTTCTTGGAAATTCGCCGACAGGTCAAGGCCGAAATGCACCGCCTGCAGGGCCTGGCCCACGACTTGGCCAAGGTCGATGTCTTGGCCGCTCTGGCCGACGTGGCCGAGGAACGGCACTTTGTTCGACCAAGTTTCCATGAGGATGGGAACCGGGCGGTTAACATTGTCCAGGGCCGCCACCCAGTGGTCGAATCACTCTTACCGGCTGGGGAATACGTGGCAAACGGCGTGACTTTCCCACAGGACCAGTTTATCCAATTGGTTACCGGACCGAACATGGCGGGAAAGTCGACCTACATGCGTCAGTTGGCGATCATCGTCATCTTGGCCCAGATGGGTTCCTTTGTGCCGGCTGAAGCGGCCGAACTGCCAATCTTTGATCAAATCTTTACTCGAATCGGGGCCAACGATGACTTGGTGGCTGGTCGCTCGACTTTCATGGTTGAAATGGCCGAAGCCAACTTGGCCTTGCAAAACGCGACGGCCCAGTCCTTGATTCTCTTTGACGAGTTGGGCCGGGGAACGGCCACTTACGACGGCATGGCGCTGGCTCAGGCCATCATTGAATTCCTGGCCAAGCATTTGCACGCTACGACCGTCTTTGCCACCCACTATCACGAATTAACGGCCCTGGCGGAAGCCTACCCGGCCATTGAAAACGTGCACGTCGGGGCCAAGCTATCAGAAGACGGCCGGCTCCACTTCTTGCACCAGGTGCAACCCGGTGCGGCCGACCGTTCCTATGGAATTCAGGTGGCGGCCTTGGCCGGTCTGCCTGGTCCACTCCTGCAAAACGCCGAAAAGATTTTGGCGGCTTTGGAAAGGGAAGGGGCTGGTCAGGTCGAAGTCGAAGAAACCGTGAAGAGGGCGGCGGAAGCGGCTGGTTCAGCAGAGCCAAATGCGGATGCTGCGGATCAGGCTGTCTCGCCGAAGACTCCGGCCGCGACCTTTACTCAGCCAAGTGGCTTTGCCCAAGACCTGCCGCTCTTTGAAGTGACCGAAAGCAGGCCAAGCAAGGCGGTTCCTTCTGAAGCGGAAAGTGCCGTTTTGGCGAAGTTACAGGAAACCAACCTGAATAAGTTGACGCCGCTGGACGCGCTCAACCTGCTTTATAAGTTGCAGGAAATGGGGGAGCAGCATGGCTAAGATTCACGAACTATCGGACTTGCTGGCCAACCAGATTGCGGCCGGTGAGGTGATTGAACGGCCGGCCTCGGTCGTCAAAGAGTTGGTGGAAAACGCCATTGATGCAAACGCCCACCAGGTCGACGTGGTCGTTGACAACGCTGGTCTGGACCTGATTAAAGTCATCGACAACGGCGATGGCATTGAAGAAGACCAGGTGCCACTGGCCTTCGTTCGCCACGCCACTTCTAAAATTGAAAACCGTCACGACCTGTTCAAAGTCATGACCTTGGGCTTCCGTGGTGAAGCCCTGCCATCGATTGCCTCGGTGGCCGACGTGACTTTGCAAACCAGGACCAAGGAAGCTGAAAACGGCTTTACCTACCAGGTCAAGGGTGGCCAAGTGATTCAGGAGAATCCGGCGGCCGGCCGCTTAGGCACCATCGTTTCGGTGCGCAACCTTTTTTACAATACACCGGCTCGTTTAAAGTACTTAAAGAAGCCGCAGACCGAACTGTCATTAATTGTGGACGTGGTCAACCACTTGGCCCTGGCTCATCCGGAGCGGGCGCTGACTTTGACCCACAACGGCAAGACTTTGGTGAAGACGGCCGGAAACGGCGACTTGCGCCAGGTTTTGGCGGCCATCTACGACCGGAAAACGGCCGAGAAGATGGTCGACTTTGCCGGACAGTCGGAACACTTCAAGGTGTCTGGCTACCTGACTTTGCCGGAGCAGACGCGGGCCTCACGGTCCTATTTGGCCGTTTTGGTCAACCACCGATTCGTGAAGAACTTTTCGGTTTCAAACGCCATTATCAAGGGCTACGGTTCCAAGTTGATGGTCGGCCGTTTTCCAATCGGGGCGGTTTCCATCGAATTGGACCCACTCTTAGTTGATGTCAACGTCCACCCGCAAAAGGCCGAAATTCGCCTGTCTGAACAGGGTGAGTTGACGGACCTGTTGACCAAAGTCATCGCGGAACGTCTGGCTGAAGAAAACCTGATTCCAGACGCCTTGGAGAACCTGGGTCAAAAAGAAGATGAACTGGCCCATCCAGGATTGGAAAGAACGCAAAGTCCAAAGGCGAGTCAGCAAGCGGCTAACGCGGCAAAGACCGCTTTCTTGAACCAAGCCCAGCGCGCGGTGAAGTTGGGGACTATGCCCGCCATCAAGGTCAACGAACAGGCTGTCATTCAGCTCACTGATTTGGCCTATCTGCAAGATGCGGCCGTTTTGGCTTTCAAGACCCGCTATCAAGACGAGGCCTATCTCGATCCCTTTGCAGCGATTGCTTCAGCAAAGTCTTCGACCGTTTTGAATGAAGAAGAGCGGAGGGCTGAAGCGGGCCGGGTTGAGTTCGATCAAGTGGCCGAACCCCTGGTGGATTACCACGTGAACGACCATAGCGCCTCGGACGATTCTGTTGCTGAGGATGATGAGCCGGCACTTTTAAGCAGTCACAAACAGGCTTTTGTTGAAGAAAAGAAAAAAGTTCGGGTGGAAAACCTGGACTTGGACGTCGATGAGCAGGCAACAGACGACAATCCCAAGGGCTTTCCCAATTTGGATTACATCGGCCAGATGCACGGAACCTTTCTCTTTGCCCAAGACAAGGACAAGCTCTATTTGATTGACCAACACGCGGCCCAGGAACGGTTGAACTACGAGTTCTACCGCAAGCAGGTTGGTGAGGTGTCGGGCAACCAGCAAGTGCTCTTGCAGCCGCTGACTTTGACCTATTCGACCGCCGATGTCTTGAAAATCATGGACCACCGCGAGGTGCTCTTGGAAGTCGGCCTGGCGCTCGAGGAATTTGGCCCCAACACGATTGCTTTGTACGAGCACCCGACTTGGATGAAGGCCGATCAGCTGGCCGATACCGTCAAAGAAATGATTGACTGGGTGCTTTCGGGTGAAGAATTGACCATAGCGGCCTTTCGGGAAAAGGCGGCGATCATGATGTCATGTAAGCGGGCCATCAAGGCCAATTGGCACATTTCGGACGCCGAAGCGCGGACTTTACTGGCCAATTTGGCCAAGGCCGAAAACCCCTACAACTGTCCGCACGGCCGGCCCGTTTTGACCGCCTTTACCCTTACTGAAATGGAGCGGATGTTTAAGCGAATTCAGGATTCCCACGAGTCCTGGCAGAACTACGACACCCATCCATTCTAAAAAAATCGACGAAAGGAGGACTCTTCGATGATGAATAATAACGACGTCGTGATTCGCTTGCGTTACGCGCTGTCACTGACAAACAAGCAGGTCGAAGCGATCTTTAAAAAGGGTGGCGTGACGGTTTCTGATGCCGACTTGGACCGGATTTTGACCCGCCAAGACAAGGACCTGCCTCACGACCACAGCCTGTCGAACCATGACTTGGAGGCCTTTTTGAACGGTCTTGTTATCGATAAGCGTGGGGAACGCAAGGACAAGGATGGCAAAGTCGTGCCGCCGACTTTTGACGCCACGAGCGCGAAGTTGGTGAACAACGTGACCATCAAGAAGATTAAGATTGCCATGTCTTACACTTCTGACGACATTCAGGAGCTGATGAAATTGGCTGGTGACAGCATTTCAAACGGTGAATTGTCGGCCATCTTGCGCCGGCCCGACCACCGCAACTACCGGGAAGCGGGGGACCGCTATGTCCGGAAGCTGCTTGCGGGGATGAGCAAGAAGTACCGGGGCTGAGTGTCCTCGATTTAAATTAAATGATTAAAAGCAGCCCCATTATTGTGGGGCTGCTTTTAATTTTCCTTAAATTCTGTTTTCTAAATCACTGTTACTAACTGGTAATCAAGACTTTGTCATTGTTTTTGACTACTTGAACCTCGTCTTTTTTCATATTGTAAATGGGAAAATTTGTTATGATAGAAGAGAATGAATGGAGATTTGAACAGTATGTCATCGATTGAAAAGGCCCTTTTGAAAAATCAAGTCATCGCCCCGTTCGCCTACACGCAAGCAGGCGGTGTGGCGGATTATTTGGCGATTCCAAAGTCTTTAGACGAGCTGTCTGATCTCCTGGCTTGGGCAAGAAAAAACGAATTGCCCGTGCACGTTTTTGGCCGTTTATCCAACCTGGTGGTTCGCTCCGGTGGTTTGCGTGGTCTGGTCATTTTAATGACTGAATTAAAGGCTGTACAGCAGGAAGGTGACC
The DNA here is from genome assembly GCF_018437265.1 of Fructobacillus parabroussonetiae. Lineage (GTDB taxonomy): Bacteria > Bacillota > Bacilli > Lactobacillales > Lactobacillaceae > Fructobacillus > Fructobacillus parabroussonetiae. The sequence goes on along the minus strand of NZ_JAAMFL010000007.1, from coordinate 39,560 downwards.
AATTGATTGCCGAAGCCGGCTGTGACATTATCTGGTTGGCGGCCGTTGCCCAGGACAAGGGTCTGACTGGTCTCGAGTGGGCGGCCGGGATTCCCGGTTCTGTCGGTGGGGCTGTCTTCATGAACGCCGGGGCCTACGGTGGCCAGGCGGACATGGTGGTCGAATCCGTGACGGCTTTGATGCCGGATTTGTCCTTGCAGACTTTTGCAAGAGAGGAACTGGCCTTTGCTTACCGGCACTCGGTCTTTCAAGACAACGGGGGCGTGATTGTCCAGGCCCGCTTTGCCTTGAAGCCTGGTAAGAAGGAAAAAATCCAGGCGAAAATGGACGAGAACAACTACGCCCGTGCCCTGAAGCAGCCCCTTTCTTGGCCATCAAACGGCTCGGTCTTTAAGCGGCCAGAAGGGCACTTTGCTGGAAAGCTCATCATGGATTCTGGCCTCCAGGGAACGGCCGTTGGTGGCGTCATGGTGTCAACCAAGCACGCCGGCTTCATGGTCAACGTCGACCACGGGTCTGGAAACGATTACGAAGACCTGATTCATCTCGTCCAAGCAGAAGTTTATAAAAATTATCAAGTGAAACTCGAACCAGAGGTTCGAATTATAGGAGACCGATAAGCATGACATTAATCGAATTAATGGTCGTCTTAGTGACTGGGGTGGCGCTTTCCAGCATCATCTCACACTTTGTTCCGGCCATCCCAATTTCACTTTTCCAAATCGCCATCGGGGTGCTCTTAGCAACCTGGGGCCAGATCAACGTAGAGGTTGATTCCCACTGGTTTATGATGCTTTTCGTTGCGCCGATTTTGTTTAACGATTCCTGGCGCTTTCCAAAGCGTGAACTCTGGGAACTGCGGGCTCCAATCTTGGGAAACGCGATTCTACTTGTTCTGGTTACGACGATCGTTGGTGGCTATGCCATCCACTTCCTGATTCCACAGCTGCCCTTAGCCGTATCACTGGCTTTGGCAGCCGTGCTATCACCAACGGATCCGGTGGCCGTTCAAGCGATTGCCAAGCGGGTCAAGCTACCGGAAAACCTGCTGCACGTGGTGACCGGCGAAAGTCTGGTCAACGATGCCACGGGGCTGGTTTCCTTTAACACGGCGGTCAAGGCGGCGGTCGCTGGTACCTTTGTACTTGGTGACGCCCTTTTGAACTTCGCCTGGATGACGGTGATGGGGGCCCTGGTTGGAATCTTTCTTGGTTCAGGCATGATTATCTTGCGAAACTGGGTTTCCCGTTCCGGCTTGGCCGACGTCGTCTTCTATACGATTTTTACCTTGCTGATGCCCTTTATCATCTTTTGGGTAGCCGAAGGTATCCACGCCTCTGGCTTGATTGCCGTGGTAACGGGCGGCATTGCAGCCAAGATTCTTTCTGATCGCAAATCCAGTCTCCTCTCGGCTGAGGCAACCATTGTTTCGGTGCATTCCTGGGAAGTCGTCGTTTACGTCTTAAACGGCCTAATCTTCGTCTTGCTGGGGATTACCTTACCAAACGCCTTGCACAACATCCTAAAGAACACGGAAATCGCCAACTGGCAGGCCTTCTTATACGGGCTCTTGGTTTGGCTGATCGTCTTTGTTCTCCGGGTTCTCTGGGCCTACGCTATTCAGTGGGGCCAACACTGGCACCACAAGGAAACAGTGGCCTCGCTTCGTTCAGCCATTGTTTCTGGTCTGACCGGTGTGCGTGGGGCGGTCACGATGGCCGCCGTTTTGACGGTGCCAACTGTCACCGATGCCGGCAAGGCCTTCGTTGGGCGCGACTTGGTGATCTTTATCGCGGCGGTTGTGGTCGTGCTGTCACTGGTGATGGCTTCGATTATGCTGCCGGTGGTCACTAAGCAAGTGACCCAGCACGACTTTACCCAGCCGGAATCGGCCATGGCAGCAGAGGAAAGCGAGAGTCCGGTGCGGGCTGACCTTTCCGAAAAGCGGGCCCGTTTGTGGATTATCCGTGTTGGCATTCAACGGTTGCGCGACCTGCAAACCGAGGAAAACCGGCGGATTATTCACGAATTGATTTCCCGTCGGCAAAAGTCGGCCAGAACGTTGCGCCACAGTCTCCACGATGACCAGGACCAGTCCGACTACGCGGCCGAAAAGGAAATCGAATTGCAGGAACTGGCCTTGGAGGCCCAGCGCAACCGCTTGCAGCAGTTGCTGGTGGAAGAAAGCATTTCACCGATTACTTATTCCTTGCAGGCCAAGCGCTTGGATCAGTTCGAAGCCGACTTGGGCTCCGACCGTGATCTGGCGGGTTTTGTCCGCTTTAAGTGGTACTACCGGCGCTTGCGAGCCAACTTCCGCATCTGGTTATCCGACCAGGAATCGGAAGTCGTCCACGAGGAATCGGGCCTGGCCGTTCGTGAAATGGCTAAGGCGGCCATCAAGGCCCTGTCCGACTTTGTTGGGGCCCAGGTGGGAGATACGGTCACGCACCGGATTCTCCGTCAGACGGCCTACAACCTGATTGTGGTTTACCGCTATCAGATTGAAAAGACCAAGCACGTGCCGTCGTTTGAGCAGCAGGAACAAGACGATAAGACGCGCATGGAATTAGAATTGAAGACGCTTTCTGCCGAACGTGACATGGTCCAAGAACTCTACGATCAAAAGCGGATTTCGCGGCAGACCAGCATCAATTTAAGACAGTACATTAACTACGCGGAGACCAGGGCACTGGTTGGCCGCAATGAGGAGTAAAACATGGGAATTTGGGCGTACATGACCTCTAGTAACTTGGCCCACTTGGTCGATATTTTGATCATCTGGTTCTTGCTCTACAAGGTGATTACATTTGTTGAAGGGACGCGGGCGTTGCAGATCCTAATCGGGGTCGGTGTCATCGTCTTGGTCAAAGTCATCGCTTGGTCGCTTGGCCTGGTGGTGCTTTCCTGGTTGATGGACCAAATCATTACCTGGGCACCGATTGCCCTGGTGGTGATTTTCCAGCAGGAAATTAGGCGGGGACTGGAAAGCCTGGGCCGGCGGATGATGGTCCGCAAGCAGCACCTCGATAACGAACAGGCCCGCGAACTGATTCGGGGCTTGGACATGGCCTTGCAATACATGTCCAAGCGCCGTATCGGGGCCCTGATTACAATTAATGGAAAAGACACCCTGGAAGAATACATCAAGACGGGAATTCCTCTGAACGCCACGGTAACTGGCCAACTTTTGATTAACATCTTTATTCCAAACACGCCTTTGCACGATGGGGCCGTCATCATCAACAATGACGAAGTGGCCGTTGCGGCCGCTTACCTGCCACTGTCTGAGTCAACCCGCATTCCAAAGGAATTGGGAACTCGTCACCGTGCCGCCGTTGGTATTTCGGAAGCAACCGATGCCGTGACGGTCGTGGTTTCGGAAGAAACCGGGGAAATTTCAATTACCCAGCGTGGCGACTTGCTCCGCAACATGGACCAGGAATCCTACCTGAACTTCTTTGAAAAGCAGTGGGTTGAGCCGGTTCAAAAGGATCAGAAGCGCTTTGCCTGGCTCCAATTCTTATTGAAAGGGAGGAAGTCATGAAAAAGTTTGGTTCATCAAAGACCGTTAACATTGTCTTTTCATTGTTACTAGCCATTTTGCTGGCGGCCTACGTACTTTCAATTAAAAACTACTCGAACTCGAATTCATCCAACCAGTACTCATCACTGGTAACCGAAAAGAAGGAGACGGTTTCCGTACCGTTGACTTATCAGTACAACAGCGATGATTACGTCATCGTTGGTGGGGCTTCGACCGTTTCAGTTAACCTGCAGGGTTCATCAGCCCTGGTCACGGCCGCTAAGAACCACAACGACATTTCGGCCTCTGCCGACTTGCGTGGCCTTGGGGCCGGTCAGCACACGGTCAACGTGGCCTTGGCCGGGGTCAGCTCCTCCTTATCAGCCACCGCATCGCCACAGACGGTAACGGTGACTTTGGCGGAGAAAAATTCGGCCAAAAAGGATGTCAAAGTCCAGTACGACAGCAGTAAGATAGCCAGTGGTTACAGCGTGACCGACACTTCAACCGACGTGAAAACGGTCACCGTCACTGGACCAAAGGAGAACGTTGACGCCGTTTCCTATATTGGTGCCGACGTTGATTTGGACAAGAATACCAAGTCCAACGTTTCCCAGTCCGCTAAGCTGACGGCCTATGATAAGAACGGCGATCCGGTCCAAGTCAGCCTGTCACAAAGCAAGTCCAACGTGAAGTTGACGGTTGCACAAAGCGATAGCAATTCGTCTTCAAAGTCTGTGAAGCTCGCAGCCCAGGCCAGTGCTGGAAACTTGAGCAACTTTGACATTTCCTTTGACCCTTCAACCGTGACAATCACGGGGTCAAGTGATACACTAAATAGCATTGACTCGCTGCACGTCTCGCTCGATTTGTCCAACATTTCAAGCAAGACCAGCACGAGTGTCAGCTTAGACAAGCCATCTGGTGTCGACCAACTGTCCGTCCAGAAGGTGACCGTCACAATTACTCCGAAATCCAGTAATTAATCAACGGCTTTGAACAAAAGACAGTGTAGGTTTATTTGGAGAAAAAGGAATGACAGAATCTCATTTAAAATACTTTGGAACAGATGGTGTTCGTGGGGTGGCCAACCAGGGCTTAACCCCTGAATTGGCCCTGGCCCTTGGTCGGGCCGGTGGGGCCATTTTGACCCGTCACAACGACAATCCGGATAAAAAGCCGGTTGTGGTCGTTGGCCAAGACACCCGTATTTCTTCTGAAATGCTGCAGGAGGCCCTGATTTCAGGACTCTTGTCAGTCGGTGTCGACGTCTTGAACCTGGGCGTTATCACAACTCCGGCCGTGGCCTACCTGGTCGAAGCCCTGGAAGCCGATGCTGGTATTCAGATTACGGCTTCGCACAACCCAGCCAAGGACAACGGTATCAAGTTCTTTGGCCAGGACGGCTTTAAGTTGTCCGATGACCTGGAAGCCGAAATCGAAGCTATCTTGGATGGCAAAGACGGCGACCAGTTACCACGTCCAGCAGCCGAGGGGCTGGGGATGGTTTCCCACTACCAGGAGGGTGCTCAGAAGTACATGGCCTTCTTGCAAAAGACGGTGCCGTCTGACCTGTCCGGCTTTAAGATTGCCTTGGACGGTGCTAATGGCGCCACGGCCGACTTGCTTCCTCGGCTCTTTGCCGACCTTGGGGTCGACTTTGAAACGATGGGAACGGAACCAGACGGTTTGAACATCAACGACGAAGTTGGGTCCACTCATCCAGAAGCCCTCGTTCAGATGGTGCAAGAAGGCGAATTTGATGCTGGCTTGGCCTTTGATGGTGATGGCGATCGGTTGATTGCCGTCGATTCAGACGGGAACATCGTTGACGGTGATAAGATCATGTACATCACCGCCAAGGCGATGAACGACCAGGGCCGCCTGAAGCACCAGACGGTCGTTTCAACGGTTATGTCAAACATCGGTTTCTACAAGGCTTTGGAGGCAGAAGGAATTTCTTCTGTGAAGACCAAAGTCGGTGACCGCTACGTCATGGAAAAGATGTTGGAAGAGGACGACAACCTCGGTGGTGAGCAGTCTGGCCACATCATTTTCCGCGACTGGGCGAAGACCGGTGATGGTCTCTTGACTGCTCTGCAGCTGCTGCAGGTGATGAAGGATTCCGGTATGACTTTGCAGGAATTGGCAGCACCGGTTACGATTTACCCACAAAAGTTGGTTAACGTGGCTGTCGCGGATAAAAACGCGGTCATGGCAGATCCAGCCTTGGCAGAAAAGATTGCCTCGGTTGAAAAGAAGATGGCCGGTGATGGCCGTGTTCTGGTACGCCCTTCGGGAACTGAATCGTTGGTTCGCGTCATGGCGGAGGCGAAAACACCAGAATTAGTTGCTGGCTATGTGGCCGAACTGGTGGAAACCGTTCAATCGATTGCGAAGAAATAAAATGTAAAATCAACCAAGAAAAGTCCTTTTTCTTGGTTTTTTTACTGGAATCAACGGCAAGAAAAAAGGCGAAATCTGGTATAATAAGGGGTAATTGAACCATGAGAGGACGACAAATTGTCACCAGCAGAATTTAAAGCTTATTTAAACGAAAACTATCAAATCGACTTTGATGATTTGGATCTTTTGAAGGAAGCGCTCACGCAGCGAAACTTCTTGAATGAAAACCCAAAAGAAAGCGGTCGCGATTACCAACGACTCGAATTCTTAGGGGATGCCATCATGCAGGCATCGGTTACGGAGTACCTGTTTAAGCGCTATCCCGATTGGGATGAAGGACAGTTGACTGAAATGCGGATTACGATGGTCCAGACCAAGTCCTTTGCACATTTTTCCCAGGTCATCCACTTAAACGAAGCGATTCGCTTAGGAAAGGGTGAGGAGATGAGTGGGGCCCGTCAACGGCCATCACTTTTGGAAGATATTTGGGAGGCCTTTATTGGTGCTCTTTATCTTGACCAAGGACAAAAGGCCGTTGTTTCGTTGTTAAACCAAACGGTCTTTGCGGCCATTGATGAGAATTTCTTTGACCAATTTATTGACTTCAAGTCTCGCTTGCAGGAAAAACTGCAAACGAGGGGTGCGGTAGCGATTACCTACACCATCGAAGATGAAGAACGAAACGATGACAACAGCCAAGTCTTTAAGGTTTCGGTTGCTTTGGACGGCCGTATTTTGGCTTATGGATTTGGTTCATCAATCAAGGATGCTGAGAAGGCTGCGGCCCAACAGGCCTTGATTGATTTAGCTGAGTAAATTGAGTAGAGAAGTATGAAATTAAAAACGCTGGAGATTATCGGCTTTAAATCTTTTGCCAATAAGACCGTGATTGACTTTCAAAAAGGTATGACCGGTATTGTCGGACCAAACGGTTCCGGTAAATCAAATATTATTGAGGCGATCCGCTGGGTGATGGGCGAGCAGTCTGCAAAGGACTTGCGCGGTAACAAAATGGCGGACGTTATTTTTGCTGGAACAAAGGACCGCAAGGCTTTGAACCGGGCTGAAGTTTCCATTACCTTTGATAATTCGGATCACTATATCCAATCGGATTTTTCAGAATTGCGAATTACCCGGCGCTTGTATCGCTCGGGTGAGTCCTCTTATCAGTTGAATGGGGCTGAATGCCGGCTGAAAGACATTCATGAAATCTTCATGGATACGGGTCTTGGGCGTGATGGCTTTTCCATTATTTCGCAGGGGCAGGTTGAAAAGATTTTTTCAGCCAAGCCCGAAGAACGCCGTGGCATTATTGAAGAAGTCGCTGGTGTCTATAAGTACAAGCAAAATAAGAGCCAAGCCGAAAAAGATTTGGCTGTCACGGATGAAAACTTGGCCCGTGTGGCAGACATTGTCCACGAAGTCGAAGGCCGTTTGTTACCACTGGAAAAGCAGGCGGAAACGGCAAAGGACTATCTCGAAAAACGTGAAAGTTTTGAAAAGCTGGACCAGGTGCGATTGACCCGTTCGATTCTTTCCTTACAAGGCCAAGTCGTCAAGCAAGACCAGGGCTTGAAAACACTGAATTCAGAAGTCGACGAGAAGCAAGCGAAGTTAACCAATCAAAAAGAAGGGTTAGCAAAGACCCGTGAACAACTGACTCAGGTCCAAGAGCAAAAGGATCAATTGGCACAAGAGGTCTTGTCCAAGACGCAACAAAAAGAGCAGTTGATTGGTAACCAAAAGCTGGCCTCGCAAGAAGCGGAATCGCTCCAACACGAACAGCAGTCCTTAACGAAACAGCTAACGAACTTGCAGGGACAGGGCGAACAGGCAGCCAATGATTTGGCAGACGCGGATCAAGAGGAAAGAAGCCTTGCTGAAAAGGCCACCGAGTTGAAGAAAACGGTGGAAAAGATTGAGCAAGAGCACGGCCAAAAGCAGGTTCAAAGCATTAAGGCCGAGCTGGAGGAAAACCGCCAGCAATACGTTGCCATCATGCAAGACTTGGCGACTTTGCATAACAAGGTGACTTTTGAAGAAAAGGCCCTTATCCAAAACCAGGAACAAAAAGAACGGAAGCAGGCCCTGCTAAACGAGGCGGAAAGCGCCTTGGCTAAAGCCAAGCAAGCAGTGGCGGCCTATGAAGAAAAACACCCCGACCAATCCGCAGCCAAAAATCCTTATGAAGAAAAGTTGGACCAGGCTAAAGAAAAGCTAGACCAGGCCAAAGTCGCCTACCAAGAGGCGCAAAGTGCTTGGCAGCAAGGTGCTTATGCCTTGGATAAGTCGCAGTCAATTTATCAGGCGGAATCTTCCCTTGATGAATACGCCGGCTTTTATCAAGGCGTTAAGAATTTGATGGTGCCACAGGTCAAGCGAAACTTCCCAGGCATTCGCGGCGTGGTCGCCGAATTGGTGGACGTGCCAAAGCAGTACACGAAGGCAATCGAAACCGTCTTAGGTGGCGCCTTGCAAAACGTGGTTGTTGATTCGACGAAAACGGCCAAAAGCATTGTGAACTACCTGACGAAAAAACGAAAGGGCCGTGTGACGCTCTTACCGGAAGAAAGCATTAAGCCGCGCCAGGCACGCGACATTCACCGTGCGCAAGAAGAAACGGGCTTCATTGGTATCGCGGCTGATTTGGTGACCATTCCACGTGGAATGGAAAACATTTTAGCCAACCTGCTGGGGACGACTTTGGTCGTTTCGGATTTGGATGCGGCGACCCGTGTGGCAAGGGCTTGTCAAAACCGGCTGCGCGTGGTGTCACTCGATGGCCAATTAGTTAACGCTGGCGGTTCGATTACCGGTGGTGCTAACCATAAACAAGGGCCGCCCGTTCTGTCACGTCAGGCTGAACTGAAGGAAAAGGCAGACGCCTTAGCCAAGCAGGAAGCAGCGGTTGCTAATCTACAAAAGATTCGCAATGAGCAGCAGGACTTGGTTAACCAATTAACCGAACAAGTGCAGGAAATGCGCACGGCTTACTACGACTTTGAGAGCCAGGGACAGCAGGTCGACTATCAGTTGACCGCCTTAAAGGATGCGGTGCAGCAAGAAGAGACCAAGGTGCAAACCTTGACACTCGATCTGGCTGACTTAAAGTTCGCTGAGGCAGACAGTCTTCAAGAGCAAAAGGCTTCACAGGAGGCCTTTCTTGAAAAAGAGGCGAGCCAAAAGGAAGCCGAGCAAAAGACTAGTGACCTGACAAATCGTTTGGCGCAGGTGGAAGAAGAACAGGCCGCTTATCAAGAAGAAAAGGCCCAGTTTCAAGCCGAAGCCGCAACGGTTTCAGCAAAGCAGGAAGCCGCTGATGCAAATAAGAAGCGTCTTCAGGCGCTCTTATCTGAGTTGCAAAGTCAGCAAAACGAACTGACCACGCGCCAAAATGAAATCAGGCAAAAACTCGAACAAGCAGCAGACGGCCCAGCTTTGGCTGAGCAGTTAACGACTTTGGAAGCGGCCTTGACGACAGCGGATGAACAAAGCAGTGCTTTGACTCAGTCATTCCAAGCTTTGACACAAGCAGTCAGCGAGCAAGAAGAAAGCTTGTCGCAGATACAAGAAGCCGTGAACCAGGCCATGATGGACCAGGCAAATGCTTCGCATCGTTTGCAAGCAGCACAGGAAAAGTTGGCAAAGCAAGTCACGACTTTGCAGCAGACCTATGGCTTGACGGTGGAAAGCGAGGCCGATATCAAGGCCTCCGACTTGGATGACGCCACGATTGAGCAGCAGTTAAGTCAGTTGAAGCGTGCCTTAAACGCCCTTGGCCCTGTTAACGTAGCGGCCATTCAAGAGTATGATGAAATTAAAGAACGGTACCAATTCTTGACACAGCAGGCCGATGATCTAGAGAAGGCGAAGGCGACTTTGCAAGCCACGATTGATGAAATGGACCAGGAGGTTCAGGTTCGCTTTAAGCAGACCTTTGATCAAGTGGCGAAGCATTTCAAGGACGTCTTCACGAAGATGTTTGCCGGCGGTCAGGCTCAAATCGAATTGACCGACCCTGAGCACCTGTTAACAACTGGAATTGATATTAAGGCACAGCCGCCTGGCAAGAAGTTCCAGCAGATGTCACTTTTGTCTGGTGGGGAAAAGGCTTTGACGGCCATTTCACTTCTCTTTGCTATCTTGCAGGTCCGCCCTGTACCATTTGCCGTGCTTGATGAGGCCGAAGCGGCCCTTGATGAAGCAAACGTTGATCGTTTTGCCGCTTATTTGAAGAACTTTGGTGGTAGTACGCAATTCATTACGATTACCCACCGAAAGGGAACCATGGTGGCAGCGACGGTTCTGTATGGTGTCACCATGCAAGAGGCCGGTGTTTCCAAAATGGTTGCCGTTAACCTGGACCAAGCAGAAGAAAAACTCGCCTAAAGGAGGGACCAGATGGGACTCTTTGATCGTTTTAAAAAGAAGAAGCAAGAAGCTGAGCAGCCAACAAACGACTCGCTGGCTTCAGAAGAACGGCCAGCTGACAGCCAAGCGGATGCGCCTTCGCTGACTCATCAGTCAACTGACAAAGAAGCCGCCGCTGAGTCGGCCGAAGCCTTGTCAGAAGACGATATGCCAACTGCTGAAATGGCTGCCGCGGCTGCACAAGTCGTGGAAGAAAACCAAGAGCAGGGCTCATCAACGGATTCAACCGAGTCGGCTGATGCCGATAAAAAACCGGCTGAATCGGTCGATACAAAAGATGCTGAAGGGGAACAAGCCGTTTATGAAAAAGGCTTGACGCAATCCCGTCAGGGCTTTGCCGATCGCTTTAATCGCTTCTTGGCTAATTTTCGTTCGGTCGATGAAGATTTTTTTGACGATCTAGAAGACACCTTGATTGGGGCTGACTTAGGCTTTGACCTCGCCATTCGGATTTCCAACCAGGTACGAGAAGCGGTGAAACTTGATAATATCAAGGATAAAGCGGCCATTCGAGAACTGATTATCCGTCTCATGGTGGAGTCTTATGAGGAACAGGGCAAAGATGAAGATCAGTCCATGCATTTTGCACCTGCTGGACAACCAACTGTGATTCTCTTTGTTGGCGTCAACGGCGTTGGGAAAACAACGACGGTTGGTAAGATGGCCCAACGCTATAAGGACCAAGGCAAGTCTGTTCTTCTAGCGGCTGCCGACACCTTCCGTGCCGGGGCAGTCAAGCAATTACAGGAGTGGGGCGAGCGTGCCCAAGTGCCAGTGGTTGCTGGTGCAGAAAAGGCCGACCCATCTTCTGTTGTCTATCAGGCCGTTGAACGTGCAAAAGATGAGCAGGCCGATATTCTCTTTATTGATACGGCCGGTCGTTTACAAAATAACGTGAACTTGATGCAAGAGCTTGCCAAGATGAATCGTGTGATTCAAAAAGTCCTGCCCGATGCCCCTCAGGAAGTTTTCCTGGTACTCGATGCCACGACTGGGCAAAACGCTCTGCAGCAGGCTAAGTTATTCAAGGACTCTTCGGAAGTGACGGGGCTCGTCTTAACCAAGATGGATGGAACCGCCAAGGGTGGCATTGTCTTTGCCATTCGTGACCAATTACACCTGCCAGTCAAGTGGATTGGCTTTGGGGAAAAGGCCAGTGATTTACGTGTCTTTTCCGCCGAAGACTTTGTCTTTGGTCTCTTTAAAGACCTGGTGAAAAACTAATGGACATTGAGCATAAAAATCGCATTAACGCCCTGTTTGCCTTCTACGGTGAGCTGTTGGCGAAAAAGCAGCAGGCCTATCTGCGCTATTATTACGAGGACGACTTTTCCATTATTGAGATTGCCGAAGAGGAGCAGGTTTCTCGTCAGGCGGTTTCTGATAACTTGAAAAAGGGCTGTGAAGCCTTGGAACACTACGAAAAGGTTTTGGCGCTCTACACCGAGTCCATGCACCGGCAGTCGTTAGAAGAAAATCTTTTGACCTATGTGACGGCGCATTACCAGGATGATCACCATTTGAAAGAATTAATTGACCAAATGGTCAACCAAGAAATTAACTAAGAAGGAGGCAGCTGGGTCTTGGCCCAGTCAGCAGACGATGGCTTTTGAAAACTTAACGGAACGCCTGTCCAAGGCGTTAAAAAACCTAACTGGAAAAGGAAAGATTGGGGAAGAAGACCTTCAAGCTTCCTTAAAGGAGATTCGTTTAGCCCTCTTAGAGGCCGACGTTTCCTATCCAACAGTTAAAAAATTCATTGCCGCAATTAAGGAAAAGGCGAAGGGCGCCGAGATTCTTGATGGCTTGAACGCGCCACAGCAGGTCGTCAAAATCGTTAATGACGAATTAACGGCTTTGATGGGGGATGAAGCGGTTCCATTGAACCAGTCCGAAAAGATCCCAACGGTTGTGATGATGGCTGGTTTGCAGGGTGCTGGTAAGACCACGACGGTTGCCAAGTTAGCCTACAAGCTGAAGAAGGAAAAGCAGGCACGACCACTCTTAATTGCTGCCGATGTTTATCGTCCAGCGGCCATTGACCAGTTGGAAGTTCTTGGGAAAGATTTGGAAATCCCGGTCTTTTCTGAAGGAACCGATGTTGATCCACGCGAAATCGTTCGTCATGGATTGGCCCAGGCCAAGGAAAACAAGAACGATTACGTCTTTATTGATACGGCGGGTCGTTTGCAAATTGATGAAACCTTGATGACCGAGCTAAAGGACATCGCTCAAATTGCTTCACCAGATGAAATCCTGTTGACGGTTGATGCGATGACTGGGCAGAACGCGACGGAAACGGCCGAAAGCTTTGCCAATGCCTTGGATTTGACCGGTGTTGTTTTGACGAAGTTGGATGGGGATACCCGTGGTGGTGCTGCCCTGTCAATTCGCGATGTAACGGGCAAGCCCATTAAGTTCGTCGGACAAGGGGAAAAGCCAACGGATTTGGACGTCTTTTACCCAGACCGAATGGCTTCTCGTATCCTTGGTATGGGGGACATGCTGACTTTCATCGAAAAAGCCCAGCGCGAAGTCGATGAAAAAAAGCAGGCGGAACAGTTGGAGAAGATGCGCCAAAACACCTTCGACTTCAACGACTTTGTTGACCAATTGCGTCAGGTCCAAAACATGGGCCCAATGGAAGATTTGATTAAGATGATTCCTGGTATGGCTGGCAATCCCGCTTTGCAGAATCTAAACATCGATCCAAAGACCTTTACTCACATGGAAGCGATTGTTTCTTCCATGACGAAAAAGGAACGAGAAAACCCCGATTTGCTGAACCCATCGCGCCGTCGCCGCTTGGCAGCGGGTGCTGGTCGTCCCATCGTCGAAGTCAATAAGATGATCAAGCAGTTTGATCAAATGAAGAAGATGATGAACCAAGCCACGAAGGGCAACTTCTCGGGGATGGAGCAGATGATGGGCGGTGCTGGTATGGACATGTCCTCCATGATGGGGGGCGCTGGCATGCCTGGTGGAAACTTCGGTCAAAAGGTCCAAAACTTCGCCATGAAGCAAGCCGCCCGGAAGATGAAGAAGATGAAGAAAAAGCGTGGGAAGAAGTGAGTCGTTGATCGATGACTTTTCGCTTTTCATGATGTTTGGTAAGAAGCGCTGGCAGAGGATTAACTCATGACGATTAAGTTAATAGCAACGGATTTGGATGCGACTTTTTTAAATGATGAGAAGGCCTTCGACCACACCTTGTATGAACAAATGGTGGAGCGGGCGGAAGAACAAGGCGTCACCTTCGTGGTGGCCACGGGTAACCACCCTGACAAAGTCGCCCACTACTTCTCCGGTGTGAAGCAGGACTATACCCTGATTGCTAACAACGGTGCGGAAGTCGTGACGGCAGACGGCCGGGTTCTTGCGACCTATGCCATCGACCCCGCTAGTTTTGCCCCGGTTGTTCGCCAAGTCGAAGGTTTGGCTGACCGTGTGCAAATGGGCTTGGTCTTCACTGGTACCGATAAGGCCTTCATGCTTCGCTCACAGGCGGATTTAGGTCTGGGCATCGATAAGGCAGCCTCTTATTTTAAATCACTGACCTTGATTGACGACCTTTCTGAAATTGACGAACCCATTTTGAAAATGACGGTGAACTTGCCCGAGTATGAGCTCCCCTTTATCAAGCAGATTGATGAAATGGCATTGCCCGTGCACGTGACGACTTCTGGTTATGGCGCCATCGACTTTGTCGCCCCCAATGTTAACAAGGGGGTTGCACTAGCTGACTTAGGTGAGCGACTGGCAATCAAAAAAGAAGAGATGGCCGCCTTTGGGGATGGGCTGAACGACTTGGAGATGCTGCGTTATGTCGGGCATCCCTACATCATGCCAAATGCCGATCCCTTATTATTTGGTCAGGGCTTCCACCAAGTCCTAACGGATAACAATCACGACGGGGTTTTGAAGACAATTTTACAAAAATTGTTATAAATGACCTTGCCCTGCAACACTGTTTTTGTAAACTGATGGAAGGGAAGAGGGAGTAGGTTGATGAACGAAAGGGTACGAAAGTGGCTCCACCGTTTTTTCGGTGTCCTAACGGTTATCTTGCTCTTGCTACTGGCCTGGCAGTGGATCCAAAGTCAGCCAGCAACCAATGGCATTAAGAAGACAACCAACAAAGTACTGACCCAAAAGCAAGGGAAGTACAGTAAAAAGGACCGAGCAGCTATCAAGGCTTCGGTGATGAAGCAGGATCAGAAGGAAATTAACCTGACGAAGCAGGGCTATGTTGCCATTCCAAAGTTGTCCATCCTGCTGCCAATTTATGACAACGCCTATTCCAAAGTCGCCCTCGATAAAGGGGCCAATACCGCCCAAAAAGATACGGCTGTTCCTGTGATGGGACAGGGGAACTATACGCTGGCCGCCCATAATTGGGATAACGGCTATACCGGCTTTTCTGCGTTGCAGCAAAAGCTGAAGCAAAACGCCCCCTACGAAGATGACAATGGCCAATTGGGTCGCTCGGACTGGTTGAATGGCACGGTGATCTACATGGCCAACCAGAACGGGATCTTCCGTTATAAGGTAACCGGACAGGTGACGGTTGATCAAAACGATGGTTCCGTGCTGAATCCCGATGACCGCATTGCCGGTAAGGCGAAATTAACCATTGTCACCTGCCTCTTCCCCGACACAACAAAGCGCATTATCACAAACGCCAAGTATGTCGACTTTAAGAGTTGGGACCAGGTGAAGAGTGATGAAATTGGTTACTTCGATCTGAACAAGCAAAAGGCCAACGTCTTGCCTTAGTAAAGGATGGCTGTATGTACGAGTATTTAAAAGGGCGAATTACGCAAATCGCCCCGGGAATCATCGTTCTCGAAACCAAGGATGGCGTGGGTTATCGGATTTTTCCAGCCAATCCTTATCATTTTGAAGTGAACCAGGAGGCGCAGGTTTTCGTGGAGCAAATCGTTCGCGAGACGGAAATGTCTCTTTATGGCTTTGCGACGGTGACCGAAAAGCAACTCTTTAATAAATTGTTGAACGTTTCCGGTATCGGGCCAAAGTCGGCCCTGGCCATCCTGGCCGGGGCAAAGCCCGCCGATTTAGTGGCAGCTATTGAAAATAGCCAAGTCGATTACCTGACCCAGTTTCCCGGCGTGGGAAAGAAGACGGCCCAACAAATTGTGCTGGATCTTTCGGGTAAGATGGACGACTTTTCTGCCTTGTCTGCACAGGCTAGTGAAAGCTTTGCGGAGGCGGGTAATCAGTCAGCTGGCAATCGCTCCAATTTGGAGGATGCGCTGGCTGCACTCGAAGCGTTGGGCTACGCAGCGCGTGATTTGACGAAGGTCAAGAAGGCCTTGGTCAGTGAAGAGGGCAGCACCTCGGACTTGGTCTCAAAGGGCCTGACTTTGTTAGTCCAGGGATAATGCAGCCAATCGTCTAAGAGACGAATTATGATGAAATGGAGTAGATATGGTGATAATTACAGCGGGAATGATTGGTGTCGGTAAGACCACCTTAACGGAATTGGTAGCGAAGCACTTTGGCACGAAGGCATTCTTTGAGCCAGTTGGGGACAACCCCGTTTTGCCACTCTACTACAAGGATCCAAAGCAATACGGCTTCCTTTTGCAGATTTTCTTTTTGAACCGTCGTTTTTCAATGATTAAAAAGGCCCTGGCGGACGATAACAACGTCTTGGACCGTTCAATTTATGAAGACGAATTGTTTACGGAAGAAAACCATAAGGATGGCAACATTTCCGATATGGAAATGGATGTCTACCATAACTTGATTAGTCGGATGATGGCCGAACTCGATGAGTTGCCAAAGAAGGCACCCGATTTGATGGTCTATGCCGATGCCGACTTTGATACGATTTTGCATCGAATTAAAAAGCGTGGTCGTGACTACGAACAGTTCGAAGACAACGACGAATTGTATAACTATTACCACAAGATGTGGACGGCTTATCAAGGATGGTTCGAATCTTATGATCAATCACCAAAGATTCGAGTGGACTTGCAAAAGTACGATTTGGAAGATCCTAAGAACCAAGAAATCGTGCTTGCTCAAATCGAAGAAGCTTTGAAGAAGATTCGTTCATGATAATAGCTTTATAAGCAATAAAAAAAGCCTCCCAATGGAAGGCTTTTTTTGTGCTTATTTTTCTTTGCTTTGTTCGGCCAAAAGATCCTTGATTTCTCGCAGGGTGACCAATTCATCCGATGGCTGTTTTGGTGCTTCTTGACGAGGCTTAATAACAGTCTTGTTAATAAACTTCACCATCAAGAAGACAACAAAGGCCGTGATGAGAAAGGAAATCACATCGTTTAAGAATTCACCGTAGGTGAAGACTAAGCGGGAACTCACCCGTAAGGATAGTTGCGAAAGGGGATGGTCGGAACCAGTTACCAGACCCAACAGTGGATTAATCAGGTTGCTGGTAAAGGATTTGACCAAGGTGGTGAAGGCACCACCAATAATGACACCAACGGCCATATCAACGATGTTACCACGGTTGATGAACTGCTTAAACTCTTTTAAGATTTTCATACTGTCTCCTTTAAGTTGATGAACGTTACCATCTTATCATGTTTTCTTTAGTTTTTGAACTAGATGAGCGTCAGGTGTCACATAAATGGTCTGTTGTCCTTCAAAGATGACAAAGCCGGGTTTGGCCCCATTTGGCTTGCGAAGCTTACCGGCTGGTAAGTAGTCAACGGGTACGTTGGCCGAATCCCGGGCCTTTGAGAAGTAAGCGGCTAGCTTGGCCGCTTCTTCGATGGTTTCTTCTGAAGGATTTTCCGAATCAATCAGAACGTGGGACCCTGGTAGTTTTTGAACGTGCAGCCAAATTTTGTGGCGATTACTCTTCTTTAAGGAGAGCTGATCGTTTTGCAGGTTGTTTTTCCCAAC
Organism: Fructobacillus parabroussonetiae; assembly: GCF_018437265.1. Lineage (GTDB taxonomy): Bacteria > Bacillota > Bacilli > Lactobacillales > Lactobacillaceae > Fructobacillus > Fructobacillus parabroussonetiae. The sequence continues at coordinate 22,303 of NZ_JAAMFL010000007.1, read as the reverse complement.
TTCAATCAAGGTGCCATCAGACGCCACAAATTGATCGGGCTTGCCCATCACGTGCTTGGGCTTCTTGGTCTGCTTTCCCTTGGTTTTGATTCGCGCTTTTTCACGAAGATAACCTTGGTCAATCAGCTCGACTTTGATATCAGCGATGTCTTTTGGTGAAGCAACGGCCAGCTGTGTTTGAATTTGATTGAAGTAATCAATTTCTTCCTGCGTTGCGGCCAATTGTTCAAGAACATAATCCTTGGCTAGGCGTAGCTTGCGGTACTTATGGAAGTAGCGGTTTGCGTTTTGTAGGCCATCAAAGCGAGGGTCTAAGGCGATTTTTAAGCGCTTGTTTTCATCGTAGTAGTTCTCAATTTCAACTTCGGTCATCCCTTTTTTCACGAGGTGCGGATAGGTGATCAAGAGGTCGCCCTTGACTTTGAAACTGTCAGCATTTTCTGAATCAGTCAGGGTTTGTTCTAACTTCTTTTGTTTGCCTAGGTTTTTCTTGAGCTCGTTTTTGACCAGGCGAACGAGGGAGGCTGCCTGTTGGTTTACCCGGTCGGCTTCCGCTTGACCGGCAAAATAGGCATCCAGCAGTTCACCGAGCGTTTCAAAACTCGTTTTTTCGCTGGCCTCTTGCCCCCAATCAAAGGCGGCGTAGGAAAGCTTGTTTTTGTCTGACCGATACAAAGTCGGCGCCGGTTGATCAAAGTGGGCTAACCAGTTCTTTGTGGCGTCAATGGCATCACTGGCGCCGTCGATTGCACGAACGAGCGCCTGAGCAGATTGACTCGAGAAACCTTCGAATTGTTGTTGGATGGCTTTTGCCCAATTGGCCCGTTCGTCATCCAGTAAGATCTTGGCCAGAGAACCCAGATCGGAAGTGAAGGGGTTTTCTTTGTTTTGAGCGGGTGGCAGCACGTAAGTGGCACCGGGCATCAGCGAGCGCACTCGGTTTTGGTCGGCCGGTACGTGTTTAATCAACTCTAGAATCCGTTGGTCCTTTTCTCGAACGAGAAAGAGGTTGGAATGCCGGCCCATCATCTCCAGTGTCAGCAGCAAGGTTTGTTCATCACCCAGTTCGTCATGAGTATTGACCGCAAAGTGGAGAATCCGATCGTTGTCGACCTGTTCGATTTTTTCCAAACGGGCACCCTCCAGGTTACGACGCAAGAACATCGCAAAGTTGGTTGGGGTCTTTGGGTTTTGGTAGGGAATCTGAGTGACTTGTGCTCGCGCATAGGCGGGGTGGGCGGACAACAAGACCGGAAAGTTCTGACTGTTGTTGCGCACGACCAAAATGATTTCGTTTGGATAGGGCTGGTGGACTTTGGTAATCCGACCACCGGCTAGTTTTTGATTAAATTCGTGTGCTAAAGCATGCACGAAGAGACCGTCAAGGGGCATATGCTTCTCCTTATTTGAATACTATTTCCATTATAGGGCATTTTGGCTTGTAAAACATGGTCTCCAGGCAGTCTTAAGAAAAGGGAAAGAAAAAAGCCCCGCTCTGTTAAACAGAGTGGAGCTTTTAGTTTAATTACTTCTTTTCAGTAACTTGCTTACCGTTGTACATTCCTGAAGGAGAAACGCGGTGAGCAACGCGGTATTCACCAGTCGTTTTGTCCAAAGTAATGTTTGGCACGTTCAAACCGATGTGTCCGCGGCGGTTACGCTTGTGAGACTTAGAATTCTTGTTTGATGGGGTAGCCATTACAGCACCTCCTTTCGGTTCAATTTATCAACTTTTTAAGTTTATCTAAGATTGACCAAGATGTCAATAAGCTGTCGAAAACTCATCAAAAAATTTCGGCAAAAAAGTGCGGCGGGCTCTTCCTGTTAACTTGGAATGATTTGGTAGTCTTCGCCAAGTTCGTCGAGGACTTTTAAAAAGGCTGCCCAGGTCATGACGATGGTTGCCTCGTTTTGGTTGGGATGCACAGCCACTTGATCCGTATCAATGATGGCCTGATCGACCAAAAAATGAATCTGGCGGTTCTGATCGTTTTCCAAGGCAAAGGGATTAACGGTTCCAGGCGTGACGGCCATCAGGTCAAAGAGCTCGTCGGCCGATGTCATTTGGAGTTGGCTCTTGGATGTGTTCAGTTCCTTTGCTAGGACGCCAAAGTCAATGCGGTCTTGCATAGTCAGGTACAAGTAATACTGGCCGGCCCGCTTTGTTTTTAAAAGAAGGTTTTTCATCGGCACAAAGTCGGTCGGTGCCCCTTGGTCACCCAAGTGGTGGAGGGGCGGATGCGTAAAGCGTTGGTAGGAAACTTTCGTCCGCTCAAGTAAGTCGAGGGCTTGTTTTTCGGTTGCGTCTTTCATATTGGCCACCTTTCGTTTTAAATGCTTGCCTTATTATATGAAAAAAAGGATAAAAGAAAAAGTGAAAAAGGAGGAAAAGCCCTTAACCAAGCGCCTGTATTCTGTTAAAATATTCGTGTTAACCCTTTTGTAAAAAAAGCACTATCCCGTGAAAAAGGTCGGAAGAATGACGCTAAAAAATCGTAACAATATTATCATGGTCCACCTCGTTGTGCTCTTGTTTATTGCCTTCGTTTACTTGACGCCAACCCACTTTGACTTTTTGATGTGGAACGTCTTTTTGGCGCTCTTGCCGCTGGACTTTGCCTTGCTGGTCTTGGTTGCGCGATTGAAGATTAGCCAGCTGATCTTTTCGGCTCTCTGGCTTCTCTTCTTTCCAAATACCATGTACATGATCACGGACTTCATTCACCTGCAGTACATCTCAACGGCCTTGGACGTTCGCTACCAGTACTTTAACTACTCGGTTTTGGCGGCCGGTATCTTCATTGGCGTTTTCCTGGGGATTCTTTCCTTGGAGCTGATGATGCGCCGTTACTTGAAAAACCGGCGGGGCTTTGTTGCCCTCTTTACCCTGGGGGTTGTTTCCTGGATTTCATCCTTTGGCATTTACCTTGGGCGATTCCTGCGCCTGAATTCCTGGGACGTTTTTACCAACTTTGACCTCGTTTGGGCCAACATCCAAAACTCGGTTTCAAAGCACATGTTTGCCTTCGTTGGCCTCTTTGCTTTGGCCCAGTTTGCCATTTTGGTCATCTACCATTACGGGGGCCGCTTGCTCTTTGTATTAGGGGAGCAGGTCTTGGCAGAAGAACGGGCTGTCAAAGACTTTTCAGACGAGAAAAATAATCTAAAATAACGTTGACAGGGTGCTTCTCATCGTCTATACTTAATGACGTTGAACAAGTAGAAGCGCCCGCTTCTCGCCTTGTGACTCGCGTTGCCAGGCAGATACACGTTGTACTTCAATGTACAGACAGGTAAGATGGGCGGACTTCGGTTCGCCCATCTTTTTCTTCGTTGTTCACACAAAAATATTTGGAGGTATCGAGCCATAGCACGTCAACCACGACAAGTTGATCTAGTCAACGATAATATCCGTGCCAGTCGGGTTTTACTGATTCACGATGGTAAGCAAGAAGAGATGTCAACGCGCGAAGCACAGCAACGCGCCGATGAGATGAACCAAGATTTGGTTCTGGTTCAGGCAAACGCCCAACCACCTGTTGCTAAAATCATGGATTGGGGTAAAGCAAAGTTCGAGGCGCAGAAGCGTCAGAAAGAACAGCGCAAAAACCAAAAGATTGTTCAGGTGAAGGAAGTTCGAATGTCACCCGTTATTGATTCAGGTGATTTCGAAACGCGTAAGAAGGCAGCCATTAAGTTCTTGGAAAAGGGCAATAAGGTGAAGCTGAACTTGCGTTTCCGTGGCCGGATGATTACCCACCAAGACATTGGACGGGAAGTCTTAGAACGAATGGCCAACGAATTGGACGACATTGCCAAGGTTGAACAACGCGCTAAGATGGATGGTCGACAAATGTTTTTGGTTTTGGCACCTAAGAAGGGCTAAACCAAAACAGGTCGACTTTGGATACTTGAAAAACGATAGGAGAATGGACACATGCCCAAGATGAAGACTCACCGCGCTGCTGCGAAGCGCTTCAAGAAGACTGCAAAGGGTGGCTTCAAGTCAGCCTCAGCTTACACGTCACACCGTTTCCACGGTAAGACGAAGAAGCAACGTCGTCAATTGCGTGGTACACGCATGATGAACAAGACAACAATCAAGAAGTACGCCAAGATGTTGTCTACCCTTTAATTTCAGGGTGTCTATAAGTAACTAATTTTTAGGAGGATTTTCCCATGCGAGTTAAGGGTGGAACAGTTTCACGCGCACGTCGTAAGAAGTTTATTAAGTTGGCCAAGGGTTACCGTGGACAACGCCGTATCAACTATAAGGTTGCTAAGCAACAAGTTTACAAGTCATACTTGTACGCTTACCGCGATCGTAAGAACCGTAAGCGCGACTTCCGTAAGTTGTGGATTGCCCGTATCAACGCGGCAGCCCGCATGAACGGTATGTCATACTCAAAGTTGATGCACGGTTTGACTTTGGCAGGTGTTCAATTGAACCGTAAGATGTTGGCCGACTTGGCCGTATCTGACTTTGACACTTTCTCAAAGGTTGCTGACCAAGCAAAGGAAGCTTTGAAGAAGGAAAACGTTTTGGTACAGGAACGCAATGCTGCGACGACTGACAAGACGGTTAAGGTTAACCGCTAATCTTAAATAAAAGCCACCCAATCGGGTGGCTTTTTTCTTGCCTTTTTCTCGAGCAAAGTCGGACAAGAATCCTTTGAATGTCTCTTTTCGCTCCAATGTCTTGGCCCGAAAGGGCAGAAGTATGCTAAAATAATAATAATTGATAAATCGAGACAAGAGTTGTGGCAGCATGCGAAACTCAAGTGATAAGAAAATTTAACACGAACAAAGGAAACATTATGACTGATTTAAATATTTTGCCCCTTGGGGGTGTTCGCGAAAACGGAAAGAACATGTACGCGGTTTCCGTTAATGACGAAATCTTTATTTTGGATGCCGGTTTGAAGTATCCAGATACCGAACAGCTAGGAATCGACGTTGTGATTCCTGATTTTGAGTATTTGATTCAAAACCAAGACAAAATTGCAGGGATATTCTTGTCCCATGGCCACTCAGATGCCATTGGGGCCTTGCCATACTTGTTGCAACAGATTCAAGCACCTGTTTTTGGTTCGGAATTAACGATTGCCTTGGCCAAAATTGCCATCGAAGAAGAAAAAGCCATTCAGGGCTTTGACGACTTTCACGTGGTTAACGAAAAAACCGAAATTGATTTTGGTGACGTGAAGCTTTCGTTCTTTAACACAACCCACACGATTCCCGAAGCTCTGGGGATTGTTATGACGGTTGAAGAAGGACAGATTGTCTATTCCGGTCACTTTAAGTTTGACCAGACGGTTGAAGCGGCCTATCAAACCAACTATCAGCGTTTGGCCGAAATCGGTCAAAAGCCTGTCTTGGCCTTGTTGGCTGATGCGGCTGGAACGGAAGAAACGGTCAAGGCACCGGCTTCTGAACGACAGATTCACGAATACATTCAAGAAACCTTTGAAGAAGCAAAGGGCAAGCGAATTATCGTTGCTGCCGTTGCGTCAAACATTCAACGGGTCCAGCAAGTGATTGATGCCACGGCCAAGACAAAGCGCCGCTTGGTATTGACCGGTCATGATGCCGAAAAGATTGTTAAAACGGCCCTTGATCTGAACCTGTTGACTTTGCCAGAGCCAAAGGACACGCTCTTTGCCAGTGAAAAGGAACTCGACCAGTTGCCAGATGGCCAAACCGTTGTTCTCGAAACGGGTAAGCTCGGCGAACCGGTCAAGGCCTTGCACAAGATGGCCAATGGGGAAGATCCCGTCGTCAACATTGGGGCCAACGATTTGGTCTTTATCACGACTAACCCGGCCTTTGCTGTTGAATCCTACGTTGCCCAAACGCGCAACATGCTCTTTAAGAAGGGCGCCAACGTGAAGCAGATCTCAACGGATTTGCGTTCTTCAGGTCACGCCTCGAAGGCGGACTTGCAGTTGCTGATGAACTTCTTGAAGCCTGAGGTGCTGTTGCCAGTTTCAGCGGAATTCCGTGTGATGGTAACGGCCAAGCAAGCAGCGGAAGAAATCGGCTTGAAGGAAGAGCAGATCATCATGGCAAAGCGTGGTGATCAGTTGGCTTATGACGGAACGACTTTTGACAAAGTCGGGGCGGTAACCGTTGCGGAAACGATGATCGATGGTGATTCCCTGAAGGACATTGGAAACGTCGTGCTGCGTGACCGCCGAATCTTGTCAGAAGACGGGGTCTTTGCCACCGTGGTGACGATTGACCGGAAGAAGCGTAAGGTCGTTTCGAAGCCAAAGATGACTTCCCGTGGCTTTGTCTACGTGAAAGCCAACCGCGACCTGATGAAGGAAGCCGGAAAGCTGACCATTGAAGCCATTGAAGATTATCTGAAAAACGCGAAGGCTTTCGATTGGAATGAATTGAAGAACGGTGTTCGTGAGAAGCTTTCACGATTTCTCTTTAACGAAACCCGTCGCCGCCCAATGGTGATGCCGGTTGTGATGGAAGTTAACCAGAACCGCCGTCCGCACCACAAGGGCGAACCCGATAAAAAGGGTAAGAAGCCAGCAAACAAGAAAAATCAAAAACCAAGTTCAAAGAATAAGAAATCTAAGGGTCAAGGACCAAAGCAAGAACAAAAGCCTGCTGAACAAGCTGGTGAGTAATTGTAGAAAAAAGATCCCGTGGGGGTCTTTTTTACTTTGTTTTGACTCATTGATAAGTTGCTCATTTGGTGATAATTGGTGAATTTATGATGACTGAAATTGAACAATTGAGAGAAAAAGGTCTACAGGCACTTGAAGACGGTGACTTTCAACTGGCGGCAGATGCCCTTTGCAAAGTCTATCAAAGTGATCGAACCTTCGAAAATAACAAGCTTTTTGCTGGTGCACTATCAAAGAACGGGCAGGCGGATTCTGCCTTAACGATTGCCAAAGAGTACGTGGGCGAATACATGGGACAAAAGAAGGACTACGAGTTCTATTTTGACCTTTGTCTCGATGCTAGTTACTTCATTATGGCAAGGCGAATGGCCGTTGAATCGATTGAAGACGCTGATAAGGAGCGGCGGATTCAGACCATTGAAGAAGCCGAGGATGTGGCCCGTGCCGAAAGAGGGGATTGGATTGCCGATACGGCTCGGCGCTTTCGACACATTGCGGCTTACGATGCCTTGACCCAGCAGCAGGTCTATCAAGACGCCCTTTCGTTGCCAGTTGATGAATTTTCAGAAGGTGCCTGTCAGGCATTGCTCGATCCGGACTGTTTGGCGTTAATTCGTGTTTCATTAATGACCGATATTCAATGCCTTTCCTTGCACCGTGTGGTGGATTATCTATACCTTGATGGCAAACGCTATCAGACGGTTCTCTGTGATCATCCAAAGCCAGTTCGTGACCCTGTTTATTCGGCGGCTCGTGATTACCTCAATCAGATGGTTGGACAGGAAGATCCGGTTGCATATCAGATGCTTTTAGATCAGCTGCATCTTGAAATGAATGTGCTCTTTCCACAAATTGACCGCGTGACGGATCCGGTTGCTTGGGTGCAAGCAGACCTGGCAATGTTAAATGGGCAGCGCTTTGAAGGGGAGCTTCCTGAAAGTGACGAGCAAGCAGCCATTCACCAGCGAGTTCATCAATTCTTGGCGGAACAAGGAGCTGCTTAAAGCGTTTCATTTACCCCGTTGAAAAGGCCGTTTGGCCTTTTTTGATTGCGTAAAAATGACCAATAAAAAGGTGTTTACAAAAATTTAAGAACTTAGTATAATTGATTTCGGCTCATCGGCCAGAAAAACGTTTGTAACGGTTGTTTTTATCGGTCAAGCGTTGTAAAATATAAACATACGATTTTCTTGGGTACAACCCGAGAGATAAATTTTTGGAGGAAACTACATTGGCTAAGGAAACATACGTACGTAACAAGCCCCACGTTAACATTGGTACTATCGGTCACGTCGATCACGGAAAGACGACTTTGACTGCCGCTATCTCAAAGGTATTGGCTGAAAAAGATGGAAAGACGGCTACTGATTTCGCTGAAATCGATAACGCCCCTGAAGAAAAGGAACGTGGAATCACGATCAACACGTCCCACATCGAATACGAAACTGACACACGTCACTACGCCCATATCGATGCCCCAGGTCACGCCGATTACGTTAAGAACATGATCACTGGTGCCGCACAAATGGATGGTGCCATCCTTGTTGTTGCCGCAACTGATGGTCCTATGCCACAGACGCGTGAGCACATCTTGCTTGCCCGCCAGGTTGGTGTTGAACACTTGGTTGTCTTCTTGAACAAGACGGACCTTGTTGACGATGAAGAATTGGTTGACTTGGTTGAAATGGAAGTTCGTGAATTGTTGTCAGAATATGACTTCCCAGGCGATGACATTCCTGTAATCAAGGGATCAGCTTTGAAGGCATTGGAAGGCGACAAGGAACAAGAACAAGTTATCTTGGACTTGATGAAGGCCGTTGACGAATACATCCCAACTCCTGCACGTGAAGATGACAAGCCATTCTTGATGCCTGTCGAAGACGTATTTACGATCACTGGTCGTGGTACTGTTGCTTCTGGTCGTGTTGACCGTGGTGTTTTGACTACTGGTACTGAAGTTGAAATCGTTGGTTTGAAGGATGAAATCCAAAAGACGACGGTTACTGGAATCGAAATGTTCCGTAAGACTTTGGACGAAGCACAAGCTGGTGACAACATCGGTGCATTGCTCCGTGGTGTTGACCGTGACCAAATCGAACGTGGACAAGTTTTGGCAGCCCCTGGCTCAATCAAGACTCACAAGAAGTTCAAGGCCGAAGTTTATGTCTTGACGAAGGAAGAAGGAGGCCGTCACACGCCATTCTTCACTAACTACCGTCCACAGTTCTACTTCCACACGACTGATGTTACTGGTGTTGTGGAATTGCCTGCTGGCGTAGAAATGGTTATGCCTGGTGACCAAGTAACGTTCGACGTTGAATTGATCGCACCAGTTGCCATTGAAAAGGGATTGAAGTTTACTGTTCGTGAAGGTGGCCACACTGTTGGTGCCGGAACGGTTACTGAAATCGAAGGCTAATTCATTAGCTTTAAAAAAGTCTGCTTTGGCAGGCTTTTTTCTTTTGTCTTAAGATAATAATCGACTCGACTTATTATGAAAATAATATAGTGAATCGCTCGTATTGAAAAATATGAGCGATTTTTTTATTTTTAACGTGTTATTTAATAAGACCAGAAGAATTTTATGATTGGTCAATTGTTTTTAACGTGCAGCCATCGATTGCTTTTAAGTACGCAACCAAATATATTGATGAAAAAAATATCGATTTTGATGATCCAATGGCGCTGCACGGCTCAATTTATCCTGATGCTCGCGCGATTGTGCTGAATAATGATCTTTTATCAGATGATGAATTAAAGAAACTGGCCATTTTATAACAGCAATCATCTTTACCTTATACAAAAACAGGCGCTGGTATATTGATACCAGCGCCTGTTGATGCGTTTGTTGAATTATTTTTCGTCCTTCTGTTGACCCAACGCCTTAGCTCGGTTCTTCTTTTCCTCTTCGGAAATGGGGTCGGGGAAGGAAATGAAGTCTTCCAAAGGGTTATTGAGGTGTTCTTCTTGATTAACAATGCGTGCCATTGGTTTGTCACTCCTTTGATTTACTGTTTTTATTATACAACAGAGATGATTAAGTCCTGATTAAACGGTTTCTTCTTTGCTGCTTTCCTTTTCAAAAAGCAACGTCGCCCCATCCTTTGCAGTGAAACAGGCCGCTGAGAAGGGCCCTTCAAAGTCGGTCACGACACTTCGCTGAATAGAAGAAAGGTTGTCCGTAACGGGCAAGGCTAAAATGAGTTGGCCGCCATCTTTTAAGAACGGCCAGGCACTTTCACATTCATCGTTTATGGTGTGCCGGTCGACGGCTGTACTTTGGCTGTAATCGAGAAGGAGCAAGTCAACCTTGGTCAATCGGCCGAGTTCCTGCCGTAAGGCATCAGCTGAGAGACGACCGTTTTCAACGGTGACCCGATCTTGTAAGCCAGCCATAAAAAGGGAAGCGGCGGTTTTGTTGGCTTCTTCGCGTTCTTCGTGGAAGGAAAGGACCATCCCTTCGGAACCAACGTGAGATGCTAAGAAACGGGTCTTTTGGCCATTCCCGGCACAGCCGTCCACGACCAACATACCGGTCTTGACTTCGTTTTCTAAAAAGTTTTGTAAGAAGCGTTCGTTTGAAAAGACCATTCAGGCCACCTCCAATGAATTCTACTGCTAGTATAGCGAATCTTGTGGTATAATAACAGTACTTTTCAACACTAGTAGTAACGACGGAGCATCAGAAAGTAAGCGGGGCTGAAAGCTTGCCAACCAACGTTATGAACTCGGTTGAAAGCGCGATTGGTGAAGGTAGTAGTCAATCCGTTATACCGCGTTAAGGTACTGAGACCGGAGGCGACTTTGGCAAAATGTAGGTGGGACCGCGGTTTCAACCGCCCTACGTTAGCTCTTTTTGGGCTGACGTGGGGCTTTTTTATTTAAAAAGGAGAAGACATGGGATACGATCACCAAAATATTGAAAAGAAGTGGCAGCATTATTGGCAGGATAATAAGACCTTTAAGGCAACGGAAGACGCCGCAAAGGATAAGTACTATGTCTTAGACATGTTCCCTTATCCGTCTGGTCAGGGTTTGCACGTTGGTCACCCAGAAGGGTACACGGCAACGGATATCGTCTCCCGTTACAAGCGGGCACAAGGCTTTAATGTCTTGCATCCAATGGGCTGGGATGCCTTTGGCTTGCCTGCTGAACAGTATGCCTTGAAGACGGGCCATGATCCCGCAACCTTTACGAACCAAAACATTCAAACTTTTAAAAACCAAATCCAATCGCTTGGCTTTTCTTACGACTGGGATCGTGAAATTAACACGACGGACCCTGAGTACTACAAGTGGTCACAGTGGATCTTCGAACAGCTTTATAAGAAGGGGCTGGCTTACGAAGATGAGATGATGGTTAACTGGGCACCGGACTTTCCAGGTGGTGGCTTGGTTGTGGCCAATGAAGAAGTCATTGACGGTAAGACGGAACGTGGTGGCTACCCCGTCTACCGCAAGCCAATGAAGCAGTGGGTCTTGAAGATTACGGCCTACGCGGATCGCTTGATTGACGACTTGGATGACTTGGATTGGCCAGAAGCCATCAAGGAACAGCAACGAAACTGGATCGGCCGTTCAGTCGGGGCGACGGTTCGCTTTGCTATTGAAAACCATGACGATGATCAAATCGAAGTGTTCTCCACTCGTGCCGACACTTTGTTTGGGGCTTCTTACATCGTCTTAGCGCCAGAACATGACTTGGTCAATACGATTACCACACCAGAGCAAAAAGAAGCTGTGACGGCTTATCAGAAGCAAATCGCTTTGAAGTCCGACTTGGAACGAACGGATTTGAACAAGGATAAGTCCGGGGTCTTCACCGGGGCTTACGCCATTAATCCGGTAAACGGCGACAAGTTGCCAATCTGGATCGCTGATTACGTGCTGGCCTCATACGGAACCGGAATGGTGATGGGTGTGCCTGCCCACGATCAGCGTGACTGGGACTTTGCCACGAAGTTTGATTTGCCAATTAAGCCCGTGATCGAGGGTGGCGATGTGACTAAGGAAGCCTATACAGGCGAAGGGGTCCACATTAACTCCGGCTTCTTGGATGGTTTGGGAAAGCAAGAAGCCATCGACAAAATGATTGCCTGGTTAGAAGAACACGATGCCGGTGCTAAAAAAGTCAACTACCGCCTCCGTGATTGGATTTTCTCCCGTCAGCGTTACTGGGGAGAGCCAATCCCCGTTATTCACTGGGAAGATGGCACGCAATCGCTGGTTCCCGAAAGTGAACTGCCCCTTCGTTTGCCTCGCTTGACCAAGGATGAAATGAAGCCTTCTGGAACGGGGGAATCACCTTTGGCCAATGCCAAGGACTGGTTGACGGTCACCCGTGAAGACGGCGTGAAGGGTCGCCGTGAAACGAACACGATGCCACAGTGGGCTGGCTCTTCTTGGTACTTCCTGCGTTACATGGATCCAAAGAACCCGGATGCCTTGGCTGGTAAAAAGGCCTTGGACTACTGGCAAAACGTCGACCTCTACGTCGGTGGTGCCGAACACGCTGTTTTGCACCTCTTGTACGCTCGATTCTGGAACAAGGTCTTGTATGACCTTGGACTCGTGCCAAACAAGGAACCTTTCCACAAGTTGGTTAACCAGGGGATGATCCTTGGTGAAAACCACGAAAAGATGTCCAAGTCGAAGGGTAACGTGGTGAACCCCGATGACATCGTGAATGAATACGGCGCCGACACGCTGCGTATTTACGAAATGTTCATGGGACCTTTGACACAAAACAAGCCATGGTCTGAAGAAGGGGTGACGGGATCACGCCGTTGGTTAGACCGTGTTTGGCGCATGCTGCTAAACGAAGATGGCACGTTGACGGACAAGTTGACGGCCGGAACGTCAAAGGATTTGGAAAAGGTCTACAACGAAACGGTCAAGAAGGTGACTGAAGACTTGGAAAACCTCCACTTCAACACGGCGATTTCGCAGTTAATGGTCTTTGTTAACGAAGTCTATAAGCAAGATCAGCGACCTGCCGCCTACATGGAAGGCTTTGTTCAGTTGTTGGCTCCCTTTGCCCCACACTTGGCCGAAGAACTTTGGTCGAAGTTGACGGGCTCAACGGAATCAATCGCTTACGTTGCTTGGCCAACTTATGATGAGAAGGCCTTGGTTGATGACCAGAAGGAAATTATTTTCCAGGTCAACGGTAAAGTCCGCTCGAAGCAAGTGATGCCGGTTGATGCTTCCAAGGAAGATATGGAAAAAGCGGCGCAAGCCGATGACAAAGTCCAGAAGTACCTCGAGGGCTTAGACATTAAAAAAGTTATTGCCATTCCTGGCAAATTTGTTAACATTGTGGCGAAATAATATTGCCCTCTGTTGACTTTAACCGGGTAGTCAAAATTGATTACTCGGGTACATATTGAAGGAGTACCCATTCATGACCCAGAAGGATCCAAAACAAGCAAACGGCCGTGTCAATCAGACCGAAGTTGACGGGCAGTATTTGACGGCTGAAGAGCTTTTGGAAAAACTCGAGATTAACTTGCAGCCAAAAAAGGAGAGTAAGTGGTCGTTTTTTAAATCCCGTAAACAAAAAGAAGACGACGAGGAAGTTCGTCGGTTGATCGCCCGCGGCCAGCAAAACACTGCTGCGGATCACGAGGTATCGACTAGGGCAAGTGAGCCACAACCGTCAGCGCAAGAAGCTGAAAAGAAGGCAGAAGGTTCACTGGCTGCCTGGCCCATGCAAAATTTCGACCAAGCAGCCGATGAAGAAGAGGCCATCAGCCAAGTCGAAGCAGAAGGCGTTCAAGCAGCCGAAACGAAACCAGCAGAGCCGTCACCAGCGAAGCAAGCGGAAACCAATCAGGCAGGAACCAATCAGGCTAAGCCTTCGCTCACCGACAACGAAGAAGACACAAGTCGCCTTGTGGCCGATGCCAAGGCCGCAACGGCTTCGGCCCAGGCGGCAGCTGCCGTCAGCAGCAGTGCGACGGCGACCGCCTCGACCACTTTGAAAAGCACGATTGCTACGACGAGTTCGAAGGAGACGAATCAAGATAACCAGGCCCTTGTTCGTGGTTCTTTCTGGCTATCCCTTGGAAACATTGTCTCCCGCCTCTTGGGGGCGGCCTTCATTTTGCCCTGGTTGGCCATGCTGGGAGCGGCAGCCAACCAGGCGAACGCGCTTTTTTCTCAGGGTTATAACATTTACGGAATCTTGCTCTCGGTGGCCACTTTTGGCTTCCCATCGGCGATTTCAAAAGTCATGGCCCAGTTAATTGCAAAAGAGGATGAAGACGGCCTCTGGTCGTTGACCAAGCAATCGCTTCAAATTGGGACCTTGCTGGGACTGGTCTTTGCCCTTTTGCTCTACGTGGCAGCGCCGGTTCTATCAAACGGGAATGAAAACGTCGTGCCCGTCTTGCATTCACTGGCACCAGCCGTGTTCGTTTTCCCAGCCATGTCGATGGTCCGGGGAATCTTCCAGGGCCACCAATTGATGCATATTTCCGCCCTGTCTGAGATTGTCGAGCAGGTTGGACGGATTATTTACCTGTTGCTAGCTACTTGGGTGGTCCTTGGCCATGACAGCTCCAACTGGACGGGCGCCGTCGTGCAGGCGACCTTTGCCGCCTTTATCGGGGCACTCTTTGCCATTTTGGTTCTGGCCTATGGCTGGATTCGCTACAAGAACTTGCTCCACCCGGACAAGCCGGTTTCAAACGGCAGCCTAGTCTACCAGAAAAAGTCCAAAGCCAAGGCGAACCTTCTGTCCTTCTTTAAGCCGGAAAAGGCGCAGTCGCTGGTCTTAGACATTTTGAAGGAGTCTTGGCCCTTTGTCATTATTGGGGCTTCGACCAACTTGTTCCTCTTCGTCGACCAGTATTCCTTCTTCCCACTGATGAAGGCGTTTTTCCACACCAATGCCGATAATCTGCAGGTGCAATTTGCCCTTTTTTCCGCCAACCCGAATAAGCTGGTGATGATTGTGATTTCCTTTGCCACGTCAATTGCGGCAACGGCGCTGCCAATCCTCGCTGCTAAGAAGGCGGCGGGGGCGGGGGCCGAACTGAAGCAACAGCTGGTGGCGACGCTGCAACTGACGGCGCTGGTCTTGTTGCCATCGGCTTTGGGGATGTATGCCATTTCCGACGTGCTCTACAAGTTCTTCTACCCAATTGATGACACGGCTCAGGCGGGAATTTATCTTTTGCAGTTCTCGGCCTTGTTGACGATTATTATGGCCTTGTTCATGTTGCTGGCCTTTGTCTTGCAGGCACTGTCTGAAGGCAAAGTCGTCATGCGTTTTTTTGGCTACGGCTTGCTCATCAAAGTCGTTAGCCAAATCCCCTTGATTTACCTCTTCCAGGGGATGGGCGCCTTAATCGCGACTGGCCTTGGTCTTGGTTGGTCACTCTATGCCATGCTGGCCTTCTTGGTTAAGCATTACCGCTTGTCCTTTGCTGCCATGAAAAAGACTTTGCTGTTGGCTTACTTGGCTTCTGCAATCATGGCGGTTTTGGCCTACTTGACGACCAAATTCTCGACGGCCTTCTTGCTTTCTGCAAATTCCAAGCTAGGGGCTGGTCTGGCTACCTTTCTTGCCGTTTTGGTAGGGGCAGGGGCCTTGGTCTACCTATATAATCGTTTCGGGCTTTTGAGACAGGTGCTCAACCGGGGACGGATTCAATCCTAATAAACTGGGCGTCTTGTTCATGCAAGACGCCTTTTTTCGTGCAGAAAATTCTCTGGTGCACCCCCTTATAGACGCTGTCATTCTGTGTTATGATTGGATTCGTGAACAAAACGCAGGTAAGGAGGTTGTGCACCATGAAAAAGCAAACGAAAAAGTGGCGTAAGGTTGCGCTAACCATCATCTTTTTCTTTGTGTCCGTTGCCCTTCAAGTGGTCGGACTGAACTACTTCTTGATTCCAAACAACATTTTTTCGGTTGGTTTGAACGGAATCTCCCAGCTGATGTCTTTGTCGGCCAACCAATTCTTTGGCTTACACATTCAAACGGGTGTTTTCTTCCTGCTCTTTAATATTCCAATTGGAATAGTCGGCTTCAAGATGGTCGGGGGTAAGTTTACCATCCTGTCCTTTATTAACGCGGTGGTCGTCTCCATTCTCTTGATTTTCTTGCCAACGCAAGCCTTTACCACACAACCGCTGCTTGCCTCGCTCTTTGGTGGCTTGTTGGTCGGTTCCTCAGTCGGACTGGCTTTGCGTTATGGCTTTTCAACGGGTGGCTTTGACATCATTGCGCTGATCATTCAAAAGCGTACGGGAAAATCAATTGGTGCCTTTTCAAACGTCGCCAACGGCATCATTGTGTTGATCGCCGGCTTCTTTATCGGCTGGCAAAACGCCATGTATACCTTGATCGGTATTTATGCGACCGGGCAGGTGATTGATACCTTGTATACCGGCTATCAAAAGGTGACGGCTCTGATTGTGACCTCAAAGGGCGAAGAGGTCATCGACGTCTTGCACCGGGACCTCATTCGAGGCATTACGATTTTGCCATCGTCTGGGGCCTATACCAAGCGTGAATCGACGACTTTGATGATGGTTTTGTCGCGTTTTGAATTGTTCGAAATGCAAGAAGCCGTCCACTCGGTCGATCCAAAAGCCTTCATTAATTTGCTGTCGACGGTTTCGGTTTCGGGTGAATTCTGGGATGCCGACCGGCAACTCCAAATGAAAAAGTCCATCGGGCCAAAGGCCGTGACCATCGACGCCCAGTTGGAAGCCGAGCAACAGCTCGAAGACCAGCTAGCACAACTCCAAGAAAATCAAAAAGACGCTTAAAAGCAAAAAAGTGAACCGGGCAAAGCCGGTTCACTTTTTTATTGGCAGCGTTCATAACAGAGAAAATCGTCAACAAGCCCTGTCTCGATAAAGCCGGCCTTTTCGGCCACCCGTCGGCTCGCTTGATTCTCTTCCTTGATTCGAAGGACTAAGCGGCCTAGGGCGAGCCTTGTCAAGGCGTGTTCGCTGATCAACTCAACGGCCCGGCTGACGATTCCTTGGTTTTGGTACTGCTGGCTGATCCAGTAGCCGATTTCAGCCGAACGTTTCGCTTCGTTAACGGCGTGTAGGTCCAACATGCCGACCGGCTGCCCAGCAACCACTAAAGCGAAAACGAGGGGCTGGCCCTCGAACTGCCGGTTCTTTTCCCGGAGCAAAAAGTCCTTTTCGTCCTTTAAGGAAAGATCCATTGCCCAGGGGAGAAAGTCGCCAATGGCCGGGCGACTGTCAACAATCGCCTGAAAGAGTGGCGCGGCGTATTTCACCTGGATGGGTTTAATTTGAACTAGCCCGGCTGCGGACTGGAAAGTTTTCATGAAGGATTCCTCAATTAAAGACAATAAAGTTGTGTACGTTAATAAAATATTAAAATAAAATGAGAACAAAAGCAAGGGCGATAATCGTCTTGTTTGACGGGGGAAGATCACTTGAATTCTTTGCCCGTCATCTGTATAATAAATCTAACAACTCAATTAAAAACGAACAGATATATCGCTGGAAAATGGCCAGCAGTCTCTACCACGCCCCAAAAGTCGTGACTATCCGTGATTGTTTTTGAAAAGACTTTTTTCAATGGCATTCTGCGGATCTGGTAAAAGATAGCGGAATGCCTTTTTTGGTGCAAATATCGGTTGAATGAAGGAGAATCATGGCAGCATTTCAGATGAAAAACAAGTTTGTGCCGATGGGCCTGACTTTTGATGATATGGCAATGACTGGTGAACAGGGCAATGCAGTCCCCGCCGCCGACGTTTCGCTCAAGACGGCCTTAACGCCTAGCTTGAAGTTGAACATTCCACTGCTTTCTGCAGCCATGGATACGGTGACCGAAGCACCATTCGCCATTGCCCTGGCACAGTTCGGTGGCCTGGGCGTTGTGCACAAAAACATGACGATTGCTGATCAGGCAAAAGAAATCCAGAAGGTCAAAGAAACAGCTGTTGATCTGAACAAGACGCCAATGGCTGCCCTTGATGACAAAGGCCGTCTCCTGGTTGCCGGTGCGGTCGGTGTGACCAATGACACGGTGGATCGTGCCAAAGCCATGGTTGAAGCCGGTGTCGATGCCATCATCTTGGATTCGGCCCACGGCCATTCCGAAGGGGTTCTTCGCAAAGTTTCCGAAGTTCGCGCGGCTTTTCCAGAGTTGAATATTATCGCTGGAAACATTGCCACTGAATCAGGTGCGGCAGCGCTTTATGACGCCGGTGCCGATGTCGTTAAGATTGGAATCGGCCCTGGTTCGATTTGTACAACCCGTGTGGTTGCCGGAATCGGTGTGCCACAGCTGTCAGCCATTCGCGATGCGGCAAAGGAAGCCAAGTGTCGTAACAAAGCCATTATCGCCGATGGTGGGGCGAAGACGGCAAATGATATTTTGAAGGCCATTGCCATGGGTGGTAACGCCGTGATGATGGGTTCGATGTTCTCTGGAACGAAGGAAACGCCGGGCGATGTCTTTGAGGAAAACGGTAAGAAGTTTAAGTTCTACCGGGGCATGGGCTCGATTGCTGCCATGGAAAACGGTTCGAAGGACCGCTACTTCCAGGGTGAGGTGAACGAAGCCAAGAAGATGGTGCCGGAAGGAATCGAGGCTCGCGTGGCTTATAAGGGCGAGTTGAAGGACATTCTCCAGCCAATCCTGACGCACTTGCGTGATGGTTTGGCAAAGATGGGCGCCGAGACGATTCAAGAAGCAATCACCCATGCGTCCTCGATTCAAAAGACGACAACGACGTATGATTACCAGTCAGGGTTGATGGCAGACGATGCCGACTTGGCCAAGCATGGTTTGGGCTATGATGAAACGCTGCTGGTACCAGCAGCTTCCAACGTCTTGCCCCATAAGGTAGACCTCCAAACCAAGCTTTTGGACTTAGCACTGGCCAATCCATTACTGGCCAGCGACCTGACCGACGGCAAGGCCGAAGAAGTGGCCACGGCCATGAGCCAGTCCGGTGGTCTGGGCATTGTGCCCGCCACGGAATTGGTCGCTGACCAAGTCGACCTTCTAAAGTCAATTCGCGCCACCGATGGGGTGTCGAAGTTGGCTGCCGAAGTTTGGTTGACCGCTGATCATAATGAACGCGTGGCGACTTTGGCAAACGAGGCCATTGATGCCTTGGTTCTTTACTTGCCAAAAGCCTTTGATTTCAGCGTTATCGCCGATGTGAAGGCAACAAAGGCCTTGATTGGTTCCAAGGCCTTGATTGTTGGAACGGTGGAAGATCCAGCGATTGCCAAGCAATTGGCCGAAGCCGGTGCCGATGCCGTGATTGCCGGTCGTGCCAATGATTCGGCCTGGGCTGACGATACCCACTACCCATTCTTGACGACGGTGATGACTTTGGCCGAAGCCTTGGCAGATCGCCAAACGGCTGTGATTGCTCAAGGGGGCATCCACTATTCCGGTGACGTCGTCAAAGCCATCGCTGCTGGAGCCGATGCCGTGATGGTCTCAGATTATCTGATGAAAGAAGAAGTTCCAGAAGACGCCATCTTCCAAATCGATGGTGGCTTGCGTGCGGGAATGGGCTACACGGGCTCACACAATGTGGCCCAGCTAAAAGAAGACGCACAGTTCGTCCAAATCACGGATAACGGGTTGAAGGAATCACACCCACACGATGTCGAAATTACGAAAAAAGCGCCGAACTACGTTGAACAGGAAAGAGATTAAAGATGGCCATTTCAAATGACAAAATCTTAGTGCTGGACTACGGTTCTCAGTACAACCAACTCATTACCCGCCGCGTCCGCGAACTCGGTGTCTATTCCGAACTGAAGTCCAACAAGATGACGGTTGAAGAAATCAAGGAATACAATCCAAAGGGAATCATCCTGTCGGGTGGTCCGAAGTCCGTTTACGACGAAGACGCCTTTACCATCGATCCCGAGATCTTCGAATTGGGAATCCCGGTCTTGGGTGTTTGTTACGGGATGCAGCTGATTGCCTGGCACTTGGGCGGCAAAGTCGAAGCTAACCCGGGCAACGGAGAGTTCGGTCAAACCGAAATTACCTTGACGGCGCCTTCAAAGCTCTTTGCTGGCACGCCTGAAAAGCAGGTCGTCTTGATGTCGCACTCCGACAATGTGACGAAGTTGCCTGACGGCTTTAAGGTTGCGGCCTCGACGTCAAAGACGCCGATTGCGGCCATTGCAAACGATGAAGCCGGCATCTACGGTGTTCAGTTCCACTCGGAAACGACTTTGTCCGAGCATGGAAAAGAAATCATCAAGAACTTTGTGATGAACGTGGCCGGTGCTAAGGCCACTTGGTCGATGGCGGAATTCATCGATGAACAGATCGAAAAGATTCGTGCTGAAGTTGGCGATAAAAAAGTCCTGCTCGGCCTTTCCGGCGGTGTGGATTCATCCGTCGTTGGGGTGCTCTTGCAAAAGGCCATTGGCGATCAACTGACTTGTATCTTCGTTGATCACGGCTTGCTCCGTAAAAACGAGGCTGACCAGGTCATGGACATGCTCGGTGGCAAGTTCGGCTTAAACATCATTAAGGTCGATGCTCAGGATCGTTTCTTGTCGAAGTTGGATGGCGTGACGAATCCAGAACAGAAGCGTAAGATCATCGGAAACGAATTTATCGAAGTTTTCAATGACGAAGCGACGAAGTTGAAAGGCATTGATTACCTGGCCCAGGGAACGCTCTATACCGACGTCATCGAGTCTGGTACGGAAACGGCCCAAACGATTAAGTCCCACCACAACGTGGGGGGCTTGCCAGAAGACATGCAGTTCCAATTGATTGAGCCTTTGAACACGCTCTTTAAGGACGAAGTGCGTGAATTGGGTGAGCAGCTGAACATGGATCACGAATTGGTTTGGCGTCAGCCATTCCCAGGTCCTGGTCTTGGTATTCGCGTGATGGGGGCCATTACGGAAGACCGTTTGGCCATTGTCCGTGAGTCCGACTGGATTCTTCGTGACGAAATTGCAAAGGCCGGCTTGGAAGATTCCGTCTGGCAGTACTTCACGGTTTTGACGAACAACAAATCCGTTGGGGTCATGGGCGACTTCCGTACTTACGAGTACACGATTGCCATCCGTGCCATCACGTCCATTGACGGGATGACGGCGGACTTTGCTCGCTTGCCATGGGATCTCTTGCAAAAGGTATCCTCACGAATCGTCAATGAAGTGGATCACATTAACCGCGTCGTCTACGATATTACGGCGAAGCCACCCGCAACGGTGGAGTGGGAATAAGCAACCCACATTGAGAGAGAAGACAAAAATCGCACGCCTTATTTAAGGGTGCGATTTTTATGCGCTTTGAAAGTTATGTAACAAAGTCGTTCACACTGTGTTACAGAAAGGTTACATCGCAATGTCCTTATAGTTACCTAAAGGTAACTTTCTCGTTAAAAAAGTACCGTTTCGACACGATGGCGTTACAATAGAGATGTAAAAAAGTCTGAACCATCGTTTTATATCTACGCCTTCAAAAAGACGCCCTTACAAGACAATGGCTAAGAAAGAGTGCCTTGCTTGCAAGCAAGGTCTTCTTCTTAGCCTTTTTGGTTGCAGAAAATGGACTATTTTGGGGGAATGATCATGAAGGATCAAAAAAACTTTTCGTTAAAAGAACACGTGAAGATGTATAAGTCCGGCAAAATTTGGCTCTTTGCCGCCGTCATCGGATTAACACTTGGGGCCGGTGCCCAAGTGCCGCCGGCTTGATGACCTTACCAGGATTCCCAACCGCCATTAAGGCATCGGCGGATGATAGTACTTCATCACCATTTTGGTTTGGTCAGAATCAGACCTATTTTCAGCACTATAGTGCGTTGACATTGCCAACATCCAATAGTATTCCTGAGAGTGTGCAGTCAAAATGGTCAAATGCGAGTGAAATTAACCAAGAAAAGACACAAAATACCTTCGCTTATAAGAGTTTGACCTATGATTCGACAACTAAGAAATTCACGATGACACTTGAGTACAATTCTCCTGCTTTGAAAGGGGAGGGACGTAAGTCATACTTTGATTTGGCTTTTTCACAGTCGATGTCAAGCAAAACAAGTGACGTTCATTTGTTAACTTCTAGTATCAAGGGTGCTGCGCCTGATACGACATTGGAAGCAAAGAACGGTGTCTTCAGTAGTGGTTTTGATGCGGGTCAACAGCTAGGTGGATTGTATACGCTGAAGATGACAATTGATCCTGTTAAAATCTTGTCATCAGACGAGATGACTGGAATGTACTCTTCTGATACGGATACAACGGGTTATCACCCAATTTTCCAGGCCGCTCGAACAGTTGGTTATAACGACTTTGGTCCGCAGTTTAACGATGCTTTGCTGGCTCAACTGAAGATTAATTCAAAAGGTACAATCAGTTCTCTTGATAACTTAACACCTGATCAGAAGTCTGGTTACAATAATCAAATTGATGGTGAAAACACTAACAAAGATTTCGTTAACGATCTGAATAAAATCACAAATGATGCAACGGATGCTGATAAGAAGGCTGCTTGCTCGTATGCTGATAAAATGGACAGATTTTATGCATCGTCCACTGTATAATTATCCCAAGACTAAAAAGGAAATCAGCACATGACTAAAAGGCCACGTTATTCACAGGAATTCAAAGATGCCATTGTTGCCCTCTATCAAGAAGGTCGTTCCTCTCTGTCACTT
>NZ_JAAMFL010000006.1 GCF_018437265.1 Fructobacillus parabroussonetiae | reverse complement strand
AGCGCCAAAAGTAGTTGCCGGAACGCTGGCTGCGAGGATAGGACGACGCGATGCCTGTACATAGAACAACAGTTGAACGGATAATCGTTCGGCTGTTGTTTTTTTTGTTCATTTTGTTTAAAATGTAATAAATACTAGATGAAATTCAAGTAGTCTTCTGGTGAAACAGAGGTGATCAGATGGAAATGGAACGCATTAACGATAACACCATTCGGGTAATGGTCGAAAATGACGACTTGAAAGATCGCGGAACGTCAGTTCGCGATCTATTGTCTGACCGGAATAAAATTGAAAATTTCTTTTATAACATTCTCTCCGAATTAGACACGGATGACGATTTTGTCGACAACGAGAAGGTTTCTTTTCAAGTGCTACCAAATCAAAACGGGCTTGAATTATTTATCTCTCGATTAGATGATGAAGAAGCGTTGGGCTCTTTCCTGTCCAACATTACGAAAGAACAAAGTGATCAACCTGGCACCGTTTCGGACGGTTTGGCAGCCATTGATGACCTCTCTCTTGAAAAGAAGCAAGCATTACAAGAGTCCGATTCTTCAAATGTTCGTTCTGAACAGAATCCGGCCGCTGGACGCATTGATGTGATTGTTTTGGATAATTTTGAGTCTCTTCTTTCGCTGACGGCTGTTCTTCAGCAATTTGAAGGGCGGTCTTCGATTTATCGCTACGAAGGGAAGTACTATCTTTCGGTTGATTCTCGTTATCTCGATCAGACAGCCAGCGAACTGAATGCCTTCTTTGCCACTTTAGTTGAATATGGCCGTTTCTCAAAGCGATCGGATTCATTCTTGGCAGAACACGGTGAAGTGCTCTTTTCTGGACAGGCAATCCAGTCAATGAATCGAATTTTTGCAAAAGTGTGATTTTATTCGCGCCCGCTTTTAAAGTCAGGTATAATAGCTATATTATCTTTTATGGAGTGACTTCATGCAGTTATTTAGTTTTATTTCACTGATTTTATTCTTTATCCTTGTTTTTTACGTGGTTTCGCATGTTTCGACGAACCTGTTGGCTCGCCAACGTGCCACGATTTTAAAAGCTCAATCATTCGTTGATCAGGCACATGAATCGAATGGTCAATTGATTGATGTTCGTGAGAAAGAACCTTTTAAGCGTAGCCATTTAAAGGGTGCACGGAACATGCCAATTATGTCCTTTGGACAAGGTAAGTCTGGATTACGAAAAGACCTACCCATCTTTGTCTACGGTGACACTTTGCAGGCAGCGGCTTCTGTTGCCAAGCGCCTGAAAAAAGAAGGGGCTGATAAGTCCAAGGTCTTTTTGATGGCTGGTGGTTATCGTCAATATGTAGCTCGTGCAAAGCGATAATGAGACAAATAAAAAAGAATCGCTTAATCAGCGATTCTTTTTATTTCGTCACGAATTCTTAGAAACGTGATTGGTGCGCTGCCTTTGAACGGCGAACGGCTTGTTTTGAAACCTCTTCGTACTCTTCATCAGCTTGTTGTTGAGGTGCAACGACAGCTTTCTTGTAACCGAATGCGGTTGCGGCTGCTGCGACTGCAGAACCAAGCACACCAGCAATTACGCCAGATTTAAATCCCTTTGCCATGATAATCTCCTTTTCTACTTTCTGTCTATTATCGTTGATTATTGGCTATTTGTAAACGGGTTAACCGGGAAATGAGACAAGATGAATCAGAATAAGCTCGTAGTCATTGCTGGTCCGACCGCATCCGGTAAGACAGCACTTGCCATGGATCTTGCGGATCAATACAATGGCGAAATTGTCTCAGCTGACTCCATGCAAGTTTATCAAAACCTTTCAATTGGGACTGCTAAGGCTGATGCAGAAGAACTGAAAAGAGGACCACAGCATTTAATTGATTTGGTGCCGGAAACGGCGACTTTTTCAGTGGGTGATTTTTTAGTGGCAGCAGACCAGACCATTGCCTCCATTCAACAAAGGGGAAAACTGCCCATTATTGTTGGGGGGACAGGTTTTTATGTTAAGGCCCTTTTGGGACAACAGCAATTAGACTACGCGCCCTCGAACGAAGCGGAAGTAAAGGAAGATGAAAAACGCTCGTTAGAAAATCTTGAAAAGGAATTGCGGGCTGTTGCGCCTGAATCTTTGCTCGAACGCGTTGATTTGAAAAACAAAGCCCGGGTTTTACGTGCGCTACAGATTGCTCGCCACGGTGAAAAAAAGGAGCAGGCGACAAAGACTCGCCCGAGTTATGAAGCCTGTGTTCTTGGCATTGATTGGCCACGGGCTAACTTGTATGAGCGAATTAACCAACGAGTCGATCTCATGATGGAAAAAGGGCTTGAAGCAGAAGCGAGGGGTCTTTACGAAACGGGCGGATTGGCTTTGCAAGCGGGCCGGGGGATTGGTTATAAAGAATTTTATCCCTATTTTGAAGGCAGCAAAACCTTGGCGGAGGTTGTTGACAATGTGAAACAGGATTCTAGGCGATATGCGAAAAGGCAGTTGACCTACTGGCGCCATCAGATTGATGGTTTGGAATGGATTGCGGCAGATGATGCCTTGAAAATCGCAAGTAAGAAGGTTTCGGCCTTTTTAGAAGGAGAATAAAAATGGATTATCAGCAAGCGTTAATTGATTTACGTGATGGGGCAATTGATGAGATTGCGGTGGATCCGGAGAATTTTCCGGCATTTCAAAAGGCATGGTCTTCTTTTCCTTATCAGAATACGGTTCGAGGAATTGCTCACCGGGCTGGAAAAGTCACTTATGTTCGGGCAAAATAGCCTGTTCAAGAAACTGATTTGTGCTACAATATTAGCAAGTAAAGTAAAATTAAAAATGGCCAGCTAGCGGCATGGCCCTAATTGAGAGGCAAGATTGTGGCATTATCTTTTGGACAACATAACGTCGGTATCGACTTGGGAACCAGCAACACATACGTATATGTAGAAGGTAAGGGAATCGTTTTGCGTGAACCTTCCGTTGTGGCCCGTAACACGGAGACAAACGAAATCATCGCCGTTGGCGAAGAAGCGCGCGCCATGCTCGGCCGAACGCCAGCATCAATTGCGGCAATCCGTCCAATGCGTGATGGTGTGATCGCAGACTATGACACAACCGTGGCCATGATTTCGTATTACTTGAAGAAGGCCTTGGGTGGCCGTGTGGGCAAGCCATTCGTCACACTTGGTGTTCCAGCGAAGATTACGGCCGTTGAACGACGTGCCGTGATCGATGCAGCTCGCGTTGCGGGTGCACGTGATGCTTACGTTTTGGAAGAGCCTTTTGCAGCCGCCATCGGTGCTGGTTTGCCCGTTATGGAACCAACTGGTTCGATGGTCGTTGACTTTGGTGGTGGAACGACGGACGTTGCAACGATTTCACTTGGTGGTATCGTTTCTTCCCGTTCGACGCGCTTTGCTGGGGACAAGTTAAACGAAGCGATTATCTCTTTTGTCCGTAACAACTACAACTTGGCCATTGGTGAAACAACGGCTGAACGATTGAAGATTGAGGTTGGAACGGTTTCTTTGCAAGATGCAAAGGGGATTCCTGCTTCAACGGCACGCGGCCGTGATCTGTTGACTGGTTTGCCAAAAACAATTGACGTACAAGCGATTGACGTTGCGCAAGCCATTCAAGATCCAGTTAACGAAGTGGTGAACGCCATTCGCGAGACTTTGGAATCAACGCAACCTGAAATTGCTGCGGACGTGATTGACCACGGAATGGTCTTGACTGGTGGCGGCGCTCAATTGCGCGGTTTGCCCGAAATGATTGAATCCGTTACGAAGGTTTCCGTGATTGTTGCAGAAGATCCGATGGATGCTGTCGTCAAGGGTGTCGGTGAATCATTAAAGTCACTTGAAATCTTGCGTCGCAACTAATTATTTTTAAAAAAGCGTAGCGCTTGCGCTACGCTTTTATTTGTCCGCGCAGAGGGAGTAGTTGAGTATGCGTAAACTTTTTTCATCACGAACCATTGTCCTATTAATGGTCGGCTTCTTAGTGGTTGTCGGCTTGATTGCCGGATCGAATTGGTGGTCGAAAAAAACGAATAATCCGCCTTTTTTCCAACGGGTCGTCAATGATTTGACGGGTGGTGTGGCTAAGGTAATCTCGATTCCAACCAATGCGGTTGGAACCCGTGCAAACTCCTTGGCTAACCTGTTAAATACCTTTTCTGAAAACAAGGCATTAAAAGCCAAAGTCGATGGCTACGCTCAAAATAAAGTGAAGTTGCAGACCGTTGAAGATGAAAACAAGTCGCTGAAAAAACAGCTCGACTTGAAGAACTCGTTGACGGATTATCAAACGATTTCAGCCGTCACTATCTCGCGTTCACCGACGACTTGGAACTCGCAATTAGTCATTGATAAAGGGGCCAAGTCCGGCTTGAAAAAGGGGATGACCGTCCTTGGTGATTCAGGAATCATCGGTTTGGTGACAGAAGTGAACACCGTTAACTCGAAGGTCACACTGATTTCAGATACTTCTGAAGATACAAACCGGATTGCGATTACAGTGAAGGGTGGATCCGGTGATACAAACGGCATCGTGACCGATTATGATGCCGACAAGCAGATGCTGGTCATGAGCTCCGTTTCAAATTCTGCCAACGTCAACCCAGGTGACACGGTGGTTACCTCTGGTCTGGGTGGTTTAGTGCCATCTGGCCTACTCGTTGGAAAGATTTCAGAAGTCACGTCGGATTCTTACGGATTATCAAAGAAAATCTACATCGAACCCGCATCGGATCTTTCAAAGATTTCGACGGTCCTTGTTGCAAAAAGCAGTTTGGAGTCTTAAATGGCAGGTTGGCAATTCATTCGTCTTCAAATCATTTTTCCACTTATTCTCTTGATTCTTTTCCTCGTTGACGGGAATTTGGCATCGTCACTGGGTCTTCTCATGCAAGCGCCCATTCACGCCATCCCAATGCTGACCTTTACTTGGCTTTTTTACGCTGTTCAGTTTGGTATCCAAAAGGAAATTCCTTACTATACTTACGTCGTGATTTTCGGCGTTTTGTTTGATATTTTCTACACGGGAATCTTAGGAACCTATACCCTGGCTTTCTTACTGGCAACGATTGTGATGGATCGTCTTCGCCCTTACTTTGATGAGCGAATGATGTCTGGTTTGTTGCTCTTGTTAATCGGCCAAATCGTTTATTTACTGGTGACTTTTGTTGCTGGCCAATTAATTGGATCGGCGAACCTATCCATGCTTTCCTTTGTGGTTTACCTGGTCTTGCCAACGATGCTCTTTAATTTAGTGACGGCCGCCATTTTCTACTTTCCTTCATGGTCGCTCTTCCAGCGCTTGAGTTAAGCTTGCAAAGTCCTGCAACGACCGTTATAATTAAATCAAGATAAATCGTTGACTAGGCGAGTAACAATGACCTTTCTTTCAGGAAGCTTACGGGAATTGCGAGTAAGTAGGAGCTCATTGTGAAACACTCCTAGGAGTGTGTGTGTGAAATAACAGTAGCTCACATCGGTTGTGCCCGTTACGCGCGCACGTTTGCTTGCAAACGTTTTGAGATTCCACTAGTGATGGTGGAATAACCATGAGGTGGGACCGCGTTAAGACGCCCTCTAAGCATTTATGCTTGGAGGGCTTTTTCTATGGAATTAAAGGGGAGTACAGGATGGAAAACGTAATGACTTTCTTACCCGGAATTTTATCCGGCTTACAAATGACACTGGGTGTTTTCTTCATTACCATTATTGGATCAATTCCGCTTGGTATTTTGGCCTCCTTGGCCATGAAGTCGCCCTATTTTATTGTTCGTTGGTTAGTCAACGGCTACATTTGGATTATGCGTGGTACGCCCTTGTTGCTGCAATTGATCTTCATCTATTATGGCCTGGCGATGGTGGGCGTTCCCTTCGGGCGTTTTGAAGCGGCAGCCTTTGCCTTTATCATCAACTACGCCGCCTACTTGGCTGAAATCTTCCGTGGCGGCTTGCAGTCGGTCCCACAGGGCCAATTCGATGCGGCACAGGTTTTGGGTCTTTCTAAAATGCAGACTTTTTTCAAAGTCATTTTGCCCCAGGTCGTTAAAATCGTCGTGCCATCCTTTGGAAACGAAGTGGTCAACTTGGTGAAGGATACGTCTTTGATTTACGTGATTGGGTTGGGCGACATTCTGCGGGCCGGTTCCATCGCCGCAGCGCGTGATGTCACCCTTGTCCCATACTTACTAGTTGGTGCAGTGTACTTGTTGATGACGGCTGTTGTCACCATCATCTTGCGCGGTAGTGAAAAGCGCTTAAACGTTTGGAGGTAATCATGATTAAAATCGATAATTTATCCAAGCAATACGGGGACAAAGTGATTTTTAACGATCTGTCCCTGACCTTAAATGATGGTGAGATTTTAGCCATTCTTGGCCCTTCCGGTATCGGGAAGACGACTTTGATTAAGACGTTAACGGGCCTTGAAGAAGCGCAAAGTGGTTCCGTTGTGATGGATGGTCAGGAGTTTGCCATTTCGGACCCTCAATTCACCTCTCAAATTGGCCTGATTTTTCAGGACTTTAATCTTTTTCCCCATCTCACGGTTCAAGAAAACATCATGTTAGCACCGCTAACCGTGAAAAAGATGAACAGAACGGATGCTGAAGAAAAGACCAATGATTTATTGGCGAAGCTTGGACTATCCGAACAGGCGACCTTGTATCCTTACCAGCTGTCTGGTGGACAAAAGCAACGTGTTGGGATTGCCCGTGCACTGGCCATGGATCCACAGGTTATCGCCTATGATGAACCAACCTCTGGTCTAGACGAAAAGGCAACCGAACAGGTGGTGGATGTCATGCTGACTTTGAAAAAAGAAGGGGTGTCACAGATTGTCGTTACCCACGACTTGCCATTTGCTGACAAAGTCGCGGATGAGACGTTCGACTTTGAACAAGAGGTTCAGCGATGATTTCAAAGCAAAAGAAAATACTGGTGAATTCGCTGGTGGCCATGGTCTTTTTCGGCCTGTTAGCGCTGGCCGTCTTTGCCATTTTGAAGCCAAGTAACGGTAACGTACAGCCCCGCAATGACACGTGGTCGGAAATCAAGTCCCGTAAAACGATTACCATCGGCCTGGATGACACTTTTGTACCCATGGGCTTTCGAAATAGCTCTGGAAAAATTGTGGGCTTTGACGTCGATTTGGCCGAAAAGGTCTTTTCAAACCTGGGCATTAAGGTGAACTGGCAGCCAATCGATTGGTCGATGAAGGAAACCGAACTAAATACCGGGAACATTGATGCGCTCTGGAACGGTTACACGAAGACTCCCGAGCGGGCCAAGCAGGTCGCCTTTTCAACGACCTACCACCGTGCGCAGTTAGCCCTGGTCGTGAAAAAATCCTCCGGCGTGCGTTCCTTTGAAGGGATGTCTGGAAAGGTCTTAGGCGTCCAAACAGGGTCTTCTGGTGAAACAGCTCTTAATAACCAGCCAAATGTCTTAAAACGGTATATTGCTGGCCAAAAAGCCGTTGGCTACGATACTTTTGACAAAGCCTTTACGGACTTGAATGCCAACCGGATTAACGGTTTGCTGGTTGATGAAGACTACGCCCGTTACTACATTAAGCAACAGGCCAACCCAAACGATTACGACATTCTGACTGGACCATTTGCCATCTCTGATGACGTGGTCGCCTTCCGAAAGGGTGATAAGGGTCTTCAAAAGGCGGTCGATGAACAATTGGCTAAATTAACCAAGAGCGGTTACTTAGCGAACTTGGAAGAACGCTGGTTTGGTAAAAGTAGTCAAAACCTCCGTTAAAATTGATAGCGTCATCAAAGGGTCGTGTCTGGGTGAAAGCCCAACACGACTTTTTTAGCAGAACGAAAGGAAGAGAACATGACAAGCGATGGAAAGGAAGCGTGCCAATCCGTGCTGTTAGAAAGCCAAAAATTTAATCGAAATACGGTGACCCTTGCCTTTGTCCAGAAAGCCAAAGTCGGGGCAGCCAGCAAACGGGCCTTATTGTCATATTTGATGGCGGTCTCTTCCAAACGATACCCAACGCAACAGGCAGTGGCAAAGAAGCTGATGGCTCTCTACGGCGCCTCTTTTTCGGTACGCGTGCAGGCTGTTGGGGACCTGAATCTCTTAATCGTGACCTTGACCTACGTAAAAAAATCGCGTTTGCCTATCGATGCAAACGCCGCTGAGCGGTTCGAACAAGAAGTAATCTCTTTTTTGAACGACATGGTTTTTGATCTTGATTTAAAAGGGCTGCAGGAAGACCAGCAAACCTTGTCTGCGGAGAAGGGCAATTTGCTGCAAGCCATTTTAAACCGACGAGATGACAAAGTCGGACTAGCAGTCGATGAGGCCAGAACACGGCTTTTTCAAGAGCCAGCCTTACAAGCGTCGATTTTAGGTGGCAAAGAGGAAGTTAAGAAGATGACCGTCGACCAATTGGCCCTGGCCTACCGGGAAATGATTGAAGAGGACGAACGGTTATTGTTCGTCCAGGGTGATTGGCAAGAGGCGCAATTAAAGGCTTTGGTCAACAAGTGGCCAAATGGCACAAGGGCGTCGGAACAGCCGGTGCGAGTCAGTTGGCCAGCACTGGTTAAAGGGCCACTCCAATGGATTGAAAACGCCGATTTTTCACAGGCGGTTGTTTTGGCCCACTATCGACTACCAGAAGATCGTGACCTTTTTGCTACCGGCTTGTTGTTAAACGCCCTATTAGGTGCCGGGCCAAGTTCGCTGCTATTTACAGAAATCCGCGAAAAACGCTCGTTGGCCTATCAAATTTCATCGCGCTTTCAATGGGATCTGGGACTTGTCACCGTACTTGCCGAGTGTGCGAACAACAATGCTCGAGCGGTTCTTGACCTGGTGGATGAACAGTTGGCAAAAATTGCTCTTGGAAAAGTCGAGGATGAGATGATTGAACAGGCCAAAAGGACGGTTTTAGCCGCTCGAAAGCGATTGGCCGATGAGCCAGAAGCCGAGACTTTTGAAGCCATGCAGGCAGCGTTGCTACCTGGCATTCCAGCACCTGATGCCCTGGCAAGACGCATCCAATCGGTGACCAAGGGAGAGCTAGCGACTTTGGCAAAAGAATTGCAAAAAATTGACTGCTCTGTAATGGGGCAAGGGGAACACCATGACGACAACGCATTCTAACAGCCCCCTCCGGTGTTTTAAGACGACCGACGGCTTACAAGTCAATGTCATCCAAAAACCCGGCTATCAACAAACCGTAGCGACACTCTCGGTCAAGATGGGCGCTTCGACGGATACCTGGCTGGACGAGTCGGGTAAGCGGCAGAAAATACCTGCGGGGACAGCTCATTTTCTGGAACATAAGCTCTTTGATAAGCCGGATGGGGATGTCTTGATTGACTTTACAAACCTTGGAGCCGATGCCAACGCCTTTACGACCAATGATCAGACTTGTTATTATTTTTCAAGCGATCAACAAGTCGAGGAGGCGCTGGAACTTTTGCTGCATTTTGTTCAAGAACCTTACTTTACTGACCAAACGGTGGCTCGTGAACGAGGGATCATTGAAGAAGAGATTGCAAGTTACCAAGATGATCCCTTTTCGATTCTTTATCAGGGCATTTTAAAAACGGCTTATCCGGCAACGGCTTTGGCAGAGGATGTTGCCGGAACGGCTGCTTCGCTTCAAGCCATCACTCCCTCTTTGCTTTATGCCGTTCATCAGGCCTTTTATCAGCCGGAAAGCCTAACGTTAACCATCGTATCTGCACTCAATTTTGACAGGGTAATGAACTGGGTGAACAGAATTCAGGGGTCTGTTTCGAGTCGAAGGGCTGTTCAACAAGAGAAGCCGATCGCCTATCCGCTTCTGTCAAAGTCGGTCCAGGCTGCAAAAGCAGTGGCGGTTCAGCGACCAAAGTTGGCACTCTTGAAGCCGCTGCCAATTGACAAGGAGATGTCCTTACCAAAACAGCGCTTGCTTGCTGAAATTGCCCTTGACTTGGCCTTTGGTGAGCAAACGGACTGGTACCAGACGCAGTATCAATCCGGACAATTAGGGGATGACTTTGACTACGAGGTGCTCGTCATGGAATCGGCCGCCTTTGTTCTTTTTTTCTCATCGGGGACAACGGATAAGCAAGGGGCGATCATTCAAAAACGATTAAATGATTGGCCAGAAATTTTAAGGGATTCCGCCGAGGACTTTGTCCATTTACAAAAGGCGTTAATTGCTGAGAATTTATTACAGCAAGACCGTTTAGAACAAGTCGCATTAGACGATGATTTAGCCTTGTACGGGGTCTCACTCTTTGATAAAATGAAGATATTAACGAGGTTTGAGCATGCTGATGTTCTTAACTATGCGAAAACAGCCTTGAAACCGGGTCCACTGGCCCAATTTACGTTAAAGAAGTTGAGATAATGGTTGAAAATCTAACGAGTGAAGTACGGCAAGAATTAAAAGACGCCAGGGAACAAAAGGGCTATTCCTTTGAACAACTGGCCGAAATGACAAAGATCCAGCCGAAGTTTTTAAAGGCGATTGAAGAAGATGACCAAGACGTCCTTCCTAGTCCTTTTTACACGCGGGCCTTCGCTAAGAAGTTCGCATCGGCGGTTGGGCTGAACCCGGATGACTTGTTTGGGGAAGTGGACTTTGATCCTTACGTTTCGTCGGATCTTTCCTATGCTCACCGTGATGACGATGGGGTCGTTCGCGCCGCGATTAGTGATTCCGAAACGTTTAAGTCTCGTTTCCGTGGCTGGATTCCAAAGATTTGGCTATTGATTATCGCTTTGGCCATTTTGGCCGTGGCCTGGTTCGTGGTTACCCGTGTTGGAAACAGTGGCAGCAACTCATCAAACGATAACGTGCAAGTTGCTTCCTCTTCTGTTCCTCAGTCATCCTCGATGTCTTCTTCCTCTTCTGCTAATGCGGTGAAGTTGGAAAATCCACAAACCGATACAGCAAACAAGAAGACCACTTATAACGTGGCAAACGCCTTGACGCAGGACCACAAGTTGGTGATGAAGGGGCAAGACGGTGACAGCACTGTCAAAGTCACGGATGGAACCGGCAAGGTTTTGTTCAACAAGACGCTGACAAAGGATTCAGAAGAGACGGTTGATTTGCCGGCCAACACGGCTTCGGTTACGATTGCTGCTGGGCAGGTTAGCCATGTCACGATGACGATTAACAACACGCACGTTGATCTACCAAACTTGCCAACTGGCGCAACGGTTTGGAACGTGCTATTGAACTTTAACAAGTAAGGGGACAAGCATGAATTTGCCTAACAAATTAACGGTTTTTCGGATTTTGCTGATTCCGGTCTTTATGATTTTGCTTTCTTGGCCTGGTCAAGATGAAAGCATCTTTCTGGCCGACCCCAACTTAAATTGGGTGTTGGCAGCGATCGTCTTCGCCGTTGCCTGCTTAACGGACTTTTTGGACGGGCAAATCGCGCGTCGCAAGCATTTGGTAACAAATTTTGGAAAATTCTTTGATCCGTTGGCTGACAAGCTGCTGGTCATGACCGCTTTGATTTATTTAACGGCCTTCTTGCAAGTACCCGCATGGGTGACGACGGTGATTGTCATCCGCGAGTTAGCCGTAACTGGTTTGCGAACATTGGTTGTTGAAAACAACGGAACGGTGTTGGCGGCTGCTTGGCCTGGAAAGATCAAGACTTTCTCACAGATGTTTGCGATCTTCTTCCTTTATTTGAAGGATTGGCCTTTTGCGGGCTTCGGCTTTCCAATTGGTGAAATCTTACTTTATATTGCCGTCTTCTTTACGATCTATTCCGGCATTGACTATTTCTGGCAAAACCGCTCGGTTTTCGCTGACGGACTTTGAGCGCTTTTTTCGTTTAATCATTTAAAGGGGGAAATAAAGCGAACAAATGTTCGAAAAAACTCTTGCATTTTAAAACGGTTATCCGTAAACTATTGGTAGACGATAAGGAGTTTTCATATGGTTGCAAAGAAAACGAGCGATAACAAAAAGGACGGCCGCCAAGCTGCCTTGAACGAAGCGCTCAAGAAAATTGAAAAGAATTTTGGTAAGGGTTCAATCATGACCCTTGGTGATAACCAAACAACGCAAGTTGCCACCTCGCCATCTGGATCCGTGAAGTTGGATGTGGCACTTGGTGTCGGCGGATATCCCAAGGGACGGATTGTCGAAGTGTACGGACCAGAATCATCTGGTAAGACGACGATTGCCCTCCACGCCGTGGCTGAAATTCAAAAAGCTGGTGGGACGGCCGCTTATATCGATGCTGAAAACGCATTGGATGTGAAGTATGCTGAAGCACTGGGTGTTAAGAAGGATGAATTACTTCTTTCACAGCCGGATACTGGTGAACAAGGACTGGAAATTGCCGATGCGCTTGTTCAATCGGGTGCCGTTGACATGGTTGTTGTTGATTCGGTTGCTGCTTTGGTTCCCCGTGTTGAAATTGAAGGTGAGATGGGCGATGCCCACGTCGGCCTTCAAGCACGGTTAATGTCGCAAGCACTTCGTAAGTTGGCTGGTACGTTGAACCGAACGGGAACGATTGCCATCTTTATTAACCAGATCCGTGAAAAGGTCGGGGTGATGTTTGGAAATCCCGAAACAACACCAGGTGGTCGTGCCTTGAAGTTCTACTCAACGGTCCGACTGGAAGTTCGTCGATCAACTCAGATCAAAGACGGGACGGATGTGATGGGAAACTTAACGAAGGTTAAGGTCGTTAAGAACAAGGTTGCGCCGCCATTTAAGGTTGCCGAAGTTGACATCATGTATGGAAAGGGAATCTCTCAAACCGGTGAGATTCTTGATTTGGCTGTTGACCAAGACATTATTGATAAGGCGGGTTCTTGGTATGCCTATCAGGGTGAGCGGATTGGTCAGGGTCGTGAAAAGGCCAAGGAATACCTGGATGACCCAGAACATGCCGAATTACGTGAAGATTTGTATCGACAAGTTCGAAATGCTTATGGCATTGGTGATGAACCAGCCACTGAGGCAGGACCTGGTGAAACGGATGCTGGCAAGCCTGCAGAGGATGATGGTTTAACAGACGAACCAATTATCTAAAAGTTATCAGAATAATTTCCCTTTAAAAAGCGTGTGAAACGCTTTTTTTTGTTATAATGGCCTTGTTCCTTTCTAACCACATTTTTGTTGCGATACAAATACGCTGTTTAGTTATGGAACATTTTTTCTGTTGTTAGTTTATCTTTTGCACACAGTGGGGGAAAAACGCTCATGCAAAGATCGCATCGTGGGGCCGTCATTACGGTTCTTGTCCTCGCTTTCATTACTGGAATCTTAGTGTTTGCCTATCAAACACGTGATAAGAATGGAAGCAATGCGCCAATCACTGCTGTTGGATCAACCGCCTTACAGCCGCTCGTTGAAGCGGCTGGGGAAGACTTTCAAAAGTCTCATCCGGGTATTTCGGTGACGGTTCAAGGTGGTGGTTCTGGAACAGGCCTTTCGCAAATCTCACAAGGTGCTGTTTCACTTGGAAACTCCGATTTGTACGCGGAGGAAAAAAAGGGAATTAAGAGCCAGGATCTGGTCGACCACCGTGTCGCCGTTGTTGGTATCATGCCGATTGTCAATAAGCAGGTTGGGGTGAATAACTTGACTCTTAGCCAATTGACAGACATCTTCACGGGGAAGGTTACCAACTGGAAACAAGTTGGTGGTGCTGACCAGAAGATTGTTTTGGTCAACCGTGCGGCAG
The DNA here is from genome assembly GCF_018437265.1 of Fructobacillus parabroussonetiae. GTDB lineage: Bacteria > Bacillota > Bacilli > Lactobacillales > Lactobacillaceae > Fructobacillus > Fructobacillus parabroussonetiae. The sequence continues at coordinate 124,031 of NZ_JAAMFL010000006.1, read as the reverse complement.
GATCTGGTACCCGAGCTGCTTTTGAAAAGTGGGCAATGGGTGGTGCAACCTCAAAGGAAGCACAGGAACAAGATTCTTCTGGAATGGTGAAATCAATTGTTCAAAACACGCCAGGTGCGATTTCTTACGTGGCCTTTGCCTATCAATCTAATGATGTGGCAACCCTGAACGTGAACGGTGTGGCGCCAACGAATGAAAACGTTGAAAATGGTTCTTATCCAATCTGGTCCTATGAACATATTTATACTAAGGGTCAGGCAACCGGTGATACGAAGAAGTTCTTAGCCTACATGAACTCAACTTCTTTCCAGAAGAAGTACGTTGAAAAGCTTGGCTATATTTCCGTGCATAAGATGCAAATTGATCGTGATCGTAACGGTCTTATTACCCGTAAATAAAGGGACAGACTGAACAATGGATTTAATTACTGAAAAAATTAAAAAGACTTCCTTGTCTACTAAGCAGGATCGATTTGGTAAGTTCATTTCGATTTCTGCCCTGATCTTGATTTCTGCCATCGTGGTGTTAATCTTTGCCTTTGTGATTACGCGAGGCATTGCCACCTTTACAACAAACAAGGTATCCGTTACCGACTTTCTCTTCGGGACGAATTGGAATCCAAGCGTTGTTGATAAAAAGACAGGCTTACCAGGTGTTGGTGCACTTCCTTTGATTGTTGGCTCAATGGCTGTGACCTTTTTGGCCGCCATTATTGCAACGCCCTTCGCCATTGGAACTGCCGTCTTCATGACTGAAATTTCTAAAAAGCGGGGTGCTAAAATTATGCAACCCGTTATCGAGCTTTTGGTTGGAATTCCATCCGTTGTCTACGGAGTGATTGGTTTGACCGTCGTCGTGCCAGTGATTCGCTCGATTTTTGGCGGGACTGGACTTGGTATTTTGTCTGGAACAATCGTGCTTTTCGTGATGATTCTACCAACGATTACCTCCATGACGGTGGACACCTTGAAGGGTGTGCCAAGGCATTATCGTGAATCCGCTTTGGCCATTGGGGCAACCCGTTGGCAAATGATCTATAAAGTGGTGTTGCGTGCTGCTATTCCAGGTATCTTAACAGCCATTGTCTTTGGAATGGCCCGTGCCTTTGGTGAGGCTTTGGCAGTTCAAATGGTGATTGGAAACGCAGCCAATATGCCGAACTCCCTTGTTTCACCAGCTGCTACCCTGACTTCTGTTTTGACGATGGGAATTGGTAACACTGTGATGGGCTCCTTGCAAAACAATGTCTTGTGGTCATTAGCCATGATTCTATTGTTGATGTCCCTGATCTTCAATGTCTTAATCCGTATGATTGGACGTAAAGGAGAGATGAAATAATGAACGCAAAGACTGCTGATAAAGTCGCAACGGGTGTCATCTACACCATTGCTGCGTCCGTGGCCTTGGTCTTGATTGCCATGCTGGCCTTTATCCTTGTTCGAGGATTGCCACACCTTTCCTGGCATTTTTTGACTGCGCCAGCCCGTTCCTTTGAAGCGGGTGGGGGAATTGGAATTCAGCTTTTTAATTCCTTCTACCTCCTGATTTTGGCCATGCTAATATCCTTTCCGATTGCGCTTGGCGCGGCCATTTATCTGAATGAATATGCGAAACCAAGCCTCTTTATTAACATTGTGCGAACGGCCATTGAAGTGATGTCATCTCTGCCATCAGTTGTGGTGGGCTTGTTTGGTTTCTTGATCTTCGTGGTGAAGTTTCACCTTGGGTTCTCAATTCTTTCTGGTGCGATTGCCCTAACCATTTTTAACTTACCTATTTTGACTCGTTCGATCGAAACATCCTTGAGTCAAATTCCGAACCTACAACGAGAAGCCGGCGCCGCGCTAGGCTTATCTCGTTTTGAAACGGTGATTCACATTATCTTGCCAGCTTCTGTTCCATCGATTGTTACCGGTGTTGTGATCTCGGCCGGACGTGTCTTTGGTGAAGCGGCGGCTTTGATTTACACAGCGGGTCAGTCTGCACCAGCGCTTAACTTTGCTGATTGGAACCCCTTCAACATGGCGTCACCATTGTCGCCATTCCGTCCTGCTGAAACATTGGCAGTTCACATTTGGAAGATTAATTCCGAAGGAATTATGCCTGATTTGTCAGCTGTTTCGGCTGGTGCTTCCGCGGTCTTGATTATCGTCGTTTTGCTCTTTAATTTTTCTGCAAGACGTTTAGGAACACTTTTGTACAAGAAGTTAACGAATTCGTGAGGTTAACATGACGAATAAAAGTCAAGAATTGAAGCCAGTATCTGAGTTCATCTCCGATACGCGGCCGGAACGCTTTATCTATCAGATGGATAGCGATCGGCACGAAATCGCCCTGTCAACGGAAGATTTACAGGTGTTTTATGGTGATAAGTTAGCCTTGTCTGAAGGCGACCTTTCCTTTGAACGTTATAAAATCACTTCGTTGATTGGTGCTTCGGGTTCTGGAAAGTCAACGTTTTTACGCTCTTTGAACCGAATGAACGACGGTGTGGCCAATGTGACGGGAAAGATTATGTACCGTGGCCTCGACATTAATTCAAAGGACATTGATGTCTATGAAATGCGTCGACACATTGGGATGGTTTTCCAACGCCCCAACCCTTTTGCGAAGTCCATCTACGATAACATTACCTTTCCGCTTACGCGTCGGGGGAAGTATACGAAGGCGGAACTAGACGAGATTGTTGAGACGACTTTGAAACAGGCCGCTTTGTGGGATCAGGTCAAGGATGAATTGAACAAGTCCGCCCTGGCGCTTTCGGGTGGACAGGCGCAGCGTCTCGTGATTGCACGTGCCCTGGCGCTTAAGCCTGATATCTTACTTTTGGACGAACCGTCCTCAGCACTCGACCCAATTTCTTCGGCTAAGTTCGAAGAAACCTTGCTTGAGTTGAAGCAGTATTACACCATTATCATTGTGACGCACAACATGCAGCAGGCGGCTCGTATTTCTGATTACACGGCCTTTTTCCACCAAGGAAAAGTCATTGAGTACGATCTGACACGAAAGATTTTCACTCGCCCAAAGGTCAAGTTGACCGATGATTATATTTCAGGTAATTTTGGATGACAAACGAAAACGACAAAATCTTAGATACGAGTAACGTGAAGCTTTGGTACGGTCAAAAAGAAGCGCTGCACGGCATTGATTTGGCCTTTCCAAAGAAGGGAATCACGGCGCTGATTGGCCCTTCGGGATCTGGAAAATCAACGTATTTACGTGCGTTGAACCGGATGCATGATTTGGAAGATAACATCACGGTGACTGGTTCCTTTAACTTCATGGGCCAAGACATCTACGCGCCGACAACGGATACTGTTGAGCTGCGTAAGAAAATTGGGATGGTTTTCCAACAGCCGAACCCCTTTCCCTTTTCGATTTACGATAACGTTGCCTTTGGCTTGCGCCTTGCCGGTGTAAAAGATAAGGCGGTGCTCGATAAAGCCGTTGAAGAATCGCTGAAGGCTGCTTCAATCTGGGAAGAAGTAAAGGATAGTCTGGGCAAATCAGCCCTTGGCCTCTCTGGTGGTCAGCAGCAGCGTGTGTCCATTGCCCGTGTGTTGGCCACTCAGCCGGATTTGCTCTTGCTCGATGAGCCGACTTCGGCCCTGGATCCGGTTTCAGCGCACAATATTGAGGATACTTTATTGGAGTTGCGTGATCAGTATGCCATGATCATTGTGACGCACTCCTTGTCCCAAGCCTCCCGTATTTCGGATCGAACCGCCTTCTTTATGAATGGTGATTTGGTCGAAGTGGGCGATACGCGAAAGATCTTTATTAATCCTGAAAAGCAAGAAACCGCTGACTACATCTCCGGTCGCTTCGGATAATGGTAATTGTTTAGCCTGTTGGCTTTGATATTTGAAAGGAAGTTGCGATGCGTCGACTATTTGATGATGAATTAGCAGATTTGGACTCATCCTTTACGGAAATGGGTGAACTGGTTGCCAAGACGATTCAGGCGGCTGTACAATCCTTTATTAAGCATGACCGTGAGGGCGCTCGCAAGATCATTGATCATGATTATAAGATTAATGAACGCGAAGCAGCACTCGAAAAGAAGACTTTTGAAATGATTGCGCTCTATCAGCCGGTAACAACGGATTTGCGTGAGATTGTGACCATATTGAAGGCGGTTTCCGTGCTGGAACGAATGGGGGACCAGGCGCGTAATATTGCGACCTCGACCATTCGTGTGAAGGGGACCAAGCACATTCATGCCGTAGAAGAACAACTCGGTGAAATGGGTGAATTGGTGGCCACGATGGTTTCCGAAGTGATGGCTTACTACGTGAAAAACGATGCCTTGGGAGCCGAAAACATTGCGGCCAAGAACCATGAGCTGTCGAATGCCGCTGCCAAAGTCCGAACAGACTCGGTTCAGGGGATGAAGGACGATCCTGAGTTGGTTGATTCAGCCGCTGACTACCTGGTGATCGCTGGTTACATTAAGCGGATTGGTGATTATACGACGGATATCGCCGAGTGGATTGTGTATAAACGGACAGGAAAGATTATTGAATTGAATCCTGGCTATAACTACTTTATTTAAAGAAATTTTCCACAAGAAGCCCGAAAATAAGGGCTTTTTTTGTTTCATTTAATTTAAGGCAACAAGAGACTTTGGTATAATGGACCTAGTAAATCTAAATGAAGGAGTGCCTATGCGCTTTATCATGCAAACAGCGATTAACATGGCGGTCTTCTTGGCCTGTGCCCTGTTATTCCCTAACGGCTTTATCTTAGAAAACATGACGGTTGCTGCACTGGCGGCCATTGTGTTAACGATTTTAAACCGTTTGTTAAAACCCGTATTGATGACCTTGGCCTTACCGCTTGTGATCATCAGCCTTGGCGCTTTTTCGTTGATTATCAATGCCGCGTTGCTGGAATTAACGGCTTACTTTGTTCCAGGCTTTGCCTTTACCAGCTTCTGGTGGGCTTTTCTAGTTGCCGTATTGATGACCGTTGCAAATTTGATCTTTATGGATCAAACCCGAATTGAAATGAGGAGGCAGTAACATGGCAGTAAAAAAGGTGACAGTAAAGGACTTAGTTGATCACACGCGGTTGACAATTGTCTCTGGACACGATTATTTGGATCGGACGATTTCAACGGCGGATATCTCCCGTCCTGGATTGGAAATGACGGGGTATTTTACTTACTACGCACCCGAACGTGTGCAGCTTTTGGGTATTACGGAAACTTCCTTCTCGGAACGGATGTCACACGATGAACTCTTGATGGTTTATCGGAAGATGGCCGATACGAAGACGCCCGCCTTTGTCGTGTCAACCAACTTGCCAATTGCCGATGAATTAAAGCAGGCGGCGGAAGAAGCCAATATTCCGATTTTGACGACGCATTTAACATCTTCTCAGATTCTGTCGAACATGACCTATTATCTGGGTGGTGAGTTGGCCCCAAGGCAGGCTGTTCACGGCGTTTTGATTGATGTTCACGGATTGGGCGTTTTGATTACCGGCGATGCTGGTATTGGAAAAACAGAATCTGCTTTGGAGTTGATTCAGCAGGGAAAGGCACGTCTAGTTGCCGATGACCGAGTGGATATTCATCAAGAAGATGAGCAACGGTTAATTGGTCAACCATCGGCTGTTTTGCAGAACTTGATGGAAGTTCGTGGCGTTGGAATTATCGATGTCCAGCAAGTTTATGGTGCCGTGTCCGTTCGCTCCCATGCCTCCATTCGATTAAACATTCACCTATCAAACGGTAAAATCGGGGAAGAAAACTTCGATCGTCTCGGTAACGAGGACGAAACGCTGAACATCTTGGGTGTCAAAGTCAAAAAGATGGTGGTACCGGTGACCCCTGGTCGTAATACGGCTTCGGTAATCGATGCGGCGGCGGTTAAATTCCGGACACAAAACATGGGTTACGACGCCCTACAGACCTTGCAGGAACGAATGGACAAGGCCATTATTGAAAACCAAAAAGAAGACGCTGAGGAAAGAAAACATGACTAAGATTGCAGTGCTAGGGGCCGGTTCTTGGGGAACGGCCTTAGCCAATACGATGGCGAAGAACGGTCAGCAAGTTATGATCTGGTCGCACAAGGCGGATCAAGCAGCTGAAATTAATGAACGGCATCAAAACGACCGTTACTTGCCCGGTGCTAAGCTCGAAGATAACCTGCAAGCGACTGATCAAATGGCAGCTGCTGTATCAGGCGCCGACATTGTGCTGTTCGTCGTTCCAACGAAGGCCATTCGCCAAGTTGCCAAGCAATTAGCAGCCATCCTGTTGGCAAATAAACAGTCGGTTATTTTGGCTCATGCGGCCAAGGGACTTGAGCAAAAGACGCACTTGCGTATTTCACAAATGTTGGTTGAAGAAATTCCCGCTGACTGCTACAGCGGCTTAGCCGTTATCTCAGGACCATCGCATGCCGAAGACGTAGTCAAGGGTGACTTAACTGCTATTTCCATTGGCTCAAACGATGTTCGCGCAGCCGAAGCCTTACAAGGGGCACTTGCCAATGCGCACTTCCGTCCTTATACGAATCACGATCTAATTGGTTCTGAACTGGGTGGCGCTTTGAAAAACATCATCGCGATTGGTTCTGGCATGTTAATCGGTAAGGGCTATGGTGCCAATGCGCAGGCTGCGCTTTTGACACGGGGCTTGGTTGAAATTCGAGAGGTTGGGCAGGCCTTGGGTGCCCAGCCCGAAACCTTCTTAGGGCTGGCCGGAATCGGGGACTTGATTGTGACAGGAATGTCGCCAAACTCAAGAAATTACCGTGCTGGGGTTGCTTTAGCATCTGGGAAGCCATTGGCTCAAGTAGAAGAAGAGATGGGCATGGTCATTGAAGGTGTCAATACAATCAAGGCCGTCGTCGACTTTGAAAAGGAATATGATTTGGACCTGCCAATCACGCGGACGCTTTATCAAGTGATCTATGAAGGTAAAACGATTGATCAGGGAATTAACGATTTGATGACAAGGCCATTGAAAGCTGAAGATTAAGCAAAGTTTTGCTATAATGGAAAAGAACGACGGTCGACACTGTGGGCCGATAAGAAAGTAGGATAGAATGAAACCTGTACGTAAAGCCATTATCCCAGCCGCTGGATTGGGAACGCGTTTTTTGCCAGCAACAAAGGCACTGGCCAAGGAAATGTTGCCAATTGTTGACACACCAACGATTGAATACATTGTTCGTGAAGCAATTGCTTCTGGAATTGAAGATATCGTGATTGTTGATGGGAAGTCTAAGCGATCAATTGAAGATCACTTTGATTCCAATCCTGAACTTGAAAACAACTTGCGCGAAAAGAACAAGGTTGAATTGTTGAAGTTGGTCGAAGAAACGACTGACATCAACATGTACTTTATTCGTCAATCACGTCCAAAGGGTCTCGGGGATGCCATCTTAACGGCCAAGAGCTTTATTGGCGACGAACCCTTCGTCGTTTTGCTTGGGGATGACTTGATGCAAGACGAAGTGCCATTGACGAAGCAGTTGATTGAACGTTATAACGAAACGGGTGAATCAACATTGGCCGTAATGGAAGTGCCTCATGATCGTGTTTCTGAATACGGTGTGATTGATCCAGCGGCAAAGGTGAAAGATGATGGGCTTTACCGTGTGAAGTCCTTCGTTGAAAAGCCAAAGCCAGAAGAAGCGCCTTCTGACTTGGCCATTATCGGTCGTTACCTCTTGACGCCTGAAATTTTCGAAGAGTTGGAAAACACGAAGCCTGGTAAGGGTGGCGAAATTCAATTAACGGATGCCATTGATACCTTGAATAACCGTCAACACGTGTACGCCCACAAGTTTATGGGTAACCGTTATGACATTGGTTCAAAGATTGGTTTCTTGGAAACAAACATCGAATTTGGTTTGAAGCATCCACAGGTCAAGGATGAATTGCGTGCCTACATTAAGGAAATCGCTGCAAAGATGTAAATAAAAAAAGAGGTCTAGACACCTCTTTTTTTAATTCGACAAATGTATTTTTAAGATATACAATATCCTTATTGAAAGATTAAACGAGTAAAGGAGCGCTTATGGCCGAAGAAGTGAAAAACTATGATGTCATTATTATTGGTGCTGGTCCGGCAGGAATGACGGCCGCAACCTATGCTTCCCGTGCGGAGTTGAAGACCGTGATGGTCGATCAAGGAATCTACGGCGGCCAGATGAACAATACGGCTGAGGTCGAGAATTATCCAGGTTATAACAAAATCATGGGACCTGACTTGGCCGAGAAAATGTACGCCTCGTCGACGCAGTTTGGCGCGGAATATTCGTTTGGTGCCGTTTCTGGCATTGATGTCTTAGAAAACCATGACAAAGTCGTCCACACGGATATGGGTGACTTGCAAGCCCCTGCGGTCATCCTGGCAACGGGCTCAGAGCATACGCACCTCGGCGTTCCTGGTGAAGAGGACTATCAGGGCAAAGGCGTTTCTTACTGTGCCGTTTGTGATGCTGCCTTTTTCAAGGGTGAATCCGTAACGGTTGTTGGTGGTGGTGATTCTGCCGTCGAAGAAGGCCTTTATTTGGCCAATATCGTCAAAGATGTCACTATTTTTGTCCGCGGTGATCAATTGAAGGCACAGCCAATCTTGCAAGAACGGGCAAAGAAGCAGGAAAACATTCGCTTCGTCTTCAACACTTCGGTGACTGCCATCAATGGGAATGGCGATGAAGTTCAGTCTGTCGAGTTGAAAAATAACGAAACGGGTGAGAACTCGACTTTTAAAACAGCGGGTGTCTTTATTTACATCGGTTTAAAGCCGAATACCGCCCAATTTACTCAGTTAGGCATCACAGACACTAACGGCTGGATTAAAGCCAACCAGCGGATGGAAACGGCTGTTCCCGGTCTCTTTGCTGCTGGAGACGTTCTGGTGAAGGATTTGCGCCAGATTACAACGGCAATCGGCGATGGCGGCCTAGCTGGACAAGAAGCATATAATTACCTTGCCGCAAGGCAATAACATCAGATAAAGGATAACCAGGTTGTTGGTTATCCTTTTTTGTATAACAAGTAAAAAACGCACTGCCAATTAAATGGCAGTGCGTTTTTTATTTGGAATTGTTATTTGACGATCTCGCAGAATTCAACGATTTCGGCATCAGGTCCCATAATGTTGAAGAACTTGATTCCCTTGTCCCAGAATGGCAAGTGTTGCACTTCTGAATCAATGACATCGAATCCAGCTGCTTTGGCTTCCTTGAAAGCTTCATCAGCATTGCTTGTGTTCATTGAGATGTGGTTGATGGCTCCTGGCTTACCAGTTGCTGTTTCATCATGCCAAGTTTCAATAGTTAAGTGACCGTAGTTCATGAAGATGACTTCGTTTGAAGGAAAGTCACCGATCTTTTTGAAACCGAGTGATTCCCAGAACTTTTCGGCCTTAGCCAAGTCCTTTGTTGGGATACCGATGTGTTGAACATCATCATAATAATCTGTAAATGCCATGATTTAACGTCCTTTCTAAGACAATCATTCCATTGATTATACTTCTGTTGAAGCGGAGATACCTTGGTGCTTCAACTTAGGGAAGATATGCTTGTCGCCCCAACCAGTAATGCTTCCTTGGAAGAGGAAGGCAAAGATGGTGCCCAAACCGTAGTTTGAGAAGTTTGGAAGAGCAATCAAAGCGACAACACCGATAATGGTAGGTGGAATATATGAGAACCACATTGCCACGCCGGCATTTCCCTTAAAGTACTTAAAACGCAAGATTTGCATCAAGTCGTCAGCAGGGTGCAAGACGACATTGGCACGTTGGTAAATTGAGATTGCGACAGCAATTAATGAAACCCCTAAGAAGTTCAAGAAGACATAGAAGATGACCATGCCCAAGCCGTGAGCTTCTGGCATAATGCTGTTGAACCAATTTGAGAATACGTTAATCAAGAGTGAGAAAGGCACCATGAAAGCGATGTTTCCAAAGAACTTCCACCAGTTTAACTTGCGATCTAAGACCATGTTCAAGATGGCGATCAAAACACCAACAATGAAGAAGACCCAAGAAAGACCAGACGCGGTGTTTCCCATAAAGGACATATTCCAACCGTTTTCAGCAGCGGTCCAATAAGCTGAACCCAAGAAAGCGGGGTGAATCTTTTGACTCGTGGCAATCGTCAAGACGTTTCCCATTGAGTTAATCACAAGGGAAAAGGCGAAATAAGCAATGGCAGTGCCCCAGCTTATCGTACGGTTACTCTTTTGCATAGGTTAGGCCTCTTCGCCACCGACCTTAACAACGGCCTTTGAGACAACGCCCAACTTACCGTTAACAAAGTCGTCAACTTGTGCCAACGTCAATTCGTGTGACATCAATGGCTTGATGTTCAACTTTCCAGATGAAAGCAAAGCCAATGAATCTTCGAATGCGTTAGGGTTAATGAATGAACCTTGGATCGTCAATTCCTTTTGGAAGATTTCGTACGTGTTCATTTCAAACTTGGCGTCAGGTCCACCAACACCGAACATCAAAACTTGACCACCACGGGCAGCTGATTCAACGGCAGTTTCTTGTGTTTGTGGCATACCAACAGCTTCGATAACAACATCGTATTCTGAAGCAGGAACCTTGTCACCGTTCATTGTGTTGAACGTGTTCTTAACACCGAAGAGTTCCTTGTTCATCTTCAACTTTTCGTCAACGATTCCGGCCAAATCAACTTGGTGGATACCGTAAGCTTGCAAGATTTGAACAAACAATTCACCCATGAAACCGTCACCGATAACCAAAGCCTTTTGGTATGGGGATGGCTTCAACAACTTCATACCGTGAATGGCACATGAAATTGGTTCAACGATTGCGGCTGACTTCAAGTCAACGTTGTCAGGAATTGGGTAAACAACTTCGGCTGGGGCAGTGAAGTATTCTTCAAAACCACCATCGCGCGTAACACCAACAGCTGAAAGGTTTTCACACAATTCAGGACGGTTTGTGTGGCAGAACTTGCACTGTCCACAGTAGATGTTAGGGTCAACAGACACGCGGTCGCCAACCTTCAAGTTTGTAACGGCTGAGCCGACTTCTTTAACAACACCTGAGTTTTCGTGTCCCAATACGATTGGTGGAACAGCATCGGCTGATCCTGGTTCACCAGCGTACAAGGCGTGGTCAGTTCCACAAACACCGGCAAAGGCCGTGTGAATCAAAACTTCGTTAGGCTTTACTTCAGGCTTATCAATGTTCTTGATTTCCAATTGCTTCTTACCTGTTAAAACAAGTGCTTCCATGAGATACATCCTCCAAATAAACTTTGTTTTACTTTACACAATATATAATAAACATTGAGCAAACTTGTGTCAAGTGAAAAAGAAAACTTTTTGTAAAAGGCGATAATATAAGGGATTAATGATTATTTTTTATCTATAAAAGATGAGCAAACAATTGTTTGTGTTGCTTTTCTCTTGATGAAGAGGGCATTTAGGAATAAACAGCATTTTTAATAACCGGGAAAAGGGACGATTCCAATCGGATTGGATGCGTTTTTTTTGAAAAAAACGAGATCTGGGCAGATTTTGAGCGGTTCTTAGCGTATGATTGGAGTAGGTGAAAGAAACTTTTTATTTTAAATTAACTTCGTTTAATTAAAATAGAAAATAAAATTTTGACTTAGCTTTGTTTCCCTTATATAGGAAATAAAACGAAAAGAGGAGTAGCACATGGTTTTAGCCTTTGGCGCAATTGCGGATTGGGTAACCCAGATTGGGCATGCCGACGCGAATTTTTCATTCATTGAACTGTCGATCTTATTTCTGTTGATTTTAATTGAAACTGGGGGAATCATTACTGGCTTCATTCCAGGTGATGCGCTCGTCATGACAGCGGCTGGCTTAGCAGGCCGACACCATTCGATTGAAGAATTCGTCATTTTGATTCTGCTTTTTACGCTAGCATCGACCATCGGTGATTCAATTAACTACTGGTTGGGGGCTTGGGTGATTCGACAAGTTGATAAGATTCCCTGGGTTAAGAAGCATTTAAATGAAGATTTTACTGCTAAAGTGACGGCCAACCTCAATCCGAAGCGCTGGCAGTTATTCATCATTTTGGGCCGTTTTGTTCCTTTCGTACGAACAATCGTTCCATTGTCTGCCCACCGCTTAAAGTTACCTTTTAAAACCTACTTCCACATGTCGGCCCTCGCTTCTGTGATCTGGGCGAGCTCGATGGTGACCATTGGGTACTTCTTTGGTCACTTGACTTTACCAGCCGGAGTACTACCCGTCGGCATTGTGTTGGCCATTGTGATTGCGGTTCTGGTTTTACGATCACCAAGGTTTCGCCAATTCATCATTGATTTAATCACCAAACCCAGCCAAGAGAAAGATGAGGACTGAGAAATGACTTATAACGATACTTTTGCTAAATGGCAAGCTGCTGATTTGCCAAAGGACTTAGAAAACGAACTCCAGGCCATGCCAGAAGATCAGATTGAAGAAGCTTTCTATCAGGACATGGCTTTTGGAACAGCGGGGATGCGCGGACACATGGGTGTCGGTCCTAATCAGATTAACGTGGTGACCGTTGCCAAAGTCACGGAAGCCCTTGCCAGCTATATTGATCAAAACGGCCAAGCGGCCAAAGAACGTGGCGTCGTGATCGCCTTCGATTCCCGTCACCATTCCACGGAATTTGCGATTGAAGCCTCACAGGTCCTTTCAGCCCACGGTATTAAGGTCTTCCGTTTCTCCTCACTGCGTCCAACGCCTGAATTATCCTTTGCCGTTCGTCATCTGAAGGCTTTTGCCGGTATCATGATTACGGCATCGCACAATCCAAAGGAAGATAATGGCTACAAGGTCTACGGTGAAGACGGTGGCCAGATGATTCCGTCCGCTGTTCAAGCTGTCATCGATGCCCGGGCGGCCATCGAAAATCCCTTTACCATCCAAAAGGATGCCAGCGAAAAGAACGTGGCGATCATCGACGACTTGGTCGATAACGCCTATTTGGCTGAAGTGAAGACAATTTCAGTTGATCGGGAATTGATCAAAAAAGAGGGGGCAGCCCTTAAGTTCGTTTACTCACCCCTTCACGGAACGGGACAATACATTGGTGAAAAGGCCTTACAACAAGCTGGCTTCACCAATTACACCGTCGTTAAGGAACAGGCCGAGTTGGATGGTGACTTTCCAACGGTTAAAAAGCCGAATCCGGAAGATCCGGCGGCCTTGTCACTGGCCATTGAATACGCCAAGCGCGAAGAAGCAGACCTTGTCGTGGCAACGGATCCCGATGCCGACCGAATGGGTGCTGCGGTACGCTTAGCCGATGGTTCTTACCAGGTACTGTCTGGAAACCAAATTGCCGCTTTGATGGTTAACTACTTGCTGACGGCTAAGAAGAAGACGAATACGCTGCCTGAAAACGGTGCGATCGTGACCTCCATTGTTTCTTCTCGTTTTGCTTCCGAAATTGCGAAGTCCTTTGGCGTGACAACCTTTGATGTCTTGACGGGCTTCAAATACATTGCGGCCATGATTGATCGCTTTGAGGAGAAAAAGGACTATACCTATCTCTTCGGCTTTGAAGAATCCTTTGGTTACCTAATTAAACCCTTTGCTCACGACAAGGATGCCATTCAGGCCCTCGTGCTCTTTGCTGAAATGGCTGCCTACTATAAGGAAGCTGGTCGTTCCTTTGCCGATGGCCTCGATGACTTGTACAAGCAATTTGGTTACTTTGAAGAAAAGACAAATGCTTATGAATTTCCAGGGGTTTCCGGCCATCAGGAAATGGCCGATCTCATGACGAAATTCCGTAACGAAAAGCTTGAAACAGTCGCTGGTCAATTGGTTTTGGCTACGCAGGACTTTGCCAGCCAGGAACAGGTCGATCGCGTCGGTTCAGTGAAAAAGATGCCACAGCCAAAGGCCAATGTGTTGAAGTACTGGTTGGCTGATGGCTCTTGGATTGCACTTCGTCCTTCTGGAACGGAGCCAAAGCTGAAGCTATACCTGGGTGTGGTCGCCGATTCGAAGGCCGCTGCCGACAAAAAGTTGGCCGCCTATGAAAAGGAAATGGCAGAAAAGCTCCAGGGATAAAGCCGTTGCAAGCAAAGCCAAGCTTTGCTATACTAGTAAAAGGCAATAAGCCATAATTAACGGTAATCCGCTGTGCGTGAGTCGGTTCGGCAAGCATACGATTGGCGATTAGGAGAATGACATGCGTCAAAACATTTTGTTAGAAAAAGTTACCTCAGCCCAATTGCGGAACGATATTCCTGAATTCCGCGCTGGTGACACGGTTCGTGTCCACGCCAAGATTGTTGAAGGAACTCGCGAACGTGTCCAGCTCTTTGAAGGAGTTGTGATTAAGCGTAAGGGAACTGGTATCCAGGCCACTTACACGGTTCGTAAGATTTCTTCTGGTGTTGGTGTTGAACGTACCTTCCCAGTACACTCACCACGTGTTGAAAAGATCGAAGTAACTCGCTACGGTCAAGTTCGCCGTGCTAAGCTTTACTACTTGCGTGCATTGCAAGGTAAGGCAGCTCGTATTAAGGAACGTCGTCGCGACGTCTAAGGTATGGCTTAAGTCTCCACTGTTCCAGTGGGGACTTTTTCTTTTGAAGATAAAAACGCTGAGAAAAAAGGGGGCGGCATGGCAGAGTTTTTGCAAGCAAGTGATAACCGAAAAATTCTGCACGTTGACATTGACGCCTTTTACGCTCAGGTTGAAATGCGGGATCATCCGCAGTTACGACATGTTCCCCTTGGGATTGGCCGTGATCCGGATAAGCACCACGGACACGGGGTGATTGCGACAGCCAACTATGTGGCGCGCAAAGCCGGCGTGCATTCGGCCATGGGTTCGATTGAAGCGAAAAGAGTCTGTCCGAATCTCGTTTTTGTGGCCCCTGACTTTGATAAGTATCGACAGATTTCGTCACAAATTCACGCCATTTTCCATGAATTCACGGAGACCATTGAGCCGGTGGCTCTTGACGAAGCTTACCTGGATGTTACGGAAAACAAAATGGCGGCGCCAACTTTGGCTGCGCAATTGCGCCACCGAATTTGGCAGGAAACGCACCTGACTTGTTCCGTTGGGGTTTCTTACAACAAAGTGCTGGCCAAATTGGGCTCGGAACACCATAAGCCCAACGGGGTGACGGTGATTCCTCATGAGTTAGCACAGGATTTTATGTTGCAATTGCCCATTCAGGACTTTCGGGGGGTCGGCAAGAAGACGCTGCTTAAGTTTGAGAAGCTGGGCGTCAAGAATGGTCGTGATTTATACGCCATGTCTTTGGACGACCTGCGGGTGCACTTCGGCTCCTTTGGGGATGTCTTGTACTGGCAGGCACGTGCCACCCATTTTTCACCGGTGAAGGACCGCTCGATGCGACAATCGGTGGGGAAGGAATCGACTTTTGAATTGGCCATTCATGACCGGCAATCGGTCGAAGCGGCCTTTAAGGCGCTCGCTGAAAAAGTCGTGGCGAACATGCAGAAACGAAAGCTACTTGGCCGAACCCTGACGGTTAAAATTCGAGATGACGAATTTCGGACGCAAACGAAGGGCCTTACCTTAGCGGGAACCTTTGACTTGGATCCGGCCTTTATGACTCGGCAGGCGATGCTGATTTTTGATGAGATCTATCCGGAGGACTTTTCCGTTCGGCTGTTGGGACTGACTTTTTCAAATATTATTGAACAAAAATACGAGGCCGTTTCTCTTTTTGAGCAGTTTTAATGCAGGATTGCCCCTTTTGCCCAGCCGCTTTGCTAGGGTATAATAGAAGGTAACAAAGAGACAGGAAAAAGACATGGCAAGTATTCAAGAAGATATTCTCGCACAAATTAAACGTTATGATACTATTATCATTCATCGCCACCAGCGCCCTGATCCCGATGCCTATGGGTCACAGCTTGGGTTGCAAGCCATTTTAAAGGCTTCTTTCCCCGAAAAAAAGATCTATGCGGCTGGTAAGCAAATTCCGGGCTTAGCATGGATTGGTGACGGGCAACCGATTGCAGATGACGTACCAGACGCTGCCTATAAGAAGGCACTCGTCATTGTCGTTGATACGGCAAACGATCCCCGAGTCGATGACCAACGCTGGCGGAATGGCTTGGAGGTCGTCAAAATTGACCACCATCCAAACGTCGAACCTTACGGGGACTGGCAGTGGGTTGAAGATGAAGCAGCGGCAACCGCCGTGTTGATCTATCAATTCTACGAGCAGTTAAAGGACCAAGGGTTGACGATGACCAAAGAGGCTGCTCGCTTCCTTTACATCGGCATTATTGGGGATACTGGTCGGTTCATGTACTCATTGAACGAAGATGTCTTTGATGTGGCAGCGAAGCTCGTTTCTTACGGCTTTGATTACCAGAGCATGTATACGCAGATGACGACTTTGCCAGAGCCGGCCGTCAAGCTTTCTGGCTGGGTGATGCAGCATATTACGGTCTTGGATTCTGGTTTTGCCTATGTCGTTTTGGACCGCGAATTATTGGATTCCTTCCACCTTGGCGACGCCGGCACCTCGTATACGGTATCGATCCCATCACGGATTGACCGGGTCAAGGCCTGGGCGATTTTCGAAGAGCAAGACAATGGCGACTACCGTGTTCGTTTGCGCTCCCGTTCGATCGTCATCAATGAGATTGCCCAAGACTTTGACGGTGGGGGTCACCCCTTAGCATCCGGGGCCTGGGCATATGGAAAAGAACAAATTCAAGCAGTGATCGACCGAGTCGATAGTGCTTTAAAAAAACAGTCTTAGGTCGTTGACCGAGCTAGCTGAAAACGGCTAGCGAACAAAGAGAAAGTAAGGACACGATGTCAGAAGAAAGCCAACAATTTGGCCAATTTAACTTAAAGCCGGACGTGCTAAAGGCACTGAAAAAGATCGGCTTTGATCAGCCAACGCCCATTCAGGCGAAGTTGATTCCGACGGTTTTGCGAGGTGGGGATGTGGTCGGCCAGTCCCAGACGGGTTCTGGAAAGACCCATACCTTCTTGGTACCCATTTTTAATCAATTGGATCCGACCGTACAGCGGACGCAAGTTGTGATTACAACGCCATCACGTGAATTAGCCGCACAAATTGCCAAGGCGGCACGCGCTTTTGCAGAAGCCATGGCAATGGAAAAAGTCGCCATCGTCGAATATGTCGGTGGTACGGATAAAGCGCGTCAGGTAAGACAACTAGAGAAGCATCAGCCACAGTTAGTCGTTGGTACACCGGGTCGTCTTTCCGACTTAGTCAAGTCCGGTTCGCTGGTTGTCAACCAGGTTAAGACGCTGGTTGTTGATGAAGCGGATATGACTTTGGACATGGGCTTTTTGCCTGATGTTGATTTTTTGGCTGCTGCCATGCCAAAGGATTTGCAGACACTCGTCTTTTCAGCAACGATGCCAGAAAAGTTGAAGCCGTTCTTGCGTAAGTATTTGGAGAACCCGGTTTTCACCACGATTCCAACGTCGGCGACGATTGCCGATACAGTTGATAACTGGTTGATTGCTACCCGTTCAAAGAATAAAGAAGAGGTGATCGACCGATTGCTCACAATCTTTAATCCGTATTTAGCACTGATTTTTGCTAATACAAAAGAACGGGTGAAGGAATTGGCTGCCCATTTGCGTAGTCAAGGACTCAAGGTGGCCGAGATTCACGGAGATATTCCACCCCGTGAACGCCGACGAGTCATGAAGGGCATTTTGCACCTCGATTATCAATATGTCGTGGCCACCGATTTGGCTGCCCGTGGTATTGATATTGAAGGCGTTTCCCATGTCATTAATGATGGCGTTCCGGGTGAATTAGAGTTCTTCGTTCACCGTGTCGGTCGAACGGGCCGAAATGGTCTCTCAGGAACGGCTGTGACCTTGTATGGGCCTGATGAAGAAAACAAGATTGCTGAACTTGAGAAGTTGGGCATTGTTTTCCAAAATAAGCAGATTAAGAATGAAGACATTGTCGATGTGAAGGACCGTAAGGCCCGTTACCAACGACAAGCCACGACGAAAAAGCTCGATCCAGAAATGGTCGGGATGGTCAAAAAGAAGAAAAAGAAAGTCAAGCCTGGTTACAAGCGTCAGATCAAGAATAATTTGAAGCGAAAGCAACAAATGGATCGTCGTATTGAACAGCGGCAGGAAAGAAGAAACACCCGTCGTCAAAATAAGAACCAGGATTAAGAGGTTCGCTGACAAGCGCAAGGTTAGAAAAATTCTTTCTACCAAACAAAAAACCACCCGATGGGGTGGTTTTTTTTGTTTTTTTAAAAGTCCAGGGCAGTCTTTGAATCATTCGTCTTTTTAGCCTTTGGATCAAAGGCTAAAAGTGAGTTCGTGATTGACTGTTCGACTGACAGCTCCTCGTCATCTGTGATGATTGCTGCTTCATCATTGATTTGGGATACCGCGTCAGCTGGTGCTTCTTGACTGAGCTGGCTCTGGCTGTTTTCAACCGTCTCAGCCATTGTGCTTGTGGCGGTTTGACTCAGCGTGTCAGCTTCGGAAATTTCGGCATCTTCATCGATCATGTGTGATTCTGAAGCGGGCTTAATTTGTCCGACGCTTTCGATTTGTTCGTGAACCGTTTCGGTTTTTTCATCCATCAAGTCGAAGAAGCGGTCACGCAAGCCAACTTGTTCAGAGGCGGTGAGCGAATCAATCTTATGGTCGTTATCCACCATGATGGTAATCGTCACGGCGTGTTTGCGGGTGACGACTTGAAAGTAGCTTTCCGAAACGGCCTCGTTTTGCAATTCGACTTGCTGTGCGAGGAAGCCGGCTTCCAATGAAAAGTCGGCCTGGCGGTTCAATGCCAAACGGTCCGCTACCACAGGCCCCGATAGGACCCATTGTTGTTCGGCTTCGCCCTGGTAGGTAATGGCCAGATCACCAAAGGCGGCTTTGTCGAAAAAGTCCGTGATTTCGGCGATTGATTCAAGTGGGAACTGACGTGCCAGTTCCTTTCCAGCCCAATACGTGATGTTGGCGTAGTCATCTGTTAACAGGTTTTGCAAGAGACCATCCCGTAGGAGTAGCGATGCAAAGGCGTTTTCAGACCGTGTTGAACCGATTGTTTGATTTGATCGAGCGTTTGGCATAAAAGACATCCTTTCTTCTAACTATTATAACAAATAGCGCGACTTTCGGCCCGGTCTCTCTTGCTTTTTTTTAAGATTATCCGATAATAGGAGGTATGGAAAAACGAGAAAACGCAATTGGAATGATGGATTCTGGCATTGGTGGACTGACCGTCCTCAAGGCGACCAAGGCACTCTTGCCCGATGAGTCAATTGTCTTTGTTGGGGATAACGCCCGTAACCCGTACGGCCCAAAATCACCCGACGAGGTGATTGATTACAGCCGGCAGATTGCTCACTTTTTAGTGAAAAAACACCAGATTAAGGTCTTGGCCATTGCTTGCAATACCGCCACTGCCTGTGCTTTACCAGTTTTGCAGGATGAATTAGACATTCCTGTCATTGGTGTCATTGATTCTGGCGCAAAGGCGGCAGTTGACACGACTTTGTCGGGTCGAATTGGTTTAATTGCAACGGAAGGTACGGTCAAATCGGGCCGCTACCAAGAAGAGATTGAAGCCCTACTGCCCACTGCCAAAGTCTTTGCACAAGCAGAGCCAGACTTCGTGCAACTGGTCGAGAAAAATCGTTACCAAAGTGATGAAGCAAAGACAGCCGTCAAGGCGCACTTAAAGCACTTTGAAAACGATCAGATTGATACGCTCATTCTTGGTTGTACCCACTTTCCTTTGCTGACGCCAGCCATTCAGTCAGCTGTTGCTGACGGCGTCCAATTAGTTGATGCGGGGAAGGCGACGGCTAAGGACTTAGCGGATTATTTGAAACAGCAAGACCTTCTGTCGAAAAGCAAGGAAAAGTCAGCGACTTATCAACTGTATACGACGGGACCGGTTGCGACTTTTGAAACGATTGCCAATAATTGGCTTGGCCAAGGCGATTTTCAATACCGGCACCTGCCGTTAACCACCCTTGAAAACAAGTGAGAGGATTTACGATGACCCGTTTGATTATTGCTAGCAAGAACGCCCATAAAGTCAACGAGATGAAAGCCGCTTTTAAAGAAGCGGCGATTGCCCTTGACCTGGTTTCACTGGCCGATTTGCCAGCTGTCCCTGACGTCTTGGAGGATGGACAGACTTTTTTGGAGAACGCGACCAAGAAGGCAGAGACCATTGCCAAAGCCTATCCAGATGATTTGGTACTGGCCGATGATTCCGGCCTGACCATCCCTTCTTTGAACGGCGAGCCCGGCGTTTTTTCTGCCCGCTACGCTGGTGACCATGATGACGTTGCCAATAATCGAAAGGTACTCGCCAAGTTATCGGGTAAGCAAGACATTGAACGTGAAGCCTTCTTTACGACGGTCATGGTCGTTGTGGGACCGGACCGAGCCAACTTACAAGTGGCTGGTCGTGTGGACGGCTTTATCACGGAAGACTGGGATGGGCAGGAAAGCTTTGGCTACGATCCAATTTTTTACTATGCGCCTGCTGAAAAGACCTTTGCTGAAATGACCACGGCCGAAAAGAATGACGTGTCACACCGCGGTCGGGCCCTGCAGGAATTACGTTTGAAATTACCGGCCTGGTTGGCCGAATAAAGTCGGGAAACCGACTTTTTTATTTGCGCCCAGACGGTATTGGAACTGCCAAAAGAAAAGCAAAATACGCTATAATAGGACTAATGACAGAGGAAACGACACAATTCAACAGTTGGTTCGAAGGGCAAAACGAGGCGGACGAACTCTTAAAAAACGCCGGTGCGAACCAAGAGGAGCAGGAAAGTGAACTTTCGCTGCGTCCTAAAAAGCTATCCGAATACATCGGGCAAAAGGCGTTAAAGGAAGAACTTTCGGTCTATCTGAAGGCCGCCAAGATGCGCGAGGAAGCCTTGGACCACGTTTTGCTTTTTGGCCCTCCAGGCCTTGGTAAAACGACTTTGGCGATGATTATTGCCAACGAGCTAGGGGTTCACCTCAAGACGGCATCCGGTCCGGCCATTGAAAAGGGGGGCGACCTGGTCGCACTTTTGAATGGCTTGGAACCTGGGGATGTGCTGTTTATTGATGAAATTCATCGATTGCCGATGAACGTGGAAGAAATGCTCTATTCGGCCATGGAAGATTACTATATCGATATCATGGTTGGGCAGGGACCAACGGCGAGGGCCGTTCACTTCCCGTTACCACCTTTTACACTCGTTGGGGCGACAACAAGGCCAGGAATGTTATCAAAACCGCTTCGTGATCGCTTTGGCATTATTAACTCCCTGGCCTACTACGAGCCAGAAGACTTAGCTGAAATCGTGACACGAACGGCTGCCATTTTTGAAGCGCCAATCACAAAAGAGGGGGCGCTGGCCGTTGCCTTGCGTTCGCGGGGAACGCCCCGAATCGCTAACCGCTTGTTAAAGCGGGTGCGCGACTTTGCTCAGGTGGCTGGGAAATCTGCCATTGAACCAGCATTAGTGGCGACTGCCTTAGATAAATTACGGGTGGATCAAAAGGGCTTGGATGAAACCGACCATAAGCTTTTGCTTGCCATGATTGATTTGTATAATGGTGGGCCAGTTGGTCTGGCAACCATTGCCGCCAATATTGGTGAAGAACAAGACACCATTGAATCGATGGTGGAGCCATATTTACTTCAAATTGGCTTTTTAAAGCGGACGCCCCGGGGACGTGTGGTCACAAAATCAGCTTACCAGCACCTCGGACGCCCATATGAACAGCAGAATTAAGGGGGATGCCATGACCGAAGCGGCACACTATCAACTATCGGATTTTGATTATGATTTACCAGAAGAACTGATCGCCCAAACGCCTTTGAAGGATCGTTCCTCCTCGCGTTTGTTGGTTTTGAACGCCGAAACGGGCGCCTATGAAGACAAGCACTTTTACGATATCTTGTCCTACTTGAATCCTGGCGATGCCTTGGTAATGAACAATTCCCGGGTCTTGCCCGCTCGTTTGCACGGGGTTCGGCCAAGTACCGGTGGTCATGCCGAGGTTCTTTTGCTTCGTCAAGATCACGATGACGTATGGGAAGTCTTGGTAAAGCCCGCAAAAAAGTCCCCAGTGGGCTCGACGATTGTGTTTGGTGACGACCCCGAAAAGCCCGTGATGACGGGAACGATTGTGAAGGAATTGGACCATGGTGGTCGATACATTCAGTTTGACTACCAAGGGATCTTCATGGAACGGCTGGAACAGCTAGGTGAAATGCCTCTGCCACCTTACATCAAAGAAAAATTGGAAGATCAGGAACGATACCAGACCGTTTATTCGAAGGTTGATGGTTCCGCTGCCGCACCAACGGCAGGTCTTCATTGGACCCCAGAATTGCTCCAAAAAGTGGCTGATAAGGGCGTTGAATTGGTCGAGTTGACCTTGCACGTTGGCTTGGGAACGTTCCGACCAGTTGACGAAGAAAACATCGAAGACCACAAGATGCATTCCGAGTTCTACCAGTTGTCAGAGGAAGCGGCAGCCAAGCTGAACAAGGTACGCAAAAACGGTGGCCGCGTTGTGGCCACGGGGACGACCTCGATTCGGACACTGGAAACCATCGGAACTAAGTTCCAGGGTGAATTAAAGGCGGATTCTGGTTGGACCGATATCTTTATTAAGCCTGGCTATGACTGGCAGATTGTCGATGCATTCATTACGAACTTCCATTTACCAAAGTCAACTTTGGTGATGTTAGTCGCTGCCTTTACGGGTCGTGAAAATATTTTGAATGCCTACCAGCATGCCGTGGCTGAAAAGTACCGTTTCTTCTCCTTTGGGGATGCCATGTTTGTTCATAAATAACGAAAAGACGCGGGTTTTTACCCGCGTTTTTTACTGTTCTTTTAAGCGGCTGGTCCAGACCAGAAGGGGCGGGGCCGTGGTATAATATTGGTTATGAAAACATTCGAAAGCACAAATCCGGCGCAAACACAGGCGTTGGCAAAAAAGCTGGCAGATTTAGCCACGGTTGGCTTAGTGATCACCCTAAACGGGGACTTGGGCGCTGGTAAAACGACTTTTACAAAGGGCTTTGCCCAGGCACTCGGTGTATCGGATCGCGTCAAGAGTCCCACTTTTAATATTTTGAATACCTACGAGTCGGGACGGTTGCCACTTTATCATTTTGACGCCTACCGTTTGGAAGAATCTGGTGCAGCTGACCAGGGATTTGAGGACTATCTGGGAACGGATGGTGTGACGTTAATCGAATGGCCACAATTCATGGCGGATTTGCTGCCCAATGACCGCTTGGTGATGACTTTTGAGCGGACCGGAAACGGTGCAGACGAACGTCTGATTACGGTAAAGGGTCTGGGAAAGGCTGCTGCCATCGAAGAGGCACTCGTATGATGGTTGAGTACCCGGGTGAAAACGAAGTCAGCTTATCTTATTGTTTGAAGAGCCTCGACTTGCAACACGCCCAAGTTGCACAAGACCTTTTGGCTGTTTTAAAGCAGGAATCGGATACCTTTCAGTTAGCCGATGAATTGGCACGGCAGCAGTCGCAAAGTATCGACGAAGAAGAGCTTGACGCGGAAGCGACTTTGCCAGCAAAAACATGGCTAGTCTGGGCGGAAGCCGAAACGGCGACAGATTCAGACGATAATCCGGCGCTTTCCTACCCGGTTGGCATTGGTTCGATCTCGTCTGGCGAAGTTGGCATTGCGATTTTACATGATTATCAAAATCAGGGGCTGGGCCGCTTAACCATTCAGTCAATGATCGATTGGGCGGTTCAGGTTGGTTATGAGCGACTCTGGCTAGATGTTGATATCACGAATGCCCCGGCTCGTCATCTCTACGATGAGTTGGGCTTTGCCGTTGTGCCAGGAGCTGAGCAGTCTGTCCAATTACCAAATAAACGGCAAGCAACGCTTGAACGAAGGGAGTTGAGCCTCGTATGAATTTTGTTGCCATTGATTTTGAAACGGCCTCGGGTCAGCGACATTCAGCCGTTTCGCTGGCGCTGGTCGTTGTTCGAAATGACGAAATTGTTGACCAGTTTTATACATTACTGAAGCCGGATACCCCTTTTTCTGCGCGAAATTCGCAGATTCACGGCATTTATGAAGAAGACGTGGTTGACGCGCCGACTTTTAAAGAAATTTGGCCCACAATCGCCCCGTTTTTTACCGAGGAAAAGATGGTTGTTGCCCACAATGCGACCTTTGATGTGTCTGTTTTGAAGGCTTGCTTGGACTATTATGACTTGCCCGATGCGCACTTCCAAGTTTTGGATACGTTAAAAACGTCTCGTCGGTTAATGCCTGATTTGCCAAATCACAAGTTGAACACGGTTTCGGCCGCGCTTGATATTTCGTTGAAAAATCACCACAATGCCTTAGCCGATGCGATTGCCTGTGCTGAAATTTTGATTCGCCAAGGCCAGCTCTATGGCACGGCACCGCTAAAAGAAGCAGTGCGCTATAAGTAATAAAAAAAGCTTCGCAAAATTTGCGAAGCTTTTTGAATCTTATAAATTAATTTCTAATTCGAGTGGGGCGTGGTCCTGGCGGGCGCCAGTGTCCACGACTTTGATATTTTCAACTTTATCTGCGATTCGGTTTGATACCAAGTAGTAGTCGATCCGCCAACCAGAATTGTTGATTTTTGATGTTTTCGAACGTTGGGCCCACCAAGAATAAATGCCTTCTTCGCCTGGGTGCATGGCGCGCAGGGTGTCCGTATAGCCGGCGTCGAGCAACTTGCTGAACTGTGAGCGCTCTTCATCAGTAAAGCCAGCCGAGTGATGATTCGTGTTTGGGTGCTTCAAATCGATTTCTTCGTGGGCGACGTTAAAGTCACCGGAGAAGATGACGGGCTTTTGCTCGTTCAAGCCGTTGATGTATGCACGATATGCGTCATCCCAAAGTTGCCGATCAGCGAGACGCGCTAGTTCGCCACCGGCGTTAGGCGTGTAGACAGTTGAAACGAAGCAATTCTCGAATTCTGCAGTCACAATCCGACCTTCTTGATCCATTTCGCCGGGAGCCCCAATTGTCGGATAGGCCACGTTAATTGGTTCGTCTTTTGTGATCAACATCGTGCCGGCATAGGATTTGCGGGCTGATGAAGAATTCGTATAAAAGTGATAGCCGGCAAAAAGCGTTTCGAGCGCCTCTCGTTGCTTCTTGGTGAGGCCTTCGACTTTTAGCTTGGTTTCTTGAATGGCGATCACGTCCGGTTTTGCTTCCGCAATGGTTTCGAGGACGCCCCAAGTCATGAGCCCACGGTCGGATTTGTGTTCGACAGCGGCGTTAATGGAATCGATGTTCCAGGAGATGAGTTTCATGTGCCTTCTCTTCCTTCTCGTTTTACTATTCTTCTTGCTTTGTATCGACGGGCGCCTTGCTAACCGTTTCCATTGCCAATCGTTGCATGTAAGCCGGAATGGCTTCGGCGATTTTTGATGGCAGGGTCACGTAGGCCGTTTTGCTGAGCTCTTCGGCAATGGCGGAGTGCGTATAAACGGCTGCTAAGACAGCGTGACTGACAGGTGAAAACTGTGCCGTAAAGCCGGCAATCATACCAGCCAGGGTGTCGCCCATGCCGCCAGTTGCCTGATAAGGGCCACCAACTGACAGTTGATACATATCATCTTTCAAGTATACCTGGGTAGCCGATGATTTCAAAACAAGAATCGGTTCCGGATTGAGGTTGATCAGCGCCTCCCAGTTCGCGTCTTCCCTGCTTTGATCAGCAATGACCACTTCGCCAAACCGTTGCCATTCCATTTGGTGTGGGGTGAGAACGACTTTGGCATTGGGAAGGGGAAGGTGCTGCTCTGCCATCATGGTAATGGCTGAACCGTCAATAATGAGCGTCTGTTTTGCTTGAACGGCTTGGAGGGTTTCTTTTAGAATGGTTAATTCCTGGCCAAGACCGGAACCAATTAAGATGACGTCCGCTTTTTTGATGGCTGCCGATAGGTCTTTTCGGTAATCCATGACCATCACTTCTGGAAGGCGGGCGTGGATGGCGGATTTGTTGGCCAAATCCGTTGCAACGGTAACGAGCCCCGCACCAGAATAAACGGCGGCTTGGGCGTTCATGATGACTGCGCCACCAAGGTTTTCGTTGCCACCAATAATGAGGACGTGACCATAGTTTCCCTTGAAACTGTTGTTCTGTCTTTTGTTGACGACGTTTGCTGCGATGTCGTGTGATAGGGTAAGCATAAAAATTTGACCTCCTGGCAACATTTTACCGCGGACTTGTGTATAATAAAAATCAAATCATTAGAAAATTATGAAAAAGTCATGTGAGACTTTTCCGGAGAAAACAGACGGAGGTATTTTCATGGTCGATTGGCAGTTGAAAGCAAAGGAAGAGGAAGCCGACTACTTAACGGATTTGGCGGATTATTTAGCCATTCCATCCGTGCGCGATGATCAGCAGGCAACGGAGGACGCGCCCCTGGGACCCGGACCGAAAGCAGCGCTGACGCACATCTTATCGTTAGCAGACCGGGACGGCTTTACCACAAAGAACATCGATAACGTGGTTGGCTACATTGAAATCGGGCCAGAGGACAGCGAAGAATACGTGGCTTTGCTCGCGCACGTTGATGTCATGCCGGCCGGTGAGGGCTGGGATACCGATCCTTTCACAGCAGTTATCGAGGATGGCAAAGTCATTGCCCGTGGTGCTTCCGATGATAAGGGGCCAGGATTGGCGGCTTATTACGCCTTCAAGATGATTCGTGATTTGGATTTGCCCTTGAAGCGTCGGGTTCGCTTGATCTTTGGTACGGATGAGGAAAACGATTGGACGGGGATGACGCGCTACTTCGAAGTGGAGCCCGCACCCGCCTTCGGCTTTTCGCCCGATGCCGAATACCCCATTATCAATGGGGAAAAGGGAAACGTGCAGGTGAACGTGACGGCTGCTGGAACAAACGGGGATAAGGCGCAGTTGCTGAAATTTGAGTCCGGTTTGCGGACAAACATGGTACCTGGTGTCGCCCGCGCGACGGTGGCTGGCCTTGACTTTGATAGGGTGGATGAGGCGTTTGCGGCCTATCTGAAGGCCCATCCTCAAATTCATGGCAAAGTCAGCCTCGATGGCGATGAGGTCTCCTTTGAGTTGATTGGAAAGCAGGTTCACGGTTCCCTTCCGGAAACGGGTGAGAATGCTGGTACTTACTTGGCTCACTTCTTGGAGCAGTATGACTTTGGTGGTTCTGCTGCAGGCTTCTTGGCCTATTTGGGCACTTGGTCACACGATGATCCAACCGGTCGCCAACTTGGTGTCGCTTTCCAGGACGACGTCATGGGTGCCTTGTCGATGAACGTTGGCATCATTCGTTTCGACGAAGAAAACGGCGCCTTTATTAACTACAACTTCCGTTATCCAAAGGGCATTAGCCCCGACTTTATTCGTGGCAAGCTGGCCGAGGCGGTTGAAAACTGGCCACACAAGGCAGAAATTGGTGGTCACGCACAAGTACCACACTACGTGGCGCCAGAAGATCCCGTTGTTCAGACTTTGTTGAACATCTACCATGAGCAAACCGGCTTGCCAGCCCATGATCAGGTAATCGGGGGTGGCACATACGGCCGTTTGATGGAACGTGGCGTGGCCTTTGGTGCGCTCTTCCCAGATTCGCCTGAGACCATGCACCAGGTCAACGAATTTGCCTTGGTTGACGACTTGGTTCGTTCGATGGGAATCTATGGCCAGGCGATTGTCGAATTGGCAAACTTGCCAGAATAACAGCCAAAGAACTTGGTAAAGCGAAAGAAAGAAGACTAACAAAAAACCATACTCTCGCTTTGACCGGCTGAGTATGGTTTTTTAATATCCCAGAAAGGACAGCCACCGCTTTGCGGCTTTGTCCTGAGGAGCCGTCTAGCAGGACGGCTCCTTTTCTGACTAAATTATAGCATGGTTGGAGTGAGCGGAGTGCGGTTTTTTATGCCGATTAGGAATCCGCTTAGGCTATTCGCCCAATTCTTCTTCGGTCAGGTTTTCGTCGTCTAGTTGCCGCTTCTTATCTCGAAAGACGTAAAGCTTTGCTAAGTAATAATTGGGGATGAGCAACATGGCATTACGCGCGATATTGACGTAAAAGTCGTCGAACTTCAGGTGTTGAACACCAATCCACATGATGACCAAGCCCAACCAAAAAGTCAGTCCTCGTGAAAGATAATAGTTGACGATTTCAGGGAGGAGCTGCCATCCGCGGGCCTTTGATTCAAAGACCCACTGACGGTTGGTCACATAGGCGAAGAGTACGGCAATCGCCCAGGCTAAGGTGTAGGAAATCGAATAATTGGCGACTTTTGAAATGAGACCATAAGACCACATATTGACCAAAAAAGTTCCAAAACCTAACAATAGGTAACGAATGATTTTGTCATATTTTTTTAGTAAAGCTTTTACCATAACCGTTCTCTCTAACCGTGATATTTCCACTATGATAACAAAGAAAGACAAAAGCAACATTAAAAGATGACAAAAAGATCAAAAACAGCCGTTTTTTCTAAATTTCGTCGCGACAAACCTTGTGATAATCGCTTATTTAGTCTAAAATTAATAGGAAGAAATGACTTGGAGGATTTACTATGTCTAAATGGACAGCAGCTGCGGATGCAAACCGTGGTACGTTAGAATTTTCAATTGCAGAAGCGGATGTACAAAAGGGTTTGAAGGCCGCTTTTGAAAAGAACAAGAACAAGATTGCGGTTCCTGGATTCCGTAAGGGAAAGGTGCCAATGTCACTTTTCTTGCAAAAGTTCGGTGAAGAAGCTTTGTACCAAGATGTGATGGACATCGTTTTGCCAGCCGCATACCAAGCTGCTGTTGCAGAAGCTGGTATTACGGTTGTTGGACAACCTGACATCGCCCCTGTTTCAATGGAAAAGGGTGCTGATTGGGAAATGAAGGCCGAAGTTGCCGTTGCCCCAGAAATCAAGTTGGGTGACTACACTGGCTTGACTGTTGAAAAGCAAGATGCCAAGGTTTCAGATGACGATGTTGATGCTGAAATCAAGCGGATGCAAGAAAACCAGGCAGAATTGGTCTTGCAACCTGAAGGCACGAAGGCTGAAAACGGCGACACTGTTGTGATCGACTTTGACGGTTCTGTTGATGGTGACCACTTCGAAGGTGGCCAATCAAAGGATTACTCACTTGAATTGGGTTCAGGCTCATTCATTCCTGGCTTTGAAGAACAATTAGTTGGACATGTTGCCGGTGACGATGTTGACGTTAAGGTCACTTTCCCAGAAGAATACCAAGCCAAGGATTTGGCTGGTAAGGAAGCGCTCTTTGAAGTAAAGCTTCACGAAATCAAGCGCAAGTCTTTGCCTGAATTGGATGACGAATTCGCAAAGGATGTTGACGAAGATGTTGACACGCTTGACGAATTGAAGGCCAAGACGAAGAAGAACTTGGAAGAAGCACGCGAACAAGCTGCTAAGGATGCCTTCGAAGACGCTGCCGTTGAAGCAGCTGTTAAGAACGCTGAAGTAGTTGGTGGCTCAATTCCACAAGAAATGATCGACGAAGACGTGAACCGTCAAATGCAACAATACCTCGGTCAATTGCAACAACAAGGTATCTCACCACAGATGTTCTTCCAAATTTCTGGTCAAACAGAAGATTCATTGAAGGAACAATTCACTGAAGGTGCTGACACACGTGTTAAGACAAACTTGGTCTTGGAAGCTATCGTGAAGGCGGAAGATTTCCAACCTTCTGATGAAGAAGTGGCTGCTGAAATCAAGGACTTGGCTTCACAGTACAACATCTCAGAAGAACAAGTTAAGCAATCATTGTCAGATGCTCTGTTGAAGCATGACATCGCCATGAAGGCAGCGGTTGATAAGATCGTTTCCTCTGCTAAGGCAAAGTAAACGAATTGAAGCCCCTTGCGGGCTTTTTTTCTTAGAAAAAGCTTGAGAATGGGCCTGATTGATTAGGACTTTCTTAAACGAAACGATAGAAAGGACGGCTTATGGCTGAGCAAAATCAAGGACCAATGGTGCACTGTTCCTTTTGTGGAAAAGGTGCTGATGAGGTCAAAAAGTTAGTTGCTGGACCAGATGGCCTCTACATTTGTAACGAGTGTACAGACCTTGCTGAACAAATCATCAAAGATGAACTGGCTGTCGATGCCAAAGAAGAGCAAATCGACTTGCCAACGCCAAAGGAAATTGTTGCTTCTTTGGGTGACTATGTGATTGGCCAAGACGATGCGAAGAAGACTTTGGCAGTAGCGGTTTATAACCACTACAAGCGCGTCAATGAAAACGCCTTGAAGACAACCGACGTTGAACTCCAAAAGTCCAACATCGCCTTACTTGGACCAACTGGTTCTGGAAAGACCTATTTGGCGCAATCGCTTGCTAAAATTTTGCAGGTTCCCTTCGCCATCGCTGATGCAACGACTTTGACAGAGGCCGGCTACGTCGGCGAAGACGTGGAAAACATCCTGTTGAAGCTCTTACAAGCGGCAGACTTTGACGTCGAATCGGCGCAGCGGGGGATTATCTACGTCGATGAGATCGATAAGATTGCTAAGAAATCCGAAAACGTTTCCATTACGCGAGATGTTTCCGGTGAGGGTGTCCAGCAAGCTTTGCTGAAAATGCTGGAAGGAACCGTTGCCTCCGTTCCGCCACAGGGTGGTCGCAAGCATCCTAACCAGGAACTCATCCAGGTGGATACAACCAACATTCTCTTTATTGTTGGCGGCGCCTTTGCTGGTTTAGATACGATTATCAAGGAACGACTAGGTAAGCGTGTCATTGGCTTTGGATCGGCTTCGTCCGAAAACGCCGAAGCCTTAAACAAGGCAAATGTTTTACAAAATGTGGAGCCGGAAGATTTGTCTAAATTCGGATTGATTCCCGAATTCATTGGTCGCCTACCAATTATTACGGTGCTCGACGAATTGACGGTTGAAGACCTCACCCATATCCTAACGCAGCCTAAGAACGCCTTAGTGAAACAGTACAAGGCCTTGCTTGGCCTGGATGGTGTGGATCTTGAGTTCCAACCAACGGCACTCAAGGCAATGGCTGACTTGGCCATTTCACGAGGAACGGGTGCCCGTGGCCTCCGTTCAATCATTGAAGACGTGATGAAAGATATCATGTACGAGATTCCATCACGCGATGATGTTGAAAAAGTCGTCATTACGAAGGCTGCAGTTGAAACGGGTAAGGAACCAAAGATGGTGTTGAAAACGAAAGAGGAGGACTAAGTATGGACGTTCATAATGTAGAAATGGTCATGTCGGCCGTTTCACCTAGTCAGTATCCCGATGATGGCCGACCAGAATTTGCCCTTGTTGGCCGTTCAAACGTGGGGAAGTCTTCATTGACAAACACGCTCATCAACCGAAAAAACTTTGCCCGAACGTCTGGCCAACCAGGTAAAACACAGACGTTAAACTTCTATGCGGTCGAAGACGCCTTGTACTTTGTCGATGTGCCTGGCTATGGTTATGCCAAGGTATCCAAAAAGAAGCGAGAAGCTTTCGGACAGATGATTGAAACCTACATTACGTCACGGAAGCAATTGCGTGGGGTGATTTCTTTGGTGGACGCGCGACACAAGCCCAGCGAAGAAGACATCATGATGTATCAGTGGTTGAATTATTATCAAATTCCCGTTCTTTTAGTGGCAACCAAGGCGGATAAAATCGCTCGTGGAAAACTAAACCAATCGGAGTCGATTATTAAAAAGGCGGTCGAATACGACGACGCCAACTCGGACTTCTGCTTTTTCTCATCGGTCGAAAAAACCGGTAAAGATGAAGTCTGGGGCTGGATTGAAAGCAAAATGTAAGTTTGAACAATTTGGTTGATAATTGTTTTATAATGAATAAATAACAACTAGACCATTGACGAAAAAGACCTTCTGAGTACAATAGTACTTAGGAGGTCTTTTACATGGCAGAAGATACAGCAATTTTTGCAGGTGGTTGTTTCTGGTGTATGGTTGAACCCTTTGATTCCATGCCTGGAATCAAAAAGGTTCGTTCCGGTTATACCGGCGGTCACGTCGCCAACCCAACCTATGAAGAGGTATGTTCGCATACCACTGGACATACGGAAGCCGTCAAAATCTGGTTCGATCCAGATGTGATTTCCTACAAGGAACTAGTCGATTTGTACTGGCTGGTAGCGGATCCAACGGATGCGACCGGCCAGTTTGCGGACCGTGGTGATTCTTATCGTCCGGTGATCTTCGTAAACTCTGAGAAGCAGCGAGAAATCGCCGAGGAATCGAAGAAGGCGTTGGCTGCGTCCGGTCGTTTTGATCGACCAATCGTGACATCAATTGAAGATGCCAAGCCTTTCTACGAGGCGGAAGAATACCACCAGGACTTTTATAAGAAGGATCCCTTCCGAGAAACCATGATGATGGTACCCCGGAAGCAATATCAAGCAAAGTATTGGGAGGATAAAATTCATGACGAAGGAAAGTAATGAAGAATTAAAGGCTCGTTTGACACCTGAACAATATGAAGTAACACAGAATGCGGCAACGGAGCGCCCATTTACCGGTAAGTATGACCAGTGGTGGGATGATGGCATTTTCGTTGACGTGGTTTCTGGTGAACCGCTCTTCTCATCAACGGATAAGTATGATTCTGGTTGTGGCTGGCCTGCCTTTACGAAGGGCATTGATGATGCTGACTTGCGTGAGCACACGGACCATTCCTTTGGGATGACACGGACGGAAGTTCGTTCGCGTGATGCTAATTCTCACTTAGGTCATGTCTTTCCTGATGGTCCTCAGGATAAGGGCGGTTTGCGTTACTGCATTAATTCCGCTTCCTTGCGCTTCGTTCCAAAAGAAGACATGGAAAAAGAGGGGTACGGCAAGTATTTGTCCCTTTTCAAGTAAATAAATGACCAAGTCGCTGGTTTTACCAGCGACTTTTTTCTTGCTCTTTTAGAATAAATTTTGTTTCTGCATACTCGATATCATATAATATTGGGTAGAAGAGGAGTTTGCGATGACAATTAAAGTACCAAATCGTGTTTTAGAGGCGGTTGTCCTAGCAAGTTTAAATCAGGAACCTTTATATGGTTATGCGTTGACAAAGAAAATTCAACGCCAATTACCCATCTCGGATTCAACAACTTATCCCGTCCTTAGAAGAATGGAACAGGCGGGCTTAGTGGCAACACACTCGGCTGTTTATGCAGAACGAATTCGAAAGTATTATCGATTGACGGATGAAGGAAAGGCCTATTTGATCGAAGTGGAACGTGACTGGCGAACTTTTGCCAGCCAGGTCAATGGCCTACTGGGAGAATAAGATGACCTACATCGAAGAGCTCGAACAGGCGTTAGGACGCTTGAAAACAGGCGAGCGAGAACAATTTGTTCAGCACTATGCTGACTATTTGAATAATCATCAATTAGACGATTGGGCGGCGCGAAAGACTTTGGGCACACCGGCAGAACTAGCCGAAAAGATTCAAGTACGACTCGCTAATCAAGAAATTGCGGACCAAGATTCGAACAGAACGACTAATCAAGGCCATGCTGGCCACTTTGCTTGGCTAATGTGGCTGACAGCACCATTGTACCTGGGACTGTTTGTGGTCTTGTTCTTCCTTGTCTGGTTGCCATCCTTGCTGATTTGGTCCTTGATGGTGGCCTTTATTTTGGCTGCGGCCTTTGTCGGCGTTGCTGGGGTTGTTGTCGTGGCACAGTCGTTGTGGGGCGGGGCCTTTTATATTGGCTTAGCACTTTTGATGCTAGGAATCATGTTTTTATTGTCGCCCTTGGCGACTTTCTTCTCCATGAAGTCCGCGGATTGGACGCGTTTTGCTGGTAGTCGAGTGATGCAACGTTTGAAAAAGGGGTTGAACCATGAATAAGAAAATTTGGTTTGGCTCTTCTCTCGTTTTGTTGGGCGCCGTGTTAATGGGCCTTGCCTTTTTTCAGGACGGTTTTCCAGGACAAATTTATTGGAACAACGGCCCTGTTTATTTATCTGAGCGCGATGAAAAGGGCGAAGTGGACCTGACACCTGATCAGATTGTTTCCGGTAAGCAGGATCTGACGGGACTCGATTTGTCTGTAAAAAACGCTGATGTAACGGTGCGTTCGGGGGAGCACTTTGCGATTTCCGTTGATCGAGCAGAGAAGAATTATGTCACGGTTTCTTCGAACGACGGATTGGTCAAAGTTACTGGCGATGAGCGCTTTGGTTGGTCTTGGGGAATCAACCAACCAACACCCCATCACATCACGATTACCCTTCCTGAGAAAACGACCCTTCAAAGTCTCAGTTTAGCTAGCCTGAATGGTGATTTGACGGTCAAAAACAGCCGCTCCGATCAGCTGAAAATTAAAAATACCAACGGGGATGTGAACTTGTCCGATGTCAAAGTCGCAACGAGCGGGGGTGTGACAAACCGCTATGGCGATATCTTCGTTAAGAAGAGCACGCTGCCAAAGCTGAAAACTTATAGTCGTTATGGCGATATCAATGTGACGAATGCTTATCAGAACGTCACGGCGGATCAGGCAGTCTTTAGCCTGACGAACCTTTCGGGCGATATTTCCTTGACCTAAGCTGTGCTGGCGGCTATAAAATCATTAATCGAAATGTAAAGGCTACTTCGTTTGAGTAGCTTTTTTCTATATTTTTACGTGTTATTGTTTTGACGGGGTTGAAAGGATGGCGACAGCGAATGGGAAATGATGGGCCGGTGTACTCTTTAGAAGGCTCATCCGGGAACGATTTTGCGCTGAAATTTTGCTATAATAGACTCAATTCCATCATTGGATAACGTTGATTTGGTAGGAGAACATGGTTAAAGCAAACTTAGTCAAAGAAAACCTAACAGGCGATAAAATTGGGGTCTTTTTCGGTACCCTGGCACCGATGCACATTGGCCACCAAGCCGAAATCTACAAGGCGGCTGCCTTAAATGACGGCGTGGTGGTCATTACCTCAGGATATACTGGCGATCGTGGTGACCAGATTGGGCTGCCCGTCGAGAAACGTTTTCGCTACTTACGAGAAGCCTTTAATGACGAAAAAAGCATTAAGGTGGATTACATCAATGAAGATGATATTCCGCAAATGCCAAATGGTTGGCAGGAGTGGACGGATCGGTTGACAACGACGATTAAGCGAAACATTACGAATCCGGATGCCCATATTACGCTTTACACGGGCGAAGCAGATTATCAAGCCATGCTTGAGAAGCTATTGCCAGATGACGGCCATTGGTCGGTCTCACTAATGGACCGCACGATTTTGAAGGTTTCAGCGACGGCGGTTCGCAAAGATCCCTTGGGAAACTGGGATTATATCAACCGTGTTTTCCGTCGACACTTTGCGAAGAAGATTTTAGTTGTTGGGGCGCCTCAAACTGGCAAGTCCACGTTGACCAGGCGACTGGCCCGAACGTCAAACTCGCCATTTTCTGTGGAGTTTTCGCGAACCTACCAAGAGAAGTCCAATGTCTTTGATTCCGAATTACTACTAAAGGATTATTCGCGTATTATTCAAGGGCAATACGATGCCAATTCGGCTGAAATCAATTCGCCGGCCAACAACGGGCTGACTTTTTTTGATACGGACGCCATGGTGACAATGGCCGAGACGCGTTCTTGGTTGGATCAAGACGATGCGGCGAAACTGCAGTTCCTTTTTGATAACACGATTGGGGAAGAAGAACTTGATTTGATTCTTGTGATTCCGCCAGAAGTGGCGGTGCAAAACGGGGCCGATGCCAAAGCTTCGCAGCTTTTTGATCAGAATCTCTGGCAGGTCATTCGTGACTATGGCTTTGCTGACAAGGCGGTTCGTTTGGATCGTCAGGGTGCAGCGGACGACCAGGCAGGTTATTATGCCCGTTATCTGCAGGCACTCGAGATTATTGAAAAACGAGTCGGGGTTAACTTGACCAAAGTCTAACTTGTTGGACCTGCCTTTGGGCGGGTTCTTTTCAGTAACGAGTAGTTTGGATTAGCTCGTTGCTTTGTTGGTTGCGCCATTTGATGAATTGGTGATTTCTTGAAAGGAGGCAGTGATGACGTCACGCTATGCACAGGTCGTGGTTGATGTGCCCACGCAACAAACCAATCAACCGTACACTTACTTGATACCTGACGAATTAGCGCAACGTGTTCAGGCTGGTGTTCGCGTCTTGGTGGCCTTTGGCCATCGCTCTGTTCTTGGATACGTTGTGGCCCTGACGGATCAGTTGCCAGAAGATATTCAAGAAGACCAGGTCAAAGACGTGTTGACGGTCTTAGATGAACGTCCGGTTCTATCAACTGAACTCTTGGAGCTGGCCAAGCACTTAGCGGAAAAGAATTTTTCCTACTGGGTGACTTTTTTGGCCCTGATGCTGCCGACTTCCTTAAAGGCGTCTTATCGCAAAAAACTGATTGCGCAGCCTAGCCTTTCCGATGCGGATCGGTTAGCTTACCTAGATGGCCAGCAGGAACGCCTGGTGAAGATGAAGGACTTTTCAGCCAAGGGCTGGCGAGCGATTCGCCAGCTTGAAAAGGCCGGCTTACTCAAAGTGTTGACGGTTATTGAGAACCAGGGGAAAGTGAAAACCACCACCGCTTTTCAAACCAATCCGGATCGAGAAGCGCTGGAAGAAATTTCTTCTAGTCTGTCAAAAGGGGCCAAGCAGCAACGAGCCATCGTGGACTTTGCCATCGCTCACCCGGGTCAGACTTTTTCAAAGGAAGACTGGCTAGAACAACTGGATGTTTCTTTTGCAACCCTGGGTGTTGCCGCTAAGAAGGGTATCTTGAAAAAAGTCGCCGTCGAAGTCAAACGGCGGCCCGATCGATTGGCCGACGGGCAAAAGGATGACATCAAGCAACTAAACGATGAGCAAGAGGTTGCCTATCAAGCTATCACGTCGGCGAATGATGACCATCAGCAAGAGGTCTTTTTGTTAGAGGGTATCACTGGATCAGGTAAGACAGAGGTTTATCTGCAGGCGGCTCAAAAAGCGATTGATCGCGGGGAACAGGTTCTCTTTTTGGTTCCAGAAATCGCCCTGACCCCTCAGATGCAAAAGCGAGTCGAAGATCGTTTCGGTGATCAAACCGCCTTGCTGCATTCCGGCCTTTCCGTTGGGGAACGCTATGATGAATGGCGGCGGATTCATGAAGGAAAAGTTCAGGTGGTCGTCGGTGCTCGTTCCGCCGTTTTCGCCCCCCTTGATCGCTTGGGACTGATTATTGTTGATGAAGAACATGAGAGTTCTTACAGCCAAAGCGAAAATCCTCATTACTCGGCGCGTGACGTGGCGCTTTGGCGGGGGCGCTTTCATCACGCACCCGTTGTGCTGGGATCGGCAACGCCTTCATTGGAGAGCCGGGCTCGAGCACAAAAGGGCCTGTACCACTTTCTTCGCTTAACTAAGCGAGCTAATCCACATGCGACTTTGCCAGCAGTATCGATTGTTGACATGCGTCAGGAACAGCTCGACCGCGGGGACACCAATTTTTCTTCTGGTCTCTTAGAACAGTTGAAGGCCGTTTTGGCACGTGGCGAACAAGCGGTCTTGATGTTGAATCGGCGGGGCTTTTCGTCCTTTGTGATGTGTCGTGACTGTGGTTTTGTGCCAAGGGATCCGAACTGTAATTTGGCCATGACCCTGCACATGGATAGTCGCACCTTGAAGTGCCACTACTGCGGTTATCAGGAACCAATTCCACACATTTGTCCGGTCTGTGGTTCAAACCGCATTCGCTACTATGGAACGGGCACTGAAAAAGTCGAGACCGAACTGGCTGCTTTGTTACCGGATTATCCCGTGATTCGCTTGGATCAGGACACGACGCGAAGAAAGGGAGCCATGGCCAAGGCATTAGCCGACTTTGGCCAGAAAAAGGCGCAGATTCTACTGGGAACCCAGATGGTGGCGAAGGGCTTGGATTTCCCTGACGTGACCTTGGTCGGTGTCTTGAATGCGGATACGGGCTTAGGGCTGCCTGACTTTCGGGCATCGGAAAAGACTTTTCAATTACTGACGCAGGTAGCCGGCCGTGCGGGCCGTGCCGAACATCAGGGCGAAGTGGTGATTCAGACCTATAACCCGGATCACTATGCCTTGAAGTATGCGCAAAAACACGATTATGAAGGTTTTTATCGACAGGAAATGGCTATTCGTCATGCGGCTGAATTTCCGCCTTACTTTTATACGGTTCAGATTCAATGCTCGGCAAGTGAGGAAAATCAGGTTGCCCTGCAAACGGCTAAAATTGCGGCCTGGCTCAAAAAGCGCCTACCCGAAGACGTTTTGTTGCTGGGTCCATCGCCCCGGTCGATTGCAAAATTGAAGGGCCGCTTCTTTTTCCAAATGATTTTGAAGATGAAAAAGCCAAACGAGGTGGATGCCTTACTTCGCGACTTGGTGGACCAGTCGCAGAAGGCCGACAAGGACTTTGCATTAGAAGTCCGTCGTGATCCCGTCTCCTTTATGTAAAAAAGTTCGTTAAAAAAGAGAAAGAAATGGTGAAAAGACGCGATAAAAGGTCGGGCCTTTGGGCCTTCTTTCTCTTTTTTGCTATAATAAGATCAACTGATTCCTTTTAGAAAACACAGTGAGGTAAGAAACATGGCTTTATCGATTGTCTTTATGGGCACCCCACAATTTGCTGTACCAACGCTTGAAGCACTGGCGACTGATGAACGCTTTGATGTCAAGGCCGTTGTCACCCAGCCAGACCGCCCCTTCGGACGAAAGTACCAACTCAAGGCGAGTCCCGTTAAAGTGGCGGCCGAAAAGCTTGGGTTACCTGTTTTGCAGCCGGAAAAGATTTCTGGCTCTGACGAAATGGCTCAAATTCTAGCCATTGCGCCCGACTTTATCGTAACGGCGGCCTTTGGCCAGTTCTTACCAACGAAGTTGCTCGAAGCAGCCAAGTACGGTGCGGTGAACGCGCACGCTTCCTTGCTGCCAAAGTACCGTGGTGGTGCACCGGTTCACTACGCCATCATGAATGGTGACCAGGAGACGGGTGTTTCCTTGATGTACATGGTGAAGAAAATGGATGCCGGCGATGTTTTAGACCTTGTTAAGGTGCCAATTACAGAAGACGACAACGTGGGTACCATGTTTGATAAGTTGGGGCAGGCAGCGGTTGGCCTAGTAACGGAAAACTTGGAAAAAATTGCCGCTGGTGACCTGAAGGGGAACCCGCAGGCAGAAGATGAAGTGACTTTTTCACCGAACATTTCCCGAGAACAGCAACAGTTGCACTTTGATCAGGAAACGGCCCAGCAGTTGGACTGGCACATTCGCGGACTTTATCCGACGCATCCAGCGCACGTACAGTCGGATGGTCAGTCAATGAAGTTTGTCAAAGTCACCCCACTGGCTGAGAAAACGACTGAAAAGCCTGGTGTCATCACCTTTAAGAGTAAAAAGGCGCTGCACGTTGCCGCTGCTGATGGCAGTCAACTGGCCGTGCTACGCTTGCAACCCGCTGGTAAAGCCGTCATGGACATCGCCGCCTATTTGAATGGCGCGGGCCAACACTTAGCGGTTGGGGATGCATGGATCACGATAGGAGAGGCGAATGCCTAAAAAAATCACTCACTCGGACAATCCCCGCCTGCTGGCGGTGTTGACTTTGGCAAAAGTTAAAAACGGCGCATACTCGAACTTGCAGTTAAATCAAATTATTAAAGCCAATCCTTTAAAGGACGCGGACAAGGGGCTTTTGACCACCTTGGTTTATGGGACGATTCAATACCGGATGCTCTTGGAATACTGGTTGGCCCCCTATGTGAAGGGGAAGAAACTTGAAAATTGGGTAAAGGAATTGCTCTTAACCGCCCTTTTCCAATGGCAAAAGTTGGATCGGATTCCAAAACACGCGCTTTTCAATGAAACCATCGAAATCGCTAAGACCATGGGAAACGTTGGCACTGCCAAGTTCGTGACGGCGATCTTGCATAACATGGACCGCCACGGCCTGGCTGATCCTGAAAAGATTCAAGATGAGACAAAACGTTTGGCCATTAGCTATTCGGTTCCTGAATGGTTGGTTGCCGAGTTAACGGCACAACTGGGTGGTAAAAAAGCCGCCAGCATTTTACAATCGCTCAACCATGCACCGGAGCAATCTGCTCGGGTGAACACGGCAAAGAGTGATGCAGAAGCGGTCATCCAGTCTTTGGAGGCTGAGGGATATACAGCCAAAAAGGGCTCCTTGGCTGAAGATGCCTTGATCATTGCCGATGGGCACGTGGCTTCGTCAACAGCCTATCAAGAAGGTTTGTTAACGGTGCAAGACGAGTCAGCCATGCTACCGGTTGAAGCCATGAAAATTGATGATCAGGTTCGCACTGTCTTAGATGCGGCCGCGGCACCCGGTGGTAAAACGACACAAATTGCACAGGAATTGCCCGAAGAGGCACGGGTGACAGCCTTGGATATTCATGCTCACAAAGTGAAGCTGATTGCTCAAAACGCCGCGCGTTTAGGCTTGGCTGACCGTGTCGATGCCATGGCCCTTGATGCTCGTGAAATTCCAGAACATTTTCAGCATGATTTTGACCGGATTTTAGTTGATGCCCCCTGTTCGGGACTTGGCTTGTTACGTCGAAAGCCTGAAATTCGCTATGAAAAGAGCATGGCTGACGTGCAACATCTGGCAACGCTGCAGTTGGCTATTTTGGAAGCAGCGGCGACGAAGTTAGCTAAAGGCGGCCGATTGGTTTATTCGACTTGTACGATTTTGAATCAGGAAAACGATGACGTGGTGGCCGAATTTTTGGCGAAGCACCCTGACTTTGTTCAAGTGAAAACGGAAACGACCAAGGGGGTTAAGGCCGATCGCCAGGAACTCGCCTTGAAGATTTATCCGGATGATTATCAAACTGATGGCTTTTATATCGCCACCTTTCAAAGAAAGGATTAACAGTTATGGCAATTGCCTACCAAAGTGACAAAGGACCAGCCCGGTCTGATAACCAGGATGCTGTCGGGGCGTTTTACAATCGCGCCGGCAATCCTTTAGTATTGGTTGCAGACGGCGTTGCCTCACAGGAAGGCTCCAAAAAAGCGGCTCGAATGGTTGTTGAGACCCTCGGGCACGCCTGGGAACAGGTGGCTTACGACGAAGAGGAAAAAGTGAAGGCCTGGTTAGTTCACCAGGCGGACTTAGCCAACCAGTCGATTCTGTTGGTCGGTCAACACGACCAAGAAGTGAGCCAGATGGCAACGACTTTGGTTTTGGCTGTTTGCCTGTCGGACAAAGTACTGGTTGCCAATGCCGGTGATTCCCGTGCTTATTTGCTCCGTCAGCAACAGGCCGAAATGTTGACTTTTGACCATACCGTCAGGAACGAATTGGCGCGGCAAGCCGGCGAGCCAATCGATGAAGACATTCCGGAAGCAGATTCGCTGACACGTTATTTAGGCGTGAATAAAAAAGTCGATCTGGAGTGGACGACTTTTGTACCGGATGAAAGTGACTGGTTGTACTTGACCTCGGACGGCCTTGCCAAAGTCCTGTCAATCGATGAACAGGTGGCGATTTTACAACCGGGCGTTCGCCGTCCGGGAAACAACCCGCAAATGGGCTCTGTTTTAGATATTTCGGAACGATTATCAGCGCTGGTTAAAGCCGCCATTGCACGAGATGTCCCCGACAACGTCACGGCGCTGTTGATGACCAACATGACGGATCAAATGGGCTCAACGGGACAACGGTTGACGGTTCAAAATGACCGGCCGGTAAAAGCTGATGAACTCGTTGAAGAAAATCGATTGAAAGGAAGGCTCGACTAATGGAAAAGGGAACGATGATTGATAACCGTTACCAGATTGTGCGCTTGTTGGGCGAGGGTGGCATGGCCAGTGTTTACCAAGCCTATGACACCTATCTAAAACGCGATGTAACTTTGAAGATGATCCGCTTTGATATTAAGGATCAGCCAGAAGCGTTGCAACGGTTCCAAAAAGAAGCCAAAGCGGCGACAACGTTGGTCAATGACCATATCGTCCAACTCTATGACGCGGGGGAAGCGGATGGCAATCCCTACTTAGTCATGGAATACGTGGCAGGTATGGACTTAAAAAGCTATATTAAAGAACATTTCCCCATTCCTTACCAGGAAGTCGTCGATATCATGGAACAGATCCTGGCGGCCGTTTCAGCCGCTCATAAGGCTGGGATTATTCACCGGGACCTGAAACCTCAAAACATCTTAATTGATGATAAGGGGCAGGTGAAGATCACCGACTTTGGGATTGCCCTGGCTCAAAATAAGTTTGGACAACCAAGGACAAAGGAGCCGGTGATTGGGTCAATCCACTATTTGGCACCAGAAGTGACTCGCGGGCAAAGTGCTTCTGAAAAGTCCGATATCTATGCGCTGGGTGTCATTCTCTATGAGATGCTGACCAATCAGGTGCCCTATCAGGGTGACACGGCCGATCGCATTGCTTATCAGCATGCCGAAGAACCAATGCCCTTCGTCAAGGACTTTGATCCGCAAATTCCGCAACCCTTGGAGAACGTGATTCTACGGGCAACGACAAAGGATGCCAAAGACCGCTACTTCTCAACGGCGGATATGGCGGATGATTTGAAGACGTCGCTGTCAAAGCGCCGCTCGGCGGAAGGCCGTTTTGTGCCGGAAGCATCTGATGAAACAAAATTAGTGACGCCGGATTGGAATAGTCATCCCTTTGTTGAGGATGATCCTGAAGAACTGGCAGACGAAGAGAAAGACGATGTGGAAGAGCGGATTATCGACTTTGGGCAAAAGGGTTACTCCGTAAAAGAAATCGCCGAACAAGTTGATCGCACACCAAAATTTGTCCGCGAAGTCTTAGATAAAAACGGCATTAAGTACCGTTCGAAAAAGAAGTGGGCCGTTTTGGCCATCGTCTTATTGGTGTTGGCCGGTGCCATCGGCGCTTATACTTATGCCCGAAACACTTATACCAGTATTCCAGACGTGACTAACATGACCGAAAGCAACGCCAAGAGTAAGTTGGAAGATGCCGGCCTCTCGATTTCTTCAACGTCAACGACGAGTTCCAAGTCAGTTGATAAGGGGGATGTCATTAAAGTGAGTCCATCGGTGGGCCGTTCGATTAAAAGGGGCTCATCGGTTAAGCTGGTGATTTCTTCTGGTACGGATACCGTGTCGATTTCGGATTACTCCGGCTGGGACTATTCAAAGGCCGCCAATCAATTGACGAATAAGGGCATTACGGTTAAGAAGAAGACGGAGGACTCAAATTCGACGCCTTCTGGCCAGGTCATGAGCCAATCGGTTGCTGCCGGTTCGCAGGTGGATCCGGGTGATACAACCATTACCTTGACCGTCTCCAATGGGCCAAAGTCGATTACCTTGCCTGACTTAACGAACAAATCTCAGTCAGACGTTGTCAACTGGGCAAACCAAAACAATGTGTCCTTGGCCTTCAATGTCGTGGATGCTAGTCAGCCAAGTGGCACCGTTGTCGGACAAGATCCGGCTGCCGGTTCGAAATTTACCATCGATAAAACGTTGACGGTCAAGATCTCATCGGGAACGAGCGCGGCTGCCTCGTCAAGTAGCTCAAGTTCAAGTTCAACGACGAAAACGAATTAAATAAAACGGGAAAAAGTCCTTAAGAAGGGCTTTTTTTATTTGCTCGCTAAGGAGTTGATTAGATTACCATCCGTAAAAAAAATTATTATAACATTCTTGTTAAAACATTAACGTTAAGATTTTCACTTGTTCATTAAATGAAAATTAATATCCTTGTTAAAATTGATTTTTGAATTTGTATAACTTGTGAAAAAATAATTTAAGTTTTATAGT
Source organism: Fructobacillus parabroussonetiae (assembly GCF_018437265.1). Taxonomy (GTDB): domain Bacteria; phylum Bacillota; class Bacilli; order Lactobacillales; family Lactobacillaceae; genus Fructobacillus; species Fructobacillus parabroussonetiae. The sequence continues at coordinate 80,214 of NZ_JAAMFL010000006.1, read as the reverse complement.
CTTTTGAAATGTGTTTCTTTTGTAATAAACGTAAATATCCCGTAATTGTTTTCCGATATGCTGAACGTGTTGTTTAGAGTAAAAGTACTGAAGGGATATTTTATGCAAGAATTTAATCGTGTAAAAATGTATAAGAGTGGAAAAATTTGGGTTGCAGCAGCTGTTGCAGCCTTTGCCATCGCCGGTGTATCTGAAATTTCTGGTGCTAACGTGCCAATGTTCGGGCAAGAAATGACGGCATCAGCTGATTCAACGCCTATCACATTTAATGTAGTTGCAGAAAACAAGAGTAACTCAGATGTATTGACGCCATCAAAGACAACTCTTGAAGCACCAGCAACTGATGGAAATCTTGATGATCAAGAAGCTCTTGAATTGGAAGCTGGCAAGGTAACGGTTGACGGCTATACTGCAGGCAAGGTAACAGTTGACGCAGCGAACAAGAAGGTCACGGTTGAATATACGAAGAACGCTACACCATCTGCTGACACAGATAACAAGCCAGCAGAACCAGTAACTCCTTCAACGCCAGATGCTAATAAGAACGCAGATGGGTCAACAGACGCGGACAAGGACCAGAACAACAATGCTGGTGCGCCTAGTCAAGAAGAAAAGAATGCCGAATCACACTTCGACTTCCACCCAGCTATTGATGATGCCGCAGCGAACGCTGAACAAGTTGTTGCTAAGTCCGATGATAAGGCAGTTTCAGCACAACCTGAAACAGGTGTAGAAGCTAATTCTAACAACGCTATGGCTTTGACTGGCTTGGCATTGGCTGCTTCAGTACTTGGTTTGTCATTTTACAAGCCTCGTCACTAAGATTATTAATCACCCAATGATTCATTAGTTTTTCCGAGATAATTTAAAATGAGTTGCTCAAACAGTTGTTTGGGCGACTCTTTTTATTTGTTCGGACTTTTCAAAGCGTGTCTTAAAGCACTCATGCTATAATATCCCTATGAAAACAGGACGGATTATACGGTCGTTGGCCGGTTATTATGATTTAATGCTCGAGGACGGAACGGTGGAGCGAACCCGCGCGCGGGGGCAGTTTCGCAAAAACGGACAGAAGCCCTTGGTGGGGGACTGGGCCGACTTTGAGTCTGAGAATGGAGAAGGGTTGATCTGGGCGCTACATGAGCGTGAAAATAGCTTGGTGCGTCCGCCAATGGCCAATGTTGACTTGGCCATTGTGGTGACCTCAGTTGTCGAACCCGCTTTTTCGCAAAACTTGTTGGACCGCCAATTGGTTGCGCTAGAGGCTGAAAAAGTCCACCCCGTGCTCTACTTCTCGAAGCTTGATTTGCTGTCAGAAGAAGAACGGGCGACTTTTAAAGCCAAGGTCAGTCTTTATGAAGCCATTGGCTACCCAGTGATTTTTGCTGGTGATGATCTGCAGACGGCCTTTTCGCCACTCTTGAAAGACCGTGTTGTTGTGGCAATGGGGCAAACGGGTGCTGGTAAGTCCACGCTGTTGAATCAGCTGGCACCAGAATTACAATTAGCCGTTGGCGAGGTTTCCCAGGCGCTTTCTCGTGGAAAGCACACGACACGACAGGTATCCTTGATTCCCGTGCCGGAATACGAGACCTTGATTGCCGATACCCCTGGCTTCTCTTCTTATGAAGTCTTTGACTTTCCGGTTGAACAATTGGGGGATTATTTTCCAGAGATTCGGCAAGTGGCAGTGAACTGCCGCTTCCGAACTTGCTCACACTTAAATGAACCGGGCTGTGCGGTCAAAGAGGCCGTCGAACTTGGCAGCATAAGCGCTGAACGGTATAATAGCTATGAACTGTTTTACCAAATTATTAAGGGAAAACGGCCGGTCTATCAGAAAACGTCCAGCAAGTGGAAGCAGGATCGTTTAAATTAATCGAGCGAATTAGAAAAGAAAGAGGAACGACATGGCAGGAATTATTGCACCGTCAATTTTGAGTGCGGATGTAACAAAGTTGGGTGAAGACGTGACTTTGGTTGAAAAGGCAGGGGCACAATATCTCCACATTGATTTGATGGACGGCTCATTTGTCCCATCAATGGCGTATGGTCCTGCATGGGTTAAGCAATTGCGCCCGATGACCAACTTGTTCTTAGACGTCCACTTGATGGCTGTTCACCCTGAAAACCATGTGGCGGCTTTGGCCGAAGCGGGCGCCAACTTGATTGGTGTTCATGTTGAAGCAACCCCACACATTCACCGGGTGTTGCAAATGATCAAAAAGGCCGGTGTCAAGGCTGAAGTCGTGATTAACCCAGGAACGCCAGTTTCAGCGATTGTGCCAGTTTTGAGCATGGTTGACCAGGTTTTGGTGATGACGGTTAACCCTGGCTTTGGTGGCCAGGCCTTCTTGCCAGAAATGACGGAAAAGATTAAGGAATTAGTCGTTTACCGTGATGAACTTGGCTTGGAATTTGATATCGAAGTGGACGGTGGGATTAACAACGAAACGGCGAAATTGACGGCAGATGCCGGTGCTAATGTTTTCGTTGCTGGTTCATACGTCTACGACAAAAAAGATCCTGCAGCCAAGGTTCAAACGCTTTTGGATGTAACGAAGTAAAAGGGCCGAATGGCCTTGGCGGTCCGATTGAATTCGGCCGCCTTTTTTGGAGGTAAGATGCGAATTAACGTTTTAGCTGGGGGCCCCAGAGAGAATTGGCCAGAAAAAATGTTTGAGGAACCGGGTCAATGGATTGGCGCGGATCGAGGCGCCTTTTTCCTGATGGAAGAAGGGATTGAACCACTTCTTGCAGTCGGCGACTTTGATTCAGTCTCAGAAGAGGAGAAAGGGCGCTTAAGGTGTTTTCAAGAGGAGCGGCAATTTGCCGTCTATCCACCGGCTAAAGACGATACGGATACGGAGTTGGCCATTCGCTTTGCCATGCAGCAGGGAGCAGACGAAATTGTTCTTTATGGAGCAACCGGCGGACGGCTCGACCATGAGTTGTCAAATTTGACCATCCCTTTGCGAGCGGACTTTCATCATTTGGTTGGTTCTTTACGGGTGGTGGACCGGCAGAACCAAGTGACCTATTTGGATGCCAATCACCAGGTGGTTAAAAAGTTGCCAGGGCATCATTATTTAGGTTTTATGCCATTAGGTATACTTGATAATTTTGAAATCCTCGACGCAGAATATCCGTTGACCTTGAGCGTAAATAGCGGTAGAATGTATTCGTCGAATGAATTTATTGGAGAATTGGTACACGTTTCAATTGGAAGCGGCATAGTGCTGGTGATTCAATCGACGGATAGGAGGAATGAATGACAGTTGAAGCATTAACAGACGAAAATTTCGAGGAGAAAACAAAGAACGGTGTCTCCATTACTGATTTTTGGGCAACTTGGTGTGGCCCATGCAAGATGCAGTCACCAGTCCTCGACGCTTTAGCAGAGGATGGCAGTTTCTCAGGCATCGACTTTTATAAGGTGGATGTGGATGAAAACAAGGAAACGCCAGGAAACTTTGGCATTCGGGCCATCCCGACGTTGGTTGTGATGAAGGACGGACAAGCCGTTGAACGCTTGACTGGTTTCCACAATAAAGAACAATTAAGCGAAATTTTGCATAAATACGCCTAATATCTTGCCAAAGTCTAAACCCTCTGGTAAAATATTGTATTGTTGATAAGAAGAGCAGGCACGTCGTGCGGCTCGGATAGGAGGGTCAGACATGGCAAAAGATGCAATTAACGGTGCACGCACCCGTTTTGGTAACCAACGTTCACACGCCTTGAACTCAAGTCGTCGTAGCTGGAAGCCAAACTTGCAAAAGGTAACGGTTAAGATTAACGGTTCCGCACCTAAGAAAGTTTACTTAACGGCACGTACGTTGAAGGCCGGATTAAAGAACGGCTCAATCGAACGTGTATAAAAACCACTCCACTGGGTGGTTTTTTTATTTTTAAATGACCCTGAAAAAGAATGCCGTTAAGTTGGGGCTTTTGGTCAGGTCATGGTAAAATAGGATGTAAGTAATTTGAAAGGAAAAGTGGAGCGTGTTTCATGCTTCATGGACTTATGTGATGGCAATTAAAATTCGAACAAAAAACGGTGATGTCACAGTTGAAAACGATGTCATTGCCTCCGTTGTCGGTGGCGCAACCATCGCCAATCCTGGTGTGGTTGGGATGGCTTCTCGCTCTGCTTTGAAAGACGGTGTGAACCAGATTTTGAATCGTGAAAGCTACGGCCGTGGTGTTGTGGTTTCTCAAGGCGATAAGGGCCTGACGATTGATGTTTACATCGTGGTTCAACACGGCATGAAGTTGGCAGATATTTCCACTTCTGTTCAAGCCCGTGTCAAGTATTATTTAAACGCCTACCTAGGCTTGCATGTACCTGAAGTGAACGTCATTGTTCAAGGGATTGAAACCGAGGATTAAAGTAAAATGACTGCAGAAAAAATAACCACCATCACCCCCTTGGTATATGGGAAGATGGTGAACGCTGCCGCAGCCAAGTTGTCTGCCAATGCGGAAAACATTAATAAATTAAACGTTTTTCCCGTGCCCGATGGGGATACGGGAACGAACATGGCCTTGTCCATGGCTTCTGGTGCTGAATACGAGCGCGAGTCACAGGATCAAACGGTCGGTTTGCTATCAAAAGCTACAGCCAAGGGTCTCTTAATGGGCGCCCGTGGAAATTCTGGTGTCATTCTTTCACAGATTTTCCGTGGAATGGCCAATTCAATGGGCGAAAAGGAAACTCTTTCAGCCCGCGACATGGCCGATGCGTTGATGGAAGCTGCCAAAGTCGCCTATAAGTCAGTGATGAAGCCTACCGAAGGAACCATTTTGACGGTGATTCGTGAGGCAGCTGCCGAAGCGGATCGTTCAGCGACGGCGGGAGACGACTTGCCAACGTTGATGGAAAAGACTTTTGCAGCTTCGCAGAAGGCATTGGATTCAACGCCTGACCTCTTGCCCGTCTTGAAAGAAGTCGGCGTCGTTGATTCCGGTGGGCAGGGTCTTGTAATGGTCCTGTCTGGCTTTTCTGAAGTAGTGTTGGGTACTTTTGATGAAGATAACTTGAAGGCGCCTGATAACGCGGAATTGGACCAAATGGTTTCCAAGCTTCACGCCGGTGCACAAGCGGATGAGTCCTTGAATCCCGAAGATATCAAGTATGGTTACTGTACTGAAATCATGGTTGACTTGGGTGTCGGGACAACTTATGACCAACCCTTTGACTACGATAAGTTCTATAACTACATTGCCGACAAGGGTGACTCTCTTCTTGTCATTAACGATGATGACGTTGTGAAGGTTCACGTACACACGGAAGACCCTGGTTCGATTATCCACTGGGGAACGGAATTCGGTTCTTTGCGCAAGGTCAAAGTCGACAACATGCGCGATCAGCAACAGGCAGTGATTGACAAGCAGGAAGCTGAAAACCAGGCGGCTGGCCAGGCTAAGAAGCCGGTTGAGGCGCCTGAGAAGGCCGTCTTCGCCGTTGCCTCTGGTGACGGAATCGCCAAACTCTTTGAATCGCTTGGCGTTTACCAAGTGCTTACCGGTGGACAAACAATGAATCCGTCAACCAAGGACTTTGTTGATGCCATTGAACAATCCGGCGCCAAAGAAGCCATCATTTTGCCAAACAACTCGAACATTTTCCTGGCGGCTGATCAGGCTAAGGATCTGGCAGATGTTCCGGTTTCAGTTGTTAAGTCCCGTTCCATCCAACAAGGATTGACGGCCATGCTTGGCTACAATCCCGATGCCTCATTGGAAGATAACCAAGCAGCCATGACGGAAGAATTGGCAACGGTTGTTTCCGGCGCCGTCACGCAAGCGGTGCGAGAAACGACTTTGAAGGGCCATGACATCAAAAAGGGTGATTGGCTTGGTATGAAGGACGGCGAAATTGTTGTCGTTGGTAAGCAGCTCGTTGAAACAGCCAAGTCACTTCTTCAAGAGATGTGTGATGACGATTCTGAAATTGTCACCATTATTTCTGGTAAGGGTGCCAAGGCCAAAGCTGAGAAGGCTTTGGAAGAAGCCATCGAAGAAATTGATGACGATTTGGAAATCGAAGTGCACAATGGTGGACAAGATTTGTATCCATTCTTGTTGTCAGTTGAATAAATTAGCAAATAAAAAAGACGAGCAAAGCTCGTCTTTTTTTGTACGTTTATGTTAAAAAACTTCTTAACGGATGGCTGAAATGGCGGCGTAAATAACAGAACCAGCCATGACAATGACCATGAAGAGGGACATGAATAATGTCCACTTTTGATAACGTGTCTTCTTTTTCTTTTCAACCGTTGGTAGCGGGCGCTTGTTCAGTTGACGGTTAACCTCGTCTTCTAGTGCCTGATCAACCGTTGGTGCGATTGGCTGATCTTTTTCAATCTGCTGTTTCTTTTTCTTCGACATATCCCGTGTTCTCCTGAATGTTCTAGGGTTATCTTACCATAGAGGGCATTAAAATTGAAATTTTCGAGCGACCTTGATACAGTTAACTGGAGGTGAATAACATGGTTTGGTATTTTTGGGCTGGCCTTTGGTTGGCGGTATTACTACTTGTGATGATTTGGCGTTTTCTTTATCGGATGTTGCCAAAACTATCCTTTATTGATTTAGCAGCACTCCCGAGTTGGCTAGCCTTCTATTTGATTGAAGGGGCCGCCTTTTACCGTTCGGATCTTTTGCTCATTCTAGCCCTCTTATTATTACTGGCTAGTTTACTAGCCTTTCTTTTAATGGGGAAAAACGATGTCGATATTTTACGTTTTACCCATCTATTCTGGCGTTTTTCCGGTCTTTTAGCCATTCTGTTAGTCTTAATCACCATTTTGGCTGCTTTATTCAATCAATTTTTGTAAAAAATAGGGGAAATCCCCCACTGAGCCAAATCCTTGTTAAATCAAGGATTTGGCTCTTTTTTTATGGCAAACTTTAAATAAAATTAAGGAAAAGTGGTGAAAAGTGGGGGAATGTGGTAAGTTATATTTAAGTAATCCACAGGAAAGGAGACGTGGGCCATCATGTTCATGGGTGAATCATCACATAATCTAGATCCCAAGGGCCGGCTCACGATTCCGGCGAAATTTCGAAACCAACTCGGTGAGACTTTCGTCATTGCCAAGTGGATGGAACATTCCTTGCGCGCCATGCCATTGGACGTTTGGAATAAGCTCGAAGAGCAATTAAATAATTTACCAATCGGGAAGAAAGACGCCCGTGCTTTTAAGCGTTTCGTCATGGCTGGGTCCATGCAGGCGGAATTTGATAAGCAAGGCCGCGTCATTATTGCACCGAACTTAAAGGAACATGCCGAACTTGCAAAGGAAGTAGTGGTAACCGGTGTTGGTGATTCCTTTGAAATCTGGTCAGCTGAAAACTGGCAGGCATACACGGAACAAACAGCCGAGAACTTTGATGAGATTGCCGAGGGATTGGTGGACTTTGACTTTTAATTGGTCACGGACTGCCGCTTTCTGACATGAACGAGTGAAAGGGGAATGATGATGACATTTGAACACGTAACCGTTCTCCAGAAAGAAGCGGTTGATTTACTAGCCGTTAAACCGGATGGCGTTTATGTCGATGCAACCCTTGGGGGTGGTGGACATACCGGCGTTATCTTATCGAAGCTGACAACTGGCCGGCTTTACTCCTTTGATCAGGATGAAACCGCGATTTCGTATAACAAAAAACAGTACCAAAAAGAAATTGAAGCCGGAAAGCTGGTTTTGATTTTTGATAATTTTCGGACGTTAACGAGTGCTTTGCACGCAAAGGGTATCGATCACGTTGACGGTGTTTTGTACGACTTGGGGGTTTCCTCCGTTCAATTTGATCAAGGTGACCGTGGCTTTTCCTATAATCACGATGCGCCACTCGACATGCGCATGGATCAGCGGCAGGAACTTACAGCCAAGACCATCGTCAACGACTGGCCCTTTAATGACCTGGTGCGTGTGTTAACCCGATATGGAGAAGATCGTTTTGGAAAGGCCATTGCTCGAAAAATTGAACAGGCCCGTGAACAAGAACCCATCGAAACGACTTTTCAACTGGTCGAATTGATTAAAGAAGCGATTCCAGCACCGGCCCGTCGCCATGGTGGCCATCCAGCAAAGCGTTCCTTTCAAGCGTTACGCGTAGCGGTGAATGATGAGCTAGGCGCCTTGGAAGATTCGCTCGAGCAGGCCTTGGATTTGTTGGCTGTTGGTGGCCGGATTTCGGCCATCTCCTTCCAGTCGCAAGAGGACCGCTTGATAAAGCAAATGTTCAAGGAAAAGTCCCAGGAGCCCGAATTACCCCGCGGCTTACCGGTGATGCCAGACGAAATGGCGCCGGATTACCGGCTGTTGACTCGTAAGGCGATTAAGCCAAGCCAAGAAGAACAAGAAGAAAATCACCGTTCTGCCTCGGCACAATTACGAGGAATCGAACGGGTGCGTGATGTAAAAGAACGCTGACCTTCGACTGAAGTTCGTTGAAGTGACTAGCGAAGTACGATAAAGGAGAGAACCTGATGGCACAAAATGCGTATCGATATGAAAACGCAGCCAGAGCGCTGCCGGCCCAACCCGCCCGAAAAAAGGTTAAAGTTAAAAAGCGCTACCAACCCGCTGTTTGGACAAAGCAAGAACGCTCGCTCGTTGTTGTCATGGCAGTGACGGTTCTCTTCGTGATGTTAGCAACGGTGTGGACGACGGTGTCCATGCAACGCGTCGATGCGAAAAACCAAGCGGTTAGCGAAAAGATCGACAAGGTCAACGAAGAAAACGACTCCTACCGGGGTGATATTCAGACAAAGACCAACAAGGATAACTTGGAGAAAGTTGCGAAATCGGCTAACATGGAACAAAGCACAACGAACGTTCGCAACGTCAATCAATAAATTATGAAACAAAGTAAAAGACGACAACTCGGCAAAAAGATCACAGGAAATGCACGAAAGTTCGGCGCACTGCTCGGACTCTTCGCGTTGATTATCATTGTGGTAATGGGTGGTCGTCTTTTTCAAATTGCCGGCTTTAAATCAGTTAATAACCATGACTTGTCAGCTGCAACGCGGCTGACTTTTATGCAAAAGTCGACGGTGCCGGCCACTCGTGGCCAAATTCTGTCATCAAACGGCTCCGTTTTGGCTGATAATTCGACGGTCTATGACATGTATGCGGTCTTAGATAAGAAGCAGAAGGTGAATGGCAAGCCGGATTACGTAACGGATCCCAAATCAACGGCGGCTGCTTTGGCCCCAATTTTGGGTGCCGACGAGAATGATCTTTACCAACAACTGTCTTCGAATAAGCTGCAGGTTGAGCTGGGAACAAAGGCGAAGAACCTGTCTGTTGATCAGTACAACCAGATTAAGAAGTTGAATCTTTCGGGTATCAAGTTTACCGCGCAGCCCGCCCGCTACTATCCGAACAACCGAATGGCCTCCCACATAGTTGGTTTGACCAATTCCGTTGCCAACAAAGTCGGGCAAAAGACATTGAACGGTGTGCTCGGGGTCGAGGCCTTTAAGAACACCGCATTGCGCGGGAAAGACGGCCTAACCACCTCTCTTGGCGCCGATGTCCAACAGGATAAGAAGAATCAAGTCAAAAACGGTGATAACGTCACGTTAACCATCGATGAAAAGCTACAGGCGACTTTGGAAAACCGGATGGATGTTCTCTATTCGGGAACCAAAGCCAAGTCAGCCGCGGCCTTTGTGATGGAGGCCAAAACCGGTAAGATTGTCGCGGCCACGCAACGACCAAACTTCGATCCTAATACGCAAGATGGCCTTTCCGATGCCTGGGAAAACATGCTTAACCAGGCAGCCTTTGAACCTGGATCAACCATGAAGACCATCACCTTGGCTGCTGCCATTCAGGAAAAGAAGTGGCAGCCCGATGCGACCTATCAATCTGGAACCCTGGATATCGATGGGCAAAAGGTGACGGATGCCTTTGGTAATAACGCGGGTACGTTGACCTACCGACAAGCCTACGAGCGATCTTCAAACGTTGGTTTTGCAAAGATTGAGCAGTCACTGGGTGCCAAAACTTGGAAGTCCTATATTGATCGCTTCCACTTCTTAAAGAAGACGGGGGTTGAACTTCCAAACGAACAAACCGGTTCGATTTCTTTTGAACAACCAATTGACCAAGCCAACACCTCCTATGGTCAGGCCATTCGAACGACGCCGGCACAAATGCTGCAGGCCTATTCGGCCTTTGCCAATAAGGGGACGATGGTCAAGCCTTACTTGATTCAAAAGACAACGGATCCCCTGACTGGTAAAACAACCTCGACAGGTAAGACGACCAAAGTCGGAACGCCGGTTTCGTCATCAACTGCCAAGGAAGTGTTGAAGAACATGGAAGGCGTTGTCAATGCCGACGACGGAACGGCCAAGCAGTACTCACTGTCGGATGCAGGCTATCAAGTGGCGGCCAAAACTGGAACAGCCCAAATCGCTGAAAACGGGAAGTATTTGGACGGTTTGACCAATGCCATTCACTCGGTGATGGCCCTTGTTCCAAGCGATAATCCACGGTACATTATGTATGTCGTGGTTCGCCAACCACAGGTATTTCCAGATGCCAACATTCAGATTACCTTGAACAACGTCTTCCGTCCGGTGATGTTACAGGCTTTGAACGATGAAGATTCATCCGTTAAGTCCGCAACCAAGACGGTCGATTTACCTGATGTTCGGGGTAAGAGCATCGATGACGCAACAAAAGCATTGACCGATGCCGGTATGCGCGTAGCGACTGTTGGCTCAAAGGGAAAAGTCAGCGCTCAATCCATTAAGGGCGGTCAATCGGCCGTGAAGGGGCAGCTCGTTTTGCTGACTGCTGCCGGCACGACGACGGTGCCCGACTTTACTGATTGGAGTCAAAATGAAGTTTTGTCATGGGGATACCTGGCTGGTGTTAAAATAAAGTTAACGGATTCTGGTTATGCCCAGAAGCAGTCGCTGAAAGCGGGTACGGTTCTTCAAAACCAGAAGAGCCTTGAGGTTACGTTTAAAGAGAAGGATTAGGAAATGCTTGTATTAGAATTTCTATTGGGGATGGTCTTGACGGCCATTGCCATGCCAACGGTTATTAAGAAGTTAAAACAGAGTAAGGAACAAGCGGTCATTCGTGTGCTGGGGCCAGACCACCAAGCCAAGGCGGGGACCCCGTCATTGGGTGGGGCTGTCTTTGGCTTTGTCACACTGGCCGTTGTTTTCTGCCTACCAAGTACGTATCAAAATAGTCATTCCTTGACGACCATCTTGGCCTTGGCCGTTGGCTTTGCCTCCTATGGAATGATCGGTGCAGTTGACGATGTTTTGAAGTTAATTCACCATGCCGACGATGGTTTTGCTTTTAAGCCCAAGCTGTTAGCGCAAACGATTTCGGCCTTGATTGTGATGCTCTTGCTCTGGGCCATGCGTGTCCCAGCGGGCTTGAACTTGCCTTATTTTGGCATTGTTTACCTTGGCTTCTTTTACATTATCTTCCTCTGGTTCTGGTTGGTGGGTTGGTCCAATGCAACGAACTTGACGGACGGGTTGGATGGCTTGCTGACTGGTTTGGCTTTGATTGCCTATGGTGCCTACACCTATATGGCCGTTCGTGCGGATAACTGGGCCATGGTTTCCTTCAACGTTGTCCTGATGGGTTCTTTGGTCGGCTTTTTACTCTTCAATAAGCCAAAGGCAAAGATTTTCATGGGCGACACGGGTTCCCTGGCAATTGGGGCTGGATTAGCCGTCGAGTCCATTCAGTTGCACGCGGTGATTTCACTGCTTTTGATTGGTCTGGTTTTTGTAATTGAAACACTGTCCGTGATTATTCAGACCATTTCTTACCACTTCTTCAAGGTGCGTGTTTTTCCAATGGCCCCAATCCACCATTCCTTTGAAAAGTTTGGTTGGAGCGAATGGCAGATTAATTGTGCCTTCTGGGCCTTCGGACTGCTCTTTGCAGCAATCGCACTCTGGATTTTCTAACCATTCAATCATGGTGGCAGCGCCACCGTACATAAGTATCAAAGGGGGAGTTCGTCATGGCAGCTTTAGATTTTAATGGAAAAAAAGTATTGGTTCTTGGCTGGGCCAAGTCCGGTCGGGCAGCAGCAAAACGCTTGCTTGCGCTCGGTGCCAAAGTCATCGTGGCCAATCGCGATGCCATTGTAGATGATCAAGATGTTCGTGAATTGAAAGAGGCCGGCGTCGTCTTTATTGAAAACGATCAAGCTGAAGCGCTCGCAGCAGATAGCGATTACTTGGTTAAAAACCCGGGCATTTTCTATAACCATCCAATTGTTGAAAAGGCCGAATCTCTGGGTGTCCCCGTCTTGACCGAAGTCGCCGTGGCACTCTCGACCTTTACTGGACGGTTGATTGTCGTGACCGGCTCAAATGGTAAAACGACCACGACTTCGCTACTCGGCGCCATGCTCCAACATGATCCCAAGCAGGGCAAAGTCGTGATTGCCGGTAACATCGGAACACCGGTTTGTGAAGTCATCGGCGACTTGGGTTCAAAGGACACCTTGGTCTTGGAGCTATCGACTTTCCAATTGGTGGGAATTCCGGAAATCCAAGCGGATATCGCTGTGATTACCAATATTTTTGCTAACCATTTGGACTTCCACCACAACCGGGACAACTACGTGGCGGCAAAGGAACGCGTGGCCATTCACCAACGACCTGACCAAACCCTGATTTTGAATGGAACCGGGAAGGATACAGCAGCCATTAAGGCGCTGTCAAAGGCTCGGGTTCACACCTTTGATCCCGATAACCAACAGGCCTTCGCCCATGAAAATGCTGGTAATTTGGTGCTCGATGGTAAGGTTTTGATGCCCTTTGATGAAGTGAAATTGGTCGGCCGTCCAAATTTGGAAAACGCCTTGGCTGCAACGGCTGCCGCAACGGTTGCGGGTTGCAGTCTGGAAGCCATGAAGGAAGTGCTAACGACTTTTGCGGGGGTTAAGCACCGCTTGGAGTACTTGTTCAAGGAAGATGGCGTCATTTACTACAATGATTCCAAGGCCACGGACATCGAGGCCACTCAGGCCGCACTATCGGCCTTCAAGGAGCCAACGATTCTTCTGGCAGGGGGCTTGGACCGTGGCGATGATTTGAATCGCTTGGTACCCGATTTGAAAAACGTGATTCAGGTGATTGCCTTTGGCCAAACGACCGATAAGGTGGTGGCCATGGCAAAGGCAGCTAATCTGCCTGTGACTGTCGTTGAAAACGTCGAAGAGGCGGCGCCACTGGCCGTTCAAATGGCCAAGCCAGGCGAGGTGGTCTTACTGTCACCGGCGGCAGCTTCTTGGGATCAGTATCCCAACTTTGAGATTCGTGGTGACAAATACGTTGCCGCATTGAAAAAAGCTTTAGGAAAGAAGGATTAATCCATGAAAGTCATGCTCTCTGGTGGCGGCACTGGCGGCCACATTTACCCGGCGCTCGCTTTAGCAGACATCATTAAGGAAAAGGAAGACGATGCGGAATTTCTCTACGTTGGTTCCTTCCGTGGTGTTGAAAAAAACATTGTTCCAAAGACGGGCATGCCCTTCAAACAATTGCACGTACAGGGTTTTAAGCGCTCACTTTCAATGGATAACGTCAAGACCGTTTGGCTGTTCTTAAAGGCGGTTAAGCAGGCCAAAAAGATGATCCGCGACTTTCAACCAGACGTCGTGGTTGGCACGGGTGGCTACGTGTCAGGAGCTGTTTTAAAGGCGGCCCAGAAATTACACGTGCCAACTGTGATTCATGAACAAAACTCTGTGGCTGGCGTGACGAACAAATTCTTGGCGAAAAACGCGACGAAGATTGGGATTGCCTTTCCCGATGCCCAGGCTTTCTTCCCGAAGGAAAAAACCGAATTGATTGGGAATCCTCGAGCACAAGAAGTGGCCAAGATGCAATCAGACTTTTCATGGACAACCTACGGCTTGTCCGATGATAAGAAGACGCTGTTGATTTTTGGTGGTTCCCAGGGAGCACCAGCGATTAACTTGGCGACTTTGGCAGCCATTCCGGCCTTTAATGAACGCGACTACCAGGTGGTCCTTGTCGCAGGACCAAAGCGAATTGATCACTTTATGGACTTGTTGAAAGAGCAGGGCAAGACCTTGTCAGACCATGTCAAAGTCCTGCCTTACATCGAAAACATGCCGGCGGTTATGCAAAAGGCAACGGTCCTCGTTTCCCGTGCCGGTGCAACGTCGATTGCGGAATTAACAGCCCTTGGCTTACCTGCGATCTTGGTGCCATCGCCCTTTGTGACGGGTGATCACCAAAGCAAGAACGCCAAGTCTTTGGTTGATGCTGGTGCGGCTTTGGCCATTAAGGAACCGGATCTTGATGGTAACAGCTTGGTTAAAGCCGCCGATGCCCTTCTTCAAAACGATGCTCAGGCAGCAGCGATGAAGGGACAGTCCAAGCAGGTCGGCATTACGGATGCGGGCGATCGATTCTATGCATTGATTAAAAGCGTTATCAAGAACTAGGAGTACATCGTGCAAGAAGAGCTGACAAGATTCACAACAGATCGAGTCAAAACCAGTGCCTGGTGGGCCCTGGCTTTTTTTGCTGTCTTCGCAATTCTCATGTTCTGCTGGCAGCCCTGGCAAAAAATCACCACGGTTTCGGTTGATTCCGGAAACATTCCAACGGAAACGATTGAAAAGCAGCTGGGCATCAAAGAGGGTGCTTACCGTTATCAAGTGGTTTTGCAGGAAGCTTTTCTAGCTAACAAGTTAAAGCAGAAAAACAGCAAGGTGTCAGAAACGACTTTGCAGCTTTCGGGGAAGCGGCTAAACGTGCAGGTTTCAGAAAAGATTAACGCTGGCTTTATTCAAGAAAACGGTCGTTGGTATCAGCTTGATTCGAATGGGAACCGCCGCCAGGTTAAGGAGCCAGACGGTCGCGGGCCGGTTTATCAAGGTTTTAAATCTGAGAGCCGGATAAAGGCCGTCGCTCGCGCGGTTTCCTCCCTTGACAAAGTCATTCGTCAAGACATTGGAGAAATTCGTTTTGCACCAGACAGTAACAACGATAGTAAGCTGATTTTAGTCATGAGCGACGGTAATACCGTTTATGCCAGTCAGAAGACAATGGCTGAAAAGATGCGTTACTATGCAGGAATCGCGCAATCGATGACGCAAAACGGTGTCATTGACTTACAAATCGGTTCCTATTCCTATAGCTATGTTCGTAGATAAAATTCCTTGAGAAATTCCTTGGAAAGCCTACCGGACAGGTTTCCAATATGTTAAGATTATTTTTAGGTTTAGTTTAAAATTTTTAATTAAAAGGGGATACAGCATGGCCCAAGACGGCGTGATAGTTGGATTAGATATCGGCACAACCATGGTAAAAGTGGTTGTTGCTCAAAATAACGGTGGTCGATTCAACGTCATTGCTACGGGTTCGGCCGCCGGCGCTGGGTTGAAGCGGGGTGTCATTGTTGACATTAACCAAACGGCCGAAGCGATTAAACAGGCGATTTCCCAGGCTTCCTCTAAGGCCAACGTGGCCATTGAAGAAGTAGTGGTGGGCTTGCCCGCCAACCAGGTTAGCATCCAAAAGGTGTCTGGTTTAGTTTCAATCGAAAATCAAAATAAGCAAATTACCGGTCAAGACGTTGTCAATGTCACGACACAGGCCTTGAATTCCCTGTCACTGGCAGAGGAAACGCCGGTCGAATTCCTGCCTTCGCAATTTATTGTGGATGGCTTTGATGGCATTAAGGACCCAACGGATATGATTGGGGTTCGTCTCGAAGTACAAGGCTTGGTTTACCTGGCACCAAACAAGGTGGTTGATGGCATTAAGACGGCTGTTAAAAAAGCTGGCTTATCCATTGCTGCCATGGACTTGGCGCCTATGGCCTTAGCACCTGCTTTTCTGTCAGATGCTGAACAAAACTTCGGTGCCATTCTGATTGATTTGGCTGGTGGCCAGTCGACGGCTTCTGTCATTCATGATCACAAAGTGAAGTATATGACGGTTGACTACGAAGGTGGCCTATCCGTTACAAAAGATATTTCAACGGTTTTGAGTATTTCACAGGACGAAGCGGAAGCGGTTAAGGTGAAGTATGGTTCTGCTGATGCGAACCAAGCTTCTGCTGATCAAATCTTTTACGTGGATGCCGTTGGCTTGAGCGAAAAGAAGCCCGTCGATGAACGTTACTTAGCCGAAATCATGGAAGCCCGTTTCGATCAGATCTTTGATCGACTTGACCAGCAGCTCGATAGTGTTGGGGCCGATGATTTGCCGGGTGGATACATCATCACCGGTGGTTCGGCGGCAACACCTGGCTTGCTTGCAAAGGCGCAGGCGCACTTTGGTGAAAACGTCCAAGTAGCGCGCCCTAACCAAATTGGCTTACGCCATCCAAGTTTTGCCCGGGCATTGGCTTTTGCTTCATTTGAAGCCTTTCAATCAGACTTACAAAAGTTAATTAAGGCCGTTTTGATGGGCAAGCAAAACTATCAAGCACCCGAGGCTGAGACTTATCATCAAGCAGATAAGCAGGCAAAAGTCATTCAGACAACAGAGGATGAAGACGACTTTTACATGGATGATGAAGCGCCAAAAGAAGGCCTTTTCAAGAGGATGAAGACTTCTTTGACCTCATTATTTGCAGAAACAAACGACGAAGACTAACCATTCCAAAGGAGTATTTTCATGGACTTTACAATCGACGAAACGCAGGCATCAACCGGCGCGGTAATTAAGGTCATCGGTGTTGGTGGTGGTGGATCAAACGCCATTAACCACATGATTGAAGATGATATCCAAGGTGTGGACTTCATCGTTGCCAACACGGACGTTCAAGCTTTGGACAAGTCCGCTGCAAAAGAAAAGATTCAAATCGGTCCTAAGCTGACCGGTGGTCTGGGCGCTGGGTCTAACCCCGAACGTGGGGCAAAGGCCGCAGAAGAATCACAAGAAGCCATTGAAGAAGCCTTAAAGGGTGCTGATATGGTGATTATCACAGCCGGCATGGGTGGTGGAACCGGAAACGGTGCCGCCCCTGTTGTGGCTAAGATTGCAAAGGACATGGGTGCCTTGACGGTTGCCGTCGTTACCCGTCCCTTCGCCTGGGAAGGACCAAAGCGTTCAAAGTATGCAACCGAAGGGTTGCAGGCTTTGTCTGAACAAGTTGATTCCTTGGTTGTCATTACAAACGAACGTTTGAAGGACCAAATCGACTTGAAGTTGCCAATCATTGAAGCCTTTAAGGTTGTTGATGACGTGGTTGCCCAAGGTGTTCGTGGTATCTCCGAATTGATTACGAACCCTGGCTTCATCAACTTGGACTTTGCCGATGTTAAGACGGTGATGGAAGATGCCGGTCCTGCCTTGATGGGCGTTGGAACCGCAACGGGTGAATCACGAGCTGTCGATGCCACTCGTTCAGCCATCTCATCACCATTGCTTGAAGTTGATATGACGGGTGCTTCTGAAGTGCTCTTGAACGTAACGGGTGGGGCTGACCTTTCGGTTTTCGAAGCACAGTCTGCTGCCGACGTTATCAACCAAGAAGCTGGTCGCGATGTGAACGTTGTCTTTGGAACGTCCGTTGATATGGATATGAATGATGCCATTCGTGTCACGGTTATTGCAACGGGCCTAGAAGATGGCAAGAAACGTCCGGCTGCTAAGGCGACGACGGCTAAGACTGAAAAGCCAGCCCCTTCGGCGCAAGCCGAAGGAACAAACGACCAGGCCGGTCTTTTCTCCCGTTCAGCAGCGGATGGTGCGGAGGGCGTTGATACCAAAAACGATCCTTTCGCTGATTGGGACATTACGACCAAGCAACAGCCAAAGCAAGATGAAAAGCAATTTGACGGTGTGCAAAAGCAAGCCTTTGATCCCGTTGAACCAATTAACCAAAACATTGATCTTGACCTTTCGTCGGAAGATGACGATCAGCCACCTTTCTTTAAGAAGCGCTAAGAAGGAGTAATTCATGGCTTTCGATAAAATTAAAACCTTGTTTTCTGGTGATGATGATTACTACGAAGACGAATATGAAGAAGTGCAAGAAGAAGCACCCGCAGCTCAGCAAGAAAAGCCTAAGAAATCAATGGCCGCCGTTAAAAAGCAGCCAAAGAACACGGTGAATGCGACGCAGACTGCCCCAGCTGATGCTCGAATCGCACTCTTTGAGCCAAAGGTTTATGCTGATTCACGCGCCATTGCTTCTCAAGTAATTGAGGGTGATGCGGTCATCGTGAACTTTTCACAGTTAGAAGAAGACCCTGCTCGCCGTATTCTGGACTACATTGGTGGTGCGGTATACGCCGTTGACGGCTCGATGGAACGAATTGGTGAGAAGATTTTCTTGTTAACACCTTCGACTTATGAAGTCGCTGGGTCAATGAGCGAAAACTTAGATAACCAATCACGGTACTAATATGATTTTGCTGATGCTTTTCGTCATCTTGCGCTATGTCATTCAGATTTATTCCTTTGCGCTGGTGATTTACATTCTAATGTCTTGGCTACCTGGCCTTTACCATACCTGGTTTGGCCGTGAGCTTGGAAAGATTATTGAACCCTATCTTGGGCTCTTTTCTTTTATTAAACCGCTCGGCTTCTTAGATTTACGACCTTTGATTGCTTTATTGGTACTTCAGGGATTGGAGGACTATGTTCTGCCAATGCTGATGGGACTGGTTTTGTAAAATGGTTGATAATCAAGCAGCGGGGCAGCATTTTGCAGAAGAAGAACGTCCCTTTGTCGCGCAAGCATTGGACTGGATTGAAACGGCGGGAAGTGACTATCGAATGGTCCTCACGCACTTTTTGAATCCACGAGAGCGACACATTTTAAGTCTTTTGCTAGGTGATCGAACGGATATTTTCTTTCAGGCAGATGGTTTGTTTGATCGATCCGAGAAGGCCCGCGTGTTGATTTTTCCTGAATTTATGGAAGTTGTTGCCAGCGACTTTGACATGGCGCTTTTAGAAATTTCTTTTGCTAAGAAATTTGTACAACTTCGCCATAAAGATCTGCTTGGCGCCTTCTTGTCTGCTGGCATTGATCGTGCAACCTTTGGTGATATTGTGATTGACGAAGCCAAGGGACGTGCTCAAGTAGCGGTTGAACGTCGTTACCTACGGTTTATTCGTCAAGAAATTGGCCAAATTGGCAAGGTGTCGACGGACTGGCAAGAACGATCACCTGACCAGGCGTTTATAAAAGAAGAGGAGGGAGAAGAGGTTTTCCTTCTGCTGCCTTCTTTACGCCTAGACGCTGCAATTGCGAGTGCTTTTAACCTTTCGCGAACCGAAGCAAAAACGCTCATTGATAGCGGTTTGGTTGCAGTCAATTGGTCGAAAAGTACGACGGCGGATCGAAGCATTCGCTTAAAAGATGTGATTTCTGTTCGAAAGCAAGGACGAATTTCCCTTCAAAGCTTGGCAGGACACAGTAAAAGGGATAAAATAAAGGCAGTTTTTCAAATCATTCACCGTTGAATAGAATGAGGGAGAGAGGACGAAACGATGGCATTAACACCAGATGAAATTTTGAACCACGAATTTACTCGAAAGGGTTCACGTGCATACGTGGCTCGCGAGGTTGATTCTTTCTTGGACGAAGTCAATAACGATTACCGTGCCTTGATTGCCGATTACGAAGCTTTGCAAAAGAAGAGTCGTCAGCAACAAGAACAGATTGACGAGTTAGAAGGTCAAAAGAACCAGGTGAACGAATCAATTATGTTTGCTCAATCAGCAGCATCTCGCTTGCGTTCTGAAACGGAAGAAGAAGTTAAATCACAACTTGAAAAGGCACAGCAAGAAGCCAAGGAAATTGTGGATAACGCTCGTACGAAGGCCGAAGCAGAGGCAACACGTTTGGCCAAAGAAAACGTTGACTTGGTTGACGAACAAAACCGTTTGCGTGCTCGTGTTAATGACTTTAAGCAGTCCTTCCTTTCTTTGTTGGACGATCAAAAGGCGCTTTTGCAAGAAGACAAGTTGTCTGAAGCGGTGGAGGCCTTGCCAGCATCGATGCTTTCACAAAAGGTGTTGGATGATGGCCACGTGGCTGATGAAGAAGAGGCCGTTGATTTGCCAACTGACTTGAAAGAGATTCCGGACTTTGCCAAGGGACCGATTGAAAAAAAGGCCGATGACAAAGCAGCGGATTCCGATCAGCCGGCTAGTAAAGTCAATGAGGATACGGAAAAGCCAGCTGACCCAACGGTTGTTGTCTTTCCAGAATCAGAAGAAAAATAAGTAATTGAACGTAAGACGCGTTTCATTCTTGATATTGTAAGCGAGCCATGTACGGTGTGAGATGGCCAATCCCTCAAGAAGGAAATATCACTGACGTTTTCCCAGCGCTGAATGTAATAGGCGATGGCGAAGGGCAGCCCGTTAAAGCTGTATCGAAGCACTGGCTGTGCCAGTGGAAGAATAGGTGGTACCACGTTCATTCGTCCTGTTTACCCTTTGGGGTAAACGGGACTTTTTTATTATTATTGTTTAACCAGAGGAGAATGCCCATGAAGTATAAAGATACCCTAAACCTTGGAAAGACCGCTTTCCCAATGCGTGGTTCACTACCAAAGACGGAGCCAGAACGTGAAAAAGTCTGGTTTGAAGAAGACCTCTATGGCCAGCGCCTGGCTCAAAACGAGCAAAAGCCACACTTCAACCTGCACGATGGCCCTCCATACGCGAATGGAAACATTCACCTTGGCCACGCCTTGAATAAAATCACCAAGGACATCATCGTTCGCTACAAGAACATGTCTGGTTTCTACGCACCCTACGTACCCGGCTGGGATACGCACGGTCTGCCAATCGAACAACAGTTGACTAAGGCCGGTCATGACCGTAAGGCCATGCCAAAGGCGGAATGGCGAAACTTGGCCAAGGACTTTGCCTTGGAACAAGTGGCCAAGCAAAAGAAGGATTTCAAGCGACTCGGTGTCTTGGCTGACTGGGACCACCCTTACATTACTTTGCAACCGGAATTCGAAGCCGCTCAACTGCGTGTCTTCGGTGATATGGCCAAGAAGGGCTACATCTTTAAGGGTGCCAAGCCTGTTTACTGGTCATGGTCATCCGAATCTGCCTTGGCCGAAGCCGAAATCGAATACCACGACTTGAAGTCAATGTCACTCTTCTATGCCAACCAAGTCAAGGATGGCAAGGGTGTCTTGGATAACGATACCTACCTCGTGGTTTGGACGACGACGCCGTTTACGGTGACCGCTTCCCGTGGTGTGACGGTCGGACCTGACTTTGACTACGTTGTTGTGAAGCCTGCTGGCCAAGACAAGAAGTACGTGGTGGCCAAGGACTTGCTCGAAACGGTAGCACCAAAGTTTGATTGGGAAGACTACGAAGTCTTAGAAGAGCACAAGGGTGATGAATTTGAAAACATCACGGCTTACCACCCATGGGACAAGGACGTCGCCGAGGTGGTCATGGTTGGTGATCACGTGACCCTTGATTCCGGAACTGGTTTGGTCCACACGGCCCCTGGTTTTGGTGAAGACGATTACAATGTTTCCAAGCCATACGGCTTGGAAGTGGCCGTCACGGTTGATGAAAAGGGAATGATGACCAAGTCAGCCGGACCTGACTTTGAAGGCCGCTTCTACGATGACGTCACTGGAACGGTAATTACGAAGTTGCAGGACGCTGGTCTCTTCCTGGCAAAGGAAAGCATCACCCACTCCTACCCATTTGACTGGCGGACGAAAAAGCCAATCATCTGGCGTGCCGTACCACAGTGGTTTGCGTCAATTGACAATTTCCGTCAAGACATCTTGGACCAGTTGGACAAAGTCAACTTCTACCCAGCATGGGGTCAAAAGCGTTTGCACAACATGATTGCCGGTCGTGGTGACTGGGTCATCTCCCGTCAGCGTGTTTGGGGTGTGCCACTGCCAATCTTCTACGCTGAAGATGGCGAAGCCATCTTGGATGCTGACGTGATTGAACACGTTGCCCAATTGGTTGAAAAGCATGGATCAAACGTCTGGTTTGAAAAGGATGCCAAGGACCTCTTGCCTGAAGGTTACACGAACGTCCACTCACCAAACGGTATCTTCAAGAAGGAAGAGGACATCATGGATGTCTGGTTCGACTCCGGTTCATCATGGAACGGGGTTTTGCGTCAACGTCCAAACCTGGACTTCCCGGCCGACCTTTACCTGGAAGGTTCCGACCAGTACCGTGGTTGGTTTAACTCATCCTTGATTACTTCCGTGGCCGTGACTGGGCAGGCACCATACAAGAACTTGCTTTCGCAAGGATTTACTTTGGATGGTAAGGGCAACAAGATGTCCAAGTCCTTGGGAAACACCATTTCACCAGCCGAGGTTGGCGACAAATTAGGTGTTGAAATCCTTCGCTTGTGGACGATTTCCGTCGATACTTCCCAGGATATGCCAGTTTCACAAGAGATTTTGAAACAAGTGGCGGACTCCTACCGTAAAATCCGTAACACGATGCGCTTCCTTTTGGCTAACACGTCGGACTTTGACTATCAAAAGGATGCCGTACCGTTTGAAAAGCGTGCAGCACACGACCAATATGCAACGGTTGTCTTAAACGACCTGGTGAAGGGCTTGGAAGATGCCTACGAATACTACCGCTTTAACGACGTCTTCTCAAAGTTGATTAACTTTATCAACGTTGATTTGTCCGCCTTCTACCTGGATGTGGCCAAGGATGTGGTTTATGTGGAGGCACCGGATTCGGCGCTTCGCCGTTCCATGCAAACGGTCTTTTACGAAACGGTTCAGGCATTGACGAAGTTGATTTTGCCAGTTTTGCCACACACTGCAGAAGAGATCTGGTCATATTTGCCAGACGATTCGACGAAGTTTGCCTACCTGCAAGAAATGCCAGAAGTTTTGGACTTGCCAGGTGCTGCAGACATTAAGGCAAAGTGGGCAGGAATTTTTGCCATCCGTTCGGCAGCCAACAAGGCAATTGAAGCAGCCCGTGCCAATGATTTGATTGGAAAGAACGCCGAAGCTGCCATGACGCTCTACCTTTCAGACGAACAGTTGAAGACGATCGATGACTTGCACCTGGACTTGCGCTTGCTGCTCATGGTTTCCCAACTCGACTTGCAAAAGTCGGCGGCTGCAGCAGCTGATGTCCCAAGCTTCGATGGCCTTCAGATTCAAGTTGACAAGGCGCGTGGTGCGCTGTCACCCCGTGACCGCCGTTACCATGAAGACTTGGGTGAGGATACTGCCTTCCCTGAATTGGCAGCTTACGAGGCAAAGATTGTCCGTGAGTACTATCCGGAAGCACTTTCAGAAGGATTTGAAAAGTAACAGTTGACCCGACTTTTACCGAGATAAAATCAAAATTAAAAGCATGTCAAGTAAATATACTTGACATGCTTTTTGATATCTGGCATACTATAACTTGTAAAGAAATACGGAGGAAATTACTTATGGCAGTTAAAATTCGTTTGAAGCGCATGGGTGCTAAGAAGCGTCCTTTCTATCGTGTGGTTATCGCGGACTCACGTTCACCTCGTGACGGTCGTTTTATCGAAACGGTTGGAACTTATAACCCAATCACGGTACCAGCTGAAGTGAAGTTGGATGAAGAAAAAATCATGGGCTGGTTGCAAAACGGTGCACAACCATCTGACACGGTTCGTAACTTGTTGTCAAAGGCCGGTATCATGACGAAGTACGCCGAAACAAAGGCCGGCAAGAAGCCAGCTGCTAAGAAGGCCGCTAAGCCAGCCAAGAAGGCTGCTAAGCCAGCCAAGAAGGCTGCTGCAAAGCCTGCAGCTAAGAAGGAAGCCGCTGCTTCATCTTCAAAGCCAACGACAAAGAACACGGTTGCTGAAATCAAGGCATACTTGGACGCAGCTGGAACGAAGTACCCATCATCAGCTAAGAAGGCTGACTTGTTGGACTTGGTTTAATCAATGTCTAAAAAACTACCCTCGGGTGGTTTTTTTATTTTTCCCGCCTTTTCCAGTTGGATCAGTCCTGATTAGCCGGGAGGCCTTGTAAAATATTTGCTATAATAGACGGTATGGAAACAGTAAATTATTTTAAAATTGGAACCATTGTGAATACCCATGGGATTCGTGGTGAATTGAAGGTGAAGGCGATTACCGACTTTGCCGAAGAGCGCTTTGCCAAGGGAGCAACGGTCTATCGTTTGGTCGATGGCAAGTATTTGCCTGAAAAAATTGCCAAGGCGCGCATGCATAAAGGCATGTGGTTGCTAACCTTTGATGGCGTGACCAATATTAACGAAGTGGAAGTCTATAAGGGGCAGGAACTCTACGTCTCAGAAGCGGATCGTGACGAGTTGGCTGATGGGGAGTATTACTACTCTGACATCGTTGGTTGTACCGTAAAAGATTTGGAAGGTCAGGCGATTGGCCGTGTAAAGGAAATCATGGAAACCGGCGCCAATGATGTTTGGGTTGTCAAACGCCCAGCCGGACCAGATGCCTTGATTCCAGTTATTGAAGATGTTGTTAAAGACGTGAACGTTTCGGAACAAACCATTGTCATCGATGTGTTGGAAGGGTTGTTAGACTAATGAAAATCGATGTATTGTCCCTTTTCCCGAAGATGTTTGCGCCCATGCAAGAGTCGATTATTGGAAAGGCCATTGAGCGTGGGTCCTTATCCTTTAACGTGACCGACTTTCGTGATTACACGACCAACAAGCACAACAACGTGGATGATTATCCTTTTGGTGGGGGCGCCGGCATGTTGTTAACCGCGCAGCCAATCTTTGATGCCATTGCCGCCATTAAAGAAAAAGATGCCGCCGGTTCCGCCGGGCACGTCGTTTTATTAGACCCCGCCGGTAAAAAATTTGATCATCAAGACGCTGAACGTTTAGCTTCCTATGATCACCTGACCTTTGTTTGTGGCCATTATGAGGGCTACGATGAACGAATCAAGACTTTGGTTGATGAAGAAATCTCTCTTGGCGACTATGTCTTGACTGGCGGTGAGCTTGGCGCCATGGTGATGATTGATGCAACGGTTCGCTTTTTGCCCGATGTTTTGGGCAACGCGGAATCGGCAACGGGTGATTCCTTCCAAGACGGATTATTGGAATATCCGCAATACACCCGTCCCGCTGACTTTCGTGGGATGGTTGTCCCGGAAGTGCTCACCTCAGGAAATCATCAAAAGATTGCCGAATGGCGCTTAAAAGAATCATTGAAGAAGACCTACTTGCGTCGTCCCGACTTATTGGAGGGACGTTCCTTTACAAAGGAAGAGCGAGACCTCTTAGATGATATCAAAACCGAGTTGAACGAAGAGTAGTTCACTCAATTCGAGGTAAAATCGATGGAATTAGAATTTTTAGGGACCGGTTCCGGTCAACCATCAAAATTCCGCAATGTCGCAAGCATTGCCCTCCGTTTGCTGGACGAGCGAAACGCTGTCTGGCTTTTCGACGTGGGGGAAGCAACGCAACACCAAATTTTAAAAACGACGATTCGGCCTCGAAAGATTGAAAAGATCTTTATTTCACATCTTCACGGTGACCATATTTTCGGGCTTCCTGGCTTGCTTTCTTCGCGCTCCTTCCAAGGTGCTGATAAGAATGAACCGTTGACAATCTATGGGCCAAAGGGCGTGAAGAGCTTTATTACAACAGCCCTACGCGTATCGGAAACCCATCTTTCTTATCCAATCCACTACGTAGAAATTGAAGAGGGAACGATTTTTGAGGATGAAACCTTCAAAGTCGTTGCAGCACCATTGCGTCATCGAATGGCGGCCTGGGGCTTCCGAGTGGAAGAAAAACCACACGCCGGCGAACTGCTGATCGACAAAGTCCGGGCGGATAAGATTCCGTCAGGACCTGTATACGGTCGTTTAAAGGCAGGGGAAACCGTGATCCTAGACGATGGCCGTACGGTGAATGGCCAGGATTACCTGGGACCCGCACAACCAGGTCGCGTGATAACCATCATCTTTGACACGATGCCTGCCGATTCCGAACTTTTCTTGGCAGAAGGTGCCGACGTCTTAGTTCACGAAGCAACCTATGGCATGTCCAAGGATGAAGGAAAGATGGCTCGTGCCCACGGGCACTCAACTTCTCGTGATGCAGCGAACCTTGCCCAAAAGGCTGGCGTTAAGAAGCTAGTGCTAACCCATGTTTCGGCACGGTACATTGGCCCACTCTTACAAAAGTTTATTTCTGACGTTCACAAACTATTCGCAAACACGTATGTTGCTCGCGACTTGGACGTGGTCGACGTCCCATTTGAAAAGGAGCAGCATGAGTAGAAAGTGGCAAGTAATGGCACAGCCTGACGCTGCCGCCAGTCAGCGTCTTCAAAATGACTTGGGCCTTGGCCCTGTCACGGCTGGCTTTTTAGTTCAAAAGGGCCTCAAAACGGTCAAGGAGGCACAGGCCTTCTTGAATCCCTCCTTTGAACAGTTACACGATCCAGCCGACTTTTACCAAATGACAGAAGCGGTGGAACGGATTCAAGAGGCCGTTTTTTCAGGAGAGACAATTCTCGTCTATGGTGATTATGATGTCGATGGCTTAACCTCGACCACCATCATGACCGAGGCGCTGCTTTCTCTGGGCGCTGATGTCCACCCATATGTGCCCAACCGTTTTACAGACGGCTATGGACCGAACCAGGCGACCTATGCGCGTTTGATTGATGAAACTGGGGCAACACTCATTATCACGGTCGACAACGGGGTTTCTGGAAAAGCGGCCATCGACTGGGCAAAGGCTCAGGGAGTCGACGTCGTGGTGACGGATCACCATGCGCTGCCCGACGAATTACCCGATGCCGTTGCGGTGATTCACCCACGGCATCCAGAAGGGCACTATCCCTTTGGCGACCTATCCGGTGCTGGTGTCGCTTTCAAAGTCGCACAGGCCGTCTTACAGGATGGCATGCCGGCCGAAAGTCTGACGGACCTGCCAACCGAATTCTTTGACCTGGTGGCAATGGGGGCGATTGCCGATGTTGTGTCACTGACGGATGAAAACCGCGCCTTTGTGACTTGGGGCTTGAAAGAGATTGAGACGAACCCCCGTCCTGGCCTCCAAGCATTGCTTAAGTCGGCCAAGCAGCCAAAGGATGCCGCCGTGTTATCTGAGACTGTCGGCTTTAAAATTGCGCCGCGTTTAAACGCGATTGGCCGTTTAGGGGATGCTAGTCTCGGCCTGGACTTGTTAAAAACAAAGGACGAGGAAGAAGCCAAGTCCTTGGCAAAGCAAATCGAAGAATTAAACAACCAGCGTCGGGAATTGGCCGATCGGGTCTTCGATGAGGCAAAGGAACAGGCGCTGTCAGCTGAAATGGCTGCGGCTCCCGTTTTGCTGATTGCTGGTGAAGATTGGCATCAGGGAATTCTTGGTATTGTCGCTGCCCGACTGACGGCTGTTGTCGCCAAGCCGGTGGTGGTCATGACACACGTGGATGGCCTGTATAAGGGCTCGGGTCGTTCCTATGGCGACTTTGACCTGCATGCCTTCATGGCGGACTTTCAAGAGGATTATGAGTCCTTTGGTGGCCATGCCGGGGCTTTGGGAATTGCCATTGCCGAAGAAAAGCTTGATCAGGTACGCGCCGAGCTGCGTGAGGCTGGTGGAAAGCTCGCCTTTGAAGAAGCGCCCCTGGCCGTTAATTTGGTCATGGATCCAGCGATGTTGACCAAGGACTTTTATGATCAGCTGGCGGTCTTGGAACCATTTGGTGAGGGCAATGCCCAACCGGTTGTTGGATTAAAGGATGTGCCGTTAAACGAAGCTAAGGCGCTAGGTTCGGAAAAGAAGCACTTAAAGTTGCTCTTTAATGGTGGGCGTGGTCCTGTTGAGGCTTTGGCCTTTAACCAACCCGAACTGGTTCTGGCAGCTGAAGGAAGCAAACAGGCGACGATGGCCGGAACAGTCGGTGTCAATCACTTTGCTGGCCGGACACGGTTGCAGCTGATGCTCGAGGATGTTTCCTTTGCAAAGAAGCAAGCAACAGCGGCCTCTGCTACCTTTAAACGGTCCAAGCAGGACTTTGCCAATTTGTACAAATACTTGTATAAAGAACAAGAACGGGCAATTGTTTCCGATTTGCCGGCAGTCTTGATTGAACTGTCAATCGACGAAACAGAATTTAAATTAATGATCCAGGTCTTTTTGGATCTTGGCTTTGTTAAAATGGAGGATGGACACGTCCGTTGCCTGCAGCAAAAACAAAAGCGGGCTTTGGACGAGTCGATCACCTATCGACGGTATTTTGCCGGTTAACCGGTTTGAGGAAAAATAATGACTAAAATTGATTTACATGATTACGTTGCTTCCGTGGAGAACTATCCTGAAGAAGGCGTGACCTTCCGTGATATTTCGCCTTTGATGGGAAATGGCGCGGCTTATCGCGATGCCATTGACCAAATTAAGGACTTTGCCAAGGATTTGGACGTCGATTTGATTGCGGGTCCTGAATCCCGTGGCTTCATCGTTGGCTCGCCTTTGGCTTATACGATGGGCGTTGGCTTTGTTCCCGCTCGAAAAGTCGGAAAGCTTCCCCGTAAGGCCGTGTCGGCTTCCTACACCCTGGAATACGGTGGTGTGAACGAATTGGAAATCCATGAGGATGCGATTCAGCCAGGACAACGTGTCTTGATTGTGGATGATTTGTTGGCGACGGGCGGTACGATTAACGCGACCCGTCAGATCATCGAGAAGCTTGGTGGCGTTGTGGCCGGTGTGGCCTTTATCATTGAGCTAGAAGCTTTGCACGGCCGTGAAAAGATCATGCAGGCTGGCGAAGTGCCATTCTTGGCATTGATGGAATACTAAGAAGCAAAGTAGGAAGTAAGAAGGGCAATTAATGGCCGATCTCTGGACAATCATTGTTACGCTAAACACGATTTTGGCTGTTTTAACAGTCTTTCGTGAACCACGTGATATCGCGGCAACTTGGGCCTGGATTCTACTGCTGATTTTTTTGCCTGTCTTCGGCTTTGTGCTCTATTCCTTTGCCGGTCGAAAGCTGCCGGCTAAACGGCTCTTTGCCTTTCAAGGGCAGGACGCATCAGCCATTGATCAAAAGATTCAGCAACGTATCAAAGCCGCACCGGGTTCAACCAACAACGAGCGTGTTGCAGAACTGCCACGGTCGGCCCGCTCATTGGTCACGATGTTTCAACGGATTAATCAAACGCCTTTGGCTAGTAATAATGAAGTCCAGGTATTGACGTCGGGCCGGGACTTTTTCGAACGGTTGAAACGTAGTTTGAGACAGGCCGAGGAAAGTATCAACCTGGAGTTTTACACCTTTTACTCGGATGATTTGGGACACGAAATCCTTGATCTCTTAGTCGAACGTGCCCAGGCCGGTGTCGAGGTTCATGTCCTCTACGATTCACTTGGATCAGCGGGGACGACGGCCCGTTTCTTTGCACCATTAAGAGCCGCTGGCGGTCACGCGGCGCCATTTTTGAAACGGCGCTTTAACTTGATTAACTTCCAGCTGAACTTTCGTGATCACCGCAAAATTGTGGTGGTGGATGGCCGTGTGGGCTATGTTGGCGGCTTTAATATTGGGGATCAGTACCTTGGCCGTAAAAAGAAATTCGGTCACTGGCGCGATACGCATTTAAAAATCCAGGGGTCTGCCGTCTATGATCTACAAGAGCACTTTCTCTTGGATTGGAACGCCTCGGTCCTAAAGGCACCGATGGATGTGACGGCCGATCGCTACTTCCCAGCGCTGTCCGATCAGCCAGCGGGCCGAACGGATTTGCAAATTGTGACGTCCGGTCCGGATTCGGATGACGAACAAATTAAGATGGGCTACATTCGCTTGATTCAGTTGGCTAAAAAGCGTTGCTGGATTCAAACCCCTTATTTGATTCCGGATGATTCGACAATTGACGCCTTGCGAATTGCTGCGAATTCGGGCGTGGATGTTCGCATCATGGTGCCCTGCATGCCGGATCATATGTTTGTTTATCGGGCGACCCAGTACTTTGCCTCTCAGTTGGTAAAGGACGGCATTAAGATTTATTATTATCAAAACGGTTTTTTGCACGCCAAAACAATGGTCGTAGACGACCAA
This sequence comes from Fructobacillus parabroussonetiae, assembly GCF_018437265.1. Classification (GTDB taxonomy): domain Bacteria; phylum Bacillota; class Bacilli; order Lactobacillales; family Lactobacillaceae; genus Fructobacillus; species Fructobacillus parabroussonetiae. Next base: position 50,152 of record NZ_JAAMFL010000006.1, on the reverse strand, counting down.
TTGGCTTCCGTTGGATCCGCAAACTTTGACTTTCGCTCGTTTAAGCTGAATTTTGAAGTGAACGCTTTCTTGTATGACCAATCCGTCACGGAACAACTGGCGGCGACTTATGAAAAAGATATCGAACAGTCGAGCCTTCAAAGCGAAGAAAGCTTCCGTCGGCAGAGTCGTTGGTTACGATTTAAACAGGTGGCTTCCCGTTTGCTGGCGCCAATTCTATAAAAAAAGAGCCCCATCGTGCTCGAAAGCCTCAATTTTAGCTTTCTGATCACAATCGGCTCTTTTTTGTTTGCCCGTTACTTGGCCAAGTAGATGGCGTCTTGATAGGCATCAAAGGCTTGGTAGTGCCCGTTGAGTGTTGACGGCTGGCTGAGTTTGGCTGATGACCAAAACGCTTGGGAATTCGTGTCGCCGTCTTTTTCGCCAATGACTAGCAAATCAAATGGTCGTTGGCTTTTTCGCAGTTCGCAAAGAATTTGCCAGTCGCTTTCATCACCGTTTGGCGCCCAGGCCAGGATAAAGACGGGAAGGCTGGAATTCGGTTCTTCTTTCGCTTGGGCAATGGCCCTTTGCACGGTTTTCAGCGCTGCTTCTTCTTTGACCGGTGTCCAAGGGGTGGGGCGCTCGTTATCCTGTCCCTGCCAGTCGAGTGTATCGGTGGCGCTGGCCTGGATTCCCCGCTTCAATAGGGCGGCCGTTAGTAGGGCGTTACCGGCCATTAGTTCGATGACGGGGCGGCCCGCAATAAAGTTTTCGAGATCGTCGATCAATTGTTCGTTTGGTAAAAACCAGATGCCAAAGTCGGCGATTAGACTTTGCCGTAAGTCGCCAAAGGCTTCGTCTAAGGGAAGCAAAGCGGGATCACGTTCCAGCTTTTTTTGACTATAAAGCAATTTTGGTAGGGCGACTTTTGGCAAGCGTTGTTGTTTTAGGTCAGCAAGGCAGGTTGAAACGGCTTGGATTTTTTCGAGAATGACCGGACGGTCCTTGTAACGTGTTGTCAGTGAGTCCAAAACCGATTGATTGAGCATCTTTTCTTCCCTTGTTATTGATTCGAAACGCCCCTCTGGTAAAGTAGAGGGAGAACCTTTCTAGGAGTAGTATAGCATGGTGGCATTTCATCTAACAGGGTCCTCCTGGGATCCTAAACTAGCGGCTTTTCTGCCCGCTGATTATCAAAATGAGGCGGAACGTTTTTTGGATCGGACATACAAAGAAGCTGTCCCAACTTATCCGCTTCGTAACCGAGTCTTTGCGGCCTACCAAGAAACGCCCATTGAACAAGTCAAAGTCGTGCTGATTGGCCAAGACCCCTACCATCAACCGGGCCAGGCGCAGGGCTTATCTTTTTCTGTTCCAGACGGCATGAAAACGCCCCCATCCCTACGTAATATTTTAAAAGAAGTAGCAGATGATGAGGGGCAGACTCGATCGCACCAGGACCTTAGCTCCTGGGCAAAACAAGGTGTTTTGCTTTTAAACGCCGTCTTAACGGTCAAAGAGGGACAAGCCAATGCCCATCAAGGTCAAATTTGGGAAAGGTTGACGGATGCAACGATTCAGGTGGCTTCCGCTGATCCTCGTCCAAAAGTCTTTATCTTATGGGGTAGTTTTGCTCAAAAGAAGGCAAAGCTCATTGATCAAAGTCGGCACTTAATCATTCAATCTCCCCATCCAAGCCCGTTGTCGGCCTACCGAGGATTTTTTGGTTCCAAACCCTTTTCAAGAACCAATCAATTCTTAAAAAAGGCTTCACTTTCACCAATAAACTGGCTGGAATAAGACGAATCCAAGCGGACTTTGCTATAATTTAAATTGAAGAAAGACGGAAGAGGAGCGTGTGTAATGGCACTTTTTGACGAATTAAAAGAAAAGATTCAAGATGACCAAATTTCTTTGGTTTTCCCAGAAGGAGAAGACCCTCGAATTCAGGGCGCAGTGCTTCGTTTGGCTGACGAGGGCCTGGTGAAACCGATTCTTTTGGGTGATTTAACAACCATTCAAGAAAATGCCGAAGCCGCTGGCTTTGATCTGTCACCAATCCAGGTGATTGATCCTAAAACACTGGCAGCTGCCGAAAAGTCCGCCATGGTTGCGGCATTGGTGGAACGTCGAAACGGCAAAACCGATCAGGAAACAGCTGAAAAATGGCTCCAAGACGTCAACTATTTTGGAACGATGATGGTGCAAATGGGCCAGGCTGACGGGATGGTTTCGGGCGCTGTTCACCCAACGGGTGACACGGTTCGTCCGGCTTTGCAATTGATTAAGACAGCGCCAGGGTCGAAGCGAATTTCGGGTGCCTTCTTCTTGCAAAAGGGTGATCAGCGCTATGTATTTGCAGACTGTGCAATTAACATTGAACTCGATGCTGAAACCATGGCACAGGTGGCCATTCAATCGGCGGAAACGGCGAAGGCCTTTGGTGTCGATCCAAAGATTGCCATGCTTTCATTCTCAACGAAGGGGTCAGCCAAGGGCGAGATGGTCGATAAGGTCATCGAAGCAACGAAGTTGGCAAAGGAACTCGCCCCTGAATTGGCGGACCAGATCGATGGGGAACTGCAATTCGATGCCGCTCTCGTACCATCCGTTGGAAAGGCGAAAGCCGCTGGTTCAACCGTCGCCGGTCAGGCCAACGTCTTTGTCTTTCCTAGTTTGGAAGCTGGAAACATTGGCTATAAGATTGCCCAACGTTTGGGCGATTTTGAAGCAATGGGACCCATTCTACAAGGTTTAGCTAAGCCAGTTTCCGATCTTTCACGCGGTTGTTCCGAAGAAGACGTTTACAAAGTCGCCATCATTACCGCTATTCAAGTTCAAAACGCGCGGTAAGCTTTGAAAAACCAACGGTCACATGATTGACTGCTTGCTTAGTCTATTGCGATTGAAATCGAAGGGAGAGGGGTTCGGATGAATTTTTTCTTGAATAAGGGGATGGGCCATGGAAACTCCGGTGTGGAGCATGCCCAATTCTACCGACTAACTGCCTTTTCCCATATCGACGAACCAGCTAAATTGGTCTTTTCAGATCTTTTGCCAAAATTACATGAGCATACCAAGGAATGGGCAATACCGGAACAGGCGGTTTTAAATTTATATGATTATTTGATGGCCGATGACCCGGACGACTATTTGGAAAACGGCTTGCATCATGAAGACGTTGTGCCCTACGAGCAAACGGCGGTCAAGGACTTTACGAAGACGGACCGGGTCGTGGTGGAGCAGGCAACGGCTGGTTATCTGATCAAGCGGATGAAAGAAAAAATCTGGCAGGAAGAAAAACAGCTCTATCTGGTTTCTGATGCGCAGGTTGTCTTGATGCGTGGGCAACGGCGACTTTCTTGGTCCTATCGTCAGGTGGATAATCGGCGGGAGATGACCAGTATTTTGCTGGAAAATTTTAACGGTCAGTCCCATTATTTTCAGAATTTTTATGCCTTGTTAGCCTTTTTTCTAAAGCGGGTCCAAGCCTTCTTCGGTCCAAGTGCCTACTTTTTTGATCGTGGCTTGGATTACGACGAATACTTCGTTTCGCAAAAGAATCGACAAGACAATGACCGACTCATCGCGATGATTCATGCTGATCATCGCCTTTCCCGTGAGGGCAAGCGGCTGGTCTTTAACCAGTTTTATCAATACGTTGCCAACCACTTGGCGGCTTATGATGCCGTTGTGGTGGCAACAAAACGGCAACAAAACGTCCTGCGAGCTGATTTTGATCAGTTGGGCTATGACCGAGCGGCTTTGAATAAAGTCCGAGTCGTTCCGGTTGGCTTTGTTAATGAAGGGACTTCTGTGAAGAAGAGCCAAGGTCAACGGCCAGACGAAAAGCTCCAACTAGTGACCGCTTCACGACTGCATCCAGAAAAGCATCTTGATCAGTTGATTTTAACTGTGGCGGCTTTGAAGCGGGCTGGTTTGGCCAGTGCGTTAACGATTTATGGCAGTGGTCAGGAAAAAGAGAAACTGCAGCAGCTCATTGATGAGCAGGGCTTAAAACAGGATGTTCATCTCGCTGGGCTCTCGCAAAACCTGGCAGAGGATTTTGCAAAAGCCGATCTCTACCTCTCGGCTTCTTATTCTGAAGGCTTTGGTCTGACTTATCTCGAAGCCCTTTCGCAGGGGTTGCCCATTGTGTCATACAAAAATGAGTATGGCGCGCAAGAATTGATTTCAGATGGTCAAAATGGTGCGCTCGTTGACTTTCAACCTCGTGATGCCGCATTGAATGAAAACGTGGCGGGAATGGTCCAAGGGGTATTGCGTGTTCAAGCGTTCTTACCCGCTTTAAGAGAAGGGGCCTATCAGACGGCACAACGCTATCGTCTTGACACGGTTGCCCTTGCCTGGAAACGTGTATTGGAGGACCTTCATGACAATTGAACTGATTACTTCCTTCGATCAGCGTGCCGATCCAGCCGTGAATTGGCAAATTGAGCAGGTGCGGCGTGGAAAGGCTGACTTTTTGTATCTCTTTCAGCCACATGAAGACGCCAAAGCGATTTGTCAACAACTTGGCTTAGCCCTTGATCGGGTTTTTGATATGGCAAGCCAGCGGTTTCTATCGGAATGGCCTGATGGGGAGGGGCTCTTCCTGTTTGATCTGGCCGTTCCTAACCAGGGACAAATTAATCTCTCTGAAGAAGGGCTGGTGACCCTCTCTTCTGCTGGGCAACGGATTGCCGATGTGATTTTGTTTGCGGATAGCTACTACTTGGTGCAGGCGATTTCTTGGCTAGACCAGGATCAAGCAATTAGTCGAAAAGATATTTATCTGCGGACAGGGCAGCTTTTTGCCAAACAGTACTTTAATCGCGGGCAATTACTTCAATCCGACTTTTACTTTGGGGATGCGGCCGCCAGCCGTTCGGATTTTTATTTTGAAAAAAGGCGAAACTATGCGCTGGTAAATGGTCAAGGCTATCCTAGCTATGAGGCAGCCGAGCAGGACCTTTTGGCTTCCTTACAAGACGATCAAGAGGTCGAGATTACCTCAGCGGGTAGTCTGGCAACCATTGCCAAACAGTCGGTTTTGGCCTTGCCTCAAGGCCTTTTTGATGAAAATGGTGCTTTAGCACCTGAAATTGAAACGATTATACAAAATCCGGGTCATCCGGTAAAAGTCGTTAAAGTTGGTCATGCGGCGATGAAACGTGCCAAGGCGCTTGGCCTACCGATGGATAAATTAAGAGAAACCGATTTGGATGCGTGATGCACAGTCGGTTTCAGCGTGAAAGAAGGATGAGATTGTGTCATTAGTTGTGATTCCCGCCTGGCCTGATAATTTTCAGGTCGGCCAAAACGAAAAACAGATGCAGGCCATGGTGGCTCAATTACAGGCCGTATCGGATCCTTTTTTATTACTGCCGGCCTATCTCCCTAAGTGGCGAACGACTGCCGCTCAGTTGGGCCTTTTTGACCTGCCTTTTTGGTCACCCTTTGATGCTTTGCAAAAGATTCAAAAAAAGGGGCGACAGCCACTCCAGTTAAATGACTTAACTTGGCCAAAAGACGCTCAGTTTGTGCGGATGTTTGATCGAGTGGTGGTTTTGTCCGGAATGGTTCATTATGCCAACGTCTTCTTTACTTATCCAATGGCTGATCAGATTGATCGAATTGACTTATTGGAAGAGGGCAAGCTAAAACAGCAGTTAACCGTCGATGACCGTGGCTTCATTTCACGTATTTTGGACTATGATCATGGTGTTTTAGTCAAACTATCCTATTTGTCAGAGGGTGGTGCCGTGGTAGCTGAAGAAGATTATCAGACGGGGCACGTGCAAGCATTACTCCCAGACGGTCAAGTCAATCACTATCAAAAGATGGCCGATCTGCTGGTTGATTTAACCGTTGCCTATCTGACTGTTTTAGGCGTTGATCAAGCCTTTGTCGAAGACGGCGAGATGAACCGCCAGATTGTTAAACAGCTGAACTTGAAGCGACTGCTTCTTTGGACGGGGCAGGCCCCGGCCATGAATATTGAGGAAGACTGGTCGAGTTTGGCGGATCATGTCACGCTCTTGCAAGGACAGCGTGCCGCAAAGAAAGAGGGGGAAGAGCGAACCGGTCAGGCAATGCTCATGGCACCTTATCCCGTCTTGCCTAGTAAACTTTTACAGCGTAAAAAAGAAAATATTTTGTATTTCCAGGTTGGCGATATTGGTCAAGGGGAGCAGCGTAAGTTGCTCGAACAAGCTATGCAGTTTGTTTTACAGGGCGAAGATCGCACCGTTGTTTTTGAGGGCGAACTAGTGCCCATGCTGTTTGAAACGATGTTAGAAGACTTAATTGAAGAAGACCTGCCTGAACAAAGTGATGAAGAAAAGCAGGAGCTAAAGGCTCGTTTTGTCTTTTTGCAAAAATTGGCACCGGCCGGCCGCTTTGCCTACCTCGCAACGGCCTCGTTTTACATCGACTTATCCCGCCAGCCTGATTTGCTGGTTTTGGCTGCTGCGACGGCCTTGGGCTTGCCGACTTTGACCAAGGTGGACACCGCTTATACGGTTTTGGACTGCTTTACAGAAGAAATGGCGGCGCTTTCGCCTCGTCTCCATGCCCTTTTGGAAGAGGAAAACTGGCAGCAAGCCCATCAAGCAATCTTAGAAAAGGCAGAAACATTACGAGAAAAGCAGCTCGAATTCACTTGGAAAAACCTTTTGCAAGTTAAAAAATAAATGCTTAGAAGGAGTCGTTATGGCAGAATCAATGGCCATTTTACAAATTGGACAATCAGATCTAACAAAGAAAATGGGGGATGCATCAGGCATCACTTTTTCCTACTGTAAAACGATTGATCTTCCCGTCTTTTTAGCCGGACAAAAAAATCCTAATGACCTATCAGCCGACTATGTCTTGCTGACGGATGAGGGCTTGGATTCCGCCTTATTAGCTCGCCAAATTCGGGAGTGGCCAGCCTATTCTGTCTTGTATACAGGGGCCTTTGGTTCATTTTCACCAGCTATTCAAGCGGCTTTAACGGACCGCGGTGCCTTTCATTTACCGGAAAAAGAAGCAAAAGAAGTGGCCGCTCTTATTGCGACTGATTTCTACCGCGGCCAAGTGGGCTTTGCCACGCGTTTTTCGGAAGAGCAATTCGAGCCAGAGGATAACTATGCTTGGCGCTGGCAACGGGCTGGCCGTTTTCAAACGACGGTATCGGGTGACTTTGGCGATACTTACCAGCAAATTGGTACGTTAAAGACCTTTCCTGGCGATTTTCAGTCGGGACAGGAAAACTTGCTCTACCTGGATTACGAAGCGTCAGAAAACGTGGATGTGGCGCTTTCCTTTGTTTTCTTTCAAAACGGTGGCTTGCAATCGTTGAAGTTGTTTGAAAATCCTGACGCGACGAACTTGCCAACGGTGCGAGCACCAAAGCGCTATCAAGATTATCAGATTATTGTGCTGGCTAAGGGAGCCGGGGAGTTGACCCTAAAAAACCTACACCAGCGCAAGTCGCGCCATGGTTATGGCTACTTCCTGCCAGGAGGCGAACGATTGCTCACCATGGCGGGCGAAGAATTGCACGCTTACTTTAATCCTGGCCAAAAAAAGGGCCCACTGGTCGTTTGTTTTGCTGGTACCCGTTTGCATGTCGAGGGTTTTGAAATGATGGGCCCTCTTAATGAAAGCGGCCTGCCCTATTTGCTCTTTACCGATACACGAGCACAGGGCGGTGCCTTTATGGTTGGCCAAGCGGACTTTGAGAATCTCGTCATGGCACGGATTCGTGAGGCTCAAACGGTTTTGGGTCTTTCAGAAAATCAGGTGATTTTTACTGGTTATTCAATGGGGTCTTATCCGGCCGTTTATTACGGGGCACAGATGCAAGCCGAGCACTTCGTCTTAGCCAAGCCAATCGTTCACTTGGGCCAGTTCACGGCAAACGGCACCTTTGCGCATCAAGGCAAAAACCGCGATTGGCCGCTGGATGTCCGAATGGTTTTGACCGGGCGTCTGGACCAAGCCGATACGCCCTTGTTGGATAAGAAACTTTGGCAGGTGACCGATCAAGCGGATTGGCAAAATGTTTTTGTTGATTTATTTAGCATGCGTCGCGATGATTATGATCCAACTGCCAGTGCTGATTTGACCGATTATTTGAAGCGCCATGGTGCGCAAGTTCGGAGCCAGGAAGAAGATGGTTTCCACGAAGAAAAAATCGATCAAATGGTGGCCTTTTTAACGAAGGCAATCAATCGACAAGCAAAAGAGCAGGGAGGCTTCTACTAATGCAATGGCAAATTTATTGGACGCCAAAAACCAAGCTCTATGAACTGCAAGGCGCCGTCATTGACTTTGTTAAGGAAAACGAAGTTCACTATCAAAACCATTTCTTGCCCTCTGGTCGAGTCATTGCTTCCTGGTCGGATGAGGCGAATTATTTCCAAGAAAAACGAATCGGTCAGTTGCCAAAACTAAGGCCGGGGAAGCGATATCGAGCCAAGTTTTCAGTCGCTAATTCGGATAAGATGCGGGCCTATTTGTCCTGGCGTTTTTTCGATGAACAGGGACAAGAAATTGCTCAGCATTACCAAAACGGGCAGGAGGATGTCTTTACCCTGCCGGAAAAGACGTTTTCCTACCGCATTGATTTGCTGTCAGCGGGTTCGGGTGATTTTACTTTTCACGAAATTCAATTGGCGCCGGCTGTCGATGGTGTTTTACTCGATGGCGACCAGGCGGTAACGAATCATTTGACCGCTTATCTTCAGTTACCAAAGACCATTGTGTCAAAGACGCTACGAGTCCTCATCACAGAACCTGTTTTAACGACCATGGCCTACCCACTAGAACGGGTTCAGCCATCGCCACAGGCCGTCTTATACTTGGCAACGGACTTATTGCACTGTCAATCCTACTATGATGAACAGGTCCTTGAAGTGATCAACCAGGCAAAGAAAGCCGCGAAGGCAAAAGAAGTGGCGTTCATCGGTTATGGACCGATTTCTTCTCTAACGGCCCTTTTGTATCGTCGTGCAGTAAAGGGCGCGACGGCAGTCATTCCAAAGCAAGAGGATCTGCATTTACCCGCTGGCTATCGCCGTCGGTCAAAGGGCTTGGCCGACTTTATCGCTTCCCTACCAAAAAAGATTGCGGACCTTCGTTCTGATGAAGACGCTGTGTTGGAAAAGGCGACGTTGACGACTTATCCAAGTGACTTGCGAGTGGCAACCGCGGCAGACGAATTGTTGACTGGTCTGCCATACCTCGATTGGCCAGTTGATAAAAAAGTCGAGAAAAAGAGAAAAGCAAAAGCTCAAGCCGAAAAGGAAGCGGCCGAAAAGGCGGCTCGACTACGCTTAAAAGAGGCGCGTAAGCAAAAGAAGGCGGCGAACCAGGCCTCTGAAAAACCAGCTAAAAAAGCCCAGCCTGATAAGCCGGACTTTGTGCGTGATCAGAATCAAGATGACGCTTTGCTACGACGGAAAAAGCGGCATGGTTCAAGACACCGTCAGATTGAAAAACAAGAGGCGAACAGCTCTTCTCAGCGGTTGCAAGACTTTTTCACAAAGAGCCGCTCGAAATAACCTGGCGCTGAACGCAAAAAAAGGACCGAATAATTTCGGTCCTTTTTGATTAGAAATATGCTTTTAGAAAGAGATCAACAGCCAGAGCAACGGCCGCAATCGAGATGACGATTTTCAAAATCTTATCTGGAATCAAGCGAACAATGTGTGGGCCAATCCAACCACCGATGAATAAGCCGATGCCCATTGGAATGACGAGTCCCCAGTAGATATGGGAAGAAAAAATATAAATAACGGTCGCAATCAGGTTGGCCCCACCAAGCGACAGGTTCTTGAGCGCATTGTAGGAGGCAAAGGGCATGGTAGTAGTTGCCGAAAGAATGGCTAGGAGTAAGACACCACCGGCTGCTCCAAAGTAGCCACAGTACATGCCGACGAGTAAGATGCCGACGGACACGATGAGGCGGTAAAGCGGATGCTTGGCATCGTTTTCAATGGAGTCGTCACGGGTCAGGTTGAGCTCGTTTTTCTTTGATTTGTTCACCTGAGAAAGTAAGAGAAGGCCGGCTACTAAGACAAAGAAGGGCACGGCTTTTTCAAAAGTCGAAGCGGGTGCAGCCAAAAGCAACCAGGCCCCTATAATCGACCCACCGATGGTCAGCGGTAAGATCTTAATTAACTCTTTGCGGTGCTCACCAAGTTCCTTATGAGAGGAAACCGTGGCGCCTAATCCCGTCATGACAAGCGCTGCGGTGTTGGTGACATTGGCGAAGAGTGGTGGAACACCTACCGCCAGTAAGGCGGGATAGGAAACTAAGGAAGCAAGGCCAGCGGTTGTTGAAACGATACCAGCTAAAATCCCCATTGGAAGTAGAAATAGAAAGTGTTGCCAATACTCAGTCATGTTTTTTGCGGTCTCCTCGAATGTTTTTTTATTTCTGTAAAGGATAAAGGTTCTAAATAACAGGATCTAGTATAGTCTTGATTGCCGATTCCTGCAAGGTTTTGACCGCTTTCTTCCATTGCTAGCGCAATCGTTGACAGAAAAAGTTTTTCTTGTCAGAACGAGCGCGAGAGGATATAATGGTTATTGTTTCAAATGCCGCTGTGGCGGAACTGGCAGACGCGTACCGTTCAGGTCGGTATGGAGATTTCTCCGTGCAGGTTCGATTCCTGTCAGCGGCATTGATGAAAAAAGAGCAGCCTCGAGGGGTTGCTCTTTTTTGTTATCGAAAAGAAGCGACTTTTTTGCTTCTGACCCTTGGACTTTGACAAAAAAAGCCGAGATATTAGACAGATTCGCCGCTTCGGTACCTTCGCTCTGGTCGTGACTCATTATATAATTAAGGTAACTTAAATGAGGAGCGTGACCGATGACCATGACCCGAGTACAACATTTTAATCACTCACCAAAAAGCTTTGAAACATCTTCTGCTGAACGAATTGGCCTCTTGATTTTTTATCTGCTGGCCCTTAGCTTGTTCCTCTTTGCCAGTTTTTTTGATCGACAGGTGAGTCAGGCCGTAATGGACCGCTCGTCTGTTGTCGGTGCTTTTTTCCAGAAATACGGCATTTTTGGTCCAAATATTCTGCTTTTTTCCGCCTTTCAGATAATTGCTTGGGTCAGCTTTTTTTCAAATTACCGGCTGCTGCAGCGCTTTTTGTTAACTAGTCTTTTCATTCTTTTAGCAACCAATCAGCTGTTCTTTTCCTTGAAAGGGTATTTCGCCTATACATTGGCTCGCTTGCTCAACGGGCAGGGGCATTCTGTTGCCGATCCTGTCTTGGGACAATGGCTATTGGGCATCGCCCTTAGCGCTGTGCTTTCGATTGTTTTCTATTTTTACATCGCCCAACAAAGCGATTCAGAACGGCGGTATCTGTTGAAGGCGGCCATGTTTGGTATTGCTTTGGTCTTCGTTGTTTCGCTTGTCATTGGTGACCTCAAGTTGCACTGGGGACGTTATCGTCCGTTTCAAATGGATGCGGCCATGCGGCAATTCACCCCTTGGTATCATCCCAACGGATCCAATGGACACTACTCCTTTCCTTCCGGACACAGCACCTCTGGCTGGCTAATGGTTTATCTACCATTTCTATTACCTCGAAGTTGGCGGAGACAACAGCAGTTTTTACTGATGATGACCGTGGCTTTGGCCATTACGATTGCGCTCAGCCGCGTTCGTTATGGGGCACACTGGTTGTCGGATGTGACGGCAGCAAGCTTGATTGTTTTCTCGATGGTTTTTCTCTTTTCACGTCTGCTCGGCGCGCATTTTGTTGAGGCTAAGACGGCGAAAGGCCAAGAAGGATCCAAGTTTTTCTAACACCTGCGTAATTGCTTCACCTTAAAATGAAATAAACTAGTAATAGCAGGGGAACTTTGCTACAATAAGTAAGATTTCTAATTTTAAGGAGAAGACACAATGTCAGGACATAGTAAATGGCATAACATTCAAGGTCGTAAAAACGCCCAAGATGCTAAGCGTGGAAAGATTTTCCAAAAGCTTGCGCACGACTTATATGTTGCAGCAAAGGCTGGCGGTGCTGATCCCGAAATGAACGCCTCTCTTCGTTTGGTAGTGGATAAGGCGAAGGCCGCTAACATGCCAAAGGATAACATCCAACGTGCTTTGGATAAGGCTTCTGGTGCCGGTGGTGCAAAGTTCGAAGAAGTGACTTACGAAGGATACGGTACGGCTGGTGTGGCTGTTTTGGTGGAAGCCTCAACGGATAACATTAACCGTACGGTTTCATCTGTTCGAAACTCTTTCAAGCACTTCGGTGGTTCACTTGGAACTTCTGGTTCCGTGGCCTTCCAATTCGATCGTAAGGGTTACCTCGTGATTGATCGTGAAGAAAACCCTGATGTGGATGAAGACACGATTTTGGAAGTTGCGCTTGAAGCTGGTGCAGATGATGTTCAAACATCAGATGAAGCCTTCGAGATTTATACAGCGCCTTCTGACTTCCAAACGGTCGAAGCAGCAATGACTGATGCTGGTTATGAATTAGCTGATTCTGAAGTAACAATGATTGCTCAGAACCCAATGGCAATTTCAGATGAAGATCGCGAAAAGTTAGACAAATTGGTTGACGAGCTTGAAGACAACGAAGATGTCTTGGCTGTTTATACGACGGCTGAATAAATAAAAAAGGACCGAAAGGTCCTTTTTTTTATTGCCGTTTTTTGGCTAGTTGAACCGATTGATTAACCAGCTCCTTTAGTTTTTCAATATCTTTTTTTCCGGGGTAGAGGTTAATGCGAACGAGGTCAGCTGCCCGTTTGGCGCCGGCTTTTTGCATCTGCTCGTCGAATTGATCGAGTGCCAGACAATAGTATCCTTCGTAGAAGGTGTCACCGGAACCGGCGATCCCATAGGTTAAGTTTGAAAGGCTGACATCAGCCAAGTCATCAAAGTAGTCCAGTCCTTCGTCCGGAAGTGAGCCCTCGTCATAGGTGTAGGGGACGAGGAAAGCCAGGTCGTATTTGGCTAACTCTTCGGGTTCCGTTTGTGAAATCTCACTTTTTTCAACTTGGACCCCCTGATCTTTTAGGATAGCGATGATGTTGTCAGCCACCGCCTCGTTATTTCCAGTAATGGTGGCAAAGACCACCTGTGCGGTTAATTGATTATCAGCCATGCTGTCCTCCTTTATTAGCTTCATATCCCATTATACAAGAGAAGATGCATCGTTTTAAAAAAAGCCTGACTGGTATTTTAGAAAAGCTTGTCATATAATAGTCAAAAATACTTGGAGGACATCAGCATGGCATTATCAAAAGAACAAATCGCTGCATTACAAAACGTTTATGATCACGGGATTCTCGATCATGATGATAAGGCGCGCCAAGCGTTGGCTCAGGTTTTAGAGGATAACAAGTAAAACTTGTAACTTTTTTAAAATTGTGCCATAATTAGGACAATAAATTGCTGATGAGGACAACAAAGTTTGCATGGTCAGAAGAAGAGAGCCGACGGGTGGTGTGAGTCGGTCTGGCAGCAAATGGCGACTACCTCGGAATGGCGGAGAAGTAAGCAATGAAACTCTGCCCGGGTGACACCGTTAAACGTTTCTTGAGTCTGAGCAAAGCTCAGAGAAATGGGTGGTACCACGGTTTAGCGTCCCTTCGTGTTTTTAAGCACGGAGGGCGCTTTTTTTTATTCTTGGTGCCAAAAAAGAAGCGGTTGTCCGTCAGCAAGAGAGAAAAGAAAGAAGGCAGAAAAATGGCAGAAATTACCTTAACATTCCCAGATGGGGCAAAAAAGTCCTTTAACGAAGGGGTAAAGCCAATCGAAGTGGCGGAATCAATTGCCAAGTCATTGGCAAAGAAGTCTGTTTCAGCAAAGTTGAATGGCGCTTATGTCGGCATGAACGATGCGATGAACGAGTCGGGTGACTTTGCGTTGATTACCAAAAGCGATGAGGAAGGATTGAAAATTCTTCGCCATTCAACCGCTCACCTGTTAGCCCAGGCACTTCGTCGTCTGCCAAAGTTTGAAAAGATGCACTTTGGTGTGGGTCCTGCCATTGAAAATGGCTTCTATTACGATACGGATAATGGGGCTGGTAACCAAGTATCCGTTGATGACTTTCCTGAAATCGAAGCGATGATGAAAAAGATTGTCAAGGAAGACTTGCCAATCCTGTCGCACGAAATTTCAAAGGATGAAGCCTTGGACATGTTCCAGGATGATCCTTACAAGGTCGAATTAATCAACGACTTGCCGGCCGGCGAAAAGATTACGGTTGCCGTTCAAGGCGAACACGTTGAGTTGGACCGCGGTGGTTTGGTGCCATCAACTGGTTGGATTAAGCACTTTAAGTTGGTTTCTGTTGCCGGTTCCTACTGGCGCGGCGATTCCGACAAAGCCGTGATGCAACGAATTTACGGAACGGCTTTCTGGAATGCAGAAGACTTGGAAGAAGATTTGAAGCGTCGCGCGGAAGCGAAGGAACGTGATCACCGAAACATCGGTCGTGACTTGGATCTGTTCTTTACTAGCCAAAAAGTCGGCTCCGGCTTGCCCGTTTGGTTGCCAAATGGGGCAACCATTCGTCGCCAAGTGGAACGTTACATCGTTGATAAGGAATTGGCCAACGATTACTTGCATGTGTACACGCCAGTTTTGTCGAACTTGAACCTCTATAAGACTTCTGGCCACTGGGATCACTACCGTGAGGACATGTTCCCACCAATGGATATGGGCGATGGCGAATTCCTTGAATTGCGCCCAATGAACTGTCCTTCCCATATCTCGGTTTACCAGCACAAGCCACGTTCATACCGTGACTTGCCAATGCGTGTGGCCGAATTGGGGATGATGCACCGTTATGAAAAGTCCGGAGCCTTGACTGGTTTGTCTCGTGTTCGTGAAATGACTTTGAACGATGGCCACACCTTCGTTGCCCAAGAACAGTTGGAAGACGAATTCAAGTCAATCTTGGCCATGATGATGGAAGTCTATGAAGACTTTAACATCACGGACTACCGCTTCCGATTGTCCTATCGTGATCCCGAAAATACGCAAAAGTACTTCGATGATGACGAAATGTGGGAAAAGTCCCAGGCACAGTTGAAGCGTGCCATGGACGACATGGGCTTGGATTACTTCGAAGCACCTGGTGAAGCGGCCTTCTATGGTCCAAAGTTGGATGTGCAAACGAAGACGGCCCTTGGTGGCGAAGAAACGTTGTCAACGATTCAGTTGGACTTCTTGTTGCCTGAACGCTTTAACCTGACTTATGTTGGTGAAGACGGTCAAGATAACCACCGTCCAGTGATGTTGCACCGTGGAATCGTTGGTACCATGGAACGTTTTACGGCTTACCTGATTGAAATGTACAAGGGTGCTTTCCCAACTTGGTTAGCACCAATGCAAGTACAAATCATTCCAGTCAACGTCGAAGCACACGGGGACTATGCCAAGAAGATTCAAAAGTCCTTGGCCAAGGCTGGCCTGCGTGCCAACGTCGACACCCGTTCGGCAAAGATGGGCTACTTGATCCGCGATGCGCAGACCAAGAAGATTCCATACACGCTGGTACTTGGTGACCAGGAGCAAGACAACGGAACGGTGACGGTCCGTCGTTACGGCTCACAGGACACGGAATCAATGTCTGCGGCTGACTTTAAGCAATTAGTTGAAAAGGACGTAGCACGTTATTCTCGTCCGGATGAAAAAGCATAAGAAATAAATGAGAGGACACCGTTTCGGTGTCTTCTTCTGTGTTTGTTTGAAAGGAAGAACGATGTCAGAAAAGCAAAACATCGAAGAACCGCAACTAGAAAAAGGGTTGCAAAACCGCCACGTGCAGTTGATTGCCATTGGTGGCACGATCGGTACTGGTTTGTTCATGGGGGCTGGTAACTCCATTCACTATGTCGGACCTGGTATCTTGGCCGTTTACGCTATTATTGGTGCCATGATGTTTATCATGATGCGTGCCATGGGGGAGATGCTCTATCAAGACCCAACGCAACCAACTTTTATCGCCTACATGACGAAGTACCTTGGAAACCGCGCTGGTTTCTTTGCCCGTTGGTCCTACTGGTTGACCATGATTTTCTTCGGAATGGCCGAATTAACAGCCATTGGAAAGTATGTTCAATTCTGGTTCCCAGGCATGCCGGAATGGTTGATTCAAATCATTTTCTTGGTTGCCTTGAGTGCCGTGAACTTGATTGCGGTTTCACTGTTTGGTGAAATGGAATTCTGGTTCTCAATGATTAAAGTCATCGCCATCCTGGCCTTGATTGTGACCGGCTTGATTATGGCCTTTGGTCACTTTGAGACATCGGCTGGTACGGTTTCCTTTGGAAACGTCTTCAACCACTTTAGCTTAGTACCAAATGGTTGGGGAAACTTCGTGAACGCCTTCCAAATGGTTATGTTTGCCTTTGTTGGAATGGAATTCATCGGAATGACTGTGGCAGAAACGAAGAATCCACGTAAGATTTTGCCAAAGGCCATTAACCAGATTCCATTCCGTGTGCTCTTCTTCTACCTGGGTGCGCTCTTTGTGATCATGACGATTTACCCATGGAAGGAAATTCCAGCTCACCAATCACCATTCGTTATGGTCTTTGAATTGGTTGGCTTGAAGGGGGCCGCAGCGATTATCAACTTTGTTGTGCTGACTGCCGCCGCTTCATCATTCAACTCCATCCTTTTCTCAACGTCACGTAACTTCTATTCCTTGGCAAAGGAATCACGAGCTAAGTTCTTGCAACCCTTCACGCAATTGTCATCGCGCGGATTGCCAGCAAAGGCTTTGCTCTTCTCATCAGCCATCTCCGTGTCATCTGCTGTGATTTCATCAATCCCAGCCATTAACGATGCCTTCGTCTTCGTGACGTCGGCAGCCACTGATTTGTTCTTGATGATTTACATCATGATTTTGTGGGCTTACTGGCAGTACCGCAAGTCATCGAGTTACATGGCCGATGGCTTCTTGTTGAAGGCACCAAAGTTCTTCGTGCCCTTGGCAGTGCTCTTCTTTATCTTTGTGTACATTACGCTTTTCTTCAACGATTCAACCGTTGTACCGGCAATCGGTGCCACGGTTTGGCTGATTGTCTTTGGTACGATTTCATACTTCCAACCAAAAGAAGCCTTGTCACAGCAGTAAGCACTTTCATTTAATCTAGAAATTTTATAATGTTTGAAAACTGGAATGGAGACTTTGGATGTCTTTTTTGATCAACTTTATTTTGCATATTGATGACCATATTGCAAGCTTAGTACAACACTTTGGCCCATGGACCTACTTGATTTTGTTTGCCATTATCTTGATTGAGACCGGGGCTGTGGTTTTGCCTTTCTTGCCTGGTGACTCCTTGCTTTTTGCAGCGGGGGCCATCTCGATGACACCGGCCGGTCAAGCGGCTGGCTTGAACCATTGGCTCTTCATGCTTGCTTTCTTTGTCGCCGCTGTTCTGGGTGACACGATGAATTACTTGATTGCCCGGGAGGGTGGTCGAGCGCTTCTTGATAAAAAGCCTTTTTCGACTTTGATTAAGCCGAAAAACATTGAGGAAGCCGACGCCTTCTTTCAAAAGCATGGTGGCTTAGCCGTCATCATGGGGCGTTACGTACCCATTATTCGAACGTTCGTCCCCTTCGTGGCCGGACTATCCGCTTTCTCATTCCGCCGCTTCGTGGAATACACTGTCATTGCTGCCTTCTCTTGGTCATTCTTGATGACCGGGGCGGGTGCCTTGTTCGGTAACATTCCCTTTGTCGCGGAACATTTCTCAGCCATTATTCTGGGCATTGTCTTTGTGACCTTGCTGCCTTCGATTATTGCCGTTGCAAAATCGATTTTGAATAAGAAAAAGAAGTAAAAAGTCGCGCCGAACCCGATGTTTCGGCGCTTTTTTTTCGCATTTTGAAGGGGACTTCGTTATAATGAAAGCAATGTTTCCCCAATGTTTTTGGCTTGGGGATGAGTATTTTTAATCAATTGCTGGAGAAAGCCATGCCGATGAATTTGATTCTTGCAACGGACGCCTATAAGTTGACGCACCACTTGCAGTATCCACAAAACATTAACAAGCTGTATTCATACGGAGAGGCCCGTGTGGGCGGCCTCTACCCAACCATTTCCTGGTTCGGTTTGTCGATGATTTTACACGATTACTTCCAAACCAAAGTGACGACGGAAATGATCGATGAAGCCGAAAAAGTTGCCGAGGAAACCTTTGGGACGAAGACCTACTTTAATCGACCCGTTTGGGAAAAGGTTCGTGACCTCGGGTATTTCCCGGTGCGCATTAAAGCTTTGCCGGAAGGACTAGAAGTGCCAACGGGAACGGCTTTGTTTACCATTGAGTCGACAGCCGATTGGTTTGCGACCTCGTTAAATGCCTTGGAAGTGATGCTGATGCACGTCTGGTATCCAACGACCATTGCGACAAACTCACTTTATATCAAGAAACGTTTGCTGCCCTTGGTTGAAAAAACCGGGAATGTCGACTTACTGCCATTAATGGTGAACGACTTTGGTTTGCGGGGGGCAACCTCGCTGCAGTCCGGCCAGCGTGGTGGGGCAGCGCATTTGCTCCACTTCCGTGGATCGGATAATTTAGCCGCTTCGAACTACTTTGAACAAGTCTATGGCCGTGCCGGTCGTGCCCAGTCCATTTGGGCAACGGAGCATTCCGTTGCCACCGCCTATGGTTCAGGTCAGGGTGAATTTGATTACTTAAACGCCCAATTGGATCGCACGCCGGATGATGCACCCGTATCGATTGTGATTGATTCCTACGACACTTTCCACTTTGTTCGCGAGGTCGTGGGGTCAGCTGCCATGGTTGACCGTATCAAGAAGCGTCCAGGGCGGGTTGTTTTGCGTCCTGACTCAGGTGATCCGATTACGATGGACTTGGCTGTTTTGGATATCCTAGCGGATATTTTTGGTACGGAAGTAAACGAAAAGGGTTATAAAGTCTTGAAGCACAACGTCGGGTTGATTCAAGGCGATGGCATGAAAGCCGATACCATCATTAAGCTATACGAAGCGCTGATTGAAAAGGGCTGGTCAACCGATAACCTTGTCGTTGGGTCCGGCGGCGGTTTGTTGCAGGAAGGCTTCACCCGTGATACTGAGCGCTTCGCCATTAAGGCTGCCTATGCGCACACGGTGGATGGGGAAGACTTGGCCATTAAAAAACAGCCCAAGACTGATTTGACTAAAGCTTCTAAAGCCGGCTTATTAAAAGTCATTGTGGATGATTCGGGTCAGTTGCAGACGGTCCCACAGAGTCAGCCAGGAAAGGACCTGCTCCAAACCGTCTACGAGGACGGCCAAATTCAAACGGTTGCCATCGATGACGTGCTGGAACGAGCTGAGCGGCACTTAAAAGAAAAGGCCAATCTTGGTCACGTGAATGGTTAAATGAAAGGATTGATTAGCCGATCAATCCTTTTTTAGTGAAAAGCTTTCCGTCTCCTTCCAATCTGTGGTAGAGTGGAGTTAAAGAAAAGAGGCTTTATGTATTACGATCTTGTCCAATCAATTCTTGATGAACTGACCAATGCTAAGGCCCTTATTTGCTCAAAAACAGCTTCCGTATCGAATACGGGGGCTTTTTTTTATTTGTTATAGGAGGTATTTCCATGCTGTCTTCAGCAAATGCACAAGTGATTGGTCCTGATTTTTTGAGCCGGTTAAATCTACAAGACCCACATGACTTAAAACCCGTTTCAGGTGGCGATGTGAATCTGGCCTTTTCACTTTACTCAGGTACACAACGCTACTTTTTAAAAGTCCAACCCGATCACGATCAGCACTTTTTTGATTCCGAAGTGGCCTCGCTGAAGGCGCTTGGTCAGTACGTGACGGTGCCAAAAGTAATGAAGCAAGGGGCGACACAGGGCTTTGCTTACTTACTTTTGTCATGGGTCAAGTCAGGGCCAAGTAATCAGGGCAATCTCGGCCGTGCTTTAGCCGTTTTGCACCAGGCAAGCAATGATCGATTCGGCTTTGATTTATCCAATCATTCTGATTTTGTTCCAAAGGATAATTCTTGGTCGGATTCTTGGGCAACGTTCTTTGTCAATCAACGGCTAGAACCGTTAATGAAACAAGCCATTAAAAAGGGCTTTTGGCTGACGCAACGTGGTGATCATTACGAGAACTTGAAAAAGGCCATCTTAAACGATGAGCATGCTAAGAATGTCAAGCCATCCATGCTCCATGGCGATTTTTGGGCTGGAAACTTCATGTTTGATGAGAAGGGACAACCGGTCTTTATCGACCCCAATGCCTTCTATGGTGATCGCGAATACGATTTGGCCGTTTCCTCGGTCTTTCCAGGCTTTAACGATGACTTTTACCAGGCCTACCAAGCGGCCTATCCGTTGGAAGAAGGCTATCAGGAACGCTTTAAGTGGTACGAATTCTATTACATTTTGATGCACTTTGTGCGCTTTGGTGATATCTACGCACCACGGTTGAATCGGCTGCTCTTGGAATTTTAAGTAAATGATCAAAGTTGTCTGGAACCTGGAAGGGGGTTGTTGACAGCTTTTTTTCTACCCGCTATACTCGTAACATTAGTGCTTAGGAGAACCAAGATGAAAACAAAGAAAAACACACAACTTTTTGTGGCCCAGACGCTGTTTGTCGCTATCATCCTCTTGCAGTCGGCGGTTCCTTTCTTAGGATACGTGCCTTTGGGAGCCGTTGTCGTCGGTGCATCTGCCGTGATTTTACCGGCGACCGCCGCCTTGGCCGCGATTACTTTAGGGCCGAAGTCCGGCTTTGTTGTCGCTTTTTTCTGGGCCTTCTATTCTTGGATTCGGGCGATTTTACACCCGGGAACCTTCGGCGCCCTTTTGTTTTCAAATCCCTTTGTGGCCTTTATTCCCAGGATTCTGGTGGGCCTTGTGATTGGGTACTTGGCGCAGCGTTTCTTTAAAAATCAATTGAAGCCCGTCTGGTTCCTTTTTACCTTAGGCGGCCTGTCAGCCTTTATTAACACGGCCATCGTGATTGTGCTGACCTGGCTGTCGTTGACCTTTTTGCCCTATCATGGCTATGGCATTCCAAAGGAAAACCTCTTTTTCTGGTTAGTGGCGATCTTGGCCTTTAATTTCTTCTTTGAGTTTGTTATGAACGGTGTCTTGGTGGCGGCCATTGGCCCAGTCTTGCAGCGTCGTTTTCAAAAATTGATGAAATAAAAAGTCGTCCGGAAAATTTCCGGACGACTTTTTTTGTTACCTTGCTACACAACCCGTACAAGCGTTGATATACCAGTGTTATCATATGCACCTGCCCAGACTCGAACTGGGAGCAAAGACTTAGGAGGTCCCCGTTTTATCCCGTTAAACTACAGGTGCAAAGCACCTTTCATTATAACGGAGAAGGGGATTGAAGACAATTGAAGATTAAATAAAGGCTTTTTTAACCTTTCTTAACCCTTTTTTAAGGCAATTGACCCCGCTTTGTCATCAAATTCTGGTACACTTATTAAAAATGAGTCTTGGAGGATCAAATGGCTGAAGTGATTGAAGTGAAGCACCCACTGGTTCAACATAAGTTGACCATGATTCGAAACGAAGCAGTTGGCACGAAAGATTTTCGGGCCCTCGTTGATGAGTTGGCCATGTTATTGACCTACGAAGCTTCGGCTGATTTGCCACTTGAGACCGTTCCGGTTAAAACGCCGGTTCAAGAAACAAAGGCGGCTTCTTTGGCCGGTAAAAAGTTGGCAGTGGTGCCGATTTTACGTGCTGGGCTTGGTATGGTCGATGGCATTTTACAGTTGATCCCCGCTGCCAAAGTCGGACACATCGGCATGTACCGTGATGAAGAAACTTTGGAGCCGGTCGAATATTTTGTTAAGTTACCCGACGATATCGCACAGCGAGAAGTGTTGTTAGTTGATCCAATGTTAGCGACTGGTGGCTCAGCCAAGGATGCCATTTCAGCTTTGAAGTTACGTGGCGCAACACAGATTAAGTTGATTACGCTGGTTTCGGCTCCTGAAGGAATAAAAGCAGTCCAGGAAGCTCACCCAGACGTGACGATTGTGACGGCGGCAATTGACGAAGGCCTAAACGACGATGGCTACATTGTTCCTGGATTGGGCGATGCCGGTGATCGACTCTTTGGTACACATTAAAAATGGCGGAGCAGGATTGAATCATGCATTTAAAAAATCCTTTTAAACGAAAAGCAACCTTTCAAATGACCTTTCGACCGGCCTATACCTCGGTCAAGGAAAAGAAAAAGCGCCCACTCTTTTTGCGTATTATGATTTGGACCTTGCTGGCTATCTTAGTTCTTGGAACCAGCGGCTTTTTTGGCTTGGCTTTCTATGCAAACCGCGATCAGATTCAAGCTTCTGGCAAGCCGCTCGATGGTTCGGCCATGACTTTATCGGTGAAGGCCCGTAGCGCCTTAGTGATTGATGCCAATACGGGTCAAGTGCTGGGACAAAAGAACCCCGACCAACAAATCGGCATTGCCTCGCAAAGTAAGATGTTAACGGCCTATGCGATTTTGCAGGGGATTGATAATGGGGACTACCAGTGGACGACGCCGGTTACCATTAGTAAGTCTTCTGATTGGTCCGAAAAAGATACGGCCATGTATGCCCATTTGGACATTCACGCCGGTCAAACCCTGACGATTAAAGAACTCTTTACCGCAATGTTTACGACTTCGGCCAACGATGCCTCCTTGGCCTTGGCCGACTTTGCCAAGAAAAAATCCGAAACACAGCAGGAATTTCTTGAACGTTGGTCGAAGAAGCTGGGCTTGAAGGACACGGTTTGGTATAACGCGGCCGGTCAGGTTAATGACGACGCCTTTGATTACCAGGTTAAGTCCGCAAAGAAGACGGCTGAGAATAAGGCAACGCCAACGGATTTGGCCATGCTGGCCTATCAAATCATCAAGGATTATCCGGATGTAAAGGGCTATTACGAGAAGCGTGGCCTTGTTTACAGCCCCAACGGTGACGAGACCGCTACCAAGATTAAGCTGACGGAAGGTGGAAAGTTCGACCAAGAAATTAAGGGACAGCTGAACAACCCGAAGAACCTGACCATTGAAGGTTTAAAAACCGGGTCAACGCCAAAGAGTGGTGGTGGCTTGACGGGTCTGGTGAAGGATCAAGACGGACACGAGTTTATTACGGTTGTCTCCGGAGCTGGTAAATATACCGACTCAAAGGAACGTTATCAAGTCACCTTGGATGCAGTGAACCAGGTCTTGGATAATTACCGGAACCAGACGGTCGAAGCGGGTCAAAGTCTAGCCGGGCAAAAGGTGACGAAAAATGCCTGGGCGAAGGGTGGTCAGGTCCAGCTAATCACGAAGGAGAAGCGGACGTACTGGTTGAAAAAAAGCGCCAAGGGGTCGGTTACCTTTGCTAAGGTGAAGCGCTACAATAGCCAGTCACTGAGTGACGATGATGTCGTCGTGTCGGTTGCGCCAAACCTGAAGTCCTCTTATCTCTCGGGGGTTAGTTCCTCGGAAAAGAATGTGCCGCTAACGAATAAGGAAATGGTCGAGCAGTTAGACGACAATGGTTTCCGAAAGAATTGGCTGCAATTCTATCAATAAAAAAAATCATGAATGATGACGAAAAAAAGCAGAACCGAGAGGTTCTGCTTTTTTGTTTCAGTTTTTGATTGCTTAGTTATCGAAAACGCCAGCGCGTTCCTTCAATTCAGCTAATTGGTCGTCCAAAGACTGGCTAGCGTCTTCTTTCTTTGCAGCGGCTTGTCCCTTTACTTCTTGGAACTTGCCCTTGCCCGCTTCCGTCAAATCAGCGGCCTTTTGCTTGCTGGCTTCGGTTAAATCCGTTGCCTTTTGCTTTCCGTAGGCCAAGGCTTCTTGTCCCTTTGCCTTACCGGATTCGACAACGTCTTGGGCCTTATCCTTCAAGTCGGCGACACGGTCGTCGTCCTTCAACAATGCGTAGGCCAAAGCCGCGTTACCAAACAATGAAACACCAAGTAAAAAGTTCTTCATATCAGAGACTCCTTTTCCTTCTTCTTTCCTTCATTATGGCCGTGGACTTTGGAAAAGTCAACAAGCGGCAGCAGAATCGACTCGGATAAAAAAGATGCTTTCGCCCTTTTTGCCAGGGGTGAAAATGGTATAATAGAGGTACTTTTAAAAGACAAGAAAGGGACATTCATGATTAGTTTGAAATCACCACGTGAAATCGAAGCCATGCGCAAATCCGGTGCCATCATTGCCGGCATGCACCACATGCTTCGCGATTTGATTAAGCCCGGTTTGGATACCTGGGAAATCGAGACAAAATGTAAGGCTTATATCGAGGACCACGGTGGCGTTCCTTTGCAAATCGGCTTCGAAGGCTTTAAGTACGCGGTGACGATTTCGGTCAACAACGAAGTGGCCCACGGATTGCCTCGCAAGGGCTTGAAGTTGAAGAACGGTGACCTTGTCAAAGTCGACACGGTCGTTGGCCTTGATGGCGCCGTATCCGATTCAGCTTGGTCTTATGCGGTTGGTGAGGTATCACCCGAAGTCAAAAAGTTGATGGACGTTGCGAAGAAGTCCCTTTATTTGGGAATCGACCAAGCGGTGGTCGGCAACCGAGTGGGTGACATTGGCGCAGCCATTCAACAGTATGCAGAAGATGAGATGGGCTATGGCGATGTTCGTCAATACATCGGCCACGGCGTTGGTCCAACGATGCACGAAGATCCAGCCATTCCGCACTTCGGTAAGGCGGGACACGGCCTTCGTTTGAAGGAGGGGATGACCATTACCATCGAACCCATGATTAACATGGGTGGTTGGGAAGTGACGACTGACGAAACCCCAGAAGATGGTTGGACGGTTCGAACGGCTGACGGCTCATGGTCGGCTCAGTATGAACATACGCTAGCCATTACCAAGGACGGTCCTAAGATTTTGACTTCTCAGGATCCAGAAGAAGACGCAAAGTATTTGTAAGAGACATTTCTCGAGATGAGGTGACTATGGCACTTCCAGAAGCTTTCATCGCAAAATATCAAGACCTGCTCGGCAACGAAAGTGGGCCTTTTTTTGCGGCTTTAGAAGGACCCGTTGACAAGGGCTTCCGATTGAACCCCTTAAAGGCCAATCAAAAGCCCCTTTCCCTGTCATTAGAACAGCCAATCTCATGGTCGCCTAATGGTTATTTTGGGCAAGTGGCTGGAAAAAGTATCGATCATACAACGGGGCTGGTCTATTCGCAAGAGCCATCGGCCCAATTTGTAGCCGAGGTCCTGGCCGCTCAACCGGGTGAAAAAGTGCTTGATTTGGCGGCGGCACCTGGCGGAAAGTCCACGCAATTAGCTGGTCAAATGAAGGGACAGGGATTGCTTTGGACGAATGAGATTTTCTTTTCCCGAGCAAAAATTCTATCCGAAAACATCGAACGTTTTGGTGTTCAAAACGCCATTGTTTCTTCGGCTGATTCCAAGGATTTAGCCCAGTTATTGCCGGACTTTTTTGACCGCGTGTTGCTTGATAGTCCCTGTTCTGGTGAGGGGATGTTCCGAAAGGATCCCGAAGCCATCACCTATTGGTCAGAGGGCTACCCACGGGAATGTGCCGAACGGTCGGAAGAGATTCTAGCCAACGCGGTGGCGATGGTCAAGCCGGGTGGGGTACTTGTCTACTCGACCTGTACCTTTGCACCGGAAGAAGATGAGCAGACGATTGCCTGGCTCTTAGCAACTTATCCGGAATTCGAACTACTAGAAATTGACAAAGTCGCTGGATCAGGCATTCAAGATGGCCGACCAGAATGGGCAGACGGGCGTTCGGATCTCACCAAAACCGCACGCTTGTGGCCACAGGACTTAGCAGGCGAAGGACACTTTGTCGCCAAACTGCGCCGAAAAGATGATGAAGAAGAGACGAGACCAGCCATAAAAGGACAAAAGGCCGATCGTTTTTCTTCTGAGGAATCGGCCTTGTTGCAAGATTTCTTGAAGCAAACCGTTCCTGGCCTGGTCGTTGATTCTTCCCGGCTACTGCGTTTTGGCGATCGGGTCTTTTTAATGCCAGTTGACTGTCCGGCCTTTGGTCGCATTAAAATCTTACGGGCTGGCCTTTGCCTGGGTTCTTTTAAGAAGAAACGCTTTGAACCAGACCATGCTTTAGCCTTGGCGATTCAGCCTGATCAGGCGGCACAGACTTTTGCCATTGATGACTCAAGTGACTGGCAGGCTTACATTCATGGCGAGGCATTAAACACCAAGGCGGACTTGCAAAAGGGCTTTGTCTTGATGACTGCCGGCGGTAACGGTGTCGGTTGGGCCAAGTTTGTGAATGGTCAATTGAAGAACTTTTATCCAAAGGGCCTTCGCCATTAGAACGCCCACTTGTTTATAAAAAGGAGAGATGACATGGCATTTCAAAAGCAATTTAAAATCGAGGGGCTTGGTGACTTTGCCATCAGCCCGGCCATTAAGAAATTTACCTTGATGGATTTAGGTTTCATGACAAACAACGCCGGGGCTTTTGTGCTGAAGCGTTCCTTGCAGCCGGATCAGCCGATTGATCAAGCCATTTCGTTGAAAATTGTTTTCCAAAAGGATCTGTCAACTGCCAAAGTCGACGTCGTTGGCGCTGCTGGTGGCCCCGTTGATATTAAAAAGCGGGCGGATAAGGACCAAATGATGGAATTGCTGGCCTTCTTTTTGAAAGAATTAGTGGAACGGCAGGTTTTGGAGCAAGTGGCATGACAACTTTTTACTTTGTACGACATGGTCAGACGGAATGGAACCTGGAAAAGCGTTTCCAAGGGGCCCATGGCGATTCGCCGCTGTTAAAAAGCTCCTATGATGATATGGGGAAGGTGGCGAACTTCTTAAAGGATAAGAAGATTCGACGGGCCTTTTCCTCTCCTTTACCACGGGCGCAAAAGACAGCGGCCACGATTGTTCAGGGATTACCGGACAGCCCAAACCTTTCTTTGCATTCCAACATTGTCGAAGTCGGGCTCGGTGACTGGGAAGGCCAAAAGAAAGACGACGTGGCGCGCGATTATCCCCAGGCCTTCGATACGTATCGAAACCATTTGGAAAACTTTGAGGGGCAGGGCTTTCATGGTGAAGGCTATACGAAGGCCGTGGCTCGTTTCCGCCGTTTTATCGAACAAGTGAGTGCGGATTATCCAGATGATGCGGTCTTGGTTGTTGCCCATGGGCTGATTTTGACTTTTGGTATGACGAATTTGTTAGGGGTACCAAGAGCTGAAATTCGCTCGCGACTGGGTGGCTTGTCCAACACGTCAACAACCACCATCCACACGGCGGATGGTCAACACTTTGATTTGCTTGCTTGGAATCAAACGGATTATTTGGGCAAGGCGCAAGACGCCTCGACCACCATTTAGCATGGGAAAATGGTACAGCTTTGTACCGTACATATTGAGAAGTAGGACGAGATGGCAAGAACGATTTCTGAGGACAATCAAGTAAAGGGTGTGCTGCAAAATGTGATTTTTGCGGCGAAGGATTCTTATTTTAAGATTCTTTCCGTTTCGGTTGAAGAAAATGACTTTGACTGGGACGAAGAAGAACTGATTGTGACGGGCACCTTTGCCTCCGTTAAACCAGGGTCGACCTACGCCTTTTTTGGCCAACTGGTGACTCACCCGCGCTATGGTCAGCAGTTTCAGGCGGCCCGTTATGAAAATCAGGTTGCGACGGATGAAAAAGGCCTGGTGGCCTTCTTTTCATCGGGCGACTTTGCCGGTATTGGAAAGAAAACGGCAGAGAAGCTGGTCGATGCACTGGGTGAAGGGGCACTGGATAAAATCTTGGCCGATAAAACGGTCTTGAACGGCCTTTTAAAGCCGAAGGTGGCCGACAACCTCGTGGAGACGTTGACCAATAACATGGGGCTGGAACGACTTTTTGCCTTTGGCCACCGGGTCGGCCTGTCAGCGGATTTGGCTGGGCGTTTGTTCGACCGTTACGGGGAAGAAGCGCAGCGCATCTTGCAAGAAGAGCCTTACGAGCTGGTCTATGATGTGGACGGTTTGCCCTTTAAAAAAGTCGATGCGATTGCTCGTTCGGCAGGCTTTGATGACAAGAGTCCAGAACGGTTGAAGGCCGGGGTCTTTGCGGCGATTCAGGGCAGTTGCTTTGCCCACGGCCACACCTTCTTAACGGTGGAACAAGCAAGGCAAAGCGCGCAAAACATGTTGGGCGGTGCTTTATTGGAGGGCTCCCAAGACATTGACGCGACCTTGGGTGCTCTCGTTGCAGAAGGGCGGTTGACCTTTTCAGAAGGCGCCTATCAACCAAGAGATTTGGCCTTAGCCGAGCAAACCGTCGCCGATAAGATTCAAGAGCTTTCGGAAAAGCGTTCGGCCATTGAAACGACCTTGCCTGCCATCGATGATGCCTTTGTTGTCCCAGATAATCTGACACTCGATGACGTACAAGAAGAGGCCGTGAAAAAGGCGCTCTCAAGCCAGCTCTTTGTTTTAACGGGTGGGCCCGGTACCGGGAAAACCACGGTCACAAAAACCTTGATCAAAACCTGGGAGGCGCTGGTTAAAAAGCAGGCCAAAGATGGTGGAAAAGACCAGGATTGGCTAAAGGAGCAGCGGGTTCGCCTGGCTTCGCCAACCGGTCGTGCGGCCAAACGAATGACGGAAATCACCGGCTATGAGGCCACGACGATCCATCGCCTGTTAGGAATCTCGGATGGAGACGACGCTGAATTTGATGCCGACAACCCGCTCTCAGGTGGCTTGCTTGTTATCGATGAGGCATCGATGCTTGATTCGACTTTGGCGGCCACGCTCTTTTCGGCCATTCCAAAAACGATGCATGTCGTGCTGGTGGGGGATGCGGATCAATTACCATCGGTGGGGCCTGGAAACGTCTTGGCTGATCTGATCAATAGCCCGGCTGTTGACCACGTTGCCCTCCAGCGGATTTACCGACAGGGGAAGGGATCGTCGATTTCGACTTTGGCTTCGGCTATTAATCAGGGACGGTTGCCAGAAGACTTTGAAGAAAAGCAAAAGGATCGTTCGACCTTCTTGACCCGGACGGCGCAGGTGCCATCCGCGGTGGGACAGGTGCTTTCTTCGGCCATTAAAAAAGGCTTTACAGCCGATCAAGTCCAGGTTTTGGCTCCCATGTACAAGACAGCGGCGGGGGTGAATGCCTTAAATCAGCTCGCACAGGATCTGTTCAATCCGGTCAAACCCGGTCAAAAGACGCTGCAATATGGCGATACCGTTTTTCGTCTCGGTGATAAAGTCTTACAGCTAGAAAACGACAGTGAGCGTGACATCTACAACGGGGACATGGGTGAAGTTGTCGCGGTCCACAATCAATCGGATAAGGGTGTTTCTGCCGATGCCCTGGTGGTCGACTTTGCCGGCCAAGAGGTCTGGTATACGACAAAGACCTTGAACCAATTGACTTTGGCCTATGCAACCACGATTCACAAGGCACAGGGGAACGAGTTTAAGCTAGTGATTCTAGTCTTGAGTTCCCAGTTTAAGATTATGTTGAATCAAAACCTTGTTTACACGGCGATTACCCGTGCCAAAGAGGCCCTTGTGATGGTTGGCGACTACGATGCCTACCAGTATGCGGCCGAACATGAGGTGCCTCGACGCCAAACTAAGTTAGCGGCACTGATTGCAGGGGATGTTCGGACGCAATCTCAGTTGGAAAAGCCGGTAGCCAAGCGCCCAAAGAAGCCGGTGGATGCCAAGCTTGCTCCTGCCAAGTCAAAAGCAACAGCCGAAAAGGGCGACTTTGAGAAAGAAGGGGCCAAGCAAGGTCAGCAAAAGCCTTTGAAAAAAGGTCCTGAAAGTTCAATCAAGCCGAACAGGACTGAAAATGAAAAGGCCATGCTGGACGATACCAGCCTCACGGTTGCCCATTTAACAGCCGGCATTGATCCACTGATTGGCATGGACGACCTAAGTCCGGCTGATTTTATGCCAGCAGTGCGTTGAAATTTAGTATAATGTAAGTAGTAAAGACTGTTTGCAACGAACAGTCGCAAGAATGAAGAAACCGCCTGGAGCCAATATGACTGCTAATCCAAAATTTCGTCTCTTTGATTTAGGAATTAACCCAGCATTCTCTGAACAAGTCGCTGAACAAGTCGGCGTTCCATTGTCACCCGTTGACATTCGGACTTTTGCCGACCGCGAAATCTACGAACGAATCGTCGACTCCGTTCGTGGAATCGATGTCTATGTGATTGCACCGATTGCTGATCCGGTCAACGAAAACTTCATGAAGTTGATGATTTTCATTGATGCGGCCAAGCGGACTTCCGCTAAGTCCATCAATGTGATTATTCCCTACATGGGTTACGCCCGTTCGGATCGTAAAACACGGTCACGAGAACCAATTGTGGCCCGCTTGATTGCCGACATGTTGCAGGATCAAGGCATTAAACGGGTCATGACCATGGATTTGCACACGGCTCAAGTTCAGGGCTTCTTCGATATTCCAGTCGATCATTTGATTGCCCTGCCCGCACAGGTTGACTACCTCGAAAAGAAGGGGCTGGTCGGCCAAGAGGTGGTTTGTGTTGCTTCAGGACCATCGACTTTGAAGCTAGTGCAACGCTTGGCTTCGGCGATTGACAGTCAGTGGGCCATCATTGATCAGGAGCGTTATTCGAATCAGCCGGCCCGGGTGACGGGAAACGTTGCCGGAAAGCATGCCATTATTGTGGCGGACATGGTTGACACTGGTGCGACAATGATGAAAGCAGCTTCGGCTTTGAAAAAGGCGGGCGCGGGAGAAATCGCCGGCCTTGCCACCCACGGGGTCTTGTCGGGTCAAGCCTCAGAAGCCTTGCAAGCCTCTGATTTGGACCGCTTAATGATCTCGGATACCGTTGCGATTCCAGAAGAAAAGCGGTTTGCAAAACTCGAAGTGATTTCCGTTGCCTCGCTATTCGCCGAAGCCTTGAAGCAGGTGATTGAGCACAAGTCACTCGCCCAAGTTCTCCTGCCAAAAGAGGAGCGGGAGGCACAGTGATGAGAGAACATGAATTATTAAGCATTGCTTCGCCAGAATGGTCAGCAATTGGCGATGAGGACGGCATTCGCTGTTCGCAGTATGGTGCCTATTTTGCCTTTTCATCCGATGGCGCTGGTCAGTTCAGCCTCTTTTTCGATGCGGACTACCCCGAAATGACCTGGACACTGACCATCGACGGTGAAAATCAAGCGCCTTTGTCGGTTAATGGTCGTGAACTAACCGTGATGCTCCTTGCTGGCAAACACGATTATCACTTGACTTTGGACCAGTGGGCAACGGGTCAGGTTGCCTTTTGGCAAAGCGGCTTAACAGTTAAGAAGGCCGCCTTTACGGGTGCCGGCGAATTGACCGCTACTTTGCCAACGTCAGCCGAACAAGAAGTCCGACCTTATTTGACTTTTGTGGGGGATTCGATTGTCGCAGGAGAAGCTATGACGGGGGCTGCCCACGACCGGCACCGCCCTAGTCAGTCCTTCCCAGCCATCGTTGCACGAGAAAAGGGCCTGCCCTTAAATCGAATCGCCTATGGCGGGACCGGATTGACGGCTGCCGCACCATTCCAGGAACCAAAGGCGATTGACGCCCTTTGGCGAGTGGGTGAAAACATTGCAAGACGACGGGTTCGAACAAAACAAGTGGTGGTTGCCTACGGTTTGAACGATGGGCACTACGGAGCTTCTGAAGAAGACTTTGCCTTTGGCCTACGTGTCTACTTGTTAGAGTTAGTCAAGCGTTTCCACCAAGCGCATTTTTACGTGTTGACGCCCTGGAATGGGCAATTTACCGACATTTTCAAAGCAGAAGCCGCCCGCTTTGATTGCTTTACCGTCATTGAGACGACGGATTGGCAGATTCCAACCAGGCCACACCACCCTGGTTTAGCCGATCATGAACGAATCGCTGAGAAACTGATTCAGATTTTATAGGAGGAAGTTTACATGGTTTACCAAGCAGCAGAAGATCGTTACGAAAAGTTGCCCTATCGGCGCGTGTCCGACTCTGGGTTGATTGTACCAGCCGTTTCCTTTGGACTTTGGCGAAATCTTGGGGATACAATGCCTCTGGAAAATTCTCGCAAAGTCATTCTGAAGGCCTTTGATTCTGGTATTTTCTCCTTTGATAATGCCTTTAACTACGGGCCCAATAACGGAACGGCGGAGGAAACGTTTGGTCAGGTCTACAAATCTGATTTGAAGCCCTACCGAAACGAGTTGGTCATTACGACAAAGGCCGGCTATCACATGTGGCCGGGCCCTCTTGGCGAATTCTCAGGTCGAAAGACGCTAGTGAACGCCTTGGACACTTCCCTTGAAAAAATGAACCTGGATTACGTTGATATCTTTTATGCTCACCGTTTTGATCCAAACACCAACATGGAAGAAACGGCACGGGCCCTGGATCATTTGGTGAAGCAGGGAAAGGCTTTGTACGTCGGGGTATCAAACTATACGGCCGAACAAACAAAGGCCATTGCTGAAATCTTTAAGGATTTGGGAACGCCTTTCATCGGAAATCAAGTGTCATACAATATGTTGAACCAGCAGGAAAAGGAATCCGGTTTGTTGGATATTTTGGATGAACACCACGCCGGACTCTTTGCCTATGGGCCCTTGGCGGAAGGCTTGCTGACGGATCGCTATTTGAAGGGGATTCCAGCCGACTTTCCAATCCATAAGACCAACGGCTTCTTGTTTGATGACGGTCGTGACGCTTTGGTTGCTAAGTTAAACGCCCTGAATGAAATGGCTAAGAACCGCAATCAGACGCTTTCACAAATGTCGCTTGCATGGTTGCTTCAAGATCAGCGCGTGGCATCCGTGATCATTGGGACTTCTTCCGCGGACCATTTGTCAGATAACCTTGAATTCACCAAGAACCTTGACTTTACGGCGGACGAATTAGCGGCCATCGAAAAGATTATTAAGGGATAAAAAAAGAACCGATTCTTCGGTTCTTTTTTCTTTTCCTTCAGAAACCCTTGAAAAAGTCGCTTAAAACGTTAAAATAAGGAATATACCAATTTTATATTAGGAGGCGTCGTGATGCTTAAACTCTATACTCGCAAGACATGTGCCGAATGCGCAGCAACTAAGCTTTACCTGAAGACACGGAAGGTGCCATACGAAGAGGTTTCCCTGGATCAGCAACCGGACTTGTATGATCGCTTTAAGAAAGAGGGGAAGAAGCGGACGCCAATCGTTGAATCCTCCGTTGGTGATTGGCTTGGCTTTTCACCTAAGAAATTAAACGAATACATCAAAAGTATCTAAAAAAGGCTCACGAGTGCTGAGCCTTTTTTTCGATTAAACGTGAAGGGCGATAAGCGAGTGAGAACGCAGCAGACTATTGGGTGAAGAGCCCAGTTCTTTGATTGGAATTGCTCGCTGCAGTTTTCGATAGTAGTCAAGCCAATGGGGTAGAATTGTTCCGTTTGGACCAAATTGGAGCGGCTCTTCTTTAAAGACTTGCTCGTCGGAAAAGGCCCTAGTGACCAGTTGCGAACAATAGAGGCCGGGCCCATTTTCAAAGAAGCCGTGATTGTATGGCTGGCCAATGAATTGCCGTGCACGTTTTACAATAGCTGTGGGATTTCTTGGCCCATCCTTCAGCCGATAAAAGTCAACGAGGCCTTCATGGTCCTGTAAAAAGCTTGTCAAAGGGCGTTCAACAGCGCCGCTGTCAACTGTTGCTTCGATAACCGTCAGTTGCCCTTGCTCATGGACGACAAGGGCGACGTGAACGTAACCCTTTTCTTCTGCTTCGACGGTGCTTTGATTAATGGCTTCGTCGAGTGCTCTTTTGCTGGGCCGAACAAACGCTAGGTCGGCGCTTTGTAATGCTGTCATGGCAGTTTTCCTCTCTTCTTAGCATAGCAGAGGATTAGCCGAAAAGCTGCCCTTTTTTACGTCAGCTTTTCTACCAAACACAATGGCGTGACGGAAGAAAAGCGAGTACAATGGATAGATGTGAGTAAGCTTTAAAACGATTAATTCAATTGGAGAGTCGTAAATGGAAAAGAAATTAACATGGCGGCAAAACCTACTGATGGTGTCCTTAATTTTTGGTATGTTCTTTGGTGCCGGGAATCTGATCTTTCCTGTCCACCTGGGACAACTAGCCGGTGCTGCATGGGGACAAGCCACCTTTGGCTTCATCTTATCAGCTGTCCTACTACCATTACTGGCCCTGGTCGCGTTGGGTGTGACACGGTCGAGTTCGGTCTTTGACCTCATTAAGCCACTCGGCCCCCGTGTCTCAATTGTCTTTGTTGTGATTTTGCACTTTTGTTTAAGTCCCTTGGTGGTGGCCCCCCGTACAGCGACGGTGGCCTATTCTTTTTCAATCGCTAACTGGTTACCAGAAAGTGCGCAGCAACTGGGCCTCGTCATCTTTTCCTTAATTTACTTTATCTTGGTTTACTGGGCCTGTTTAAAAGCCGATTCGATTACGTCGGTCATTGGTAAGTATCTGAACCCGGCCTTCCTCATTCTCTTAGCGGTGGTCTTTGTCTTGGCCCTTGTTTGGCCAATGGGTGATTTGCGCCAGCACGTGACGTCGGCCTATCAGTCAGCCCCTGTGTTGTCCTCTGCAATCGAGGGTTATAACACGGTTGATGCCTTAGCTTCGCTTGTTTTGGGCGTAGCCATTGTGCATGCGATCGAAAACATGGGCTATCACAAGCCGGCTCACGTTGCTAAAATCATCGTTAAAACGGGAACTTGGGCTCTGATTGGCCTGTCCTTGGTCTACGTCGGTTTGATTATGTTGGGTGCCAGTTCGCTTGGTAAGGAAACGATTTCGGCCAACGGAGCGATTGCCTTAACCCAAATCATGATGAACTACTTCGGTTCCTTTGGCCAGGTCTTCCTAGCCGTGATGGGACCGGTTGCCGTCTTTACCACGGCGATGGGGGAATCATCTTCGATGGCACATGACTTTCACAGGGCCTTTCCGAAGGTTTCTTACGAAGGCTGGTTAGCGCTTGCTGTCGGTTTGGCCTTCTTGGTTGCCTTGTTGGGCTTGGATAAGATCATTGCTTGGGCCGTTCCGGTTCTGCTGATTATGTACCCAGTAGCCATTACCTTGGTTTTGCTAAACCTTGTTTCGCCCTGGTTGGGTCGGACGAAGGCCCTCTTCGAGTGGTCAATTGGCTTGACCTTGATTGGGTCAATCGGTGATGGCTTAACTCAGGTGCCTTTTGCAAAGGCCCTTGGTGGCTTTGTTAGCTATAGCCAAAACGGTGTTGAGCACCTTGGCTGGTATCAAGAACACGTCTTTATGGCTTCACACGGCTTCTCCTGGGTGCTCTTTGCTATCGCAGGATTGGTCATTGGTTTAGCCGTTCAATTCATTAAAAAGTCCCCATCGGTCGATGCCATTGAGGCGAAGTAAGTAAAAAAAGCTGCCCATTCGGGCAGCTTTTTTTATGGTTACTTTTCTTCTGTTTCGTTTAAAATCCGGTAGGCCAAGGATTCGGACATGATTAAGTCCGTGAGGAACTGACCGTTTAAGGCACCAATGGCTGCCTTAAACTTTGCCTTGGACCGCACGACGCCAATACGCTTTGGCACGCTGAGGATGGTGTTCAATGACAAACCAACGGTTTTATCAGAATCGGGGTTTAAGACTTTGCCATGAATGTCGTATGGACGACCGTAAATCATACCGGCCACTTCGCCCAGCCGGACTTCTGGGAAGAGGCGATTGATGTTTTGGTTCCAAATGGCAATCGATTCGAGGGAGGCGATGGTGCCGAGCCCGGTCAAAACGGTGTCCATGTTTTTGGCCACGTCCAGTGTTTGTTTGATTGAAACGGCTTCGTAGAGGCCGTTTCGAACGGTGTTATCGGATAGGTAGAGTGGGGCTGGCAAAGTCAAAAACTCACCGGCGACCTTTTTAGCTGCGCGTTCGACGATTCGAACCGAACCGGCCGTTGAGTTGTACTTCATGTTTTCGCCAACGAACTGCGTGAATTTAACCTGATCGAGTGGATTGCTGGTGATGGCATCAATCATCGAATACATGGTTTCACCCCAAGTCATGCCGACGATGTGGGGGCCCTTTTCGAGGTGCTTCACCACAAAATTGGCGGCGTAGTTGGCCAGCAGTTCTTCCGTTGCCGTTTCCGTTGCATCGTCTTGGATGATGTAACAAGTTGTTTTCGGAAACTTCTCCTTGAACAGTTGTTCCAACTGGGAATTACGGGAAGCGGTTTGGGCGATTTCGATTTTAACGATCCCGTTTTTCACCGCTTCGTTTAGGTATTTGTTAATTAAGTAGCGTGAAATGGCGTACTTATCGGAAATCTCACCAAATGATAATTTATTGAGGTAATAATCCTCTGAAATTTGAGCGAGTAAACTTGGATCCGTTGCTGGCATGGTAACCCCTTACTTTATGAATTGTTTTTCTTTCAAAAAAATCACGAATCTTTTTAATGAAAGGAAATGATTTAACTTATTTTACAATAATTTTCGGTAAATTTACAATTTTCACCAAATTTTTGATTTTCAGGTAAATTCAAAAAAATAAAAAGCCTTTAAATAATTAAAATAAAACAAAAACATTCCGTTTTTTAATAAAATATAAAAGGATTTTCTTTACTTCGATTCCAGGGCGCTTTACAATGAGGGTATCAAGAAGCGGCGAATCCAAGAGGAGGATCGACCATGGCCGAAGAAACAGAAGTACAGCGTTTGCACGCCGAGCACACCGGCGTTTTAGAGCTGCAGGGAACCTTTGCGATTAAGGATCCTGCCGATTTGGGAAAGGCCTACACGCCTGGTGTTGCTGCCTTAGCAAAGGATATTCAAGCGCATCCAGAAGACCAGGCGAAGTACACCATGTCTGGTAAATTAATTCCAGTGATTACCGATGGAACGGCCGTTCTGGGCTTAGGAAATATCGGTCCTGGGGCCGGCTTGCCCATTGTGGAAGGAAAGGCACTGATTTATAAGTCCTTTGCCAATGTGGACGCGATTCCCATGGCCTTGAATCAAGTGTCCGTCGATGACTTGGTCAAAACGATTGAGACAATGGCGCCTTCCTTTGCTGGCATTCATTTGGAAGATATCGCGGCTCCCCGCTGTTTCGAATTGGTCGAACGCTTGTCCAAGGATTTGGACATTCCGGTCTACCATGACGATCAAACGGGGACAGCCATCGTTGTGCTGGCCG
Organism: Fructobacillus parabroussonetiae; assembly: GCF_018437265.1. GTDB lineage: Bacteria > Bacillota > Bacilli > Lactobacillales > Lactobacillaceae > Fructobacillus > Fructobacillus parabroussonetiae. The sequence continues at coordinate 12,996 of NZ_JAAMFL010000006.1, read as the reverse complement.
GGTTGATGAACGCTGCCAAAGTTGTCGGGAAGAAATTGACGGATTTAAAAGTCGTCCTGACGGGTGTCGGCGCTTCTGGCCTAGCAACCGCGAACCTACTCTTAGCAGCCGGTATCAAGCAGCAAACCCTTGTTGATATTCATGGCGTGGTGCGGTCAAATGATGATCGCTACAATGATTTTCAGCGAAATTTGGCCGATCGGGTTCAAGAAGTGGCTGGTGATAGCTTAGACGAAGTCATTGAGGACGCCGATGCCTTCATTGGTCTTTCGGCTGCCAATGTTTTGTCGAAAGAACAAGTTCAAAAGATGGCAAAAGAGCCCATTGTTTTTGCCCTGGCCAATCCGCTGCCTGAAATTGATCCGGAAGAAGCCGCGGCTGCTGGTGTTGCCGTGATGGCAACGGGTTCGTCGCAATGGCCGAACCAGGTGAACAACGTCTTGGCCTTTCCCGGTCTTTTCAAGGGACTGCTTGCCTCAGGCTTGAAGCATGTTGACTCACAACTGCAAATCAAGGTGTCCCAAGGGTTAGCCGATTTGGTACCAGAACCAAGGGCGGATAAAATCGTGCCGGCAGTCTTTGACCAAGGAGTGGTGGATGCCGTGACAAAGGCGGTTCTGGACTATGCTCGAAAGGGCGAATAAATAATGGTTGAAAAGATTCGAGATCTCTACCTTTTTTCCAAAGCCTCGAAAAAACAGTGGATGGCCTTTTTGGAAGAGCAGGGTGTCGTTGACTTTGATCAGGCAGAAGTTCAACCAATTGATCAAACCCTCGGTCTTTATGATGAACAAGACCAGCTGGTCGGGACTGGCTCCATTGCCGGACAGGTCATCAAATACATCGCCGTTTCCCATGCGGGGGAGGAACACCCTGGTTCACGTTTTAATCAAATCGTGTCGGCCCTTGAATCAGACTTGGCGGAAAAGGGTTGCTTCCATCTCTTTGTTTTTACAAAAGCAACTTATCAGGAAGCCTTTGAGCACATCGGCTTTCGGACTTTGGCCAAAACGGCGGTTGGTTTGATTTTAGAAAAGGGAACGCCCAACATTGAGCAATACCGGGCGTCGCTACCGAAAAAGCCGGTTGACGCAGGTCAAACAGCAGCCATTGTGATGAATGCCAATCCCTTTACCAAGGGGCACCGCTATTTGATAGAACAGGCTGCGCAAGAAAACGATTGGGTGATGGTCTTTGTCGTGAATCAGGACGTTTCGCTCTTTAAAACGACCGAGCGAATGGCGATGGTTCAAAAAGGGAGCGAGGACATAGCCAACGTCGTGGTGGCAAATGGGGGCGATTACATGGTTTCTTACCTATTGTTTCCCGCCTACTTCATTGATGATCGAGACCAAGCCATCCGCTTTCAAACGGCACTGGATGCCGAACTCTTTAAGCAGCAGATTGCCGAACCGCTTGGGCTTTCGGCTCGCTATATCGGGACCGAACCGACCTCGCACACGACGGCCCTTTATAATCAGCAATTAAAGAAAATTTTGCCGCCTCAGGTTGCAGTCAAGGAAGTGCCCCGCCTAAGCCAAGATGGTCAGGCGATTTCAGCCCGTACGGTCCGTCAAGCATTAAAGGACCAGCAACTGTCTTCCTTAGCTGATTTACTACCAGAAACGACTTTGGACTTTATCAAGACAAACCAAGAAGCAATCATGGAACGCATCGCGAAAGGACAACAAATTCATGGAAATTAAGCAAACGGCCTTGGCCGGAACTTTGGAGTCTTCGGACATTCAGATTATGCTGAGTCAGGGCGAAAAGGGCATTCACTTTGACCTGACCTCAGATGTTAAAAAGCAATTTGGCGAGGATATCATGGCCACGATTCAATCCGTCTTGCAGGCTTATGACATTGAGAACGTCTTGGTCAAAGTCGTGGACAAAGGCGCCTTAACACCAGTTATCAAGGCCCGGGCTATTGCGGTTGCACAACGCGCCCTGGACTTAAAAGATGAACCAAATTGGGAGGTGCTCTAATGGCTGCAGACGAACGCTTACGCCGAACCATGATGTTTGTGCCTGGCAATAACCCAGGACTGATTAAAGATGCCGGTATTTTTGGTGTCGACTCGATCATGTTCGACCTAGAAGATGCCGTGAACATGAATGAAAAGGACGCAGCCCGCTATCTTGTCTATGAAGCGCTGCAAACCTTCGATTATGGGGATGCCGAACTGGTTGTTCGAATTAACGGGTTGGACACGCCTTTTTATGAAAACGACATTAAGGCGATGGTTAAGGCCGGCATCGACGTGATTCGATTGCCAAAGACCGAAAGTGCCGATATGATTCACGAGCTTGAAAACCTAGTGGAAGCAGCCGAAAAGGAATTTGGTCGAGAAGTTGGTTCGACACACTTGATGGCCGCGATTGAATCGGCCATGGGGGTGGTCAACGCCTACCAAATTGCTTCCGCCTCGAAGCGCATGATTGGGATTGCCCTGTCAGCCGAAGACTATACCACGGACATGAAGACCCATCGTTATCCAGATGGCCAAGAGCTTTTGTATGCCCGAAACGTCATCTTACACGCGGCCCGTGCGGCTAAGATTGCAGCATTTGATACCGTCTTTACCAACTTGGACGATGAAGAGGGCTTCATCCGAGAAACGAAGTTGATTCATCAACTTGGCTTTGATGGTAAGTCCATTATTAACCCTCGCCAGGTGGCACCGGTTAACCGAGTCTTTGCGCCGAGCCGAAAGGAAATTCAAAACGCGCAAAACGTCATGGCCGCCATCGAAGAAGCCAAGCAAAAGGGCTCCGGTGTCATTGCAATGAACGGTCAAATGGTCGATCGTCCGGTGGTGATGCGCGCAGAACGCGTGATGAAACTAGCAAAAGCTAACAATCTGATTGATGCGGAGGGAAATGACATTGAAGAATAATGTGAACCGGGAAATTCCGGACCAATTGTTAAAAACGCAAAATGACCAGGGCTTTCAAATGACGGACTTTGGCCAGCCAACCATTCAACGGGTGGCGCCAAAGGTCAAGGCGCAGACTGGCCCTTCAAAGGTGGTCGAGTCGATCAAGCAGGTCGTGGCGGCGACGGTTCGTGATGGCATGACCATTTCATTTCACCACCACTTCCGTGAAGGAGACTTTGTCTTCAACATGGTCATGCGTGAAGTGATCGATGCGGGCTATCAAAACCTGACTTTGGCACCTTCTTCTTTGACAAACGTTATGAATGACATTGTGGTCGAAGCGATTCAAAAAGGGACGGTCACCAATATCACCTCTTCTGGTATGCGTGGCTCATTGGGGGATGCCGTTTCACACGGTGCCTTGAAGAACCCGGTCATCTTCCGTTCGCACGGAAACCGCGCCCGGGCCATTGAGTCCGGGGAAATCAAGATTGACGTTGCCTTCTTGGGTGTCCCAAACGCCGATGAAATGGGGAACGCCAACGGGATGAACGGGGATGCCGCCTTTGGTTCCCTTGGCTATGCGCTAATGGACGCCCAATACGCGGATAAGCTCGTTTTGATTACGGATTCTTTGATGCCTTATCCAAACACGCCGGCTTCGATTAAGCAGACCCAGGTGGACTACGTTGTCAAAGTCGATCAGGTCGGAAACCCCGATAAGATTGGTTCAGGGGCCACGCGCTTTACCAAGGATCCAAAGGAACTACAAATCGCGCGAATGGTCAATGACGTGATTGTGCACTCGCCCTACTTTAAGGATGGCTTCTCCTTCCAGACGGGTTCTGGTGGGGCGGCCTTAGCCGTGACTCGTTTTCTGCGCCAGGCCATGATTGATAACCAAATCAAGGCTTCCTTTGCTTTGGGTGGCATTACTAAGCCAACCGTCGATTTATTGGAAGAAGGCCTGGTTAACCGGGTGATGGACGTTCAGGACTTTGACAAGGGGGCGGCTTCGTCCATGAAGAACTCACCGGCCCAGCAAGAAATCGATGCTTCCTGGTATGCGGATCCAGCCAACAAGGGCGCCATGGTCGATAAACTGGATGTGGCGATTTTGTCAGCGCTCGAAATCGATACGAAGTTTAACGTGAATGTGATGTCTGGTTCTGATGGCGTGATTCGTGGTGCCATTGGTGGGCATCAGGATGCAGCAACAGCCAAGTTGACGATTATTTCGGCACCGCTTGTTCGTGGCCGGATTGCCACGGTGGTGCCCGACGTGACAACGGTGATTACACCGGGTGATTCGATTGACGTGCTCGTCACCGAGATTGGGATTGCCATTAATCCAAAGCGACAAGATCTGATTAAGACCTTGTCGAAGGTGCCGGGATTGCCAATTTATTCCATCGAAGAATTGCAACAAAAGGCGGAAAAGTTGGTCGGTCGGCCAAAGCCATTGGCCTTTAAAGACCGGGTGGTCGCCCTGGCTGAGTACCGTGATGGCTCACTCATTGATGTAATCAAAGAGGTCGAGGATTAGGCTGAACCAAGCGTTAAAAAGTCGCCTTTTGGCGGCTTTTTTTCTCTGCTTTCCAAAACGCGACGATTTCCTAATCGATGAATGGATTGGTCGAGTTCGACCGTCTTTTGGCTTCCTTTGGCTGACAGGTGAGTAAAACTTTGGCTGTCGACCATGGTTGGGCTGTAATAGGAAAGTGGTAGGGCCCAATCTTGGCCTCCTTGACCTTTTTTGATTGCTGGGCAAATCTGCCTGGCTTCTGCTATATTAGAACATATCCATGCTAGTTGAGGTTTTTGTAGATGAGTGAACGCGTTGATGTATTTAAAAATGGCCGGGCCGTCAGCCTCGAAGCGGTGCTTGAAAACCGGGAGTGGCGGGTGGCCAAACAAGAAAAGCTCGAGGCGACTTTTAAAGAAGAGACCGTGGTCGCTGTCAAATTGAACATGCCGGGCGCAATTAAGAATTCGCCGGCCATTCAACAGCTGTTTCAAGCGGGTTGGCAGCTATTCTTGGCCGAACTCTCGACCTGGGAAATCCGTCATCTCGAGGTCTTTTCCAAACGGCCAACAGGTCCCGAAGGCTTTTTGGTTGTCACTGGTGATCTGACGGCAATCAAGAAGAAGGCGATCGCCTTTGAAGAACAGTTCTTTATGGGTCGGCTCTTTGATATCGACACCATGGCCAAGACAGCACCTGATTATCAATTATCGCGGCGGGAACTCGGCTTTGCCCCGCGGACCTGTTTGGTCTGCGATGACGATGCCAAAGCCTGTGCCAAGGCTAGGCGACATGATTTGGCGGCGGTCCAAGAGGCGGTCAACCGGATTTATGAAGAATACTTTGTCATTGATCCAGTGATTCCAGCCTGGAACGAGGAAATGGTCAAGAAGGCGGCGACCTTTGCCTGCCTGGCCGAGGCGGTGACAGCACCGAAGCCCGGCCTCGTCGATCCGCTTTCGACCGGCGCCCATGCGGACATGGACGTTTATGATTTCATCGATTCTTCCCTTGCTCTGGAAAATTACTTCGGCCTCTGCCTCGATGCTGGCCGTCACTTTCGTGGTTCTCAATTAAGTCATTTACTGACGGCCATTCGCCCAAGTGGTCGACGAGCAGAGGAACTGATGTATTTGGCGACAAATGGCGTGAACACCCACAAGGGAACGATCTTTACGCTGGGCATCTTGATTGCAGCCTATGGCTATGCCAGCCGCAATCAGCAGAGCCCGAGTCTGTCCTTTGTTCAATCGGTGGTTAGTCAAATGACTAGCCAACTCTTGGATGATGAACTGGCTAAAACAGTCGCCCAGGCAGATAGCCAGGGCAATCGCGCACTCACTGCCGGCGAGCAGCAATACCGAGACTTTCAGTTGACCGGTGTGCGTGGCGAAGTCGTCAATGGCTTGCAGCCATTGGCAACCGTTGGGTTGAAAACGCTGCGAGAGAGTCGGGGGAGCCGCAATGAGCGCTTGTTAAACACGTTCATGGCGCTGTCAGGCTCGATTGTGGATTCGACTTTGGTCAAGCGGGCCGGGGATCCAAAAGTCACGGCCGAACTGGCCGACTGGGTCGCACAGTTCAACCGCCTTGGTGGTGCCAATACGGAGGCGGGGATGCGCTACTTGAAGGAACTGGATCAGACATTTGTCGCTCGGAATCTATCAATGGGTGGCGCGGCAGACTATTTGGTGTTGACGGCTTTTCTTGGACGGTTGACGGGTCTGCTGTAAGCGGCTAGCGGCTAAGTAGAAAGCGGCACGCCGGCAATTGAAGCAAAAAGGAAGAAGGAGTTTTCATGGCCTTTTTTAAAAGTAGCGACGGTGTTTCGCTGAACTATCAAGACCGACCCGGAAAGGGGCAGACGGCCGTTTTACTTTCGGGCTTTTCAGGTATGCAAGCGGAGTGGCAGTATCAAATTGATGATCTGCAAGAAGCTGGCTACCGAGTGGTGACGATGGATTGGCGTTCCCATGGCCGGTCGGCTCGAACGGCTAAAAATCTGCGCATTAGCCGCTTGGCAGCCGATTTGGCTGAACTTTTCGACCTGCTCGACTTGGATCAAGTCCTGCTGATTGGTCATTCGATGGGCGCTTCCGTCATTTGGGCTTACCTGTCGCTCTTTGGCGAGGAGGCCTTGGACAAAGTCGTGCTGATTGATGAATCGCCCAAGCTCTTGAATGATTCGCTTTGGGACGGGGGAATTCGTGGGCTAAACTGGACGACTTTTCCGGTATTGTCTAAAAGCTTTTTTCACCAGAAATTGACGGTGGCAGCGGTTTCGCAGCAATTTAAGGATGCGCTGCGAGTCGAAAAGGAGGCCCACCCCTTCAACTTTGATTTGGTCTTTCCACTATTAGAAGACCACTTACTTGCGGACTGGCGGGAGAATCTGCAGGCATGCAGCCGCCCACTTCTCTTTGTGGCGGGGGAGCAGTCGCCCCTTTGGAAGCCGAACTATATCGAGACAGTCCGACCACTTTTTCCAGCACAGAGCCGAGTCGTTGTTCTTTCTGGGACAGGGCATTTGCCACATCTCGAGAAGCCAGCGGACTTTAACACGATTCTTCATAGCTTCATCGATTAAATTAAGGTCATTGCCTGTTATAATACACTTGTGAAAATATTCTTTAGACATAAGTGAGGATCGATTATGACACGGCAATTTTCGAAACAAATCGGCGTCTGGTTAAAAAAGGGGGCAGCTCTCTCAATTGACGGCTTCGGACTTCTGGCCTTCATTTTGCTCTTTTGCTTGATGATCGCCATGGCCGCCCTCAATTGGTTACCCAAAAACATGGTTGGCGTTTTGTTTACATTGGTGAGTTTGGGTGGGGCGCTTTATTACTTAGGTAGTCACCTGCCAATTGTTCGCAGTTACTTGGGTGGTGGGTCCGTCTTCGCAACGGTTGGCGCCGCCCTGTTGGCTAGCCTTGGTTGGGTACGACAGCCAATGCTTTCGTCAATTAAAACCTTTCTGACGACCAGTAACTTTTTAGCTTTTTACATCGTGTCCTTGATTGTTTCGGCCATTTTTAAAATGGATCGGCAATTGGTCTTGAAGGCAACGGTCCGCTTTTTGCCGGTGGCCTTCTTAACGATGTTCTTGACGGTTTTGATTGTCGGTGTGGTCGGGCAGTTGATTGGCCTTGGCTTTTACCACACGTCGTTGTTTGTGACTTTTCCAATGATGGCCGGGGGTGTCGGTGCCGGTATCGTCCCACTGTCTTCGATATATGGTGGGGCACTCGGACAACCCTCCGGGGTAGTGCTCTCGCAGCTCTTCCCGCCACTGGTCTTATCCAACTTGCTGGCCATCATCGCCGCTGGTTTGCTTGTTAAAAACAGCCAGCACTCAGCCTGGAACGGGCAGGGACGGTTGCTACGAAACCGAAGCGGGGAAGAGACAAGTACGAAAAGTGGCAAGCAAGTGGTTGCCGAAGAGCTCTTAATCGGAATGATGATTGCCTTTGCCCTCTATTTATTAGGGATTTGTTTACACCGACTCTTGCCAGCAGTGAACACCTTCGCGTTCTTGATCTTGCTAACGGTAGTGGTCAAGGCCTCTGGCCTGTTACCAGGCAAATACGAAGAGGCGGCCGTTTCATTTGGCCAGGTGATCGTGAAAACGATGACGCATGGTATTTTGGCTGGTGTGGGACTGACTTTGCTCGATCTTTCGGCTTTGGTCTCGACGCTCTCCTGGCAATTGGTTCTGTGCGTACTCGTCTCGATTTGCTCGATGATGGGGCTTGGGGCTGTCTTGGGGCAGCGTTTTGGCCTTTATCCAATTGAGTCGGCGGTGACGGCCGGGTTGATCAACCAATCGATGGGTGGCACGGGCAACGTTGCCGTTTTATCGGCAGCTGATCGCATGAATCTGATTGCCTTTGCTCAGATGGGCAATCGAATCGGTGGGGCCATTGTCCTCGTTGTTGCGGGTATCATGGTGTCAATCAGCGGCTAAGGTCTTTGCATTTTTCAATAGAATTTAAAAAGTCGAAGAAAAAAGAGCTAAAAAGGCTCTTTTTTACTTTAAATTAATAATCATACAGAAATTACAAAATGTTCCTTAAAAAAAGGCGACCCTGGTGTTATACTAGCTTAGTATTTATTACAAGAAATCGATATACAGGAGTGTATTATGTCTGAACAAACTTCAGAAAAAGGTCTTTTTGCAAAGATCGAAGAAAAAGTTCAAGTGACACACATCGGTGGAGTAGCCTTTATCTTGATGCTGCTTCTCTTGGTTGCCGTCTTGGGCCTGAACGCCATGCCTAAAAACATGGGTGGGGCTTTGTTTGCCCTCGTTATTCTCGGAGGAGTTTTCTTCTTCGTTGGAAACAACACGCCAATTTTGAAGTCCTACCTTGGTGGTGGGTCTGCGTTGGCCGTTGTTGCTGGATCAGCCTTCACTGCAATGGGTCTTGTCCCTCACTCGGCCGTTGCAAACATTAAGACTTTTATCTCAGATAACAACTTTTTGGAATTCTACATCGTGGCTTTGATCTGTTCAGCCATCTTGAAGATGGACCGCGACTTGCTCTTGAAGTCAGCTGTGCGTTTCTTGCCAGTTGCCTTTGGTGCAATGATCATCGCCTTCATCGTGACGTCATTGGTTGGTATGGGATTAGGCTACGACTTTAAGCACGCCGCTTTGTACATCTCATTCCCAATGATGGCCGGTGGAATTGGTGCCGGAATCGTGCCACTTTCAGCTTCTTATGCCGGTGCCTTGCACCAGTCAGCTGGTGACATCTTGAACCAACTCTTCCCAGCCGTTGTGATTGCCAACTTGTTGGCCATCATCGGTTCATCACTTTTGGTTAAGTTCACGACTAAGTCAAAGATGAACGGTCAAGGTGAATTGTTGAAGGCAACGGATGGCATGGAAATCAAGAAGACGACTTTGCCAGAAATTAACAACCGTCAATTGATGAACGGTATGATGGTTGCCCTTTCCTTCTACATGATGGGAAACGTGCTCTACCACTTCGTTCCAAAGATTAACGCCTTTGCCTTCATGATCCTTTTGGTTATCTTGGCCAAGGGATTCAACTTGGTACCAAAGTTCTACGAAGAATCAGCTGCCATGTTCGGTAACATGATTACGTACGCAACGACACCTGCCTTGTTGGCTGGTATCGGTTTGGCCCTTGTTGACATGAACAAGTTGCTCCAAACGGTTACTTGGCAATTGGTTCTTTGCTCATTCGTTTCGGTTATTACGATCGGAATCGCTGGTGGGTTCTTGGGTAAGCTCTTCGGACTTTATCCTGTTGAATCAGCCATCGCCGGTGGTATGATCAACAACTCAATGGGTGGAACTGGTAACGTTGCTGTTTTGTCAGCATCAAACCGAATGGGCTTGATCGCCTTTGCCCAAATGGGTAACCGAATCGGTGGTGCCATCATCCTGATCTTGGGTGGTTTGTTAATCACGATTTTGTAAAATCATTTTTAAAAAGTCGACGCGGAAGCGTCGGCTTTTTTTCTTTGTTTTTATCAATAATTAATGAATAAAAGTTAAGATTTTGTAACGATTACTTCCTATTAATTGGCGATTCTATTTTATTGATTTTCTGTTCACTCTAATTTAGGAAAAGCTATTGATGGAATGAAGGTAAACTGAATTAGAATACAGGGCGCCTTTAGGCCTTTTTTAATTCTGGCCTATCATCATGGTTGTGCCGTTTGACTAAAACGTCAGCTTTGTTTAAATTAATTGTCGCTTCGATAGGTAAAGTTTCTAAATTGTGTATTATTTGTATTTTATTTTTCAAGAGTTTCAATAGAATCAGAGTAAGTTCAAAAGAGAGTTTCCGGAGGGATCTTCTTATGCAGAATCAATTAATTAAAGAACACTACAAAATGTACAAGGCTGGTAAGCAGTGGTTCTTCGCCGCTGTCGCATCCTTTGCCATCATGGCAGCCATTGGTAGTGGTGCAGCCACGTCAATTTATCATGATGTCTTCCACTTGGCACCCATTACGGAGATGCTGTCAGTAAATGCGGATGATTCAACAGACAATGGAACAAATCCTGCGCGCTTTAACAATGGTTATCAGACCTACTCGGATCCGAGTGCGATTACCTTTGCTAATAAACGTGAGGCAACGGTTGGAAAGTGGGTCAATATTGGACCTGTGAACCAATTCGTTACGAACGATGCTAAGAGCCAGTGGGTTAATTTTGGAATCGTTCAGGCTTATGCGCGGGCAGATTCAAATGGAAACCCTTATATTACGATTGCTATTGGAACCACACAGTTAGCTGGTCAATCAATGGGGACTCGTAACTCATTCTACGGTTATGCAAGTAATGGATCGACTAAAACTTTCCAGTATCAGTATCCATTGGAGAAACAGTGGGCCTATATTCCAACAACGGACTTAGACACAAGTTACAACCAAGTTGGGATTCAATTTACTGCGAACTCAAATATGCCGGGTAGTGATGGTAATCCTCACAGTCAATTGATGACTGCTAAAGTGCAAACGAAGACAACGGACTCATTGAATGGTGACATTAACAACGGACAAGAAAAGGTTAAGGCCGCTCAGGATGAAACCACCAAAATGATGGATCTGCTGAAGGCAGAACAGACAAAAATCGATAATGCCATTGATTCAGATCCGACTTTGACAACTGCTGAAAAGACCACTCAAAAGGCATTGATTCCACCAATGCTGACCGAAGCCCAAGGTAAGATGGACTATGAGATTGATACGGCAACAATCGACTCCATCGAACAGAGTTACATTCCAAAGATTGACGGTGCGCATACAGCTGGAGTTGATTTAGACAAGCAAAAAGCCGCTGCTCAAAAAATTGTTGACGATAAGGCGAATGCACAGATCGCTGCCATTAAGGCAAATAACGATATGACAGATGCCGAGCAAGCCGCTGCCCTTAAAAAGGTCACGGATGCTCAATCGACGATGGACACAAACATTACGAATGCAACCAATGCCGATGGTGTCAATAGTTCCCGTGATGATGCTACTCAAAATGGCATTATTGACAATGCGAACAAGGCGGCCGAGACTTTGGAACAACGTCAAGCGGAAGCAAAGGCAAAGCTTGAAGCTGATAAGAAGGCCGCTGAGAGTGAATTAGACGGTGATCCAACCTTAACGTCTGGTGAAAAGACAAACCGAAAGAATGCTATTGATGAGGCCGTTACAAAAGCTGAAGGAACGATTGCTAGCGCAACAAAGGCGCAACAGGTTGTTGATGCTTTGGCTGCTGCTGAAACGGTCATTACTAACAGCCAGGCCCATGGCGATCTTAACAAGCAAAAGAGCGACGCCAAGCGGTCAGTAGCGGATTATGGTGAAGAACTTAAGAAAAAGATTGCCGCTGATAATACGCTGACTCAAACCGAAAAGGATAATCAAACAAAAGCTGTCAATCAAGCGATCGCCGATATTCAAAAAGAAATCGATGACGCTACAACCGCTGATGATATCAACAAATATCGCGATACCAAAAAGTCGATGGATTCGCTTTACGTACCTGGTACTGATTTGAATACGCAAAAGAAGAATGCCAAAGCCGCAGTCGATGGTAAGGCCAACCAGAAGCTTTCGGATATCGATAATAATAACGATATGACGAATGATGAGAAGGCCACTGCTAAAAGTAAGGTAGAAGCAGCACAAAAGGCAATGGATGACGCCATTGATAATGCAACGAATGCGGATGGTGTCAACAATGCTCGTGATGACCAAACTCAAAATGGCATTATTGATAACGCCAACCAAGCATCAGAGAGTCTGCAAGATCGAATCAAGAATGCCATTTCACAGCTTGATACTGATAAGAAGAATGCAGAAGACGAGATTGATAACGACGCAACCTTAACGGCTTCTGAAAAGAAAACTCGGAAGGACAATCTGGATCAGGCAATTGCGAAAGCTGAACAAAACATCACGGATGCCAAAACTGCCCAGTCTGTCGTTGATCTGTTGAATGGTGCTGAAAAGACCATTACTGATTCACAGGCGCATGGTACTGATTTAGATACGCAAAAGAAGAATGCCAAAGCCGCAGTCGATGGTAAGGCTAATCAGAAGCTTTCGGATATCGCAAATAATAACGATATGACTGATGCCGAAAAGTCCGCTGCAGAAGGTAAGGTAAAAGCAGCCCAAAAGGAAATGGATGACGCCATCGACGGTGCAACCAATGCGGATGGTGTCAACGGTGCTCGTGATGACCAAACTCAAAATAGCATTATTGCTCGTATGTCAATAAGTTAGACACTTTTTTTACATCACTAGGTTCGATTCATAGGTATGAATCCGTTCATGATTATATCGATGGATATAGCGTGATATTCGCGTAACCAGCTCAAATTTACTCTTAAACTGGTTCGGATAAATAAGTTCTCTTTTTAAAATTGAATGAAAGGCTTCAATTCTCGCATTATCATAGGGGTGACCCTTCTTGGAATATGAATGACGGATATGATTGGTCGCCAATAGATTTTCAAATACACTACTTGTATATTCACTTCCCATATCAGTATGTAAGTAGGCCGGCTTTTGGTGTCGCTTCAATGCTTCAACCAAAATGTCGGAGAC
>NZ_JAAMFL010000005.1 GCF_018437265.1 Fructobacillus parabroussonetiae | reverse complement strand
TCATACCTATGAATCGAACCTAGTGATGTAAAAAAAGTGTCTAACTTATTGACATACGAGCAAAGCGATACTGAAGAGTAATCAGTATCGCTTTATCTTTTTAAGTTGAAAAACTTTTTTGCTCAAACTAGAAATTGTGAGTGCTAGGAGAGAAAATAGTGGTTAGCGGAAAAAGATGATTTATTTTGCTAATGATAGATGTTGGTTGTTTTTTTATTAACTACTGTACCGTGCATAATCTAACGTAACATAGGCTTGTTGACACGTTGGCGCACAAGGGATTACACAATTTACTAAAAATCCAAAGTCAATAAATTGAAATGAAGTAACGTTTTTGTAACATTCGTTATTTTAAAAGCTCATAAGTCCTGTGTGGGCTTATTTTTTTTGCTTAAAAACAGCCTAAATATTAAGAAGTTGTTAAGAAACCGTCTTCATGACGGTTAATTATCGGTAATAAAATCAATGGAAATTGACAACTAAAACAAGGGAGAACGAGACAAAATGAAACATTCTTTTGGGTCAATTGTAAAAGCCTATCGGGAACGAAAAAGACTCACACAATTGGAATTAGCTGTGAAATCAAAAGGGGAGCTATCAACGGCGACGATTTCAAAAGCTGAAACCGATCCAAGTTATAATCCGAAACTGACGACGTTCATCAAATTTTACAAAATTATGGATGTGCCATTTGAAGATATTGTTGCGACATTAGAGGGGACTGCTGATGACAAATGATCAAGATACACCCAGGAAAATGGAACGTGTTAGTAGAGATCAAGTCGAAACTAATGAACGATTCTATAAAATTCCAAAAGCACTGTTTGAAAATGAATTTTATGCCGAAATGAAACTTGAAACAAAAATGGCTTATGCAATTCTGCGTGATCGTTTCTTGTTGTCCATTAAGAATAATTGGATTGATAAAAATGGTGATGTTTACTTGATTTACAAAAACAGTGACCTGCAAACAATCCTTAGTGTTGGCGAGAAAAAAGTCATTAGTTTGAAAAAAGAACTAGCAGATTTTGGTCTCCTTGAAGAAGAACGACAAGGGTTAAATAAACCAAACAGACTTTACGTTGGCAACATAAATGCTGATATTGAAGTTATGCACAGGGCTAATCCCTTGGGGGACAAGGAACTGTCAAAACGACAGTTCCGGAACTGTCAAAATGACAGGTCAAGAACTTCCAAAACGACAGCTCAAGAACTGTCAAAACGACAGTCAAGTGAGACTGAGAATAGTGAGACTATTTTGAGTGAAACTGAAACCAATTCTTTTGATGAGGATGAAATAAAGACTAATAATAATTCAAAAAAATCTCAACAATCGTTTATAGCAATCGGCAAAATCATTCAAAACAATCCTGAATTAAGAAGTGTAGTCCAAGGTTTGATTCCTGATTTACTTTTGAATGAATCCCAACAAGCAGAAATTGTTGTCCGCGCTCTTGATCGTGGCTATCACTTTTTGACGAACGAACTTGAAAAAGGTAATTCTATTTTGACTTTGCAAAAGCAATTACAAGGTGAGGTTGCCATAAAACAGTTGCTTTTAAACACTGGTTTCAAACAAGTAGATTACATGCGCGACCATCTGATTGATATCAGCCAATATGGTAAATATTTTGCTAGTGGTTTTGACAATCGTTTGAAAATTGCGGTCACAACAACTCAATCGGTATCAGGATTTTAACTTTAACTTGGAGAGAGGAGAGATATAATGGCAAACCAATACAACGTATTTATTGCAGTAGACTTTTTCAACTCAGACATACTTTTTGTGGCTAACTCATCAGGTGAACTCAGCCGAAAAGTGATTAAAGCAATTGAAAATCATAAATTAGAAAGCGATGGCGCAGTGAGGTTATACCGTACCTCTTATCAATCAATTAAGGCTATCGAAAATTTGATGGTACGCCACCATTTACCATTTCATGAAGCTGCAAGACCGAAAGGAAGAGATTATGAAAGTCAGACAATTAACGCTGTTGGATGAGCAAAGTTTAGAAGAGCTACAACAAACTAAATATGTCGTCATTCTCGTTAAAGAATTAAAAAATAATCTCGTTCAACCCACAAAAAAACAAGCCTTTGTTTGCTTAAAACCAAATGAAATGAAAGTCAAAGGTGAGCTGTTTGACGATTGCTTAGGGAATCATTACGTCGGTTGTACAGTCCTGAAAGGCATTCACTATTCTGAATCTGGTAACCAAATCCCCGTATTTAAACTACCAAATAATATCCAAGACTATTTAGCCAAACAACTGACACCGATTATTAATTTACTGGATCAAAAAAGGAGAAATTATTATGCAAATTAATCACCACGTAGGACGTTTAGTTCGTGACGTAAACTTTACCGTAAGAGGTGAAAAAGAAACCAAAATTGCCTACTTCAAATTAGCCATTAATGATTTAAAAGACGGCAAAGCAACTTACATTGATTATGTTGCTTTTAACAAAACAGCAGAATTGATTCGTGATTATGTAACTGATGTTGGACAAGTGGTTGAGGTTGAATTTGTGATGCGGAATCACAATTACACCGATAAAAATACTGGTCAAAAAATTTATGCTATACAAAATCAAGTGACACAATTCCGCATCTATAAATCTAATCAGTCATCAAAAAAGCTTGTGGATCAAACACAGATTGCTGACAGTAAAAATAGTGAAGTGACAGATAAGGAATTGCCACCATACCCTGACTTTAACAGCAATGCATTTGAGTATGTAGAGGGGTAGGACAATGACTGCAATAATCACAATAGCTGATAAATTTAGAAATATATTTCAAAGATTTAGTCGCTTTGGGACTTGGTTTTTGGAACATCAACGGCGCAATTTAATTGCCATATTTAGCCTATTTATTCTAATAGCTTTTAGTACAACCGTGATGGTTAATATTACTCCTCGACCTTCAAATTTGCCTAGTACGGAGTTAAATACCCCAGTGTCATTTGGCACTTTGAACAAAACTGCTAGTCTGACAAAAAGTGTTTTTAATAAAAATAATGGTGTTTTGGAACTGCATTATACAATTTCTGACGGAGCTGTTTCTGATCAAGATTTGGTTGATATTAGCAAAATTAAATTCACTGCTATGACTGATCATGGTGGTAGTCAAGTGACAGGTCGTGTCGTACCAACTTCAAATAATACACTCGTGGTCCAATTTAAAAACTTGAGTCATAACTTCAATGCTGTAACACTAACAGCTCATGATAAAAGCATCAATACTGCCACAGTCGAAGCGCCAAGTAGTGTTAGTGCTGAAAGCTCAAGTACGAAGAAAACGGCAACAGATACAAATACGGCAAGTGGCAAATTCATCATCAATCGTGACAAAGTATCTAAATCAAATACGCTAACATTTGCCAGCCAAAAGGAACTTGAAGTTAGCGAAAGTGAAGCTAAAATAGCGGCAGAACAAAAACTGATTTCCAAGAATACGAACGCGATTGCTGAATATCAAAAAGCAATTGGTCAACAACAATCTTCCATCAAAAAGTACCAAAAAATACTCGCCCAGTCTGATGACTCAGATACACAAACTAGCATTGATAATGCGCGTGATGCCATTACACAAATACGAACACAAATTAGTGATGCACAAAAAAATATTCAACGTGCTAAGACAAATATTACTCAATATCAAAAGACGAAAAAGCACGCTGAAGATGGCAAATCATTGTTGCCAAAACCAACCGATTTGTAATTCTAAATAGTTCAAAGATCCCCTATTGGGCTATTTTTTTCAATCAAATAAAGGTTTAAAAAGGGTTAAACGCAGGTTAAAAAATGGTTTAACTGTAATTCATTGAGGTAATCCCTTGAAAGGCCTGCACGGCGGGATTAAAACCACAAGGTTTTCCTTTCCCCTTAACCTGTTCCCAATTCATTAAGTATTTTATGGAGGTTGTATGAAAGGTATAACAAAAACAATTAAAAACATTGATGAACATGCTTTGAAAATCATTGAAGCACAAGCATCAAAAGAAAATGTATCGTCAAGTCAATTAATTCGAGAACAAATTGAAGACTATGCTAAGCGACTTGAAGAAGATAGCGCAGCAAAAATATTGCATACGTATCTCGACGATTTAATCATGGCTAACAATAACGTTGTGCACGGATTAAATGACAATACAATTGCGATAGGTGAAATGTTTAAAACAATTCTAGCGCGACTTGAAATGTATTTTCCAGACTTAAATGATGAGGTAGAACGAATTCAAAAAAACGCTCGCCCTCAGGAAAAAAATTTGCCAAAGTCGATTGACTTTGATGAGTTTGAATAAGCAGAAGGAGTTCAAATGAAAAATTATAAACGTGGTCGATTTGCGAGAAGAACCTTATTAGGTATTGTCATATTGATAGGTGTTGTCTATTTAAACCGTGTCTCGATTTTGCAAAAAATTGTAGCAATAGGTTCCCAATCACAACTGATTAATATTGATAAACAAAGTAGCTCTCCAACACAAAATGATGAGCTAGTGAACTTGAAATACACTGGTCAAACAGTTGTTGAAGTCAATCATAACCAACCAACATTTACACAAGATGATTTACAAATAAAACAGGGTGGCTGGCAAAAACTTTCGTCCCTAGATTGGTTAGGCAGACCACAAGCTGTTAATGCGTTGCTTAACCAAAAATTGATGCCGGCATCTCAAAAGTATAAAGCGCGTGGACGATTAACTATTAAAACGCCAGGATACCATGCCATCAAAATGGGAACGAATAATACAGACTGGTTATACAACCGTAGTCATCTGATTGGATATCAATTTACTGGTCTAAACAATGAAGCCAAAAATTTAATCACAGGCACGCGACAATTGAACGCGGACAGTCGCGATAATGCCAAAAGTATGGTGACTTATGAAACTGAAATTGCTGATTACTTGCATCAGTCAAAAAATAATTATGTGCGTTATCAAGTCAAACCAATTTACAAAAATGTTGAGTTAGTACCCCGTGGTGTTCACATGATGGTACAGTCAAATGACAATACTTTGAAATTTAATATTTATGTTTTTAACGTTCAAGATGGCTGGACAATCAACTATTTAAACGGTAATGCTGAAAGGAGCGAATAAGTGAAAGATGCAATAGAATTCAAAACAAGTCAAATGAAGGCACTCATCAAAAGAAGAAATGTTTTGAATAAAAAATATGATACAACGCTACCCGAAGATATTCCTTTAGAGGTTAAATCAGAACTAGAGTTTATTGAAAATTTGTTAAATGAATTTGACATCAATCAATTAATTTTTGATGAAAGACCAACAATGATTGGAATTAAAAATTCACGAGATGAAGAATGGTATTTTCAACAAATGAAACATTGGATAGAAAGACACCCAAATGCTCTTAATGCGAAGTTTAGTCGAAGTAGTGTCTATAAGTTTGCTTTGCATTTCTTCGTAGAAAATATTGCCCTTAATGCTAACAATGCTCGTCTCAATTACTCGGAGCTAGCCCAGAAGGTAAACGATGCCAACTCCACAAAAAGTGATTCAAAATTGACTGCGCAATTGGCAAATGTAGAGAATTTATTAGGCTTTCTTTTAACCATGCAGCAACGTCAACTTGAATATATTCCAGAAGGCATTAATTTAGAAAATGGTTTTGTTAAATATGCCATCAACCCAATTAATCCAACCGAGTTCCAACAATTTGGTACACCAACAGAACTCAATCCAAACAATGAATTGGCACAATCTTATGAAGAATATAAAAAAATTCGGAGTCGCGATAAGCAGCTGATCAAAAAATATCACCAAACAGGAGGACAACTCGATGACGACTAAAAAGCATAACAAAAGAAAAGCACAATTGACAGAATATTTAGCACAACTTGATGAATTTAATTGGCATCATCCGACGCAAGTTAGTGAGATGGCTGACAGTCAACATGAACGCGATAATCGTACGTACTATTTGGCTCAGATAAGTTTAATTCTGTTTAATAACTATCAACAATCCTACATGCAAATTGCTCAAATGCTGAACATGTCTTCCAGAACAGCCCGCCGTTTGACAATTGATTATGAACAAGATTTTGATAGTTTAGAAGAGATTATGGAGGAATTGCAAAATGGCGAAGACTGGTGAAATTGCTGCATTTGCCCTGGGTGAAAAAAAGACGGCAATGGTCAATTTACCAGCACAATTTGTCACGTCTAGTACAGCAGATATGAAGGGGCAAAAATACTCAGATCTAGTTGACTATGCTAATAATTCTGAGAAAACGAGTGATCTCAATAATGAGTCCATAACTGATCTCATTGATTTAAAGGAACAATTTAGCAAGCCTGGCTATGCTAACCGCAATTCTGCGGTAACAGAAACGCATCCAATATTTGGTCGCGATAAACTAAATTATGATAATCACGATATTTCTGTATTGAGAAAAGACTTGGATGAGGCTCAAAAAAATGGCAATAATATCCATGAACTCGCTTTTTCAATCAGAGGGGATTGGTTAGTTAAAAACAATCTCTATGATCCCGAAGCTCGTATGATAGACCAAAATAAATTGAAGCATGCAGAACAAGAGGTTGCTAAGACGCTAATTAACAAAGGATTTAATTTACCTTTGGGAGAAGATGAAAATGACGTTGTTTGGTTTGGTGTGATTCATCAGGATACTGACCACCTAAACATGCATCTGTGGTTTGCTAAAAAAAACCAAGAAACGCGGCCTGAGATGATCAAGCAAGAAGGTAAGTATAAAGGGCAGCCAATAGGTGTTATACCTTTAGAATTGATTGAACAAGCCAAGCGACAGTTTAGAAAACAATTAATGTCATCACAGGAATTAAGGCGGCATCAGGAAATATTAAAAGGTGTTGGTGGCTTTAAAAAAGAAATCGTTGAGGCAGCGCCTGAGAACCTATTAAATGATCGTCATGCTAAAGCCATCAAACAAATTTATGATGCTTTACCTCAAGACATGAAAGGGCGGTGGCAGGTTGGTAATGCTCATTTAACCGCTGGAAAAGGCAAAATGGCAAAAGCAAATCAATTAACAAATCAACTTTTAGACGATTTATTTGAAAAAGAGCTTAAACCCGAATATGAGGGTTTTAAGTCGTTGGCACAAGAATATGATGTCATTAATATTGAAGAACAAGGTGTGATGCATAAGGGGCAACGCAGGTGGTCTGAGAATAAGGAAGATGAATTAAGAAAACGCTTAGCGAATCAACTATATAAACATTTAGCACAAATTGAAGACACCTCAATAAATGATATTGACCAACAAATTTCGGAATTGTTAAGTCAGGTTAAACAGCGCGACAAAAGTAGTAACGCAGATAAAACTAAAATAGTATCTAGCCCTCAGGAAAAAAATTTGGCCCCAAAATCACCGGCCAACAATGTAAAACAAAATTCAAAGCACATAGGCGACCAGATGCCACTGCGGGGTGGTTCATTCAATAAAATTAGTCACTTGTGGCGGCAGGACATTCGCGCTGAAACAAACGCAGAACGTCAGTTCTTAAGAAATCAAAAGAAAGTTGAACAGGAAAAGGCCCAAGAAGAATATGAGTCAGAAATATCAAGAGGAATATAACAAGCATATAAGAAGCATTGCTATCATGTCACATGGCTGCGTGGCTTTTTCTATCAGAAGTCAAGTGCTAAATTTAATTTTGCAATTATTTTTTCAACGAATATTTTCGTCCGTACTTGCCTCATAGTAGTCATCATATACAAAAATGCTGTGCTAATATATAATACGACTTAGAAGTTTTTTTTGACGTTTGACACAAAAAAGTTAATAAATGCTGGAGGAAAATTGATGAGTAGTTTTACAGAATGGGCTGTCAAGTACGGAAAATTGCAAAGAGGTACAGCGGCAACTTATTGGAGCGGATTAAAAAACACAAAATTTAAGAGTGATGATATCCCGCTAACTGATATCGATAATATAGAGGACTATATTTTTAGAACTGGAAAACATAATGTTGAAAAATCCGACATAAAAAAACTCTTCAATACTCCTGATTATCGCAATGATTCTGATATTTTATCTTTTACTCAAAAATATGTCGAGTACTTAAAAAATAGTCAAGACTACGAAAATTTTTTTGCAATGCTCAAATTTTAGGTCAAACAAACTGAGAATAACATTGAAGACGACGGGAAACGAGTTGGGTTTCAGGAAATTAAGTCTGAAAACGTAATCAAAGCCGAAAATATGTTTACTGATCCGAAATTTCGAAAAGAGTATATAACTTATTCAGACTTTTCGATTCGAATTTCTTTCTTCAGAAGTGGTCAATACAAAGGTGACAAAGTTAACTTCATAGTTTATTGGCCAAAAACCCTAAAAAGTAGGTGGCTTAACATTAGATACCAGCATAATTCTCAGCAAATAGTTGTAAACTATAGACGTGAATTATCTAATAACACAGATAGCTTGGATTTTAAGGAATACATGACAAAATTGGGATATGAAACTGGGACTATCTTTCAGCTCAGTGAGCTCGGCTTGTCGGAACAAATGCCTAATGAAAAAGTCAAGGCATTGTTTGATTATTTTCATGAAATGGTTTTAGCGGCAAACTCTTTTAAAAAAGAAGGTGATAACGTGAAAGCACTTGAATTCATCGATAAATTAAAGCAAGACTATAACATTATTTTGCATGGCGCACCGGGAACAGGTAAAACTTTCCTAGCTAAGTCAGTTGCTGCTGGAGTTATAAGTAATGGTGAAACAACAAATTTCAGCAGCCTAACAGAAGAACAACAAAACCAAATTGGGTTTGTTCAATTCCATCCGAGTTATGATTATACCGACTTTGTAGAAGGTCTAAGACCATTAGCAAAATCTGATGGTAATGTGGGATTTGAACTTAAAAATGGTATTTTTTCAGAGTTTGTGAAGAAAGCTTTACGACAAACGGAACATGCACCACAACTTGGCGAAGAACAAACGATTGAAAATCAAGAACAAATTTATCCGGTAACAAAAAAGCCATTTGTATTTATTATTGACGAAATTAATCGGGGTGAAATTTCAAAGATATTTGGTGAATTATTTTACAGTATCGATCCTGGTTATCGTGGGAAGACAGGTGCTGTGTTCACACAATATGCTAACTTGCATGATGATCCAAGCGAAAAGTTTTTTGTACCAGAAAATGTTTATATCATTGGTACTATGAACGACATTGATCGTTCTGTCGATAGCTTTGATTTTGCTATGAGGCGTCGATTTCGTTTTGTAGAAATCAAAGCGTCAGACCAATTGAAAATGTTGGATACGCTCGAGGAAAGTGTTAGAGAGCAAGCTGTTAAAAAATTAACTGATCTAAATAATGAAATTTCTGCAACAGAAGAGTTGAATGAAAACTATCAAATTGGCCCATCTTATTTTTTGAAACTTAATCAGATTGATTTTGATGAACTTTGGAATGATTATCTGCAACCTCTTTTAGAAGAGTACATACGTGGCATGTATAATGAAAGTGAAATCATGGATCGATTCCAAGCGGCATATTATCAAAAGAGTACTCAAGATGAAAACGATACTAATTACTGATAATACAATGAACGATAAGTCGATATTGAATTCGATATCTTCATTAACGAACCAGATTTTGGATAAAACATTGAACCAGTTAGAGGAAGAAGACTTATTTGTTTTCCCAAATATCACAGATAACTCTGATGATCTAAGTGGCGACCAAATGGTTTTACAAAGTGTGAATAATAGTTATCGTTCAAGTAACGTTATGGGATTTCTGGGTTTTGACGACGAAGAATTGATTATTCAATCGCGTTTTTCACTTGTTCAAGGTGACGAGCAGCAAAGGAACGACTATTTTTTTCAATATTTGTTGGAAAAAGTTCTTGATCTACCAAATGTAACTGATTTTGATACTTCTTTTAGTCAGTCAGAACGAATTTTTAATCTTTATATTTTCTTATTTCCATTGTATTTGAAGAAAGCTATGCGCAAAGGACTGTATAAAACCTATGTCTGGCGAAGCTACAATAATTCGAACGTGAAGGGCATCATAGACGTAAAAAAACACGTTCAAGTCAATACACCATTTGTTGGTAATGTTGCTTTTAAACAGCGAGAATTTTCATTTGACAATGCTATGAATCAGCTCGTTCGGCATACTATTGAATTTGTTAAAACTAAGGAATTTGGAAAGGTAATCCTCGCAAAATGTAAAGATCAATCAGATAAAATCATTGAATCTACACCAAATTATCAATATTTTGACCGAAATAGAGTTATTACAAATAATAAACATAATCCTATTAGACATGCTTATTATCATGAGTATCGTTTATTACAGCGTTTATGCCTAAAAATCCTGCAACATCAAAAACACAACATAGGCTTTGGTCCAAATCATATTAATGGTATTTTATTTGATGGAGCATGGCTTTGGGAAGAATACATCGATAAGTTGATTGGGAAAAATTTTTATCATCCAAAAAACAAGTCAGGTATCGATGCGCAGCAATTATTTTCAAAAAGCAACAATTTTTCCAAAATTGGTCGAATTTATCCTGATTTTATTAGTAAAAATAGTAACAAAAGAATAATAGCAGACGCTAAATATAAACCCATTAAGAACATTGCAAATAAAGACTATTTACAAGTTTTGGCGTATATGTTTCGATTTAATGCCAAAATGGGGTTTTACATTTATCCAGCAAACAACAACGAATCAGAATCAGATCCTGAATCCAAAATGTATTTGAACGAAGGAACCACTTTTGAAAATAATGTGAAGCATCAAGAAGATATTATTATTACAAAATTGGGTTTGATAATACCGGACAATAAGGATTTAACATATTCTGAGTTTTCTCAAGAAATGAAATTTAATGAAACCCAACTTGTAAAATCGATAATTTATGATCAAGATGTTGGCTATTAATTACTTTTATTCTGATCTAAAGTAAAGTCTAGATATCCTACTACGCACTTGGTAAAATATCAGTATTTCACTAACTGCAATTCGCATATTTTCTGGTGCGTGAACAGTTGTTTTTTTATGAACACAAGACATGAAGGGATACAAGTTTAAAAGACGTCTAACATTTTCGGTGTTAGACGTCTTTTAAATTAGTTGTTATGTAGCAATATTCGATTACTCAAAATTAACTTTCACACTTGTTTCTTTGCCAGTCGACTTGAACAGTGTGGTGTAATAATCCTTAGCCGAATCCTGAATCATGTCTTTGTATGTTTTTAAGTAATGCTTTTGTTTACTACTTGAAAGTGCTTGAGAAACAAGTTGCCCCGTATCTACGTTTTTTGTTGATGCACTCAAAATATTGCCACTGTCATCATAAAGTTGGTAAGGGTTTTTCTTATCTAATTCGACACCAATAACGTCGAATTTAGGTACTGTAATATCAACTTGGTTCTTATCATTATATTTAATCTTAACAGGCTTTTTGATTCCCAACTTAGCATCATAGTTTAAAATAATTATCGCTTTTTTCTCTGTTAGTGGTACCCCTATGTGAGTCCATGGTATTTTGAGATTATTTTGTCTTGTTTCGATATCTTGTATACCGACATTCAAAAAAACATGTTCATCAACTTTTTCAAGGTTTTTAACCATTGTAGCTGTAGTTGACTGACTGGTTTGTGTTCCGGCTTCTTGATTATTAAAAAGACTATTTAATTTAAAACCAGCAATCAAACCGACAATTAAAATCACGACTAACAAGACAAGGATAAGCCATGTCTTAGTTCTACTACTTCTTCGCCTAAACTTCATTATAGTTGTACCCGCTGTATATATTATTTTTTGTTAACGAATTTCATAACTAATCCAAAAATTACCAATCCAACAAAAGCCAGGGTAGGATTTAAAAATAGTAATCCAAACAATACCAAAACTAAAATAATAGTTATCGCTTTTTTCATCTCACACTCCAGTAAATTCTCTCAATTAAATATTACTATATCATATTATAGGGTTTCACTAGAAACAATAACTAGAGTTTTCCTAACTACTCATTATCTTCGTATTGACGCTTCAAAATGCTTATTTCGGGCTTCAGTTTCTCATTGGCAATTGGCAACGAGAAGGGACAAAGGTGGGGTAGTTGATTACCAAAAATCTCATAATAATGATCAAGCTCACCACTTTCAAATGCCTCTATATAATCATGTAATCCAGAGTTGCCGCCGATATCTTCGATTAGTCCATAGCCCGATCCTCCAGTGACCCTAGGAATGTCATGCAACAATATTTCTTTTGTTTCTATTGATTCAACGTTTAAAGAAAACTTCCAATTATCTCCGAAGTCGTACTGAAATGTAAATTGATTATTGAGATTTGAAGACGAAAAAAATTGATTCAAATTTGTTTCCATGACACTATAATGCTTACCGGGTGCTACGAATTTTGGTAAATCCATTGCTGGTAATAAATAATAGTAAGATTGCTGATGATTAAAAAGTTCAAAACTCTTTTGAAAACCAAATAGGTGGGAGCCTTCTAATCCAAAAGCAGATATCAAGGTATAACCCAAATATGCAAGTGAGCGTTCCGCATTAATCAAAATCGTTCGACCAATGACTGGTTGAAAATCATCGAGTTTAGCTTCAATTTGATAGATAGTATGAGCTGCCATTGTTTATTTCTTTCAAGTTATTTTTGTTTGTTAAAAATAAGTTTAGCACATCACCCTTAAGGCTAGTATAAATTTATAAGACTGAGATTATTGCTACACTAGACTGGGGTTTATTGCTGTTAATTGTTGCTAAATAATTTTACTTAAGAATGCCTTGACAATAGCAAAAAAATATTATAAATTTAATTCAACAAATAAATCACGTGTTATATCAAGAGCTAGTGAGTGGTTACACACTTTGACCTAGCAGCAACCTGCCGACCGGTAAGGTGCTCCACTGTAAACGGATATACGTCACTTAACCGTGTTCGTATATCGAGCGCGGTTTTTTTGTGGCAAAGTCCCAGTGACGTTAAACAGGAGAAATAGATGTCAAGTATACTAGATGATCAACTACGATTAATGGCTTTAAAGCAATACGGGTTAATTGAATCAATTAAAACACCTGACATCTCTGAAGCAGATTTAGCATTAATACTGAAAAATGCAGAAAATAAAAATATTGAACAATTAGCAACTGAACAGCTCCAACATTTTAATAGTCAGGCCATCCAAAATAATTTGAATTTGTATCACAAATTCTATGATTTGAAAGGTATGGCAGCTTACAGAGCGAGAGCAAAAAGTATTAATGAACTTAAAAAAAGATATGCGAAAGCAAATCCTGATGAAAAAGTTAAAATTCTGGATATTTTATATAATGCTAATTAATGTGATGGCACACTCAAAACAGGCTTTTTTGCGTTTGTCGTGATATCAATTGCTGTTTAAAAGCTAAATTAGATTATTGATTTGATAGAACGCAATCTTGTTCACTTAGTATGGTCAACTTGCGTTGATTAGTGGCATAATATAAATATGAATTATAGATATGATTAGTGTACTTAAAATATGCGTTTACATTGGAACGAAAGAAACTACGCAAAATGGAAATATATAATAATATCACTAAGCGTGTGATTGATGATTTAAAACATGACTTAAGACCGCACAGTAAATTAAAAATAGCGGCAGCATCATTCTCAATCTATGCTTATGAGGCTTTAAAAGAAGAACTTGAAAAAATCGATGAACTTCAATTTCTGTTCACCAGTGATTTATTCACGAAAGAACACGCACCCAAGGAAAGGCGAGAATTTTTCATTCCACGCGTGAATCATGAACGAAAACTTTATGGCGATGATTTTGAATTGAAAATTCGGAATGAATTATCTCAAAAGGCAATTGCCAAAGAAGCGGCTAATTGGATCCGTGGAAAAGTACAATTTAAATCAAATATTTCTGGTCAACGATCTGACAACTTTATTGTTGTGCAAGATAATGTTGAGGATGCTGTTTATGCACCCTTTGACGAGTTTACAACGGCTGAATTAGGTACTACAAAGGGCGATAAGCTATTTTATAATATCACGAAGTTTGAAAATGAAAATACACAACAATTTGTAGACGCTTTCGAAGCCGTATGGCATAATCCTGCGTATGTTGATGATGTCACGAATACTGTTCTTGATAACATCACCGCAGCTTATCAGGAAAATGGACCAGAACTCATTTACTATATTGCTTTGTACAACATTTTCAGCGAATTTTTAGCTGATTTGGATGAAGACTATATGCCAAACGAACGATCTGGATTTAAAGATTCTAAAATTTGGTCATTATTATATGATTTTCAAAAAGATGCGGTAATTGGTGCCATTAGCAAACTTGAAAAACACAATGGTGTTATTCTGGCTGATTCGGTGGGATTGGGTAAAACATTCTCAGCTATCGGTGTCATTAAATACTATGAGTCAAGAAATAAAAATGTCTTAGTGTTGGCGCCAAAGCGCTTGCAAGATAATTGGAATACTTACAAAAACAATTACAAGAATAATCCACTGGCTGAGGACCGACTCCGCTATGACGTGTTATTCCATACAGACATGGATCGCGAACGTGGCGAAAGTAATGGCATTGATTTATCTAAACTGAATTGGGGGAATTACGACCTCGTTGTGATTGATGAAAGTCATAATTTCCGTAACGGTGAAGGCACCACGCATCGCCGAGAAGATGATTATGAGAATCGCTATCAAAAGTTAATGAACAAAATCATCAAATCTGGTGTCAAAACAAAAGTGCTAATGTTATCAGCCACTCCTGTTAACACTGATTTCTCAGATTTACGAAATCAACTGATGTTAGCAGCTGAGGGAGATGGCGACAACTTAACGGCAACATTAAACACAAATAATTCTGTTAACGACATTTTTGTGCAAGCGCAACGCGCGTTTAAGGATTGGTCGGACTTGGATCCAGAGGAGCGATCGACTGAACACCTGTTAGATATGCTTGACTTTGATTTCTTTGAGTTATTGGATAGTGTGACCATTGCCCGCAGCCGTAAGCATATTGAAAAATATTATGATAAATCTGATATTGGTAGTTTTCCCACGCGTTTGGCGCCAATTAATAAGAGTCCAAAGTTAACCGATTTGACAATTACTTATGACAGCATCTTTGGCTTCATTGATCAAATGAATCTTGAAGTCTACAATCCCTTAAAATACGTGCATGCTTCAAAAATAGATAAATACATCGATCCAACACGACCAAATGCCGGTAGTTGGGCTAACCGAGAAAAAGGGCGCAATCAGTTAATGATTACGAACTTGTTGAAACGTGCCGAAAGTTCTATTTATGCATTCCGCTTAACTGGTGAACGCATTTTAGATAATATCAATACTAAACTTGAAACCATTGCTAACTATGAAAATTATCATACGGGTAGTATAGTGACAGATGAAGATGATCATTTTGATGATGAAGCATTTACTGTTGGGAAAGATTTAAAAATCGACTTGGCAGATATGGATTATGTGTCATGGCAACAGCAATTACTCGCTGACAAGAATGTTTTTGAATCTATGCTGACCATTGTAAACAAAATAACACCGATGCATGATACAAAAATGGCGGAATTAAAAACTATAATTCGCAACAAAATTCAGCATCCAATCAATGCAGGTAATAAAAAGATTTTGATTTTTACCGCGTTTGCTGACACAGCCGATTATTTGTACAATAATTTGGCTGACGAGTTACTTGAAAATGAAAAAAGTCATACTGCATTGATTTCAGGCATGCGAACGACATCCAATATTTCCAATGCCAATAATGACTTTAACGAATTGTTAACGCTGTTTAGTCCCAAATCAAAAAATCGCGACGCTCTTGGTTTAACTGGAGAAATTGGCGTTGTCATTGCGACGGATGTGATTAGTGAAGGGCAAAATTTACAAGACGCGGATTATCTGATTAACTATGATATTCATTGGAATCCGGTACGTATTATTCAGCGGTTTGGGCGAATTGATCGTATTGGGTCTAGCAATACCCAAATTCAGATGGTGAATTTTTGGCCAGATATTACGCTTGACGAGTATATTAATTTAAAGGCACGTGTTGAAAATCGCGCCAAACTGGTGGCAATTTCTTCCACTGGTGAAGATACACTTGATAACACAGATCCAGATATGGCTTATCGTAAAAAACAGCTACAAACCTTGCAAAATGAAGTTGTTGATTTGGAAGAAATGTCTAGTGGTGTTAATATCATGGACTTGGGGTTGAATGAATTTCATTTGGATTTACAGCAGTTACGTGCAAAATATGGTGACTATGACGCCAAACCATACGGCATTCACGCTGTCACTCAAGCAGATGAGCAACATCCAGCTGGTGTGATTTTTATCTTGAAAAATCGCAATAATGCCATGAACATTGACCGACAAAATCGCTTACATCCGTTTTACCTTATCTATGTTGCTGATAACGGCGACATTGTCGCCAATCATTTCAATCCAAAGGCAATCTTAGATGACATGCGTTATCTATCAAAAGGCAAGGACAAACCTATCAGCATACTAACAAAGCCGTTCAATTTAGAAACACAAGACGGACGCGACATGGCTAAATACTCTGACCTGTTAAATCAGGCGATTGATTCAATGGTTAGCGTTAAAGCCGAAAAAGACATTGATAGTTTATTTACCACGGGTGGCACGACTGCGCTTGAAAATGATGTCAATGGATTAGATGATTTTGAATTGATTGATTTTCTAGTCGTTAGAGGTGAGTAGATGATTATTGGTATTCCTAAACAAGCACTAGTCAATCGCATTATCCCCAAAGATAGGTTTAACTTTCAAGACGCAACTAAAATCAATCGCATTCGTTGGTTGGGCAAATTAGCGCCTACAACAATTAACTTACCAGCTAAAACGATTCCCGAGATTCAAATTTTTAGTGTTGAAATGCCTGAGTTTGATGAAAAAGTAATTGTACGTATATTGGATAAGGTGCCACAAGTTATCTTGTTTATTGTCAATGATGAACTAGCTGCTATGCGATATGATAATCAGGTAATTATGAAGGAAATGGCTGGTAGCCTTGAAATTCGTGGAATTACGCTGGATGACGTACGAGATAACTTTGTGCGGCAGTTACTGGACTTGTCTGATTTATCGCAACCGTTAGCGCAACAAATCACGCAAGTAAGAGAAATTCAACGTCTGCAATTGGAAATCAACAAACTCAACCAACAAATCACACGCACTGTCCAAACTAATAAAAGGCAAGCACTGGCTCGAAAACGATATGAATTTGAGCAGGAATTGCGCCGATTAAACAACCAAAATCAAAGGAGAAACAAATGACTGATACACCTGAAAGTGTCAATCTGTCAGATGTCAGCTTGCGTAAAGTTGATACTGAATTATTGAATGAACTGAGGGACTTATTCGCCCGTGCCGAAGACCAAAAAGAACGCTATGATTTTACTTGGAATGGTAAAGCCAAGGCGTACTTTGAAGCAGCAACGCCAACAACCAAGACTTTACGTCCTCAGCCTGAGGAAAGTTACATATACGCTGATGATGATTATCAAGAAAAGGTAAATACGTTCAATGATTCTGAAAATCTGTTCATCACTGGTGACAATCTAGAAGCTCTCAAGCTATTGCAGGAGTCTTACTTAGGCAAAATTGACATGATTTATATTGATCCACCTTATAACACGGGTAAGGATTTTGTCTATCATGATAATTTTAAGTTAACTCAAAAAGACACAGATGTCGCAGAAGGTAGTGTTGATGAAGACGGTAATCGTCTGGTTAAAAATGAAAAAAATAGCGGACGATACCATTCTGATTGGTTGAGCATGATGTACCCACGATTGAAGTTGGCACGAAATTTGTTGTCGGACAGTGGTGTTATTTTTGTGTCGATTGATGATAATGAACAAGCTAACTTGAAGTTGTTGATGGACGAGGTTTTTGGTGAGTCAAGTTACCAAGTAACTATTTCAAGACTAACAGGTACTCCTACGGGCAACGGAAACTCAACATTTGTAAATGAACTTGATTATTTGCTTGTATACGCCAAAAATAGTTTGCAGTTTAAAACAAATGGGCTACCTTTATCTAGTGAACAGCAAAAAATTTATAATGAATTTGATCAACATGGTCGCTATTTAACACGTTCTTTGAGACGTACCGGGGGTGAAGATCGGAGAGAAGATCGGCCTTCTATGTATTTTGGAGTACAAGCACCTGATGGAACAACCATTTATCCTAAGGGTCCATCGGGTTACGATAGCAGATGGGTGGTAGGTTCCGACACATATAAGCGTATGGTATCTGAAAATTTGATTATCTGGAAATATGTTTCTGGAAATTGGCAAGTTTATCAAAAATTTTATTTAGAAAATAGAACACAACAACCTTCCAACCTTTGGAAAGAAAATGTAGGAAATAAACGAGCCACGAAAGAAGTACGTAAATTATTCGATAACAAAAAGATTTTTGATTTTCCAAAACCTGTTGACTTAATTTCTCAAATAATTCAAATTGCGGCTGCAAAAAATGCAGTCATTTTAGATTTTTTTGCTGGTTCAGGAAGCACTGCTAATGCTGTTATGAAACTCAATAAAACAGATGGCGGTAATCGTAAATTTATTGTTGCGACTCTTGATGAACCAACACCAGAAGATTCAGAGGCGCGCAAAGCAGGGTACAAAACAATCGATCAAATTTCCCGTGAACGAATCCGGCGTGCAGCCAAAAAATTGGGCGATACCAGTGGTTTCCGTGCCCTGAAAGTTGACAAAACTGGTCTCAAGGAAGATGTTTTCAAGACTGCTGGTGAGCTGAAACAGGAAAATCTGCAACTTGACGTTGACAACCAAGCAGACGCACGTAGTGATTATGATTTGTTATATGACGTCTTGGTGGACGGCGCTCTGGAATACAATCGTCAAATTGCAACAGAAACGATCAGTAATGAACCAATCATTAAGTATGATTATTTAGGTGAACTATCCGGCGTTATTGTTTATTTCGGTGATAATCTCACCAACGAACTCACTCGCGAGATTGCCAAGCTAAAGCCACTGATTGCCGTGTTCAAAGAATCAACCTTTAACAATTCATCAGACAAAGTTAACGTCCTTGAACAGTTCCGAGTGATTAGCCCTGAAACGAAAGTTAAGGTGATTTAATGAGTGACGAAAAGAAAGTAGTGTTTAAAACACCTCAACTTATTTTATCTAAAAGTAAAGACAATGGCGAAATTCAATATTTTAGAAATAATGAACGTTTAAAAAATGGCGATTCGGAGGACTTTGTTGAAAAAGATTTTAATCAAGTTATTTCTTCGGAAACAAAGATGTTCATTAATCAAAAAATTGATAATATTGTAGTTTTGTTTGGTGCTGGTGCGTCTGTAACTGATAATAATTGGGACGAGGATAAGAATGGTGTGGCTAAAACAGGTGTAACAGTTGCTAAAATAGCTGAAAAGGTTTTAGAAAAATTACATGATGGAAATTACGATTTAAAAGGTGTAGAACTTAAGGTTTATCCTCTTGATGAAATCGCTAACATTAGTAAGTATAATGATAATGTCTTCGAAACAGATGAAGCGGGAAACGTTGTGCTGGGTCCAAATTTCAATCTCGAAGATTTTTTGTCTAATTTATTTTCATTCGAAAAATTTGTAGAAATTTCTGAAAAAGAGGTATTTGAAAATACGATAAATGCAATTCAGGACATCATAGTTAAGGCAACATCTTATGACTATGATGACAAAATATTTAAACATGTTAAACTACTCAATATTTTGTCTAAGTTTGCAAAATCTGATAGCAAGATGAATATAATTACTACAAATTATGATACATTGATTGAAGATGCGGCAGAAAGTATGAAATGGACAGTGTTTGATGGATTTTCCTTCTCACGCTCACCTCAATTTGATAGTGATATGTTTAACTGGAGTTTAGTAAAAGATGTTCCAAATGTGAAAACGCACGAAAATATTTTTAAAAAGAATGTTATCAATTTATTAAAAATCCATGGTTCATTAACTTGGGAACGTTCAGAAAAGGATGAGCACATCATTCGCAAACCTAAAGAGGTAGTTCGGAAACCAATAATGGTTTTCCCAAGTTCTGATAAATATGCTCAAAGTTATCAAGAACCTTATTTTGATTTGTTTAATAAGTTCCAAAACATGCTACAAAAGAGAAACACTTTGCTCTTAACAATTGGATTTAGTTTTGCAGATAACCATATTGCACGAATGGTATTAAATGCAATTAAATCGAATGATAGTTTAACCACTTTGATTACAAATTTCAATATAGATTCGAATATTAAAAACTGGAAAGAACTTGAGCAAGCGATGAATAATTATTACAACGTTGCATTTTTACAATCCACCTTAAATGGCGAATTAACCGATTATCTTGGGGGCGAAACAGTTGATAATTGATCAGTATTATAGTCGAAAAATTGAAGAAACTGTTGGTTCAGGTCAATGGAAAGAAATGGGTGTTTCAAAAGAAAACTTTTATCTTGGCATGATATCTCAGGTTTCACGTGAGAGTGCCTCTGTTCAAGTTGAAAATTTGTCCTTACTAGTTCATCGAAATGTTCGATTAGAATCGCTTGTTCCGAATACTATTAATTATTTTGTTGTAATAGATAATGTTCAAGGTTTGTTCATTGGCGAAATTTATTTGTCCAAGGTTAACTCATCTGATTCTGTGCATGATTCAATGAATTCAGGACGTAAGGAAGATGTTTTCCCAGAAATTAAAATTGATGTTATTGGATTGCTTGAGAAAGATAAATTTAAGTTAGCTGGCTTTAAAACTGTTGGCATTGCTGATAAGGTCTATATAGCTAATCAACAGTTAATCACTAAATATCTTAGTTCACTTGAAATCAACGATTATCCTCTTAAAGATAAAAAAGGTAAAAATCAAATTGATGATGAGGGGAAGGTAAAGTATCAAAAGCCATTAGATAATTTAGCTCAAATTGCTGAATTTCCCAATAAAATTTTAGAATTAGCACCAAATACGCTATTCGATAGACATCTTATGGCCGTCGGAACAACTAATTCCGGTAAATCAACATCAGCTCTGTCAATTCTGGATAAAATGATTACTTCTGGAAAAAAAGTCTTAATAATTGATCCGACTGGTGAATATCAAAATACATTTGATAAAAATGAAATAGACAAATTGACTCTTGGATGTGATACTAAACTCCCTGTAGGACAAATATCTTTAAGCCAGTGGGAACGTATATTTGAAACGAATGAAAACACTCAAGGTGCAACATTAGGGAGAGCCATTCAGTCATTACGTTACCAAAAAAAAGAAGGATTAACTGGAGTATTGAATAAAAATGGTGAAACAGTATTAGCCATTGACTCAAAGTTGGCGTCACTTGACGTTACAGACACTAGTTTTGATATTACAAATCTACCTAAGCAAATACAAGCTGAAGCTGTTCAACTTAATAAGGCAGGAGATACCTACAGTACAAATTCTTTTAACGCTAACACAAATAACTGGCTATACGAAAAGGTGCAGTACGTACTGCAAAATACTAATCTAGTTAATTTTTTTGATGATGATAATTCAAAAAATTTACTTACAAAAATCAATAAATTTGTTAGTGGCAACAAAGGATTATACATTGACTCATCAAATATTGGAGCTACAGATGGTATTGGAACAATGATTATTGACCTAATCAGTAATCATATTATTAATAAGAAACGAGATGAGATCAAACCTTTTGTGATGTATATTGATGAGGTTCATCGTTATACGCAGAATGCCGAAAACTACACTACTGGTCTTATTTCGATTGCACGGGAGGGACGTAAAAAAGGTATTTTCCTGTTTTTGACAACTCAAAACCCGAAAGATGTGCCTGACGTATTATTAGGACAAGTTGGTACAATGATTATTCATCGTTTAACACATTCGGAAGAACTAAAGGCGATTCAAAATTTAGTTCAAGAAAATACTTTGGCACAAATTAAAAAGCTTAATCAAGGGGAAGCAATATTAACTAGTATTAATTTATTGTATGACATTCATGTGCATTTTAAAAAATCGAGTCGAACACATGACAACGATACACCATTGCTATAAAACATCTATAAAAGCATACGGTATCTAATAATCTGAAAGGAACGAACCAACGTTTTGTCCTTTTGCAAAGACATGTGTGACGTAAACTTTCTTCTCACCACGATCAACATAGAAAATGCCAAAATAGTGCTGATAAGGCATAAAATATTGATAATCATTTGCAACGCCTGTCAATTCAAAGCGATTTTTGACGAACGGAAAAAAATTTCTGCTGAAAAACGCAACTTATAAGCACCTTTTGCAATATTTATCATCGTTTTTCTGGCAGTATCTGGACGTTTGATTTGATCGTTGATGTATTGACCAATAGCTAGAATTTCTTTTTGAGCGATGGCTGTGATAGCGACTTCATAATCAGTTAAAATGATAGTCCGCTAATTCTTCAGCAACTTGTTGAACGGGTTTGGCCTGATCACGATTATATTTGAGTTCACGGTCAGAGATGGTAAGCATTTGATTAAGTTCTTCAATGGCTGCTTCACGGTCAAACGCTTGAGGCACCGTCGTATCAAACGGCAATCTGTTTTGCGCCACAAGTTGCTTAGACGCCATGACAACAAAAGTATTGAAATTCATACCGAGTGCGTCAAGTTTAGTGTTAACTGCTTTTTTTAAATCATCATTCATGCGGATGCTGGTAGCTGATGTAGTCATAATGATACCCCTTGTAGTTTATAAACTATATTTTAACATACAATAGAAACAGGAGACACAATGAAACTCCAATATAAAAATCAACAATTCCAACTAGACGCAGTCAACGCGGTGACAGCTGTTTTTGAAGGACAACCCAAACAAAATGGGCTTAGTTACATGATGGATATGGGCGCTAATCCGAATATCAGGTTGGACGTTGCCAATACTGGCTTTAAAAATGAAGATATTGCGTTAGCTGATGATGAGCTTCTGCGCAATATCAAAGCCATTCAAAAAGAAAACGGCATTTTGAGTGATAATAAGCTGGTAAAAATGGCGATTGGTGGCAAAGATAAGGCCACAAAACGTGATAATTCACGAGAAAGCCTGACACTAACCGTTGAAATGGAAACAGGAACGGGTAAGACCTACACCTATATCAAGACCATGTTTGAGCTTCACAAGCAATATGGTTGGTCAAAGTTTATTATTGTCGTACCAAGTATCGCGATTCGAGAAGGTGTGGCAAAGACTTTTGAATCAACAGCTGAACACTTTAAGGCAGAGTATGGTTTAGCGATTCGTCCATTTGTTTATAATTCTAGTCAACTGGATAAAATCGAAGCTTTTGCTAGTGACGCGGGTATTAACGTCATGATTGTCAATACGCAAGCGTTTAATGCGCGTGGTGCAGATGCGCGTCGTATTGATATGGTACTGGATCAATTCCGTGGTCGCCGTCCAATTGATGTGATTGCCGCAACCAATCCAATTATGATCATTGACGAACCTCAGTCTGTTCTTGGTGATGGATCAAAGTCTGAATTGAACGCAACGCGAGTTGGTTTAACAAAGTTTAATCCACTGTTTTTTGTCAACTATTCTGCTACACACCGCGATAACTATAACATGGTTTATCGTTTGGACGCCGTGGATGCCTATCAAAAGCAGTTGGTTAAGAAGATATCTGTTAAAGGTATCGAATTGTCAGGCTCGAATGCTTCAAGTGGTTACTTATATATCGAATCAATTGCAGAAAAGCCAAATCTAAAGGTTCGCGTCCAGTTTGAAAAAATTTCTGCAACCGGAAAAGTAGTTAAAATCTCTAAGTTACTTGACCAAGGAGATAATATTTATCAACTTTCAGGTGAAGTCGAATCTTATAAAGCTGGTTTTGTCGTTTCTGAAATCAACGCGGTTAACCAATTTGTCGAATTTACCAATGGTATTAAGTTGCATATTGGCGAAGTCGTTGGTAACGCTAATGATGATGATTTACGCCGCATCCAAATCCGAGAGACCATTAATTCACATCTCAGCAAGGAAGCTAGTTTGTTTAAGCGCGGGATAAAGACCTTGTCGTTGTTCTTTATCGATGAAGTTGTGAAGTATAAGGACTATGATGCAGTTGACGATAAGGGTGCTTATGCATTGATGTTTGAAGAAGAATATGAAAACATTGTCCGAGACCGATTAACTGACACTTTGCTCGATTCTGCTTATCGCGCTTATTTAGAGCGTGAAATAAATACACCAGAAAAAGTCCACGCGGGTTATTTTTCAGTCGATAAAAAAGGTAAGTCGATTGATAGTAAGGTTAAGCGGGGCAGTGAGGCAAGTGATGACATATCTGCCTACGACTTAATCATGAAAAATAAGGAACGCTTGCTGTCATTTGATGAACCAGTGCGCTTTATTTTCTCTCACTCGGCTTTGAAAGAAGGTTGGGATAATCCCAATGTCTTCCAGATTGCGACGTTACGTCAGTCATCATCTGACATTAAAAAACGTCAAGAAATCGGTCGTGGTTTGCGTTTGTCAGTTAATCAAAATGGTGATCGCCAAGATGCGCAATCATTGGGTGAAGGTGAAGTACAACAAGTGAATGTGCTCACGGTTATTGCCAATGAAAGCTATGAAAATTTTGCACGTGATTTACAATCTGAATTAGCAGAAGCGGTTAAGAACAGACCTAAGTTTGTTGAACCAAAACTGTTTGAAGGACGTGAGTTGGTTGCAAAAGATGCGTCTGATCAAACAGTTTCATCGATGACTGTCGATAATGCCCAAGCAGCCGAAATATGGGCGAGTTTGAAAGCCAGCGGTATCATTACTAAAGAGAAACAAACATCTGATAGTTATAAAGAAATGTCGGTTGATGAACAAATTGCTGCCATCAAAGCAAGTTTGGATGATGATTATCAGGCGTATGTGTTGCCGATTCAAGAATTGGTTAACAGCGTTTATGATCCTCAGTCGGTTCCAATCGAACCTGAAAACAAACGTGTCACTTTAAAACTCAATAACGAGAAGTACGCAAGTCAGTCGTTTAAAAATCTATGGTCTAAAATCAATCGTAAAAGTTATTATACTGTCAACTTTGAGGATGATGAAATCATCGAGAAATCTATCAAGCAGATAAACAAAGAATTAACTGTTGCCACTCTGAAAGCACGTGTCACACAAGGTAACATGAATGCTGATGATAGTGGCACAGTGTTTACGATGAATGAACAACACACAGAATATATCGATACCCCAAGCAATCACGTCAAATATGATTTGATTGGTGAGATTTCACAAAATGTTGGGTTGCTTCGCAAAACAGTGGGAAAGATTCTAGCAGGTATTGATGAATCACAATTCAGTAAATACAAGTCAAACCCAGAAAGCTTTATCGCGCAAGTTAGTAACATCATCAATGGTGTCAAGGCACAAAATATTGTGTCACATATTATTTATAATAAGTTGGATGAAGTTTGGGATGAAGATGCAATTTTTGCTGACGGTGACATTCAGGGTATTATTGGCGAAAATGTTTTTGATGCTAAGAAACATTTGTACGACAGAGTTCGAGTCGATTCTAAAACTGAAAAGCGATTTGCGAGTGAATTAGATATTCAAAACGATGTGGAAATGTACGTTAAGCTCCCCGGTGGTTTTTATATCAACACACCAGTTGGCAAATACAACCCAGATTGGGCAGTCGTTCTGAACGAGCCTGATCAGAAGCATGTGTATTTTATTGCCGAAACCAAAGGTGTATCAGATAGCATTCAATTGACACTGAAAGGTGTTGAAAATGCGAAAATTGAATCAGCTCGTGAACATTTTAAAGTGATTTCCAATAATGAGGTTAAATATGATGTAGTAGATAGTTATGAAAAAATTATGGAGAAATTAGCAAATTTCTAAATGGGTTCGGTTTGTCATCTAGTATTGCTAACTAATTTTTGACAACTAATTCTTTATTGTGGTTGATAATATTCTTTAATCTAGTTAATTATTTTCAGACATATTTAACTATACCAATTTAAGTTAACATAAACAGCGCTATACAAAGTAACGCTATATCAACGTTTCAAACGTGTCAAAAATAAGGTTTCCAAAAAAACTTTCACAAAGTCTTTGGAAGCCTTATTTTATTACTCATTAACTTTGATGTTGTCGTTGATGGTTCAAAGGTCAAAGACTTTGCTCAAGTTTCTGATTTAGGTTGGAACAAAGATAGTAAGGTCACTGCAATTGGTAAAACACAAGTTTTGAATACTGACAGCACAAACTTTAATGCCCCTTCAAAGGATATGTACTTAATTAAGGATTTCAATAAGGGACAACAGTTCAAAATTGAAAACGTTGGAACGGACAAGATTACAGGTAAAAAAATCAACGCGATCATTACCTTTACCAATACGGTTAAAAGTACCAGCTCTGATTCACATTACCTAGCCGTTGGTAAGCAAGATATGGATGGTCAAACTAATGATTCTGTCCGTTTTGAATATCTTAATACCGATGGCGTCAAGACTAAAATCAATTATGAATACTCTGATGGTAAAGCGGCCAATTTGGTAACCGCATTCGCCATTGGTGACGTTGATGTCTTACAAGGTACGCAGACTGACTATGGTAATGTCACGCAATTGAGTCCCAAAGACAATGGTCTAGAGATTGACAAGAATGCCCCTTCTGGATTGTTTGGCACTTATACGACAAGTGCTGCTGGTTTGGATGGTTTTAACGACACACCGCTTGGAACGGTCGGTTTAGTAGGAACAGGTTCAAGCTTCACGTATAACTTCTTTGATGAATACACTAAGAATGCCAGCAAAGCAGATACGACGGCAAGCAATGTTATTACCGAAAAGGGTGGCTTGGTTAATGCCTGGAAGGCTTTGGGAACACAATATAATCTATTTGGTTCCTCTGCGGCTCTAAATGTGGTGACACCACCTGTTAAGCCAACACCACCAACAAAGGAAACGGTTAAGGCTAGTTACAAGCTCAGCGAATTATACACAACGCCAGAGCCACACAAGTCAGAAACAGATGATAGTGGTAAGGATAACAACGGTCAAAACGTTAAGCCAGGTCAAACTTTGAAATACAAGTTGACGTGGGACTTGAAAGGTTTAGAAGCCATTGACGTGGATAAGGATACTTTAGCTAAGGGCTTGTCATTCATGGATGATTATGATGAGACTAAGCTAGATATTACTGATCAAACTAAAAAAGATTTCACTGTCATTGATGCTAAAACACAAAAGTCAGTGATGGATGAACTCCAACAAGATTGGGATATCAAGAACGGTAAGTGGACATTGAAGGCCAAGAACGTGCAGGACTTTTTGACTAATCATGCAGGTCATGAATTGACCATCACGTTTAATCCAGTGGTTAAAAAGGATGCCACGGGTACGGTGACAAACACTGCGGTTCAAAATGACTTTGGTCAGGATTTTGATACTGAAACAGTGAAGAATCCAATTACGCCTGATACACCAAAGCCAGATACACCATCAACGCCTAATACAAGTTATGGTGAAGCGCCAAAGGGTTGGTTATATGGGGCGATTGCAGCGATTGCACTAGCAGGCGCCGCCTTTGGATTCCGCAAGCCAATCAAGAAGTGGTTCCACAAATAACAACTTTTAACAGTGCCTAAGGGCATTGTTTTTTTGTTTTGTCCTTATCAATCGATAAAATAATAAACAATAACTCTTGTTTTGTTCTTCACAAAGTGGTATATTTAAGGTGTTCAGAGGGGGTCTTGACATGTGATATTGATAGTCTGTTTTCCTAAATATATCATTTCTTTTTTGAAATTTATCATGTCTCACTTCACACATTTAACAATATTGCATGGTCTCTCAGAACATTTTTCCTAAGTTAAACAGTGAATCTTTACTCCAGATTGACTGCGCAAATAGAGCCGTCCTTTGATGGCTTTTTTGTGTGCGCTTATCAACAAACACACTTGTCAAGCCAGACGGACATGTCAAATTGATGACGATTAAATAAAATCATTTGCACGATATTATTAGAAAATATAGATACATGACTTAGGTGAAAGCAAGTCTATTATCTATATCAATGTACGTATACACGTCAATATATGATAAACATAATGATGAGTATGTTAGCGTATATATTTATAACTATATCCATGTATATATACGTGTGTATATTATTATTATACTTGCTATTATACACACGTATATAATTAAACCATAACAGTCTTCAAACGCTGATACCAGGCTATTTGCGCAGTTGTTCACTTTTGTTTTTCTTAACATTTTAACTATTGACCGAATGTCAATTTTATAGTCTTATTGAGAGAAGGAATAATTGCTACATGACTAAGAAAAATCCTAATTCCAAATACGCTCGTTTAGATTTTAGTGAACGTGTCACTATAAAAAATATGATCGATGACGGTAAAACAAATGCCGAAATTGCTCGCAAGCTAAACCGACCTCGGGCTACCATTACACACGAATTGCAGCGTAATGCCCGTGTCATGACTTGGCGTGGCAAAAAGAAAATATTGCGCCATACATACGAACCTGTGCAAGCAACTAGACGTGCTGAGTATTACCAGTCAAAGGCGCATCATTCACAGCCCAAAATCACACCTAAAAAGCGCGAAAAGATTGATTACTATCTCAAAAAGAAACATTGGTCGCCAGAACAAATTGCACACGGTGTGCCACGTATTGACGTCTGCACACGGACAATCTATAACTGGATACTTAATCGCAACCTGAGTGCGACATTAAATGATTTACCGCTTAAAGGCAAAAGACGCAGGCATCTAAGAGCCAAACCAGTTAATCCAGAACATAAACGGATGATGATTGAAACGCGTTCAATTCACAACCGTCCAGAAGTCATCAATAATCGCTCAACATTTGGTCATTGGGAAATTGATGGGGTGATGAGTCCTCAAGATTCCCAATCTTTCGTGATTACCTTTGTAGAGCGAAAAACACGTTTTATGGTTGGTGTCAAATCCAAGAGTAAGAATTCAGAAGATGTTAAAACAGCCATAGATACCTTTATGTCAAGGTTTGACAACGTTTGTGACAGTATCACATGTGATCGTGGCTCAGAATTCACCAGTAGTTTATTTATTTACAGCATTGAAGATACGTACGGCAAAAAGTTATATTACGCTGATCCACAATCACCAGGTCAACGTGGTACAAACGAGCGAATGAATCGTGAATTAAGGCGTGTATTTCCTGCTGGTTATGACTTTACTAAGATTACCCAACGTAAGCTTCAAAACGCCATTCAGGACATCAATGAGCGTCCTAGAAATGTGCTCAGGTTCAAAACACCTGAAAAAGTCTTTACTAAGCGAATCATGGCAGCTTAATCATCAATAGATGCTAAAAATCGCTAATTGTTAAGACAGTTCAAAGTCAATAGCTTTGGGCTGCATTTTTGCGTATAATAATAACCAGATAAACACGAATTAAGTGCTTGATTGGCTTAAAAAAGTCAAAATGGCAATGCAAAAACTAAATATGCGACCAACATTAAGCAACAAAAATAAATTATGGTAGTTGAAATTTAGAAACGCAAAACCACAAAGAGCACAAAAACAGTCTTTGTAATCAGATTGTAAACAAATCCGCTATCACAACAGCGACAACGGATTAGCCAAAATAAAATCAATTTTTTTAGATTATTTGTTACTTTAGGGGTTGACAAATTCATTTTATTAACTACTTTACATAATATATATTATCGAAAGTAAATATAATGTGGCATTTGTCAACCCCTAATGCAACAGTCCGATATTTAATTCAATTAATAATTCTTATAAACGCCTATTTCACGGCGTTTTTTATTTTGAAAATTTTTTTGATTTTTTTCTGTACACCAAATAATCCTGCCTAATTTTTTCAATTTGCCAGGACTGAATCTATTCTGCTGATAATCAGGTTATTCCAGGAACGTGTAGCGCTTTGTACTTAAGATGTCGTTTAAAAGCGCTCATTTGTATGCCACGCCCCCAACGCCGGCGATTGCCAAAGCTACAGCAGCGGCATAACCGACCTTTTTTAGATCGGGTCGAAGTCTTCTTTTTTTCAGGTACTTGTTGAAGCTTTTGCCATTCCATGAAGTCCTTGAAGGTAAAGGTATCTTTATCTTTTCCGGCAATAAGCTCCATTTGGTCAATAGTCACGTTGTTAGCCTTTAAGGAGCGAATTTCACCTTGAAGTTCGGCCTCACGTTGCTTAGAAGAATTGATAGCGATCATCGCTTCGGCCAATTGTTGATCACGTTCATCTAATGATGATTGCAAGTTATTGGCCTTACCCTTTTCAATATCAACTGCCTGCAAAGCAATTTCTCGCTTTTGTGCAGCGATGTGAATCTTGCGTTGTTGTTCTTCATAT
Organism: Fructobacillus parabroussonetiae; assembly: GCF_018437265.1. Taxonomy (GTDB): domain Bacteria; phylum Bacillota; class Bacilli; order Lactobacillales; family Lactobacillaceae; genus Fructobacillus; species Fructobacillus parabroussonetiae. The sequence goes on along the minus strand of NZ_JAAMFL010000005.1, from coordinate 133,273 downwards.
TTTGCCAAATACTTGTTTTCCTCTTCTACTAGAAGGCGCATGTATTCGTTCGATGAATTTTGCAATGAAGTAGCTAAGGTTTTCAACTCTGATAGCATTTGGCTCGACATGTTATTAAACTGTTCAGCTTTTTTATTATCAAATTCAGCCTGATAATTTGCTTGTGCCTCAGCAATCCGCGACTTCTCCTTCTGTCCAAACTCAACCTCCAAATCTTGAAGTGTCTGCTTCTTATCTGACATTAAAGTGGTGTCAATTTCTTGCAAAATTGAAGCGTGTCGACGATTTTCTTCATCACGCTTGTTTTGAGCAACAGTCAGGAGGTCTTTTTCAGCGGTTGACTTGGCCGAATCAAGTTCGGCTTGGATAGTCGGTTGAACGGTGTTTTGTGCAAGCTCCAAAGCATTGTGGGCTAAGTCGAACTTGGTTGACTGATCCGTCAAATCTTTTTTGATTTGCGCTACCTTTTCGCCAAGTTTCTTTTCCGCCGATTGATTCAAAGAATCTAATGCTAACTTGCGCGTTTCATTAAATTTCATCTTCTTGCGATTAAGCTGGGAACGAACATAGCCATCATCAGCTTCCCGCAATTCATGAAATTCACGAACAGGCAAGAGTTCAGCTTGAATTGAGCCGCTATCAACGACCTGGTCTAATGCCGAGAAGATGTTTGGCAATGGTGAACGACTCTTTGAATCAGTTGGAACACTTTCTGATTCTTCGAACGCAGGTACCCCATCATCTTCAAAGGCATCCGTCACAAACTCTGAGGAATCATCTTCTCCCCATTCTTCAGCTTCATCTGGTTCATTATCGGAATCCAAAACTGATGACTCCGAATCTTCAATCGGTTGAGCGGGTTCGTTGAAGTTATCCGAAACATCATCTGTTTCGTTTTCACGCTTTTCAGCGATCACAAACACCTTTTTCTCATCACCGTATTTGGTGCGCCACTCATCTTCACTTGGAAGACTAATGGACTCCGATGGCATCAAGCCAAACAATCCCTTAAAAGCCTGACCATAGGTTGAATCGTAAAAATCAAGGATTGCTTCGATATAGTCTCTTCTACCTTGGTAACCCACATCATCATTTCTCAAATTCATAAAGTAATTTGCAATGACTTGGGGCAAGTGAACAAATTCGTTATTCAGCGTAAAAGCAATCGCAAACTTATCCAGAACAGATAAGACAGGTTCGGCATCATTGCGCTTCTTCGAACGCTTTTTATCGTTGGGTTTCGTATAGCCTGATTCAATCAGTTGTAGAGTAACAGCCCCAACATGGCCTGCTTCTTGATAGTCACTCATCAGAAGTTCAACGAAGAACATTGATGCGACGGGCATTGTTGACCTGTAGGTCGGTTTACCTGCCGCTTTCAAGCCCTGATCAACTTCCTCAATGATATTGTCTTGCGTTTGCGGTAATGTCGAGTCCGCCAAGTTGAATTGAAATTTATCTCGAATCAACTTTACAGTAGGTTGCTCAACATCGTCATTAGGTTTCTTTCCAAATGGCAATTTCATGTTTTAAACCATTTCCTTTCATAAGCTATCTCCACTTTGTTTGTCTTCATGAAATCTACTCATTTACACCTTTTTTACAAAAAAGCCCGCCTTATCTCTAAGACGAGCTAAAATCAGAATTGTAATTGTAATTGTAATTGTAATTGTAATTGTAATTGTAATTGTAATTGTAATTAATGGAAATAAAAAAGGAGCACTTACGCGCTCCCCCTGGACCTCGTTTAGATCAACACAGAAGACCAATTCAGCTTGACCTAAACAAGGATGATACTATCATATCAGATTTACTAGTGATTGCATATTAGTATTTTATTTTGAATATGACAAATTTTTCCGAATTCTGGTCACGCACGTTGTAACACACACTATCTAATAGTTACTTTCCTTCATATACTGGTTTAAGTTTGTTACTTACGACTGTCACATCATCTATATAAGAATTCTCTTTCATCCAGTCTAACATTCTCTCATTAATGTCATTATTATCAAATATAATTCTTTTATGTCCCATTGTTTGATTCATAATTTTCATGAATTTACCATCAGCTAGATTACTTTGTCTTAGATAAAATTGCACATCCGAAATTGATAGTTCACGGATATTATGGCTAAAAAGCTTGTCATTATTATTGTCTGTTATCGTTAATGCTTTTTTTAGTGCTGACTTATCCATTACAACTTGAGACTCGAGAAGAATCTCCTTTATAGAATGTGTATAAAAATCGCTTTTCAAATCCACTTTTTTATTAGCCAACAACTGCAGTAAATCGCCATCAAGTTTTAGATGTTGTAATTTAAGTAAAATCTGAATCATGTTATTAGAGAGTTGAGAAATGTCTTCAGCTTCTAAATTTCTACCCTCATAACTTTGCCAAATATCCTGAAATGTTTCTTCGTTCAATGAAGAATTTTTAAGAGAGGAAAAAATGACTCTTCTGAAAGTGGTTCATCAAATTGAATTTTTTGTCCATTTATAGAAATTTGAAAAAAGTGTGTTGAAACGAGCAAGTAATTCAATGTTTTCATTCAGCGAATTAACTTCAGATTGTGCATTCAATTTTTTAATAAAAAATTTCTGCCTTCCTAATTCACGTTTTACTTTTTTAGGAACGGGCTGTTGTTTGCGCCCCATTTCGTTGACTTGTTCTTCAAGTTGTTTTTTAATGGCTTGATGTTCATCTAACGAGCTACCGAACAATTTTAAATCATAGCCATCCTCTGGAATCTTTTTTATTGAACGATACAGTTCATTGATTAAACGCTTTTTAATAAGCTCTTTTTGCGATTCAACATAGTTTAATGTTTTAGCATTTTCACCATATGATCGTTTATAAATTGACCGTAATTTACGATTAATCTCTTGCAGATGATGACTCGTTTCTAAGGTTTCTGTATCGAGCGTTAGTAAGTTTTCAACGAAATCATTCGCAAGAGCATTTGCACTTTTCATCGAAACGGCATTTGAATTTGCGCGCCAGTCTTTTTTACTATCCGGCAAGACCTCAATGATGGCATTTAATAATGCTTGCTGCTTTTTTAGGACACTTTGCTCGGTTAATTCACCCATCTTTTCGATTAGTTTCTTTTCTGCTAGTTGACGTGATACAAGGAACTGTTTTTCAATCACTTGGCTTTGCTCTAGCTCAATATTACTTAGAAAACTTTTTTTCAAATGATTCAGTGACTTTTGCTTGAACACACCTTTAGGTTGACTTCTATTACCAAATTTCGACGTCCACGTTGGCCGTGATGATTCTTCTTCAAAAATACCCAGATGAATATGTATATGTTTATCGTTTTCGTCCCCACGCAGGTGAATATTTCCCCACCATTCTGCAGATTCGTCGTCCCCTTGTCGCCCACGTTTTTTGTACGATTATAGTACAAATCGCCCAATGACTTACCCTGCAATGACAAACGCTTAAACTTATTAACCATGGTATTAAACCTTCTTTCTTAAATACAAAATATAAAATAAATTAACTTAAAACAAAAAAAGACTAAAAAGCCATTTTATAAAACTATTCAATTGTCTTGTAGATAATCTACAATCATTTACTTTTATAATAGATATTTAGCGATTTCATCTTCTGTGAAACCGGTATAGAGCTATCTAGCTAGTCAAGAGAGCAATATAGCTTTAGCTATACTGGTTCTCTATTTAATTTTTTGGTTAGGACTAGACTGGCACAACTTAATTAAGTTGCTTTCCTCTTGCTTTCGCTCAACGACCGCCCTCTCGGTTTGAAAAGTTGCCACACTCTCAAACATAAGACCACCGATTTGTATTGGTAACTGGGATACTAGGGAATGATAACTAGCATACAAACATTTCTCTTTATTCATATACTATCCCCATTTTTTCATGGACGCCACTCCTATGGGACTAATCTATGCCCAGAGCAACAAAAAAACTTGTTGCCATAATTGTTTTTTTCATTTAATTAACTATAATAGAGCCAATTAAATATTTCTTTTGCAGGAGATTAATTTTAAACAATTAATTTAAATATTTAATTATCAAAGTACAAGAACGCATTTTCAGTGAACCCTCATTGAAGATGTGCTTTTTTCATTTTCTCTTCATTTCAAAAGAAAAAATCATAGTCAAGGTAACATCATGTGAAATCACATGTGCTTCTTAACTATGATTATAAGTTTACATTATCGATCCAAAGATCGATCATTTCTCTTTATTTATAAAATATCCCCATTTTTTCATAGACACCACTCCTAAGGGACTAATCTATGTCCAGAGCAACAAGAACTTGTTGCCATAATTGTTTTTTTCATTCAAAGAACTACAATGAAGTTCTTTGAATATTTCTCTTGGCGGAGACTAGTTTTAAACAATTAATTTGAATATTTAATTATCAAAGTACAAAAATGCACTTTCATTAGAGCTGTGTTTTTAAATTTTCTTTTCAAAAGAAAAAATCATAGTCAAGGCAACATCATGTGAAATTACATGTGCTTCTTAACTATGATTATAAGTTTACATTATCGATATGAATCCAATCAGCTGAAATATTTCAAACTAACAAATTAGCATCCTCATGATATATGAGTGAATCAGTATTGTTTTCCTTATTATAAGCAGGCATCCTAAAATAAATAGGCGTCAGCGAATCCATTACATGAGGATATGCGTCATAATGTCCCACCGTATTGGCACCTTATTCATCACGTACAACAAGGAGATTATCAAACATGAACACATTCACACATACGAATCAAGCTCGGCGATGTAAAAAAGTATCTAACTTATTGACATACAAGCATCTTTTTGATTGTTGCAACAAGAAAAGTTCCATGGATTTAGCGAGACTTTGATAAGCTGCGTAACCAAAAATAAGTCCGTACAAGAATCTGAATCTTCTCCCACTTAGTCACATACATTCGCTTGGAAATATCAGTGAAGCCACCGTTAAGTAGTTTTAACAAAATCTTCTTGTAAATTTCAATTGACAGCTTCAATGCAAACCTACTCTGAGGATTTTCGATTTCATTGACGATAAAGTCAGTGTGTTCGTAATCAGCCATAGCGGCTTGAGCGACTTTCCGCACAACCTGCCGTTCCCTAGATTGAAGCTGCACCGCCATAAAGGGATTTTTGTCACTATTATCCAACAACTCCTGAGGCATGAAAAGACGCCCTTCTTCAGCATCCTCATGCAAGTCACGCAAGATGTTAGTAAGCTGAAGCGCAATGCCGACTTTAATAACCTGGTCCTGTTCGGTCAACTCTGTCTTTCCTGACAAAATCGTAAAAATCATGCAGCCGACAGTTCCTGCCACCTGGTAACAGTAGTCTTCCAGTTCGGCCAAAGTCTTTGGCTGTTGGAAATTCAAATCGTGTTGTTGACCGGCAATCATGTCAGCCATCAAATCCCGATTAATCTGATAAAAATCAAAAACATAGGCCACTTTTTCAGCAAGCGAAGTAAAGTTCCCCTCATCTGTAAAAGTCTGTTCAGCTGTGTTCTGCCAAGCAGTTACCATTTCATCGAAACAGCCAGGTTTATGCTCGTCGGCGGTATCATCTAATTCACGTAAGAATTCATAGATAACAAAAATACTGTAGGCCTGCTCACGTGGCAGGCGTGAAAAAGCAAAATAAAAGGAAGAAGAATTTTCCTTAATCACTCCTTCACTACTCTCAAAAGCCTGCAAAACAGGAGCAGGCATCTGCTGCTTTAGCTTCATTTAAAGTCTCTCATAACTTCCTTAGCGGCGAGTTCGCCACTGGTAATCACAATTGGTACCCCAGCACCGGGATGTACACTAGCACCCGCAAAATACAAATTTTTCAAACGGCTGTCCTTGTTGTGGGGACGGAAATAGTTACTCTGCATCAAGGTTGGCTTTAGTCCAAAGGCCGTTCCGTAAAGACTATTGTAGCGACTTGCAAAGGTCTTAGGCGTGAAGACATGTTTAACGACAATGTGCTGACTCAAGTCAGTCAAAGCCAAATCTTTTTCGACTTTTTCAATGACTTTTTCACTGTAGTCTTCAATCATCTGATCCGACCAATTATCATTTTCCTTCAAGTTGGCTACAGGAACCAAAACGTACAAAGAAGTCTGCCCTGACGGCGCAAAGCTATTATCGAGTGACGACGGATTGTAAACATAGAAGGAAGGATCTTCTGGCAAGGTACCCGTATCAATTTCGTGAACGTTTTGCTCAAAATCCTTGGCCATCTTTATGGTGTGCAGCTTCAAATCAGCATACTGGCGGTCAATACCTAGGTAAAGCATGAAACAGGACATGGCGTAGTCCATTTTTTCGACTTTGGCCTTGCCATACTTTCCCTTCTTTTGGTCTGGCAAGCCCAGTAAGCTTTCCATAGCATAAGGAAAATCAGCGTTAGCTACCACGGCATCGGCAGATTCAAAACCTTGACCAATCCGTAAGCCAGCGACCGTCTTATCGTTTTTCACGACAATTTCGTCAACTGGTGACTCGTAGCGAATCTGACCACCGAGCTCTTCAAACCGCTTGGCCATGGCCTTAGCATATTCATACATACCGCCTTTAATAAACCAAATCCCATAAATCAGTTCAATCATGGGAATAATATTGTAAATTGAAGGCCCATTAAATGGCGAAATACCAATATAAAGTGTTTGAAAAGACATCAAGTACTGCAAGTTGGTGTTCTTGATATTCTTACTAATTGCTTTAAAAGAGGTCGAGAAAGTCCGCAGTCTCATCGCCTGCCAGAGAGTTTTCAAGTTATAAAAATCCCCTGGTCCTCGGAAACTCTTGTAGATGAAGTTGTTTTTGGCGTTGATATATTTACCGTAAATATCAGTCAGATACTTCAAAAAGCCTAACATTTCGCCATCACCATAGGCTTCGAAATCACGGGCGATGTCAACCAAGTCAGAAGACAGCTCGAATTTATTGCCTTCCGTCAGCACATCCATAAAGGGATTGACCCGCTCCATGGTGAAGTAGTCACGGTAGTCGACGCCAGTGTCCTTAAAGGGTTGCTCGTAGACATCTGGCATCATCACGATGGTAGGACCCGTATCAAACTTGAATCCAGAATCCTCAATCAAGTCCATCTTACCACCAGGATGATCGTTCTTTTCATAAATTGTGACGTCAAAACCTGCTTTTTGCAAATAAATGGCAGTAGTTAAACCGCCAACTCCTGCGCCAATAATGCTAACCTTTTTCAAATTTTACACATCTTTCTGTTATTTGTGAATAAATGAAAACTTCACAAAAGAAATAATTAATTTCTTATCTATAATTTGCTTCCTAACGTCCAGTCAACAACTCCTGAATAAGTAGCAGCCTTTACATGATTATTTGCTTTAATTAAAAGGCCTTCGTCTTGCTTAAACTCCCTTTTAAAAAGACTTTTTGTTTCAACATCGTTTTTATCGGAATTTGTTATTACTGACTGAGCATCTTTTCCTAGTAAAATATAATTATTTTTATTATTGAAATAAACCTCAAATGGTTGAGTCTCTTCATTTGGTGTATAAGAGCACATTAAATCAAAAGATGGATTTGCATATCTAGTGTCACTAATCAAAACATCCATCATTTTTGGATTAGTCCTTGACAAGTAATCCTTTTTTTCCGGTAAGTCTTTTAAATTATATGACCACGACAAGAAGACAATATTGGTGTAAGGCGATTATGGCGTTTATTAAAAGAGGCAAACTGTCAATCAGTGATGACCAAAAAATATCGTAAGCCAGTCACTGAAGTTCTTTACGCACAACGCCTGAACCTGGTTAAAGGACTTGATGACCAGTCTGGTGTTTGGTCGGCAGATGTCACTTATATTCGGGTTCGCTTAAAAATAGTATTAATTTGCATATACTTTTTGTGTTGGACATCTCCCTTGATTGAATATCAGCAACTGGCCAGATAGATATAATTATTCACTTCAATTTTTGGGGTACACGTCATTAGTTAATAAATATTATTTTTTTGTTTTAATCATTAATATTGTAGATAATCCTAAAAGTCCTAATGTAATTAGACTATTCATTAAGTTTTTAGCCCTTGAACGTGTTCCCGTTTCTGGCTGATCAATGTCCTTAACGACTTGATCATGTTCTTCTTGCAATGACTTGTTTTGATCATCTTTTTGTTCATCTAGGCGCTTGCCTGGTTGATGAGCTTGATTAATCTGTTCTTTACCATTGTTGAAAGCTTGGTTTACTTCATCCGCATCTTTTGCCTGTTCAATGGCCTTTTGTCCATCTTCCAGCGCCTTATCAGCATCAGCTTTTTGCTTCGCTTTTTCTTCCGATGTTAATGTTTCATCCTGATCAATGTCCTTAACGACTTGATCATGTTCTTCTTGCAATGACTTGTTTTGATCTTTCTTAATGTCTGTCAAGGATGGCGTATATTCAAAACTAGTGAATTCAAAAAGATGTTCGTTAGTCAAGTCCCCAGTCGATGCCGATATGAAGAAAGCTAAATCATTATTTTTTATATACTGTGAAGCGTCAAAAGTAACTGTTCCTCCGCTACCCGATACCGTCATTTTCTTAGTTTTACCATCATAAATAACGGTAAGATCCGACCACTGATTGTTAGCACCTTTTATTGATGAATGTGTTACACCTTCATCACCAGATTTGTTAATCACTTTTTTATTTGAATCAGTGTAAACTAACCCCATTGTATTATTAGGATATATATCTTTGTCATAGTACTCATTTGAGTCATTATTTCGGAAGGTGTCAAACTTCACTCCAAATGCATTCGACAATCCTCCCATACCAAAGGCATTTCCTTGTTTACCAATAGTTCCTGGCGTCTCATCAGCAAAGCCTACAGCTATCCCATCTCCTCCGGGATTATTGCCTCCGAAGCGAATTTTTCCCTTAAGCGTAAAACTTTGAGACATGTCAATTTTAGTTTTTAAAAAAATCGAACCTGCTTTGAACTTTGAATTCTGTGTCAGCCTCACTCCTTTCTCTTCTTGAGTGTCTTTGTAAAACTCAGCAGAACCCGCTAACTCAAAGTAATCTTTAAAATCCACAGCTGTGACGGTTTTGGATTCATTGGGTTGCTGAGAAACCACTTCTGCTGAAACCGAGCTGTTTGAGTTCGGTACTAGTGCAGTTGACATAGAAAACAATACTACAATTGATAGGCAAGCAGAAATCCAAATTTTCCCTTTTTTATAGAGCTTGAAATGTCCTTTTCGTTCTTCCATGAGTTTCCCTTCCCGTCTACAAAACTCGTTTATATCCATAAAACTTTATTTTAAATAAATTTTACCACACTTAATTTTAAATAAGTTATTTTTTTAGAAAGTCATGAAGAATTTTAAACATAGAAACTCCTTAACTTGTGTACAAGTCATAGTCAGAAAAGGGTCATCCGCTGACGGCATATCTGGTTCATCAAGGACAGACGGGTAATTTGTATTATCTTCTACTGGTTACTTTGGACGGTTTTCAGCTTGATGGACAAAGTTGATTAAGTTAGAAAGTCAAAGACTAGTAAATCAGTTTTATCCTGCACGGCTTTGGCTTATGGTGGCAGATCAGGCATTTGAGCAAAAGGGCTCCGATGCTGGAATCGCTATCACCAGTTTTTTGGTCAAGTCTGATAGAGCCACTTCCAGCACTTCGGTATCGAGTTGTTCCTTACCATAGCGGATTGGCGTAAACTCCTTTAACTGGTTAACATAAACTAGCACGTAACGGTCTGTTTTGTATTTCCGAATGCGGGCCAGTGCGTGTTGGATGTTTTAGCCATTGGTAGCGAAGACGCAATTTTTTGATTGGGTACGAGCAAATTTGTAATTAGTGGCACTTCCAAAAGGCTTGACGTGAAAACAGGAATGTTGACGGCTTCTTTCGTTACGTTTTGAAAGTTATCAAAGAAGCCACAGGCACCAATGATTGCTCGAACACCATTGGGTTCGAGTTTTTTTAGCAGCGGCGATGATTGTTTTGTTTAGTAATTTATTGCCCTGAAAAAGTAACTTTAGGTCGATGTCAATAAACTTCATAAAGAATGGGATAGTCAAAGACCTCAGCGTTAGCGATGTTGCGCAGTGTTTTCTCATAATCGATATTTGGTGCAAGAATGCCGATTGTGTAGCCGGCGAATGGATGGCGGTTATGATTTTGCTTGATAGTTATGTGTGTCCTCTTTCAGTTACTTTATCTATTTTTTGGAGTAATAAAAAGTCTCGTAGTCAGAAGACTACGGAACGAATAAATCGAGTTCCCCCCTGAATTCTGGCCAGTATCACTACTGGCTACTCGACAGATACGTCATTGAAGAGATACCATAACATGCTAACGGGTGATCCAGTGCTGGCTAACATTTTGTTCACCCGCACGAAGAACTTAAAGGACCATGTTCAAAAACAGTGGTTCCTATCGATGTTTGATTACTAAGAGTAATGGCTGATTTTTTAGAAGTTAAGAAAAGAACATTTTTTCAATCGCATCATTTAAACAATCAGATAAGCTCAGTTATTTTTTACAAATTCCCTCAATAAATTAAAACGAACGTTTTATACCTTTCGCATTTTATCATTTGTATATTTAGCTTGAAAATAGTTTTTTGAGAGAAAAAAATTGATTTTAATTAAATAAAACCGTATATTAATACATGTACATGGGGAAAGCAAAAAATAGGAAAAACGTATTTTTTTGCAATGTGATGTGTTGATTAATCGGAAAATAATCCCCTTTAAATGCTTTAACTCACTGTAGGAATGGAGAAATTATGAAGACATTTGATTATGATACAGTTCGACTTTTACCTAAAAAAAGCATTTTGAAAAGTCGACGTGATGCAGATACAAGCGTTCAACTCGGTCAACACACGTTTCGGATTCCGGTGATTCCCGCCAATATGGAAAGCGTCATTGATCAAAACTTAGCCGAGTGGTTATCCGCTCGCGGTTACTTTTATGTCATGCACCGGTTCAATCCAAACCAGCGATTTGACTTCGTTCAATCAATGCAACAAAAAGGATTAATTGCATCAATCAGCATTGGTATTACAGAGGACGAGTGCCAATTGATTGACTTATTTAAATCAAAGAATATCACACCGGAATACATCACGATTGATGTTGCCCATGGTCACTCCGATTACGTGTTTCAAATGGTTGCTTACATCAAGGAAAAGTTACCAAAAACATTCTTAATTGTTGGCAACATGGGAACGCCTGAAGCAATTGTGGAAGCGGAAGCAGCTGGAGCAGACGCCACAAAGATTGGCATTGGCCCGGGAAAGGCATGTATCACAAAGGATAAAACTGGCTTTGGAACCAATGGTTGGCAACTGGCCGCCCTTTCTCAGTGTGCACAGATTGCGACGAAGCCAATCATTGCAGACGGTGGGATTCGTCATCATGGCGACATTGCAAAGTCAATCCGTTTTGGGGCAACCATGGTGATGATTGGTTCTATGTTTGCCGGTCATGATGAAACACCTGGTGAAATTATCGAAAAAAACGGAAAATCCTACAAAGCTTACTACGGTTCTGCTTCAGCTCGTCAAAAGGGAAACGAGCACAACGTTGAAGGTCAAAGCCTCTTAGTTGAATATAAGGGCCCCCTCGAAAAAACTTTAAAAGTAATGGAAGAAGACCTCTCCTCTGCCATCTCATATGCGGGAGGGAAAAAACTAACTAGTCTGAAAACCGTTGATTACGTCATTTTAACAAATTACTAAACAAGAAAGCACCCGCTAAATGCGAGTGCTTTCTTGTCTTTTACAAAAACGTTATACGAATTCATCTTAAATTGCTCTACTCTATTTTAAGACGCTTAAAAACCTCATCAATTCGCCTGAGGTGGTAGTTATAATCAAAAGCATCTGCCAAGCTATCTGCGCTCAACCTTTGCTTAATTTCCGGTGACTCTTTAACTAATTTTTCGAATGAAATATTCTCGTCCCATCCCTTAGCAGTTAGAGGTTGAACCAAGTCATAGGCAGCTTCACGGCTCAATCCTGAGTCAATCAATTTCAACAGTACACGTTGGCTGTAGATTAACCCCCCTGTCTTATTTAAGTTTTCTTTCATCCGCTTTGGGTATACCTCAAGCTGGGTCAAAATCTTTGTAAAGCGGGTTAGAATGTAGTCAATCAACGTTGTCGCATCAGGAAAAACGATACGCTCGACAGATGAGTGTGAGATGTCCCGTTCATGCCAGAGAGTAATGTCTTCATAGGCTGGAACGAGGTAGCCGCGAAGCACGCGTGCCAAACCGGAGATGTTTTCACAGCCGATTGGGTTTCGCTTGTGAGGCATGGCGGATGAGCCCTTTTGCTTCTTGTCGAAGAATTCCTGAACCTCTCGAATTTCAGTTCGCTGCAACGATCGGATTTCAGTGGCAAAGCGTTCCAAAGAGGAGCCAATCAAGGCAATTGTTGCTAGGTAATCGGCGTGCAAATCCCGAGGCAACACCTGACTGGTAATTGCTTGGTTTTTTAGACCTAGCATAGCACAGACTGATTCTTCGATGACCGGTGGAATGTTTGCAAAAGTCCCCACTGCACCTGAGATTTGTCCAACCTCTACTGCAGAAGAAGCGCGTTCGAAACGGTCAATCTGTCGGGTAACCTCATCATACCAACGCGCTAATTTAAAGCCCCAGGAAGTCGGTTCGGCGTGAACCCCGTGCGTACGACCAATCATTACCGTATCTTTATATTGAACAGCCTGCGCTTTTAACAGCGCATGAAGTTTCTTTAAATCTTCTAAAATAATTTGGTTGGCCTGTTTTAAACGTAGTCCGTTTGCCGTATCGACGACATCCGTACTCGTGACACCGTAATGAATCCATTTCTTTTCGTCTCCAAGTGATTCCGAAACGGCCTGAGTAAAGGCAACAACGTCATGGTGCGTTTGCTTTTCAATTTCTTTGATTCTATCCAAATCAAAAGAAGCGTTTTCTTTTATCGCCCTTAAATCTTCAGATGGTATGAGTCCATGTTCGGCCCAGGCCTGGTCAATGGCAATTTCAACTTCTAGCCATGTTTTGTACTGGTTTTCCATCGACCATAATTGTGCCATGGCCGGACGTGCATAACGATCTAGCATCATATTCCCCCAATTTCTCGAATAACTAAATTTTATCACAAAAAATAGTTTATTGTTCGTTTTTATAACATATAAATTAATATTATTTTGAATTATAATTAAGTGAAGCGAACAAAATTCGTATAATTACCTTGTTATTTATTTTAATGTTCGTTATAATAATTCTGTTAAATCAAATGAATGAAGAAAGCAAGGAGTGAATCATGCCAGGAACTGTTATCGTTGGAAGTCAATGGGGAGATGAGGGAAAGGGCAAAATCACGGATTTTCTTAGCCAAAAAGCCGATTTCGTTGTCCGCTATTCTGGTGGCGACAACGCCGGGCACACCCTTGTACTCGGGAATGAAAAGATTCACTTACAATTAATTCCGTCGGGAATCTTACTAAAGAATGTCCAAAACGTCATTGGCAACGGGGTGGTTTTGAATCCTGAAACGCTGTTTAACGAAATCGATTACCTAGCTAAATACGGTGTCAATACCAAAAACCTGGTGATATCAGACCGGGCACAGGTCATTATGCCTTACCACCGCTTGCTTGACAGATTGCAAGAGGGAAAAAAAAGTCATAAGCTCGGAACGACTCAAAAAGGAATTGGCCCAGCTTACATGGATAAGGTGGAGCGAATTGGTATTCGTGTTTGTGATTTAATCGATCCAGAACTTCTAAAAACACGTTTGGAAACAACTTTGGTGGCAAAAAACGAAATCTTAACGAAGTTGTATGGACAGGAGCCACTTGATTTTGATGAGATTTATGAGACTTATAAGTCCTACGGTGAGCGGGTGAAGCCCATGGTAACGGACACATCCTACTTGGTTAATAAAGCACTAGATGATAACAAAAAAGTCCTTTTTGAAGGTGCTCAAGGATCTATGCTGGACATTGATCAGGGAACATACCCCTTTGTCACCTCATCTAACCCTATTGCTGGTGGTGCAACCGTTGGAGCTGGAGTTGGACCGACCCGCGTTAACGAAGTTGTCGGGGTTTCCAAGGCCTACACCTCCCGTGTTGGCGAAGGCCCATTTCCGACCGAACTTCATAATGAAACGGCGAACACTATTCGAGAAGTAGCTCACGAATACGGTGTCGTGACCAAGCGCCCCCGCCGAATTGGCTGGTTGGATACCGTCGTTCTTCGCCATGCCGTTCGGATCTCTGGAATGACACAACTTTCCTTGAACTGTTTAGACGTTTTGACTGGTTTTAAAACCGTTAAAATCGCGGTTGCATATAAATTAGACGATAAAATCATTGACCACTACCCGGCCAATAACCGTGAGCTCGCCCGCTGTCTGCCAATATACGAAGAACTTCCTGGCTGGAAAGAAGACATCACGGGGGTTACAAGTATTCAGGACTTACCAATTAACGCTCAGAAGTACTTAAATCGGATATCTGAAATCGTCGGTCTTCCCATCCACACCTTTGCTGTTGGTCCTGAACGAGAGGCAACACATGTCCTAACTAAAATTTGGTAAGAAAAAAAGATCCCATATTTTTTTATAACCAACCAGACTCGCACAAATTTTAACGTTTATAATTTTAAAAAATGAAGTAAAAACATTTGTTTTCATATCACAACACATTCACCTTTTTGGAGTTATATACGGCTTTTAATGCTAACCGAGTTTTTACCGTCAGGAAAAAAGGACAACTATCACCAAGGGCTTTAAAGCGCGATCGAGATTTTTGGAGCGCTTTTTTGTATCTTCCGATAGAGGACTCCGTGTGCCATTTTTAAAATCGAGTATAACAGGACTTTATCATCTCAAGGAGATGCCATGGAAAACCCAACAAAACCACTTCCTAAATTACATGCTCTACTGCTTGGATTACAGCACGTGCTGGCAATGTATGCTGGCTCCGGCTTAGTTCCTTTACTAATTGGAGCCTCCCTGCACTTCTCCGCCAATCAGTTGGATTACTTGAATTCCGTTGATATTTTCTGTACAGGCTTGACTAGCTTATTTCAACTAAAACAAATGCCGATTACAGTCATCGCCTTACCAGTCGTCCTCGGTTCTTCTATCCATGCCGTTTCTCCATTAATCAACATCGGCTCCACACTTGGATATGGGGCCATGTACGGTGCGACGATTGTTGGCGGTCTATTCGTCGTTTTAATTGCTCATAGTTTTTCCCGCTTGCGTGACTTTTTTCCACTTGTCGTCACTGGTTCATTGATTCCCGTGACTGGGTTAAGCCTAACACCCATCGCTCTCCAAAATTTGGGTGGTGGTACAGCAACTGCTAAAAGCTTCGGTTCTTGGCAAAATTTACTGATGGTTTTCTCACCATCATGGTTACCTTAATCTTGATGAAGTATACCAAAAAGGGCTTTTTAAAGGCCATTGCGATTCCACTTGGAATTGTTTTTGGCACCATCTTTTCAGCACTTTTAGGTGCCGTTTCACTTAAACCGTTGATGATGCCGCTTGGTTCCACTTACCCCAACCTTTCTTTCTAGGCATGCCCACTTTTTTTGGTCCGCTTCCTTAACAATGATAGTGATCGTCCTAACCACAATGGTTGAAGCAACCGGCGTCTACTTTGCCCTTCCTGATCTCGCTGGTCAAAAGCTGGACCAAAAGGACCTCGCTCGGGGCTATCGAGCAGAGGGTCTGGCTGCCATCCTTTCAGGTATCTTTACCTACTCAACCTTTTCTCAAAACGTGGCCGTCGTTCGTTTGTCAGGTGTGAGAACGAAACAGCCAATTACTGCGCGGCCAGTCTTCTACTCATCCTGTGCCTGTTACCAAAATTTGGCGCGCTGGCGACCATCATTCCAAGTGCTGTTCTTGGAGGTGCAATGATGGTCATATTCTCCACCATTGCAATTCAGGGGGTTCAGATTCTCGGAAAAGTCAATTTGACCCAAGAAGGTATTTTACTGACTGCTAGTCTTTCAATTGGTGTTGGACTTGAGATTGGCTCTGTACCGACTTTTCTCAACCAATTTCCTGAAGCCCTCAAGCTAATTCTGACAAACGGTGTTGTTGTGACAAAGCTTATTGCCGTTTTACTAAACCTTTTTTGAATGGTTGCCCAGATAACAATAGAAAAGCAAAACAAAGCATCAATAATGATAAAATAAAAAAATCATGAACTAGTTAAAGGAGTGGTTATG
This sequence comes from Fructobacillus parabroussonetiae, assembly GCF_018437265.1. Lineage (GTDB taxonomy): Bacteria > Bacillota > Bacilli > Lactobacillales > Lactobacillaceae > Fructobacillus > Fructobacillus parabroussonetiae. Next base: position 117,054 of record NZ_JAAMFL010000005.1, on the reverse strand, counting down.
AAAGAACTAGAAAAAAGAATTCAAGCCGATGGTCGTGTGCTTGGGAAAAATATTTTAAAAGTTGATTCCTTTTTAAACCATCAAATCGATCCCCAGTTGATGCAGGATATGGGAAAGGAATTCGCTCGTTTCTTTGCTGATGAGGGAGTTACAAAAATTTTAACGATCGAGGCTTCTGGTATCGCACCTGCAGTCATGGCGGGACTGGCTCTGGACGTCCCTGTTGTCTTTGGCCGTAAAAGTAAATCACAAATTTTAACGGATGACGCCTTGACGGCTGATGTATACTCTTATACCAAGCAGACGACGAACCAGATTCGTGTCGATAAGCGCTTTCTAACGGCTGACGACCGCGTACTTCTAATCGATGACTTTTTGGCAAACGGCCAGGCTCTGCTTGGATTAAAGGCAATTGCTGATCAAGCGAACGCCAGCATTGTCGGCTCCGGCATCGTGATTGAAAAAGCCTTTCAACAGGGTCGGCAAAACGCCCTTGACGCTGGGCTTACTAACGTTCACTCACTGGCCCGCATTGCGGCCTTTGAAGATGGGCAGGTTCTCTTTGTAAACGAAGAGACCGAGTAAACAGATTGCCAAGTGAATAGCAAATGAAAAAAAGCAGACCGTGTGATAGCGATCTGCTCGTATTTCAATAAGTTAGACACTTTTTTACATCGCCAATCTTGATTCGTATGTGTGAATGCATTCATGATTATATCGGTGAATATACCGCGAAATTTGGGTCATTAGCTCAAATTTACTCTTAAATCGATTTGAATAAATCAATTCTCTTCTTAAAATTGAATGAAAGGCTTCGATTCTCGTATTGTCATAGGGGTGCCCTTTCTTCGAGCAGGAGTGGCGAATGCAATTTTTTTCCAGTACATTTTCAAAGACACTACTCGTGTACTCGCTCCCCATATTACTGTGCAGATAAGCCAGTGTTGGATGCTGGCCTAATGCCTCTAACAAAATGTCGGAGACAAAACGTCCATCTCTGATTGAGCTCAGTTTATGAGCTAGTACTTTTCGATTTTCTGGATCATAGACTGTTCCCAAATATATATACTGACCACTCGGAGCTCGGATATAAGTGACATCTGCCGACCAAACACCAGACTGGTCATCAAGTCCTTTAACCAGGTTCAGGCGTTGTGCGTAAAGAACTTCAGTGACTGGCTTACGATATTTTTTGGTCATCACTGATTGACAGTTTGCCTCTTTTAATAAACGCCATAATCGCCTTACACCGACATCAATTTTTTGTCGGTGTAGGGCGATTTTTATTCGTTGATAGCCATAGACACGATCACTGGATAACCAAATTTCTTTGGCCCTTGCTTGAATCCACTGATTCTCTTGTTCTCGTTTACTTGGAACGTGGTTTACCCAATTATAAAAAAATTACTCCGTGCAATCTTTAAGACACGAAGTACAGTCGCGTCACACGATGACCAGCAGTGGTATTAGCTTGAATATTGGCAATGCGGTATCACGATTTAATTTTTTGCCAGTAATACCGCCGCTCGTTTTAAAAGATCATTTTTCTCTCGGGGATGATCCTTTTTCTTTTTAATATCATTGTTTGTGTAGATGGTATTACCAATCATTTGTTTTTGAGCACCGTGTGCCCATTTCAAAACAGTGGTTGAGGCCATACCAAATTCTTTTTCGAAGGACTTAGAAGAACGTCCTTCGTGATAAAAAGCAATCATTGAATCCTTGAATTCCTTTGAGTAACGGGGTCGTTTTGTCATATGCTAAAATCCTTTTCTTTATTAAGTGATAATACAGTGGACGGGTGCATAAAATCTGTCTACTTTATTAGTATACGAGCACAGCATTGCTCGTGTTGTTCGATGGGTTAATTTTCGTGGATTAAGATGAACGACTGCCGCAATACTATCCACTAAAGGCAGCATATTCTGAAACTGTTACTTTCAATGGTTTTATCTTTGGTACATGGATACGAGACAATCTGGGCTTCATAGAGTTTTTGATAGGTAGCCAATACTTCCTTTGCCTTAAACCCTTCTTTTACCAAAATGGCTGACAAGGAAGAAAGATCAAGTAGCTTGGGAGGCGAGGTCGTGTTCTTTTTCTTATCGGGCATCCTCTTGAACGGCTGAATGTTCCTTGAATTGCTCAGTTTTCAATAAATTTTCAGTCAATTTGATAGTAAACTGGCACATTTTAGGCTTTCGAATCGACTTTACGAGCATAGTGTAATTGCCCTCTTCGTTTGAAAACGTTACTCCAAGTATGTCACCTTCACGTTATGCTTGATGCTTTCTCCGAACTGCTGGTAAATCTTAAGCAACATGGCCGTCTTTAAACGTTCTTGACGCAAAACAATGGGATAGCCTTCATTTTTTTGTCAAAGTAGTGGCGGTCCTGGTTAGCTGCATTGACGCGAACTCCCATTTATTTCTGGTTAATCCCTTCTGATAAGCGCTATGTGTGGCCTTGCTCGTAATCGGTTTGAAATTAGTCAAAGCCTTAATCAAACTTTTGGTGCTTTCATATGTAAAAGTCGAACGGAAAACAGGGCCTGTCCAGCTAATCGCATCAATTACTTCCCAGGCGAGTAGCTCCCGCTTGCCTGATGAATCGGTATCCGTTGCAATGATAATCCCATCGACATGAGCTGCTTGCGCCCTAACCTGATTAATAATCTCTTTTTGTACTTTCCGAACGTTTGCTACACGAATTGTAGGACTTTAATGTATGTTTGTTACCAGAACAAATCGTCTAGACTCCACGGAAGATACTTTAACTTCCAATATTCATACTTCGCCTTCAAATAAGCTGGGGTCTGCTGATTGGGTTCTTTTAAAGTCATCCAAAGCCAACGGAGGTTCGTTAATTCAAAGTCATAATCGGCCAATAGTCCTTTTTTCCCACCCAGTGCCTTAGCGAAGTCTTTTCGGACACTTGGCTTTTTCGTCATAATTAAATAGTGCGGCATGCTTCCTCCATTAATGATACGGTAACGACAGCATTGTTTCGATTTTTTATTATATAAAAAAAGCGGCACTGATGGACGGTACCGCTTTAATTGTCATGGGTAAAAGGACATGGCAATTTTATTTATAAATTCTTCTCGAGCCAAGACGACATGTTGTTTTTATATTCGAATTTGTCCGTCCCCAAACACTTCGTATTTAATGGTTGTTAAGGAAGACAGTACCCATTGAGCCACGAGCATGTAGTTTCTGCGTTGATATTCCGATGTCAGAACCAAAACCAAATTCAAAGCCATCGATGAAACGAGTGGAAACATTTTGATAGACAACTGCGGCGTCGACATCCTGAACGACTTTGACAGCGCGAATTAAATCATTGTGTTCTTCTACCTAATCCGCTTCCACCGCTGGTTGCCCCCGTTGTCAATCGCTTGGGCTGTTGTATCGCGACTAACATCAACGCGGGCCTCTATCAGGGCTGTCATTAACTTTGGTAAAAAGTTCGAAGCGATCGTTTCGTGAACAGCACTTTTTCGGCATCATTGCAGACGGCTGGTTGTGAAGTTTTGGCATTTGAGATAGCGCGAATGGCTTCTTCATGATCGGCCGAATCATAAACAAAGAGATGTGTGTTGCCCGCACCCGGTTCAATGACAAGAACATGGGCATTTTCAACGGCAAAGTCAATAAACGTCTTAGAACCGCTCGGAATTAATATGTCCAGGTATTCTCTTAAGCGCAATAATTCGTTTATACTTTCGTGTGAGGTGTCTTCAATTAGTTACAAGGTATTTGGGGGTTCATGCCTTCTTTGAACAGCGCTTCGCGCAAGACGGTGGCAAAAGCCTGGTTGGTCTGAGTGGCTTTCTTGCCACCACGTAAAATGACCGCGTTCCCAGATTTAATGGTCAAAGCGGCGGCAACGACGCGCTGCCACTTTGCCATTCTCTTTTTCCTCAATTTTTTTTATTATAGCAAGATTTATTGACCTGTCACCCTTTTTATTCAGCACTTTTCATTAAAAATAAAAAACCACGGGAGTTTTTAAAACTCTCATGGTTTTGCTTATTAAACTTCCTTTGCACAAGCCTTAATAAAGGCTTGGCGTTTGGCTAAGGTATCTTTTTTGGTCGTCATGTTTCCCAAAATCAAAACCTTTTTGACTTTGATACCTGAAAAGCCAAGTACCAGTGTTTTCATCCGATAAATAGCAGCACTAAAGGCAGATTTTGTGTACCAGGCCGGGGCACGACTCGTAACAAAGAGCTTAGCGAACTTCCCCTTCAGCAACTGGTCAATCTTGGTTGCTGACTGGTAATGGTAGGCAAAACCCGGCGTGAAAGTCAGATCGAAAAAACCCTTCAAAATAGCCGGTTCCGCTGCCCACCAAATGGGATAGAAAATAGCCAATTGATCCGCTTCTTGAATCATTTTCTGGTAGCGTTTTGGCATCGTTTCATCCGCCATGCGTTGGCGATAGCCATAAGCTAAGATGGGGTCAAAGTCGTCTTTTGCCAAGTCAATCATCGTGACTTGAAGACCAGCCGCCAGCGCCTGTTTTCGGTAATTTTCCGCATTGGCGTGCGTAAAGGATTCAGCATCGGGATGCCCCTGAATAATTAATAAGTTCATATTGCTCTCCTTTGTTTTGTAACAAGTGGCTCCAAAGTTATCTTAACATAAAAAAACTGGGGACGACTTTTTTATCTAAGAAAAATGAAATAATTTGTAACTTACAAGAAAAAAATGATTGTGGTAGGTTAAAAGAGCATGAAAAGGAGAAAAAAATGCCACGTAATTTAAAAGAAGAATTATTTTTTATGTTGATCATGGCCGGCCTAATGGTTTTCGGTATGTCGGTTTATAACGTTTATCTGGCCGACGGCTACAGTAGCCAGTTCTGGAATGAAATCATCATTGGCTATCCTATTGCTTTGATTGTTGCGATGATCGCTGATGGCTTTATCGTCGGACCAATTGCCAAGGGGCTTGCCTTCAAGGTCATCGTGCCACGTTTTAAGGATACTGAGGGCCTAAAGATTCCAATCACCATCTCCCTGCTAATGATTACTGGAATGGTCACGTTAATGTCAGTCTTTGGCCTTGTCATTAATGGAAAGGCCCTTAGCCATTACTCAAGTGCCTGGTTGTTAAACCTCGTTCTTGCCCTTCCCTTACAACTCTTAATTGTCGCACCCATTGCTCGCTTCGCCCTGTCTAAGGTGCAAAATTAAGTCATAAAAATACCGCCCGCTATTAATTGATATGAACCCCAAAATTAGGACATGTTATTGAGCTTGCTTGAGGACGAACGACCGATGTTCCATCCGCGTTCGTCCTTTTAGTTTGTCCTTGATTCGTTTTGTGTTGTAGTAATCGATATAGTTACTAATTGCTCGATGTAGCTCTGAAATGTTTTGAAAGTTGCGTTGAAATCCATAAAACATTTCACACTTCAGTGTTCCGAAAAAGCTTTCAATTAGTCCGTTGACTTGCCTTTCCGTGACATCGATTGCTTCATGCCGTGATCGGACAACCACTTTTGAAAGAGTCCGTGTTGATACTGCCAGCCTTGATCAGTATGAAAAGTCAAATGCTTAGTGTCTGGGTGAGTTAACACCGCCTTCTTCATCATGACCATGGTGTGCTCGAGATTGGGATGTTGTGAGACAGAATAGGCAATAATTTCCGGTGTACAACCATCTAAAAGGGGTAAAAGATAAGTCTTTTCACCACGTAAATTGAACTCAGTAACATTGGCACGCCACTTCTGCTAAGGTTTTAAAGCATGAAAGTTGGCTTTGATTTTACCAATTGGTCCTTAATAAGAACTGTAACGGTTTTTCTTACGATTGTAGCCCATGATGGTCATTAGTCGTTTAACCTTTTTATAATTAACGATACTTCCTTCACGCTTTAACTGGGAAGTAATTCGCCGATAGCCGTAACGGGAATGGTGTTCTTCAAAGTAAGAGACGAATTCGTTCTATTAATCCTTTATTCTTGTCATCTTTATCGACTTTTTTCAAGGTATAGTAACAATCACTTCGAGACAGATGAGGTCAATCTGTACTAGAGTTAATGACGTCTAGAATAAATGTAAAGGAGATCTTTCATTCGCGCCTTAGCTGGGTAACGGCTTGGGTTACTTCTTCCGCTTGTCCTGCTTTTTAGCCACTAAGGCATATAATGTTTTTGTGTATTCGTTGAGATTGTGCAGCCGTAAGTTTTTCTATTGTAAGGCTTTTTTTGTCCTTTTTGAACTGCTTGATTTCTTCTAGCTGTTTTTCGCGTGCGTTACCATCGGGTTTACGTCCTTTTTTCTTAGTAACGATAGTATAACCGTTTTTGCGGTAAGAACGAACCCAATTTTGGAGCAATCATAACTAGGAAGGGCTTTTTTAGAGAAATGGAACGAATCGAATCATGTTCTTTTAGAACTTCTAGAATCACTTTTTCTTTGAAAATGGCTGAATAATATTGATATTGAACAGTTTAGAGATTTAATCCATAACGTTCGATAAAAGTAATTTTATAATCTAACGAACTGTGATGCACTCCGTAACTTTTAGCAATATGTTTCACATCTAAATGTTCGTTCTTCCACAAATGATAGATATCACTTATATCCTGCTTAGGTAGTTTAGTCATCATAAAAACCCCAAAATTTGGTTTGTCCAAATTTTGGGGCTTTTATCATATAATTCCCCAGCAATTTTTTTATTTGTTAGGCGTAACGGCAGTTCCTCAAAAAAAGAGTGAGTGAACAGCCAAGTAAACGGACGCGTTCAGCCGCAATGTTGGCTGGCGCAAATCCAAAATAAGATAAGAGAAAAGTCAACAAGAAGACGAGAAAGATACCAACTAAAATTCCAAGTAAGGCTTTAAGTATTGAATCAACAGTTTTTCTTAAATACATTCGATCGGAAACGTTTCTTGTTCTTGATTACTTGTTATATTTAGATTAGCACTGGCAGCTGGCAAAGCTAATTAAAGAGACAAAACTTTTCTTTCTGTTGAACTGTTATATATTACGGAAATATAACAGTTCAACAGAAAATAGCTAGCAAAAAAACCGCTAATTCTGCTATCAGCGCGTTAACGGTTCTTTTGAATGATTGAACACAATATGTCAATTGTAATGGGTATGTCTGGCATTGAACAATTCCGTATCAAAGAAAGAGCTTAATCAAGACGATGGCTAGGATAACTTGAATCAAGCCAACCAAGAAACCAAAGGAAAGGAACTTCACACCGGATTTTTTAATCACTGACCACTTGAGGTTTAAGCCAATCGCTGCTAAGTTGACCACTCCGAAGAAAGAGGCAATCTGGTGGGCAATGTCGTGAAAAACGGACGGCAACGTTGTCAACGAATTGATAACGAGTAAGAGGACAAAGGCAATGAGATACCAAGGCAATAAGGTGATCTTCGCCTGATGCTCTTCTTCGACTACTTCCTTTGTGGAAGCCTTCTTAGCAATCGTGACAAAGGAAAAGACCACCACAACCAAGAGCATCACCCGGAGTAACTTGAACAAGGTTGCAAAAGTCACCACTGTCGGATTAATCAAGGCAGCCGTTCCAACCACCTGTCCAACTGATTGAACCGTGCCACCAACCAGCGCACCGCTCAATAGATTGTGTGAACCAAAGATGAGATGGCTCAAGGCTGGCAAAGTCAAAAGCAGTAACATACCCGTCAAAGAAACCGTGGCAACGGCCGTCCGACGATCATCATCCTTTGCCTGAATGGCTGGCGCTACTGCCGCGATGGCTGAAGAACCACAGACCGCGTTTCCAGCCCCCATCAGCATGCTTTCCTTCAAGGAGACGTGAAAGACATAACGACCTAGTAAAAAGACGGTTGCGATGACCAGAATCATGTTACAGATAATGAATAGGACGCCTTGGAATCCTAACTCGGCGATTGTTTGAAAAGTCAGTGTCGCCCCCAAGACCGCAATGCCGATTTCAATTGGGTACTTCTCCGACCACTTCACGCCGGCAGCATAATGCTCATTTGTGAAAACGAGATTACCAAGCAAAATCCCAAGCAGCATCGCAATGCCTTCAGCACCTAACTGAGGCAAAAACTTTGCTAAAAATTGGGAAAGAACGGACAGAAGAAGGACCAATACGATTCCTTTTACTTGTGCTTTTTTTATTGTCATTTTGTTTATCCAAACCTTGTGTCGATTTTTGTAGTACCTTTCTATTAAACACCTCTAAGCGCTGCATTTCAAGTATTTTATCAAAAGAAACGATTGGTCTTCTTTTGTTCATTTAACGGTCCTGCTATAATGAAAACATTCGTTTAAAAATTTGGAGGATTCAAATGACTGTCAAGACGCTAATTTTTGACTTAGATGACACCCTGCTCGACTTTCGCGGTGGTGAAATTGCCGATATTTCGTATTTGTTCACAAAACACGCCGGTCTGACAGGAGCAAAACTTGATCAGGCATTAAAAACCTACCAAGAAATTAACCAAACACTCTGGCATCAGTATGAAATGAAAGCCATTGACCGGTCGAAAATTTTTGAGGAACGCTTTCCTAAAACCTTAGCGGCGCTTCAACTAAGTGACAAAGTCGATGCCAGCCAGCTAGAAGAAGAGTACGCTGATCGACGCGACCACAATTACCGTGTCTTAGCTGGTGCAAAAGAGTTGCTCCAGAGTCTTGCCGGACGCTATACCATTCTTGCCGGAACCAATGGACAGGAAGAAACACAGTTGCGTCGACTCAAAGAAACGGGCCTCATGTCCTACTTTGATCAGGTCTTTTCCTCGCAAGGCTTAGGAGTCGCCAAGCCAGACGCCAATTTTTTTGAAAAAATTCTAGCTGCCCGTCAAGACGTTATTCGAGACGAAACGTGGATGATTGGGGATGGGCTTAACTCTGACATTCTAGGTGGTCAAAACGCCCACATCAAAACAATTTGGGTAAATCTGCTAAACCGCCCGTTGCCAAGTGACCGCCACCCCTATCGAGTGGTTCATTCACTTGATGAACTGCAGCACTTACTACAGTAAAAAAGAAGGACCGACTGGTCCTTCTTTTTTTATGAAAGCATTTTATTTAAATTGTTCATCAATTGGTTGATCACCTGCCGTGAATTCAACTATTCGATTTTCCTTATTTTGACTGTGTAAGCTGGCCACCACGGCAGCGGCAACATCAGCTCGGCTGACAGAACCACGTTCTTGTCCGGCTTCCAGTTGCTTGATCCGTCCGGACTTTGCTTCGTCCGTCAGGGTCGTTGGTCGCAAAATGGTGTAATGAAGCGACGACTGCTGCAAAAGTCGATCCGCGTAATGCTTCATCATGAAGTAGGTATAAATACCTGACTTCTTCCAAACGAGGCGATCATCAGCACCCGCTGCTGAGACCATGACGAAGTGGCTGACTTTGGCTTTTTCAGAAGCTTCCATTGCTTTAACAGCGCCATCCAAATCGACTTCGGTTGTACGTTCAGCGCCGCCTTTACCACCAGCACCAGCCGTGAAGACGACTTGTTCGATGGCGTAGTCCTCAAGAATCTTTGCCATTTCATCAGACGACATCGTCAAATCAAAGAGCACCGGATTCAGTCGATCGCTTGTCGGCAAATCCTCAAACTGGTTGGGATCACGAAAACCGGCATAAACTGTATCACCGGCAGCGACCAAATCAGATACGACGAACTGACCGACTTTGCCGTGGGCACCAATCACTAATACTTTTGCCATAATGAAACACTTCCTTTCGTTTGCTCTACTTGTATTTTAACAAAATACACCGTGATTTTGAAGAAGCTAATCCTTAATGGTCAACATATCCTCTTTTTTCATGCGCTTCGAGCGAATCTGATTCAAGGGTTCCTTGTCGTCGAAATAACCGAGTCCAATGCCTAAGATTGGCACCCGGTCAATTGGAAGTTCCAGGGCTTCTCCTAGCTGTTCTGGATACTGAACGTATTGATAAGCAGGAATGGACCCAATGCCCTTATTGGTGGCCGCCAGCATCAATGTCTGAGCAAAGATACCGAGGTCGACCAAGGACCAATTGGACGAATCCTTCGGAAGCGTGAGGTAGACGACTGCTTGGGCCTGATAAAGCTGGTTACCCGTTTGTCCAAGTTTTTCAGAACCCTGATCACCAAGGGCGTCTGTGACTGACTGGAACCACTCTTTCATGTTACTTTGAGCGGGTTCTGGCCATTCGTGGATGGGACGATATGGGATGATTGGCTGACTTTTGACCTTGTCATCAGCGTTTAGCTCCGCGTGTTTGATACGCATCTGTTCGAGCCGATCCCCAATGGCGACCACTGCGCCAACCTCTTGTGCATTTACCCAAGAAGGGCTACTCTGAGCTGATTCAATCAAATCAAAGAGCGTCATCTCGTCGATTTTTTTATCCGAAAACTGGCGAACTGAGTGACGGCTTTTAAGAACTTTATCAAAATCCATGCTGTCTCCTTTCATCTTTCGCCCCCATTCTGAACTTCTTCCCCTTTTTTTTCAAACAAAAAAGACTAGTTTTACCTAGTCTTTTGCATCGGCTGTCAGTACCGTTTTCTGTTTCATTGTTAAATCGTTTGAAAAGTCATAGAGAATCGGCTGCCCATTGGGAATCTCAACCTTCGTCACCTCTTCAGGCGTTAATCCTTCAATCAACTTTGTTAACGCTCGAATCGACGTCCCGTGGGCGACCACCAAGACATCGTGTCCCCTGCGTAGTTCAGATAAGAGCTTTTCTTCATAAAATGGCTGAACACGCTGCTCCGTTGTGTGGATGTTTTCAGACTTTGGCAAGTCAGCAAAGGGTAAGTTTTGGTATCGCGCGTCAAAAGCCGGATAGCGACGGCCGTCAATTGTAACGGTCGGTTCAATGGCCGCTACTTCCGGTGGTAGTACACGATAGGAGCGTCGCCAAGTCTGCACCTGATCAGCCCCGTACTTCGCCCGCATGGCTTCCTTGTTTTCACCCTGTAAAATGCCATAATGGCGCTCATTCAAGCGCCAAGTCTTCTCCTGGGGCACATAGGTCTGGCCAAGCGTTTCCAACACACGGTTAATGGTCATGATCGTTCGGGTCAAGACGGATGAATAAGCCCGGTGAAAAGTCAGCCCCTGGTCCTGAAGCAATTGACCAGCAAGGATGGCCTGTTGTTTTCCTGTATCTGAAAGCTTGGTATCAATCCAACCGTTAAAACGGTTTTTTTTGTTCCATTCACTTTGTCCATGTCGAATTAACACGAGGGTTGGCATCAGTCTTAACTCCTTTTTTATTTGTGATTGATTATACGCTTTCTGCTTATCAATCGGCAAGAAATACGTAAAAAAAGGACGCATTTCGCGCCCTTTTTATCTGTTCACTTACTATTTAAAGCTTAACTCCATAGCTTTCGAAGAATTCTGGTAAAGTCTTTAGATCTTCGCCACCGTAAGAGTTAAGAAAGTCGCGAACGTTCTTTGGCTGTGGTAACTCGAGGTTAGCATTATAGTTAGGGTTGATTCCTTCAACAAAGTGATCCCCCTCTTGGTGCAACTGCAGTTCTTCCACTGGCAACGTCCGTTCGTCTGATATCTTCACATCAATCAAGAATGGTCGTCCAGCCTTTGTGACTTCAACTGCTCGATCAAAGGCAGCCGCTAAGTCTGCGGGATCCCGAACTTCAACCGCTTCAACGCCCATGCCATCAGCAATTTTAGCAAAGTTTTGATCGGCCAAATGAATACCGGAATGATACATGGCCACATCGTCTTGTTCAGATTTGATGAAGTTCAACGTGGTGTTTGACGTAATCACATTAATGATTGGCAAGTGATACTTCTTTTCAGTAATCAAATCCTGCATCACCATTGAGAAGGCACCATCGCCCGCGACTTGAATGGCTTGCCGGTCTGGATACGAGAGTTTTGCCGCCAAGGCACCTGGTAAACCTGTTCCCATCGAAGCAAAGAGTGCCGAAATAACCATCTTTTGCTTCTTTGAAACGTGCATATGACGGAAGGCATTAATAATGTTATCCCCGACATCAATTGAGAAAATGGCATCTTGTTCAGCAATTCGATTAATCTGCTTATAAATCGCAGCTGGCTTGATTGGCGCCGTTTGATCGTCTTCTTGACGCTTCATATAGTCTTGCCAATTCTTATTGTCAGCAATGGCCGCTTGCATAAAGGCTCGTTCGGGAACGGGCGTGGCTTTTGCCAAAGCGGCTTCGACAAAGGCCGTTGCGTCAGACCAGATACCAAGATCCAAGTTGTGGTGACGACCGAGTTCCACTCGGTTATTATCAACTTGGACAAACTTAAATTGATGCGTTTGATAAATCAAATCAGCAAATGGGAAATCCGCACCAATTGTGATTAACAAATCCGTACTTGCCATTATTTCGTCGGCTGCTTTATGTGCCGCACGGTTTGACATCCCAAGGTTGCCCTCGTAGGATTCATCAATATAACCCTTTGCCAATCCCGTCATAACAATCGGAATCTGAAGCTTCTTAGATAAGGCAATGATGGCGTCGCCACCATCTTGAATACCACGGCCAACATGGAAAACGGGCCGTTTAGCTTTTTTAACCATGTCTAAGAATTCATCAATCTCTGCTGCATTTGGCTGAACTTTGGGCGTCTTCTTTTCATCACTTGGGCCATGTGAACCATAAGGTAAATCAGGAATTTGTTCGTAGCCTAAGTCGTTTGGAATAATGACAACCGCAACGCCACGGTGTTGATAGGCTTCACGAATGGCCTGATCCACCACGTGTGGCAAGCTCTTCGCCGTCATGACTGTACGGCAATAGACCGAAACGTCCTCAAAAATTGGATCTTCATTAAACTCCTGGAAAAAGTGTGAGTTCATCACACCGGTGCCAGTCTGACCAACAAGGGCCAAAACGGGTGCGTGGTCTTCCCGTGCATCATAAAGACCAGTCAACAGGTTGGTAGCTCCAGGACCAGCTGAACCGAAAGCAACCCCGAGTTTTCCTGTCAACTTGGCATCAGCCGAGGCAGCCATGGCCCCAACCTGTTCATGTCGAATCTGGACGTACTTCAATCGGTCTTTTTCATCGGCTAAAGCAGCCATTGTTGAGTTAAAGGAACCGCCTGGATAACCGTAAAGGTGGTCGACACCCCAGTTTTCCAATACTTTTAACATTGCGACGCTTGCTGCAACAGTTTTTTCTTCTGACATAAGACATCTCCTGTTTTCTCTGTTTAGACTCAGTATAGTCTTTTGTTTCAAGAATGTTAATGTCTTTTCAAAAAGATGTCAAAGGCCCGTGGAAGAATTAACTATTTACCCGAACTGGCACAGATGGCAAGCGTTTGGTGAGTTCTTGTTGTAGTGTGTGAACCTGTTCAAAAGTCGCATGTGGCAGGCTCTTGATTTGCCGAGAAGTGGTGGCATGGCCAATTCGTCCCCACTCAAAGAAAATGTTTAACTGATCGGAAAAGAGCTGATAAACGAGGTGTACTTCATAAATGGTGTTCCTTTCCTTTTTAAACAGCGGCTGAATGAGCTTAACTAAGTCATTGATTTCTTGATTACTTACCATGATGAACCTCTGCAAAGCGCACCGTTTCCCAATCAACGGGTAGGTCATCGAAATAAAAGCCATCCAAATAAAAGCCGCTCACCCGGCCAATTTGGATCATTGGAATGCGGTTATCTTGGTCAACTTGTGCTTCCTGTAAAGAAAGAGGTTTATTACGCTCGAAAGCCAATCGCACCTGTTCTTGGATTTGCTCCATGGACAAAGCTTCCTGCCAAGTCGCCGTTTCGGCCCCCTGCTCAAATTGCGCCTTTTGCTTCAGCTTCGCCGTGTGGTCAGATAGAAAAAAGCCGTTCCACTTCACCTTTCCTCGCTCGCGATAATCTTGTTTAAAATACTGCGCAACGGTCTGAACCAGATCGTCACCGGTTAAAAAATTCTTATTCATAAGCATTTCCTCCATTGTGTCCACCGACTAGTCCAGCACGTTCAATGGCTCTTGCACCGTGTTCTAAGGAAAGACTGCGAACAACAGCCGCTGATCCAAAGCGCTGCCGTAATTGATCGACAACCTGATCAACGGGATCTTGTTTTTCTTCTGATTCTTCTGCTGGCGCGTCAAAAAGAGACAAGGGCTGCATCCGTTCACTTCCCAGATCAGCCATCGTCACACCAATATGACGGACTGGACGCCCGTCCCAGTAGCGGGTAAATAGCTGTTCCAAAACGTCCATCATCGTTTTCGTCTTATTCGTCGGCTCAATTCGAATCGTCTGGTGCAAACCGGTTGAACGATCATGGCGTTCATCAAAGTCGATTTTTTGTTCGGCATAGCCAAGGTAAAGGCTCACTAAACTGGCCTGAACCCCATGTGCCCGTAATCGGGACGCCACTTGATCCGCCATTTCTAAAATGACCACCCGAATCGCCTCACGATTCCGGTAATTATAGGGCAGCACCTGTGAATTCCCATAGGATTTGTTTTTGACTCGAACCTTCTCTGCTAAATCCGACCGGTCGATTCCCCAAGACAAGGCGTAAAGCTGTTCCCCCATTAATCCCAACTTTTTCTTTAACACATAGGGATTGTAGTGGGCTAAATCACCAAGCGAATTGATGCCCCAAGCGTTCAACTTCTTCGCTGTCTTCCGGCCAATTGACCAAACAGAGGAAAAATCGGTCACGGACCACAGCTTTTCTGGCACATCTTCGTAATGCCATTCTGCTAACAAATGAGCGTCTTTTTTGCCAGCTAAGTCCAGGGCAAGCTTCGCCAACGCTGGGCTGTCCCCAATACCTACTGAAAGATAAATGCCCGTCTCTTTTAACACTTGCTTTTGAATCATCCGGGCAAGTTCTTTCGGCGAGTCAGCAAACAATCGCCAAAAGGCCGTCACGTCCAAAATTGATTCATCAATCGAATATGGCAGTAAGTGATCCGCATCCACATAGCGCTGATAAATGGCGTTAATTTCCAGGTTCTTTTGAATGTAACGGTTCATCCTTGGTTCCGCCTTTACCAGACCGGGTGTGTCCGGGACGTCCTTTTGTCGGGTCACGTTGGAGATACCCAAGCGTTTTTTAGCCATCGGCGAAGAAGCCAGCACAAGACCGCCCTTCAGGTTTTCTTGGTGCGACATCACGACTAACATCGCTTTTAGCGGATTCAGCCCACGCTCCACACACTCAACACTGGCATAGAAACTCTTTGAATCAATCAAAAAAATAACCCGTCGCTCTTCGTTTTCATAGATTTTTTGAAAGTCCTGCTTGGCCATCGACTGCTTCCTCCCCTCACGGTTATTGCTTTATTAATTATACGAACATCTGTTCGTGTTTTCAAGAAAAAAAACAGATGAACGAATTCATCTGTCTTTACTTAATCGTCATGATTTTTTTGACGGGTTGATCAAAGTCATCGATCACCCAGTCCGAGCGCTGCTGCTTTGATAAGGCCAGCCCGATAGTCATCCCATCAAACCTAGCCAACAATCGATCATAGTAGCCAGCCCCAAAGCCAAGTCGCTGGCCCGTCGTCACATCGAATGCTAATGCTGGAACCAACATGAGCTCGATGTCCCTTAAGGGAACCGCCTCCCCGTTCTTTGGTTCAACAATGCCAAAGGCGTTTGGCGCTTGCCAAGCCGTTTGCTGATCAACTTGGATAAAGGTCAGCTGTCGATTTGCCTGCATCGTGGCGACAGCCACGACTTTTCCATCATGAAGGGCTTGAGCAATCAGTGGTTTGGTCGATAACTCCAAAGGCATCGCCATTGTCAATGCGACAACATGGGCAGTGCGCCATGCCTCACTATCAAATAGCTGTCGATACAGCTGCTCTTCTTCCAATCGCTTAGCTTCTGGCTCGTTTCTAGCAAAGGCCAATAAGCGTTCTTTTTGTTCAAGACGACATGCTTTTTTTGAAATTCGAACCGTCATTTTCGCACACTTTGTAAGTGAACTTACGGCATTGGATGAATCATTGCAAGTTTTTCAGCATCACGCTTAATTCGCTTTAAGATTTGTTCATCCTTTGGGTTTTCAAGTGCGCCCACAATTAAACGGGCCACTTGGCGACTCGCTGCTTCATCAAAGCCACGGGTTGTGATCGCTGGCGTCCCGATCCGAATACCAGATGTCACGAATGGCGACCGTTGCTCGTTTGGCAAGGCTTCCTTATTGGTTGTAATGGAAACAGAATCCAGTAACTCCTGGGCTTCTTTACCAGTTAAGCCAGTTTTCGTTAGATCCAAGTTAAAGAGATGGTTATCAGTCCCTCCAGCAACCACACGAATCGTTGGCGCTTCGTTAAAGACCGATACCATGGCTTTGGCATTGGCAATAATCTGCTCCGCATAGTCCTTGAAACTTGGCTGCAAAGCTTCACCAAAGGCAACGGCCTTGGCGGCGATGACATGTTCCAAAGGGCCACCCTGCGAACCAGGGAAAATGGCTGAGTTAATTTGCTTGGCATACTGATCTTGTGACAAGATGACACCGCCACGAGGGCCACGCAAGGTTTTGTGCGTCGTTGAGGTCACCACGTCCGCAATCCCCACGGGGTTTTGATGCAGACCAGCCGCAACCAATCCCGCAATATGCGCCATGTCGACCATCAAAAAGGCGCCCACTTCATCGGCAATCGCGCGGAACTTCTTAAAGTCAATGCTGCGCGAATAGGCTGAAGCCCCCGCCACAATCATTTGAGGCTGAACGGCTTTGGCCTTTTCGAGGATGGCATCGTAATCCAATTGTTCTGTTTCAGGGTCCAAACCGTAAGTTTCGGAATGGTAGACTTTTCCAGAAAATGAGACCTTGGCGCCGTGGGTCAAGTGGCCGCCGGCATCCAAATCCATTCCTAAAATCGTATCCCCTGGCTTCAAGAAGGCCATGTAGGCCGCGGCGTTAGCCTGTGAACCGGAATGTGGCTGCACATTGGCATATTCTGCCCCAAAAAGCGCCTTCAAGCGATCAATGGCCGCCTGTTCGATCACGTCAACGTATTCCGTTCCGCCGTAGTAACGCTTGTAAGGGTAGCCCTCCGCGTACTTATTCGTTAAAACCGAACCCTGCGCAGCACGCACGGCCGGCGAAGCGAAGTTCTCAGAAGCAATTAATTCAATCGTCCGATTTTGTCGGGCGGCTTCTTGTTCAATACCTGAAAAGACCAAAGGGTCTTGCTGCATAAAAGTCATCTGCTTTTCTCCTACGTGTATGTGATCCGGACAATTGACTGAACACGATTGTTCAAGCCAAGTAAAAAGCTTTACCTAATTAGTATACCGGGATTTGGCTGAATCCGTTCTGTAAATTTACAAAGCAGCCGCTTTCTTTTAGAACTCGTGTAAGAAATCCGTTAAAGCGCCGGCGGACAAACCATTTTCAAGGCCAATTAAGAGTTTCAACCGCGCCTTTTGTCCATTAACGGCACGGGCGAAAATCGCCCCCGACTTTTCCAGTTGGATTCCCCCACCGAGATAATCGTAAACGGGTTCTGCAATTCCATTAAAAGAACGGGACACAATGACAACGGGAATGTCGGCGTCGAGTAGTTCCTGAACACCGCGTGCAGCGTCCTCTCCCAGATTCCCAGCGCCCAGGGCCTCGATGATGATGCCATCGATATGTTCGCTTTCTGCAAAAAGTGATAAGATTTGCCCGTCCATTCCGGCATAGGCCTTCATGACAGGAATTTTCTTGCTGACGGAGGCAATCGGATAAGTCATCGTTTTCGGCAAATCATAAAAGAAGATAATTTGCCGCTTGGTGATCATGCCCATCGGCCCAGAAATTGGGGAGGCAAAAGTCGCCACGTTCGTGGCGTGCGTTTTCGTAACAAAACGAGCTGCATGAATCTCATCGTTTAAGACCACCATCACGCCACGGTTCGAAGCCTCTTCATCAATGGCCACGCGCAGTGCTGATTGGAAGTTATAAAGGCCGTCAGAGCCCAACTCATTCGACGAGCGCATCGCCCCGGTCATCACGACTGGAATCGTCAAATCAAGTGTTTTATCAAGGAAAAAGGACGTTTCTTCCAAGGTATCCGTTCCATGTGTGATGACAACGCCGTCATAGCTCTTGTCAGCGTCTTTTAACCGCTTGTAGAGTGTCAGCATGTGTTCAGGCGTAATGTGCTCTGAGGGGATGTTAAAGATGTTATCAATCGTTAAATCCACCGCCGGCAGATCAAATTGTGCCTGGTTCAATGGATTTTCTGCTCCGACTTCGACGTCACCATCTGCTGCAGCATGCATGGCAATCGTTCCGCCGGTATGTAAGACGAGGATTTTTTTCATCATTCTTGCTCCTTTTTCCGTGGTTTAATCTGAAACTGGCCCTCAAAGGCGGCCATTTTTTGAATAAAACGTTTTTCTTTTGGTTGAAAGCCGACCTGGCGGTCGTAGAGATAGTCGATGACACGCTGAATCCCCCGTTTCGTCACGGGTGACAGCGTGATTGCCCCCAGTTTTTGGATATCAATCGTTGAAAAGAGGCGGAGGTAATAAACCGTTTTTTGGTCCAAATGCAAGCGGTGATCATCCATGTCAAAATGGGCCTTTTCGATAATCCCGTTGTACTTCTCCGAATAGTCGAAATCACCCGTTTCAGCACCCGATAACGGATCTTTTTGCCAGTTTGGCGAAACGCCAAAAACCGGTAGCAACTGCAACTCAACGATGTTGGCGATCACCTGGGGATCCTTTTGCTGATTCAGTTGGTCAAAGGCAGCTAACATTTTTGCGTACCAAACTGGCTGTGGCTCGTTTTCTTCAAAGGCCACGGTCAAGTCTTTTGCAATCAATGCAGCGTAAGCCGCCGTTGTCAGGTCAACCAGGACGTTTTTATAAATACGGCTCTCCTGAACGGAGTTAATAAAGCCCAGTCCCTGCTGATTCTTAGGGTATACACCGTCAACGACGACCCAAGTATAGGGCTGATTGACAACGGTTAACTGCGACTTTTGCTTCTTTGCGCCACGAGCCATCGCCGTGATAATGCCGGCTTCCTTGGTAAAGAGCTTAACCAGTAGATCATGCTCACGGTAAGCGGTCGTTTGTAAGATCAGCCCTTCGATTAACGCCATGTGCCACCTCCTTTCTTGCCAAATGATTATGTACGAAAAAGCGGCCAGTGTGCGACTAGCCGCTCGCTTCCTATCGTTTTTTAAAAGTCGTCCTTACGATAACCCAGCGACTGCAGTGCCTGTGGGCGATCGCGCCATCGTTCTTCGACCTTTACCCAAGTCTCCAAAAAGACGCGAGAGCCCAGTAGTCGTTCAATATCTTTTCGGGCGCGGGTACCGATTTGCTTAATCATCTTCCCCTGCTTTCCGATGACAATGTTTTTCTGCGTTGGCCGTTCCACGATAATCGATGCCTGAATGTGCACGATATCGTCTTCGCCCGTTTCAATCTTATCAATGACAACGGCAACGGAATGTGGCACTTCTTGCTGCGTTAACTGCAGGACTTTTTCACGGATGAGCTCTGAGATAACAAAACGTTCCGGATGATCCGTCAGTTGGTCAGCGTCAAAGTACTGTGGTCCTTCATCCAGGTCTTGAATAACCGTATCCAGTAGCTCTGGCACGTTATCCCCTTCTGTTGCCGAAATTGGGAAGATTTCCGTCCATTCCGGTGCATCTTCTTGGTAAGTCTGAATCACTTCAAAAAGGTCCTCTTTTTTCAAGAGATCGACTTTGTTAACCAAGAGGAAAATCGGCGTGTTGGTCACTTCCTTCAAACGGTTAATGATGAAGTTGTCACCTGCTCCACGCTTTTTTGATGCGTCCACCACAAACCAAATGGCATCGGCTTCGTGCAAAGCGGAAAAGGCAGACTTGACCATGTAATCGCCAAGCGAGTTCTGTGGCTTGTGCACACCCGGCGTGTCAATGAAGACCACCTGGGCCTCATCCGTCGTATAAATCCCTTGAATTTTATTGCGCGTGGTCTGCGCCTTATTCGACATAATGGCGATTTTCTCACCAACGATGCGGTTTAAAAGCGTTGACTTCCCAACGTTTGGCCGACCAATGA
Organism: Fructobacillus parabroussonetiae; assembly: GCF_018437265.1. Lineage (GTDB taxonomy): Bacteria > Bacillota > Bacilli > Lactobacillales > Lactobacillaceae > Fructobacillus > Fructobacillus parabroussonetiae. The sequence continues at coordinate 97,052 of NZ_JAAMFL010000005.1, read as the reverse complement.
TGGCCACAAAACCTGATTTAAATCCTTCTTTTGTCATGAATTATCCTTTCAAACGGTGAATGAAACGTGAAAAGTCGGTTTGGATACCGAAGAAGTGCCAAAGGTGTGGCTGGAAGATCAAGAAAAGAATGATCATCTCAGCAGCCACTGAAACCAGGACCATTCCAGCTGAAACGTCTTTGACCAATCCAGCCAAAGGATGGTAGCGCTTATCGACCATCAAGTCGATCACAGCCTCCACGACGGTGTTCACAAATTCACCGTAAATGGCCAAGAACACCCCAATGACGACCCAAAGCCATTCTGAACGATTCAATCCCAAATAAAGGCCACCGGCTAAGACCAGGATGGCGAAACCCACGTGAAAGCGCATGTTTCGCTCACGAATGAGTACTAGGAAAATCCCCTTTAAGGCATTGAACAGGGATTTGAAGAAGTTCCGGTTACGACCAGTCTCGCGTCCGTGTTCATCACTAATTTCTCTTTGCTGGCTCTTTTCTTCAACCGCCTGCGACTGGTCAATCTCATCTTGAAAACGAGCTAACTCGTCCCGTTGGAGATTACCAGCTTGTTTTTTAGCGTCGGAGTCCATAGTCATCTAAAATCTTCCTTTGCAGATCAAACATTTCTTTTTCTTCTTTGTCGCCGAGCATGTGGTCATACCCGTTCAAATGCAAAAAGCCATGAACGACCAAAAAGCCGAGTTCGCGTTCAAAAGAGTGGCCGAGGTATTCTGCTTGACTCTCAATAATATCAACAGAAACCAAAATATCGCCAATGTTCTTCGCGATTTCAGCAGCCATTTCTTCATCTTCGATGACAGGACTATCATCGCCCTCTTCTTCAATGGCAAACGAAATGACGTCCGTTGGCTTATCAAGACCACGGTACTCGCGATTATAGGTTTGAATCGCATCGTTATTCATAAAGGTCACGGACATTTCCGTGTTATCGGGTAGTTCGAGGTACTTACCGGCGTAATCTAAGACATAAGTCACCAAGTCTTTATGAAACTGTGTGACACCGTCTTTGGTTTGATCAATTAAAGCTAAATCCATTCTGTTTTTCCTTTTTCACGCGCTTCTTTAAGGGCTTTGACCTTTTCGTCCGCTTCTTCATAAGCACTGACAATTTGGCCGACAACCGGATGTCGAACAACATCTTGGCTATCAAAATGAACGAAAGCCACTCGGTTGAGTCCCTGTAAAATCTTTTGAGCTGCAAGTAATCCCGACCTTACACCCTTTGGTAAATCAATTTGCGAAGGATCCCCGTTAATCACCATCTTTGATTGGAAACCTAAACGAGTGAGCACCATTTTCATTTGTGCATTCGTGGTGTTCTGCGCTTCGTCAACGATCACAAAGGCGTCGTCCAAGGTGCGACCACGCATATAAGCGAGTGGCGCAATTTCCAAGACACCGCGTTCCATTAATCGTTCGACATGATCGGCACCAATTAACGAATTCATGGCGTCGTAGATGGGCCGCATGTATGGATCGACCTTTTCTTTTAAATCACCTGGCAAGAAACCAAGCGATTCACCCGCCTCGACGGCTGGTCGGGCAATGATGATACGCTCAACATCACCTTTTTTCAGCGCGGCAACAGCCATTGCAACGGCCAAAAAAGTCTTTCCAGTACCAGCTGCACCGATTCCAAAGGTCACGTCATTGTGCTTAATGGCTGAGACATACTGCCGCTGGCCATAGTTTTTCACACGAATGGCCCGGCCCTTCTTATCCTTCAGAATGGACCCCTGATAAAAGTCTAAGAAATACTGGAGCGTGCCCTTCTTTGCCATGGTGGTGGCGGACACCACGTCAGCTGGACTAACGGTTACTTGCTTTTTCACTAATTGGCTGAGTACGTCTAAGACGGCGTAGGCCGAAGAAACCGCGGCATCATCACCGGTAATTGCCACCTGGGCACCCCGAACATGAAGTGTCACCGACAGGCCCTCTTCAATCAAAACGAGTAACTGGTCGTTTGCCCCAGAGACAACGGTCTGCTGTTCAACGTTTTGAAAGGTAAAAATCTTTTCACTTTGCTTTGTCAAAAATCATATCCCTCATTTGCTTGGAACTTTCTTCATTTTAACATAAAAAAAGCCCGACAGAGTCGGACTTTTCAGTCTAAAGACATTGAATTAGAGCGTTTCGATTGAAACGTTGTTTGCTGACTTCGTCTTGTCAAGTGGCGCAACCGTCATCACAACGATCTTGTCACCAGATTCGGCCAATCCTTGGTCCTTAGCAGCTTGCTTTGCAGCAACGATCAAGTCGTCAACTGACTTTGGCGTTTCGGCCAAGACAGGAACAACACCGTTGTTCAAAGTCAAACCACGTTGTACGCGTTCTTGTGACGTCATGGCAACGATTGGTGCCAATGGACGGTGCTTTGAAACCATACGAGCTTCGTAACCCGTTTCAGTCAAGACAACAACAGCCTTTGCTGAAACTGAGTCAGCCAAACGGGCAGCTGCAGAAGCAACTGATTCAACTGAGTCGTTGTGGTAGAACGTGTCTTGGTGACGTGAGTAAAGTGGCAAGGCTGTTTCAGCCTTTTCATCCAACTTTGCCATCATCGTAACGGCTTCTACTGGGTATTCCCCGTTAGCTGATTCACCAGACAACATCGTAGCATCCGTTCCGTCCCAAACAGCGTTGGCAACGTCAGAAGCTTCGGCACGTGTAGGACGTGGGTTTTCTTCCATTGAGTCAAGCATTTGAGTAGCCGTAATAACTGGCAATCCACGCTTGTTCATGTTTGCCATCATTTCCTTTTGAATCAAAGGAACGTTTTCGGCAGGAATTTCAACACCCATGTCACCACGAGGAATCATCAAACCATCTGAAACATCCAAAACGGCATCCAAGTTGTCGATACCTTCTTGTGATTCAATCTTAGGAATGATTTGAACATGTTCCATGTTTTTTTCCTTCAACAAGGCACGGATATCCAAAACATCTTCAGGCTTACGAACAAATGAAGCCGCGATGTAGTTGATTTCGTGATCCAAACCGAAACGGATGTCATCGGCATCCTTTTCAGTGATACCTGGCAAGTTGATTGAAACGCCAGGTGCGTTAACACCCTTACGTGAACCAAGCAAACCGTGGTTATCAGCCTTTACGACCAATTCCTTGTTAGCTTCGTCCTTTTCCATGATGGTTGTTCCAAGCAAACCATCATCAAAGAGAACCTTTCCACCAACCTTTACGTCATCGAACAAACCTGGGTAAGTAACGGCGATCTTGTCGTGCGTTCCTTCCAAGCTTGCGTCCATTGAGATGCGGAATACATCACCAGTGGCGAATTGAATCTTACCATCCGCTTGCTTCGTGGTACGGATTTCCGCACCCTTCGTGTCAAGCAAACGACCAACAGTCTTACCAGTAATCTTTTCAGCTTCGGCAACATTCTTCATGCGGCCCAAGTGTTCTTCGTGATCACCGTGGGAGAAGTTGAAACGGAATACGTTAGCACCAGCTTCAATTAACTTCACAATGGTTTCGACATCGCTAGATGACGGACCAAGCGTTGAGACGATTTTCGTCTTTTTCATGGGTAAATTGCTCCTTTGATATCTTGGTGAGTTGCGACAAACAACTTCCTGCTCATATTGTAATACACAAACCTGTCTGTTCACAAGCTAGAATCTAACCTTTTTCTTTAAAAACAACGTTTTTTTCACCTAAAATTGCCTGCAGAGGCGCTAGAACAGTTGTTTTGTCAGCTAAACCATAGTTTTTTGGCAAATTTTTTCTTTTTTTCGTACTTGGCCAATAGAGCGTGACAGCGTTTTTTCCAGGGTGTTCTTTCATCAACTGCCAAATGGCTGCTTTTTGCTTTTTTTCCTGGCTTTCATCAACGAGGCGAAGGAACCAAGTGCCGGCTCCCCCATCCCCTTCTTGCTTGGACGAATCTTCCTTCAAAAGTCCTTGCTGCTGTCGCTCCTGATTCCCGGCGTCTGGGTTAACCGCAACCAGACGATTGGCGATCAAAGAAAGCCCCTGACGAATCTCGGTCTTTCCGGAAATCAAGAAGACCTGCCCAACCTTTAGTTGATCAGCCAACCGTTCGTAAAGTTTTGGAAAAACCGTCACATCAAGTGAACCAGTCATATCAGACACCGAAAGGAAGGCCATCTGGTCGCCTTTTTTCGTCTTAATGACCTTGACTTGTTTCACTAAGCCATAGACCGACAGCTGTTGGTTTTCACTTAGATCAGCGATTTTCTTCGCTTTCCCCTGATCGTATGCCAGCGAGAAAGCCTCGGTTGGATGCCCTGACAGATTAAAGCCGAGCACGTCTTTTTCACGTTGTAAGCGTTCAACCAAGCCAAAGTCATGGACTTTTTTCATCTTGGTTTCTTTCAAGACCTGCTCGCCAAAGGCTGCCGCCGTGAGCAAATCATCCAGATTTTCAATTAACTCTGCCCGGTTATAGCCGAAACGATCAAGTGCACCGGCATTAATCAGCAAAGTCAACACTTTCGACTGCCGCCATTTTTCGGGCAGGGCCAAGAGAAAGGCAGAAAAGTTTGAAAAAGGCCCCTGCTGTTCGCGAATCGAAAGCAGCTCTTGAACAAAGGGGGTCGGTAAGCCAGCGATATTACCAAGGCCCATTTGCAGGACGTCTTCTGCAATGGACCAATCGGCTACCGAGCGATTAATATCCGGGCCCAAAACCCGAACCTGACGCTTACGCGCTTCTTGTAAGTATCCTTGGGCTTTGGCAGGCCCACCCTGGTGTGCGTTTAGCAAGGCCGTGTAAAAGGCTAGCGGTGCGTGGGCCTTCAAATAGGCTAAGGAGAAGGACAGTTCTGAATAAGCAACGGCGTGGGATTTGTTAAAGCCGTAATTGGCAAATTGGTCAATGTAGGCAAAGAGCTGTTCGGCTTCCTTTCGGCTGTGCCCCTTGGTTTCGGCCCCCGTCAAAAAGGCCTCTTTGGCCTGTGCCATCTGCTGGACTTTTTTCTTGGACATCGCTGAACGTAAAAAGTCGGCCTGGGCCAAGCTAAAGCCAGCGTAAGCTTCGGCCACCTGCATCACTTGTTCCTGATAGACCAAAATGCCATAGGTCTCCGAAAGGATGCGATCGACGACTGGATCAGTCACTGGCACCGCTTCTTGTCCCAATCGCCGTTTAATAAAGGTCTCAATATGTTGACTAGGACCCGGCCGGTATAAAGCGGTCGAGGCAGTAATGAGCGAGAAGCGATCGATCTTTAACCGTCGCAACATCCGCTGCATCCCCGCCGATTCAAATTGAAAGACACCGTTCGTCTCGCCACGAGCAAAAAGGGCCAAGGTCTTTGGATCTTCAAAGGAGATTTTTTTAATATCAAAGTCATCCCCCAAGACCGGACGAGCCAAGGCAATCCCCTTTGCTAAAATTTTCAAAGTCGTTAAACCAAGAATATCGATTTTCAGCAAGCCCAGCGCTTCCACCGGTCCCTTGGGCAGCTGCGTCATTAAGTAGCCATCGTTTCCGGTTTGAACCGGTAACGTGTTCGTTAAAGGTGCATCCGATAGCACAACACCCGCCGCATGAGTGGAATAATTACGTGGCAGATTTTCCAACTTTTGGGCCGTCTTTAGAAGTAAGTCACCGAATTCGAACTTTTTTAATGTCGGTTCGAGACGGTTTTTAGGGTCGGCCAGGGTGTCTGACAGACTCACCTTTCGCCCGTTTTTACCAGCCGGAATTGTATCGGTCAGCTTCTTTTGTTCCTTGGCATCGAGGCCAAAGACACGGCCAACGTCACGCAGTACCTGCTTGGCAGCCAAGGTACCAAAGGTAATAATCTGGGCAAAGTCCTCCTGGCCGTATTTGTCATGAAGATAAGCCAGCAGCTCATCGCGACGATCATCTGGCCAATCAATATCAATATCCGGCATTTGGGCACGCTCAGGATTCAAGAAACGCTCAAAAAGCAAGCCAGCTGCCAATGGATCGACGTTTGTAATGCCTAGGCAGTAGGCCACCAGGGAACCAGCAGCCGAGCCACGGCCGGCCCCTGTTTGAACATGGTGATCGCGTGCAAATTTTAGAATATCCCAGACGATGAGGAAATAATCCGCAAAGCCTAGGTCGATGATCGCCTTTAACTCACGATTCAAGCGTTTCACATATGGTTGCCCATCTTGAATACCTGCCAGTTGCAAACGCCGCTTCAAACCGACTTGTGCCAGTTGCTTTAGATAGTCCGCCGACGAAAGGCCGGAATCTTGTTGATAGACGGGTAAGGCTGGTTTTTTAAAGTTTAGGGCTACCTCGACTTTGGCAACCAGGGCTTCGTTGTTTTCATAGGCCGTCTTCAAATCAAGGGTCTGCTGATAAGCCTGCGCGAGCTCATCGGCATCCCTCAGGTAAAAGGCCCCCTTTTCATGGACGAGTGGGCCAATGTTTTCGAGTACGGTAGCACTACCAATTGCGCGTAGCACCTGAGTCGTAAAGGCGTCTTCCGTATTTAAGTAATCCACACGGTCCCAGGCAATCAGTGCGAGCTGCTGCTCTTTAGCATAAGCCGCCAAGGCTTTTTGCTGGACAAAGGAAAGATTGGGGCTAGTCCCTAAGTACCGTTCGCCCCCTTCGCCCAACTGCTGATCAAGCAAGGACAAATAACGACTAGCAGCTGGATCAGACGAAGCGATTAACTGGCCTAATTCCGACTCCGGTGTAAAAGTCAGGGCCAAACCATCGAGGTGCCCAGCCATCATGGCCATGGTCATCGGCTCATCGGATTGGGTCATCTTGGTTGACGACAGCCAGACGAGGTTCTGGTAGCCCTGCTGATTGTATGCCGTCAGTAAAATTGGAAAGGCTGTCGCCAGGTTCACCAAGCCGTTGACCATCAATTGCAGGGAGAAAATCGGCTTAATGCCCTTTTCCTTTGCTTCTTGATAAAAGTCGACCAAAGAGTACAAGACGTTTTGCTCAGCCAACGAAATGGCTTGGTAACCACGAGCCTTAGCGCTTTCGACAATTTGTTTGATACTACTTGGGCTTTGCAGCAGAGAGTAGCCACTCTTAACTTGTAACGGTGCGTACATGAAAGCCTCCAACGAGTCGTTAATTCTTCTTTTATTATACCGAAAATTTGTTCTCTTTATGAAAAGATTTTTCTTAGCCGGTTCGCATTGCCATTGACTTTTTCAGCCATTTCGAACAAAGCATTCATTCTGTTGCTTGACCAATTCTAAAAGAAGCGGTAGATTAGCAGTAAATAAAAAAGGTGGTGTTAACATGCGCTATATCGTAACTGCACTCTGGGCAGCCTTCTTCGGCTTGCTGCTCGGCTACTTGGTCGCTCAGATGACGAGCGTGGCCTTCAACCCAGCACTTTCCGCTTTGGTCACGGTGATCATTGCAGAGCTTGCTTTGATTACCGTTCCCGCACTTTCCAAGGACAAGACCGCAGATCAAGCCAAATAAATCTAATCAGCAAAAGACCCCTTGAGAAAATTCTCAAAGGGTCTTTTTTATTTTCATTAAGAGTCAGCATGAACAAGCGCTCAGAGCTGTCCTTTAGCGGGCTGCTTCTTGAACAATTTCCAGTAAGACATCCGTTGCCTGAGCCATCACCTGCTTGGAAACGTACTCAAAACGACCGTGCATGTTCTCACCGCCAGCAAAGAGATTGGGTGTTGGCAAACCAAGGAAGGTAATCTTTGAACCGTCGGTTCCCCCTCGAACGGGTTCGACGATTGGTTCGATGCCAAGGGCCTTCATGGCCGATTCTGCCAGATTGACAACTTCTTGTTTGTCTTTCAAGACTTCGCCCATGTTATAGTACTGATCTTGTAAGTCCACTTTCACTCTTGGCTGATCGAAGGCCTCGTTAAAGGACCGTTCCAATTCTTTAAGAAGGGCCTTTTTGGCTTCAAAAGCGGTCCGGTCATGATCACGAATAATGTAAGCCATCGTCGCCTCTTCCGGCGTTCCCTCCAAATCATGGAGGTGGTAGAAGCCCTGACGACCTGCCGTTTTCTCTGGCCGTTCTTCTTCTGGTAAGGCGTTATGAAAGTCAATGGCCACTTGTAAGGCATTGACCATCGCGCCCTTGGCCGTACCAGGATGAACGTTTCGACCAGTAATTTGGACTTTGGCAGCAGCCGCGTTAAAAGTCTCCCACTCCAGTTCACCTAGAGGACCACCGTCCACCGTGTAGGCAAAGTCGGCGCCAAAGGCTGAGACGTCAAAGTGATCAGCGCCCCGGCCAATTTCTTCATCCGGCCCAAAGGCAAAGGACAAAGCCCCGTGCTTGACCTCTGGATGCGCCAATAGATAATCAATGAGCGCCAAAATCTCGGCAACACCCGCCTTATCATCAGCCCCAAGTAGGGTCCGACCATCAGTGGTGATCAAATCATGGCCACGGTATTTCTTCAAACTTGGAAAATCTTTTGGATCCAATGAAAAGCCGGAATCACCAAGCGCAATAACAGACTGCCCATCGTATTGCGGCACTTCTTGTGGGTTGACACCCTCACTATTAAAGTCGGCCGTATCAACGTGTGAAATAAAGCCAATCGCCGGAATCTCTTGATCAGTATTAGCCGGTAACTTAGCGAAGACATAGCCGTCTTTCATCGTCTTGACGTCTGAAAGCCCCATGTCGCTTAGTTCAGTCGCCAAGTCCTTCAAAAAAGCGACTTCCTTTGGATCAGACGGCGTCGTGGTTGAGGCCTCGTTTGACCGTGTATTGACTTTGACAAAACGCAGGAAACGGGGAATTAATTCAGGATATTTTTCAGACATAACAAACCTCCTATAGGTAACGGTAAGGATCCGTATTCACTTCAGATGCCCGCACGGATAAGGACGAACCAAACCACTCACGCACCTTCTCGGCCATCGGCTCTTTCGCCAAGGCCTCCATGTGGTGATCAGGATCTAAAACAGCAAAGTCAGCAGCTAAAACATCATGACCAACGTGATAGTACAAGTCAGCCGTAATAAACAAATCGGCGCCAGCTGCCTGGGCCTGTCGCCAGAACTTGCCGCCGTCGCCACCAAGAACGGCAACGGTTTGTATCGTGGTCGCCGGCTCGTTGGCAATCAGGCGGACCTGATCAACACCACAGCGCTTTTTTACCTGCAAAGCATAATCCTTAAGCGTGATAGCTTCCGGCAACTGGCCAATTCGGCCTAGTCCGGCCGCTGGATTTTCTTCTGAAATAACCAATGGCCTGCTGTTTTGAATATCGAAGGCTTGGCAGAGCCAGTCGTTCAAACCACCAACTGCCGCATCCAAATTGGTATGTGAGGAATAAACGAGAATATTATGCTTAATTAAATCCGCGTACATTTTATTTTGTGGATTCGACAAATCGAGGTTCTTAGCTGGAAAAAACAGTGGCTCGTGGTGCGCCCAAATAAAGTCAACCTGCTGATCAATGGCTTCTGCCACCGTCTCTGGACGAACGTCCAAGGTGGTCATCACCTTTTTCACGGGCTGATTCGGATCGCCAATCTGTAAACCGATTGGATCGCCCGCTTCTGCTAAGGACTTTGGCGCAAAGGCTTCGATCTTTTCAATCACATCACTGGCTCGAATCATGAGTGCAACTCCTTTTTGATTTGTGCAATTTTGGCCGCGACCTCTTGGTACTTGGCGTTGGTCTTTTGATTGGCTTCTTCCAGTCGGTCTAAGACAAGCTGCAGCCGTGCCTGCTCATGCTGCCACTTGGCTTGAAAAATTGGTCCCGCCTCTTTTCGAAGGATTGGACCAAAAATCCGATCAGCATCTGACAGTTCTTCTTGGCCAGGCTTTGCCACAATGATTTCATAGCGATGAGGTTGTTCTTCCACCAATTGTTCCTGAGAAATGCGATAACCGTTTGCCACTAACCAAGAACGTACAGCATCCTGATCGGTGTTTGGCTGTAAGACGAGTTGCTGAAAAGGCCCAAGTGCTCGATTGTCATTGAGGATTTTTTTAATTAACAAACCACCCATACCAGCAATGACAACGGTTTCCACCCTGTCTTCTGCTTTCAGTGCAAAAAGGCCATCGGCTAAACGGCAATCAATCTTAGTCGACAGGCCCGAATTCGCCACCGTCTTTTTGGCATTGTCCAAGGGGCCCTTCGCCACTTCACCAACGATGGCCTCGGCAACCCGACCACTTTCGACCAAATAAGTTGCCAAATAGGCATGATCGGATCCAATATCGGCGACTTTTTGCTTGGTTTCGACTAAATCAGCGACTGCTTGGAGTCGTGGGCTTAGTTTAATCTGGGACATGGCGGCATTCTCCTCACTCTCATCTTAACCGTTTTCTTTATTATACGGTTCAGTTCACGTTTCAACAAGGTTAAATTAGAAACAAATTAAAAAAACCGCCAAGCGGTTCTCTTATGATAATAATTTTTTTACCGGTGCAAAGCTGCGCCGATGGATGGGACAAGGCCCCAAGCGATTCAGCGCCGCAAGATGTGCCTTCGTACCATAGCCATCGTTATGACCAAAGTCATAACCAGGATATTGTTCATCATAGGCCACCATCATGGCGTCACGGGTTACCTTTGCAAGAATGGAAGCGGCACCAATGGAATTCGAGCGCGCATCCCCCTTAATTAATTTCTCTTGGGGCAAAGGCAAATCCACCACCATGGCATCAACCAACAAATAGTCGGCCGGTACATCCATGGCTAAAACAGCGGCCTTCATTGCCTCACGAGAGGCTTCGTAAATATTGATTTCGTCAATCCGTTCCGCCGAAACAACGCCAACACCATAGGCGACGGCCTTCTCCTTAATGGCTGTAACGAGCTCGTCACGAACCTTTTCAGATAGTTGTTTGGAATCAATAACCCCATAACAATCAAAGTCCGGCGGTAAAATCACAGCCGCCGCAACAACCGGTCCAGCCAAGGGGCCCCGTCCGACTTCGTCAATACCAGCAATGGCTTGAAAGCCTTGTGTCCACAGCTGGGATTCAAAGACAAAGCGAGTCATAAAGTCAGCCTTTTGCTTCGCTTCTTTTTCGATCCGACGGTCAAAAGCCTTCAGCGCTGCTTGAACACCGGCCCGTTCATCAGTTCGCCAAATGGCCAGCCGTTCATCATCAAAGCGAGCGGATTTTAATTCAGCCCGAATGGTTGCGATTGTTTCACTCATGTTCACGATCCAATGTATAACGACCCAGTTTTCCAGAACGCAGGTCATTCAGCATACGAACAGCCGCCTTGTCATAGTCGTCTTTGAAACCAAGCTTTTCGGTAATCAATAACAGCAGGTTAACATCCGTCTGATCGAAGGCATCGCCATTTAAATGATAACGGTCGATAATGGCTTGTTGATTATATTCGCGGAAGAACGCGAGCATATTCAACGCGGCGTCATCTTTGGCAAAAATGGTATCTTTGACAGCACCAGTTAGCGCTAACCGCTGACCGGTTCTTTGGTCTTCAAACTTTGGCCAAAGAACACCTGGCGAGTCGAGGATTTCAAGGCCGGTTGCCGTTTTCAGCCAAGCCACCTTCTTCGTCACCCCCGGTTTATTCGCTGTGATGGCGACGTTTTTTTGGACCAGGTGATTGAGGAGCGTTGACTTACCCACGTTTGGGATACCCGCGAGCATCACTCGGATGGGCCGGTTTTTAATCCCCTTCGCCTCTTGTGCGGCCAAATGATCTTTTAAAACATCCTTTGCAGCTTTTGTCATGAACTGCGCCGTTTTTGGCCCACGAGTATCCAAAACCGCCACTGCCAAACCTTGTTTTTCAAAGTAGTGTTTCCATGCGGTGGTTTCTTTTGGATCAGCTAAATCGGCCTTCGTCAACACAAGTAAACGGGGCTTTTTTTCAATTAATTTATCAACTTCTGGATTCCGTGAGGATAATGGCACACGCGCATCGACAAGCTCAAAGACAATATCAACAAGGGAGAGGTTTTCGCGCATCAAGCGAAAGGCCTTTGCCATGTGTCCTGGGTACCATTGAATATTTTGTCCCATGATTGTCTCCTAACTAACGAGAAGCCTGGTACTCGGCCCAGGCTTCATCAAAAATCGTCATTGACATTAGATACGGCGCTGCCGTTTCCAAATATTCAGAAATCTCATCGAAATCCATTGATTGCTTCGGAAAGGAAGCGTCCAAGAACGCATTGTTGGCAAACTGTTGCACTTCATTTGCCGCCACGCTGTTGCGGTTCGTCATTAACCAACCGTAAAAAGAGCGGTTTCTACTGGGCATTTTGCATCACTCCGGTAAAGGTAAAGCGGTTGTCCTTCAAGTTTAATTCATCTGCTTGAAGCGTCCAACCATTTTTCTTTGTTAACTTTGCAAGGTCTAAGGAAATTTGCTGCTGATCTGGTTGGATGTTGACACCCTTTGGACCAGAATACATGGACTTAATGTAGCCCATGGCAACGTTGACTGGCAAATCAAGTTTGCCTAATTCGACTTTTTTGACAGCCATCACAATGTTGCCATCACTCGTCGTTTGGGGATCCATCGTCAACTTAGCATCCATTTTTTGACCAAAAATCGTCACGGTCGTTTGGGCAACCACATGATCATCATTGACGACAAGCTGGTACTTACCATTTGATTCATTGGTCAAATACGTTTTTGACAGCGCGTTTAATTGATCACGATTCAAGGTTAAATCAATCTTCGTGTTATCGGCGTTCTTCGTCGTGCTGAAATTCGTCCGAGTCGGTACCATGGCTAAATAAGTGGTATAGGCACCAGCTGACAAAATGGCTACTACGAGAAGCCAAAAGAGCCAAAACCAAATAGAACGGTGTTTCTTCATGACAAAACCTTCTAACTTTTATTCTGCTTCGAACAGGATCGCCAAAGCGCCTAATCCTGTGTGTGTTGAAATCAATGGGTTGGTAACCGAAACCAAGATGTCGATATCCGGCCAAATCTCGTTCAGCCGATCCGCCATTGCCTGTGCTTCCTCAGGAATACCAGCATGGCTAACACCAATGCTCTTCATCTTCTTGAAGCCCTTCATCTTTTCAATGACATCATCGTTAAACTTGTTTAACGTCTTCATGCCTCGGCCCTTGACTGCAACATCGACTTTTCCTTCGCGGTCAACAAAGGCCCCCACCTTAATGTTCAAGATGTTTCCAATCAGGCCCTGTGTCTTTGACAAACGGCCACCCGCCACCATGTTATCGAGCGTACGGAAAGACAGGTAGATGTAGGAGTCTTTTCGAGCCTTTTCGGCTGCTTCCAGAACTTCTTCCATGCTTCCACCGTTTTTAGCAACACGAGCAGCTGCCAAAACAACGAAAGCTTCTGCACGGTCGGCCTGACGCGTATCAAAAGTTTCCACCTTGTTCTTTACTAAGGCTGTCGCTTGTTGTGCCGCGTTAACCGTTCCTGAAAGTCCAGAAGAGATGTGCAAGGACAAGATTTCAGCATCGGGATCCGATGCTAACGCCTTCTCATAGGCCTCCTGAAAGGCGCCAATCGATGGCTGTGACGTGTGTGGCAATTCCTTGCTTTCCGCCATTAACTCCAAGAATTTATCGGAAGAGATACTAACCCCATCCTGATAAATCGTTCCATCGATTTCAACAGATAAAGGGACAACTTGAATGTCAAAGTCCTTTAATTCTTGCTCGGTCAAACGAGCAGAGGAATCAGTTACAATTTTCACCTTAGTCATCATGGCCTCCTAGGCTTTTCGTTCATACGTTAAAAATTCAATTGGCTGATCATGGTCAACCAGTTTCTTTTGCTCAACCAATTCGAATTGGTCGGGGTCGATTGGGTCAACAAAGGTATCGCCATCAAAGTTCCCCATCACTTTGGTAACGGAAAGGTCCGTTGCCAAGGGCATGAGCAAACGGTAAATTTGTGCGCCACCCGCAACGGTGACGACCTTACCAGCCGCCCATTCCTCATGAATCAGCGTTACTAACTCGTCTTTTGAATGCAACACGGTCACGTCATCGTAACCAGGGTCAAAAGTCGTCTGGCTCGTTAACACAACGGAATGGCGCTTTGGCAAAGGACGTCCGATGGATTCCCACGTTGCCCGCCCCATTACCATTGTTGTATGGAGCGTTTCTTCTTTAAAATGAGCCAAATCCGCTGGTAAGGACCAAGGCAAGTGACCGTCTTTTCCAATTGCATGCCGATTATCTTCTGCCCAAACCATCTTTAATATTGCCATTATTCGGCCTCCTTTGCAAAGTCGAATAGCGCCTTTTGCGTATTTTCAAGTCGACCGAAAACGACTGCTTCTTCCATCTCATGCAACAAGCGCCCTAATGCTGGCCCGGGTTTAGCGAAACCGGAACGAATTAACTCGCCACCATTAACCGCTAAATCCTTGGCAGAATGGATGGGTAAAGCAGCGAACTTCTCTTTGATTGATAAGTGCACAGATTGCTCCATCCCCATCAAATCAAGAACTTCTAAGAAAGTGTCCGCCAAGTCATTGACTTGATAAAGATCCCAAACACTCAGTTCATCACGCTTTGCAATCATCGGTGCCAAGCGGTTAACCGTTGCCATCAATTCCCGAGAGAGCTTCCAGGACCGAAGCGCTTCTTGCCTTTTTCCGGTCGAAAGCGGCAGGGTCGCTAGATACAAAGTCCAGACAACGGGCAAAGAAGTTGGTTGCTTCTTTGCCAACCAGCCAGCCATTTCTAAGAAATGCCCGTCCTCTTTGCCAATCGTTCCTGGGAAGTAGGCAAAGAGACCAACGGACACCATGCTTTCCAAGGCAGAAGCTGCCGCCTGTCCCATCAGCAGTTTCTCAAATTCAACCTGGATGCGTTCAACCGCAATTTTTTCAAGATTTGGCGCAAGAGCCGTTAGGGCTTCCAAGGTCGCTTCTTCGATTGAAAAACCGAGTTTTGAAGCAAAACGGAAGGCTCGCATCATCCGCAAGGCGTCTTCCGTAAACCGTTCTTTCGGATTACCAACCGCTCGAATCTGCTTTTTTTTCAAGTCGGATAGGCCGTCAAACAAATCGATTACGCGACCATCCGCATCCAGAGCAAAGGCGTTAATGGTAAAATCACGCCGCTTCAAGTCTTCCGATAACGAACGAACAAAGGTCACCGAATCCGGCCGACGAAAGTCCGTATAGGTCGATTCTGTTCGAAAAGTCGTGATTTCATAACCCTCGCCATGGTCTAAGACCATGACGGTACCGTGTTGGATACCGGTATCAACCGTCTTATCGAAGATGGCCTTGATTTCTTCTGGATAAGCTGATGAGGCAATGTCGACATCATGAAGGGGTTCTTCCAGAATCATGTCCCGGACACAGCCACCAACAAAATAGGCTTCGTAACCAGCCTCATTAATTTTATCTAAGATTGGTTTGGCTGCGACTAACTGACTGGGCAGTTGATTAAATTGCATGGGCCACCTCACTTTGGCTTATCTTCTTACTTTCAATCTTAGCAAGAAAGCAAAGAAATTGCACGAATTATGCACCTTCGAATCGCGCTGCTAATCTTCCAAATCAGCCAAACGGCCTTCCATTTCAAAGTCGTCTGGTGTGATGGCCAGCAAGCGCTCAATGGTCTCTTTTTCAGCCGCTATTTGACCAGTTTCATGGTACCAATCGGCCAAGTCGTGCAGAAAGTCCGTATCGGCCGGATAATCCTCAAAGGCTTGCTGCCAGTATGGTTTAGCTTGTTCATCCAGCTCTTTGGCGTGGTATGCACGGGCCAAATCCCAGTTAAACTTTGGATCAACCAAGTCTTTCTCGCCGGCTTCCTTGATGACACGGATTGTCTGATCGTAATCGTGCTTTGCTAAGTAAAAGTCCGCCAGAGCGGCAATGGTCGTCAAGTCCAAGTCATCCAGCGCCAGGGCCTTTTTGTAAGACTCCTCGGCTAAGCTATCGTCTGCTAACTGGAAAGCCAGATTTCCCGTTAAGCGGTACAAAAGTGGATTGGTCTGATCATAGGAAAGACCGGCTTGATAAGTTTGCAAGGCCCCCTTCTTTTCGTTCGCCTTTTCTTGTGCTTGACCAAGTAAGGGATAGACCGATGTGTAGTGTGGATCTTGGTCCAAGATTTCTTCATATAAGTCAATGGCCTGATCAATCTGCCCCTGTTCCTGATAAAGGAAGGCCAATTGGAATTTCGTATCAATGGTCAAGTCCAATGGCTTGATTTGTTCGAGATAGGCAATGGCGTTTTCGACATTTCCAACTGCTGCATAAGCCGTTCCAATGCGTGCAGCCATATCGACTTTGGCAATGCGCCGTTGACCTTGTAATAAGAGGGATCGATAGAGCGAGATTGCCTTATTGTACTCACCTGTCGAAAAGTAAAATTCCGCTAAGGCAAACGTCACAATCGGTTCATCCGGGGCCAACTGCCTGGCCTTAGTCAAAGACAGTTCCGCCGATTCCTGCAAGCCTTCTTGCTGATAGAGGTCCGCTTTTACCAGGAGTGATTGTAAATAAGCCTCAGAATCCGGTGAAATCTGAGCTAAGTAATCCTGAGCCTCTTCCAGTTGGTCTTCTTCAATGGCCAATTCGGCCAGGGATGACTTTAACTGGTCTTCATCAGGATGCTTTGCCAGCAACTGCTGATAGGCTTGTTTTGATTCATCCACAAAGCCCATGGCATATAAATCCTCCGCTAAGGAAAAGACCAGGTCGTCGGAATCTTCTTTTAAGGACAAGTCAAAAGCCTTTTGTGCTTGATCGACTTGGCCAAGTTGCAAGGCACTCATCATTTCTTCTGCGTGATTGGTCATTTACAGCCTCTTTCTAATCCGTTAAAACTCTACCAACCATTATAGCCTGCCAAAGGCTTTCAATAAAGGCACAATCGCCATTATTTTCCAGGTAAGCAAACGAAAACAAGAAATTTCAATCCCTTTTCAACAATTTAATTTTCCTGTAATTCACGAATAGACCAATTCGTGGTAGAATTTATCCGTTAAGCCTTTGGAAGAAACCAGAGCGTTCATTTTTTAGAAAGGAGTCCTCATGTATTCATTAACAAAGAAACGCTACCAAGCCATCAAGAAACAAGACCAGAGCTACGATGGGAAGTTCATTTACGGTGTTATGGAAGACCACCGTGTCTGCTGCCCTTCTTGTGAACGGGAAAAGGATTGCGTCCCACAAGATATCCGCATTTTTAAGACGGACGACGAGGCACTCTTTGAAGGGTTCATCCCCTGTCCTGACTGCCAACCCTTCGGCGAGTTAACCGAAAAAAACGAATTGGTTAACAAGGTCAAAGTCTATCTGGCGCACAACTACCAAAAGCGCCTCACGCTTGAATCGCTTGCCGAAACCTTTGGTATTTCAACAGGCGTCTTGCACCGGGCCTTTATGACACTAACCGATGAAAGCCCACAGGCCTACTTGATTCGTTTGCGAATGTACCAGGCCAAAAAGATGCTTTCAGAAAGCAACGAATCCGTTGCCCTCATTGGTCTTAAAGTTGGCATTCCCAACCTGTCATACTTCAACACCGTCTTCAAGCAGCAAAACGGCATGACTGCCGTGCAGTATCGAAAGCAAAACAAATAAAAAAACGACTCAGCTGAGTCGTTTTTTATTTTGCCTTAACGGACCAATTCGACAACACATTGCCTGCCAGTCTTTCTGAAAAGGCATAGCCGTGGGCAATGGCCATTTGGGTATAGTCGGCAGCCGCCATGGAAGCGTCGTGCAAACTTTCCCCCTTTGCCAAACCTGCCGTTAACGCGGCCGATAAAGTACAACCCGCACCGTGGTTATTGGCTGTTTCAACACTATGGTGGCGGAAAATCGATCGATGACCATTTTCGTCAAAGAAAAGATCAATGAATTCCTCTTGCTTTTCTGGATTACCAACCTTTAAATAAAGCGAACAGCGGGCTCGTTGGCTCAATTGCTTTGCCAGTACCAAAGCGGCCGTACGACTCTTTGGTACCTCAGAACTCCCCGTCAAAGCCAGGGCTTCTTGAATATTGGGCGTTGTAATCGTGGCCAATGGTAGCAAGTGATCCAGATAAGCATCAATCAGCTCCTGATCGACCGCCAATTGCCCTTCTTTAAAGGCAAGGACCGGATCAACCACGACGGGACCAATGTAATTTTTCAGGAATTGACTAACCAAGAGCACCTGGTCAACGGATTGAAGGAGGCCGACTTTGATCGCATTGAACTGATCGACCTGTTCGATTGATGCCAGTTGCTTCTTGAAAATCTCGGTTGGGATTGCCGTTATTTCAACTTTATTTGGCCCAATCAAGGCCAAGGACGAAATGACGGAGAAGCCAACCACGCCCTCTGCTGAAAAAGTCGCCAAATCCGTTTGAAGACCACCACCAGACAGGCTATCTGAACCGGCAATTGTGAGTACCTTTGTCACCATTCGCTCTTCTCCTTTCCAAAAGGGCGGGCCTTTCGGCTCGCCCCGCCATGAAACAACTAAACAGTCAGCTCAAGGCCTTTTTTATTTCTTCTTAGTCTTTTCTTCGGTCGTCTTATCCGTTTTTCCTTCTTCACCCGCGGCCTTTGGCTTGTCCCATGAGACAAAGTCACAGTCAGGATATCGAGAACAACCATAGAACTTTCGGCCACGCTTGGTCTTTCGTTCAACGACCTGCCCCTTGTGGCACTTTGGACACTCAATGCCAATTTCTTCGACGATCGCTTTGGTATTCCGGCAATCTGGGAAACGCGAACAAGCGTAGAACTTGCCGTAACGGCCCATTTTAATCACCATTGGGGCGCCACAGACTTCACAGTCCATCCCCGCCAATTCGTCGTGCATCGTGATTTTTTCAAGGGTCTTTTCGGCTGATTCAACCTCTTTTGCAAAGGGGCGGTAGAACTTATCAACAACAGGCACCCATTCCTCATCGCCCACTTCGATTTCATCCAGTGAATGCTCAACTTGGGCTGTAAACTTCGTATCGGTGATATCGGGGAACTTGTCATCGACAATGTTTTGAACAATCTCACCCAATTCCGTTGGCACGAATTTACGAGCGTCCACCCGAACATAGTTACGACGTTGAATGGTATCCAAGGTTGGCGCATAGGTTGAGGGACGACCCACCCCGTTTTCTTCAAGGGCCTTAATCAAAGCCGCTTCAGAATAGCGAGCTGGTGGCATCGTGAAATGCTGTTCCGGATCCGTTTTTGCTAGGTCAACCACATCACCTTCTACTAAATCAGGCAAGAGATTATCCTTTTCCTTGGCAGCAGGATAGGCCTTGGTGAATCCTGGGAACTTGGTCTTGGAGCCATTGGCATGGAAGAGCACACCGTTTTGCTCAACCGTTACCGCCATGGTATCCAAAATTTCAGGCGTCATCAGGGAGGCCACGAAACGTGACCAAATCAATGAATACAGCTTAAACTGATCGGGCGTTAGCTTATCCTTAATCGATGCCGGCGTCTTCGTCACATCAGTTGGGCGAATCGCTTCGTGGGCATCTTGGGCGCCTTCTTGCGGCACACCGGCCACTGGCTTGTGACTCGAATAAGCCTCGCCCCATTCGTTGTGAATATACTGAGCGGCTGCGTTTTTAGCCACTGCTGAAAGTCGGGTCGAGTCCGTACGCATATAAGTAATCAACCCAACCTGTCCGAGCCCTCGGCCTAAGTTGATTCCTTCATACAATTGCTGGGCCGTCATCATCGTCTTACGCGTTCGGAATTTCAACTGCGTGTTAGCCGTTTGCTGCATGGTCGAGGTCGTAAACGGTGGCTGTGGTGAACGTTTGCGTTCCTTTGCCTTTACAGAAGAAATCGTAAAGGCTTGTTTCGTATCCAACTTTCCCATGACCGATTGAACAGCAGCATTGTCAGGTAAGGCTTGTTTCTTCCCATCAAAGCCGTAGAAGTTGGCTTTGAACTTTGACCGGCCTTTTTTAAACTCGGAATCAATCGTCCAATATTCCTCAGGCTGAAAGGCTTGAATTTCTTTTTCACGCGCAATGATCAATCCAAGAGCAACTGACTGCACACGGCCAGCGGAAAGGCCACGTTTGACCGTTTTCCATAAGATCGGCGAAATCGAATAACCAACCAAGCGATCAATAATTCGACGGGCTTGCTGAGCGTCCACCAAATCCTGGTTAATCGTTCGCGGTTCTTTAAAGGCATTCTTGACAGTGTCTTTGGTAATTTCATTAAAGACCACGCGGTTCGCCTTTTTAGGATCCAGTCCCAAAATGTATTGTAAGTGCCAAGCAATGGCTTCCCCTTCACGATCCGGATCGGATGCGAGGTAAACTTGCTTAGCGTTCTTGGCTGCCTTCTTCAGGTCCTTGATAACAGGCCCTTTACCACGAATATTGATGTATTTTGGTTGGTAGTTCTCTTCGACATCAACACCCAGCGTTGACTTTGGTAAATCACGAACGTGACCAATTGACGCCACGACTTGGTAAGTCGACCCCAGGTACTTTTCGATTGTCTTTGCCTTGGAGGGTGACTCCACGATGACTAATTTTTTGTTCTTTGCAGCACTCTTTTTGCTTGCTTTTTTCGTTGTTTTCTTACGAGTTGTCGTCTTGCTCGTCTTCTTTTCTGCCACGACAGATCCTCACAGTTCATTTAGTTACGTGCATTATAGCATATCGATTATTAAAACCAAGCCGTTTTCAAGGACTAACTTTCAAGAAAATAAAAAACGAACCATCCAATGGCTCGCCTCCTGCCTTAGAAAGCAAGCATTTCCGCCGGCTTTTCAAAGGATTCAATTACAATAGAAGAAAAAGTTAATTTGATGACCACTTGATTCCGTGCATTATCCGACAAATCAAGGATTTCTGGGTGTTCGTCAATTTCGTTTGCTGCTAATTGATCTTCTAACACACCGCCCTGAACCTGATTCGAGTGCAGACGCAAGCCGGACTTTGCATACCATGTGGTCAGAGCACAGGCTGAATTCAAGCGTAGATCAGCCGCCTTGACGGCGTGGCGATCCGTCACCAAGTACCAAACCTGCTCATCGGTCGACGATGGTTTAAAGGTAATCAAAGTATTCGCCAGCTCACCTTCCGCATCTTTGGTAGCTAGGGAAACAAGGTTGGGAACTTTTTCATAAACCGCTGACAAAGCCACATGGCGACTGTTACCGGTCTCTTTTGAAAACTTCTTCTGATTCTTTTTGATTGTCATCAAAGTCAGAGGTGTTACAAGGAAGAGATAACCAATCACCGTCACAAAGAAAATCCGTTGCCATAAATGACTAAGTGAAAAAAGGGCAGCCAGGCTCTCTGATAATAAGATGGTCACAAAGAAAGCCAGAAACAACTGAATGAAACGCTTCGGGTACATGAGAGCACTCTCCTACTTGATTTTAATTCCTACTCAATATAGCATGCTATTTCAAATTAAACAAGAATGAATCTAATCAAGGTTTTTTTACCTCTTTTTCCTTTCTGACAAAAAGCAAAACAGAAAGTAAAGCAAGGAAATCAGCGCCATAACTGGAAAAGTCGCGCCGATGCTCTCTCTCAAAAACGGAGCATTACTTAGAAATAAGTTCAATAAAACACCAAAAACAAAGAG
This sequence comes from Fructobacillus parabroussonetiae, assembly GCF_018437265.1. Lineage (GTDB taxonomy): Bacteria > Bacillota > Bacilli > Lactobacillales > Lactobacillaceae > Fructobacillus > Fructobacillus parabroussonetiae. Next base: position 75,569 of record NZ_JAAMFL010000005.1, on the reverse strand, counting down.
AAAAATGACTGGCCAGTGAAAGCCGTGTTGATACCAAAAGGCCCCCTGCTTCCTTTCGAAATTAACTTGTTCATAGCGCTTGGGCCGGTAGAAGAAATCAACGACCATCATGGCGATAATTGGTCCCAAGAACATGCCAATATAATCCAAAAAGGCAGTAAACACGGAAAGAAAATTTCCGTTGATTAAAGGAATAAAAGTCATCAATGTCGCAATGACCGTTGCAATTAAGAGCGCTTTTTTCAAGGATAAGCGACTGAGCATATTATTTAAAGCTGATCCAGCTGCCTGCAGGTTCACGGCATTTGACGTCATACTGGTCAACACAATCACAACCATGGCAACCGTGCCCATGCCCAGCTCATTGGCAACGGTACTTGGATCCGAGTTATTGGGATTATAAAGGCCGGTTGCAAGCGCGATACTAATGGCTGTTCCCAAACCCATTGACGCAAAGGCGATAACGCCCACTAAAGCACCCCAAAAAGAAGCAATGGTTGAAACTGCCCGCCCCTTAGCAAAACGGGAAAAATCAGCAGCAGAAGTTACCCAAGCCAGATTAAAGGCCGCCAAAATATCCAAAGCCGCCCCAAAGGGCATCCGGTCCTTTACCGGAACAACCCAGTTCGACAAGGCATGAATGGACGTGTGCGAGAACACCACAATGCCTTCCCAAAGAACAACGAAAATAACCAGCAGAATACCAATGCGTTCGATGATACGAACGGACTTTTGACCAGCGATAATGCTTAGAATGTGCAAAACACTCATGAGCAAAATACCTAGGATCAGTCCCTTATTTCCCCCACTTTGTCCATAAACTGGCCAACCGAAAAAGCCGTGAAAGAGAAAGGACAAAGACGTGGCCGCAATAAACGTGTTAACAGCCGTCCAACCCATAAACATAATGAAATTAATGATGGAAGGAATGAGGCTGCCTCGAATACCAAAGGTCGCACGGGATAGCGTGGTGGTTGACAGGCCAGTTTGATAGCCCATGTAAGACACCAAGCTCAAAAAGAGATACGAAAGCACGGAGGCCAAAAGCATTGCCCAGAGGCCAGCAATCAAACCACAGGCAGCGATAATGCCCCCAATGTACCAAGTCCCATTATTGGCATTCGCCCCAAACCAAGTCGCAAACATATCCCAAGGTCCAAGATTTCGATTTTTTCTTGCGACTGGTTGCACTCGATAACGTTCCTGATCCATTGATGGGCTCCTTTTTGATAACCACTTTGCATAAAAACGGTCATCAAAGAAGTGCTGATGAGCAGCAATCCATGGCGGCAAATCCCTTGAAAAAAGAACCGTTTTCATTAAAACGAAGATGAGTCCAGAATACCATAGTTAAAAATGATTTTAAACGAGCTGCGTAGTCAATTTCCCGTCATAAAATTTACTGCTTCCAGTAGTTCCTTCACTGAACAAACCGGCCTTGCTCCTGCAGCAATTAAGTCGTGGCAGCCAGCAGATTCTGCTGAAAAAATCGACCCAGGTACCGCTAGAACATCCCGGTTATTTTGTAAGGCGGCATTGGCCGTTATCAACGAACCGGATCGTCCTTTAGCTTCCACGACCAAGGTGGCCTGTGCCAAGCCAGCGATGATTCGATTGCGTTCTGGAAAATGCGCCCGATGAGCTGGTGTTGCCTTCGGATATTCAGAAATCAAAAGGCCCTGTTGGCCAACTTCTTCTTGTAAGTATTGATGCTGCTTTGGATAGGTCCGACCGATACCGGACCCAATGACGGCAATTGGTACGCCCCCCCGCTGCAAAAGTCGCTTGGTGCGCCATGACATCAATCCCCTTTGCCAATCCGGACACAATCGCAATTCCCTGGTTCACGAGCTCGGGGATAAACTGTCGGATAACCTCTAGGCCATACGGGGTTGCCGTTCTGGTTCCAACGACGGCCAGAGCAGGCAAAGTCAAGGCCCTTCGATCCCCCTTGTAAAAGAAAACAAGTGGCGGCTGATAAATCTGACGTAAGCGCTCAGGATAATCATCGTCGAAATAAGTCAGGTAGTTCTCTTGATACTGCGGCGCTTGCTTCAGCGCCTCTTGATAAGCACTGGCTAAATTAGCAAAAAAAGCGGAGTCCATCTCACTGCCTAAAACAAAAGCTAAGGCCGTCACTGACCAGGGAAAGCTTTCGGGCGCTTGCTTTGCTTCAATCCGTTGAATAATGACCGCTTCCCGGGCTCGACCAATCCCTTTGGTCAGGTGCAAAGCCAGCATAAATTGGCGCTTTTTCATGTCAAAATCTCCTTTACCTAATGACACGAAAAAGGCAGCCATTCCACATAAAAAAGCACAGCCAACAGGCTATCCTTCCACGATTTCAGAAAGTTCAGTCCAACGAGTCATTTTATCGTCCAACTGCTTTTCTTTTTCATCTAATTCGACTTGAATCGTTGCGACTTTTTCATAATCCGAGCCGTTTTCGGCCATGGCCTCGTTCAGCTCGTCCACCGCAGCTTCCAAGGCCGCAATATCGTCTTCAATCGTTTCCCATTCTTGCTTTTCTTTATAAGTTAACTTACGTTTTTTATCTGATTTCTTTGGTTCGTCCGTTTCTTTTTCGTCGGCTTTTTGCTGATTCGAATTCTTTTCTTCCTTTGGCAAAACAACGTCTTCCAAATAAGTGGAGAAGGCCCCGTTGTAGCGATCAACAACGCCCTGACCAGCCAAATAGTAACCAAAATCAGCAACCGAATCCAAGAAATACCGATCGTGGGATACCGTGACAACCGTTCCAGCAAAACGGTCCAAGAAATCTTCCAAAACAGTCAAAGTCGCAATATCCAAATCATTGGTTGGCTCATCAAGTAAGAGCACGTTTGGTGCTTGCATCAAAATCTTCAGCAGATACAATCGCCGACGTTCCCCACCTGATAATTTGCGGACCAGCGTTCCGTGCATGAAAGGCGGAAAGAGAAACTGTTCGAGCAGGTCTTTGGCCGAAAGAACTTGACCATTCTCATCTTGAATCGTCGAAGCCACGTCCGTCAAGTATTCCACCACGCGCTTGTCTTCTGGAATCTCCTCTGTTACCTGGGTATAGTAGCCAATCTTGACCGTTTGACCCATCTCGTAAATTCCATCGGTCAAAGGCAGACGGCCCGCCAAAACGTTTAAGAGTGAGGATTTCCCCACACCATTCGGACCTGTGATACCCAGACGGTCACGCTGTCCCAAAAGGAGGGAAAGATCCTTAAAAATCAGATGGTCCCCGAAGGAAAGCGTGGCATGCTCAAGCTTCATCACCTTTTTTCCCAAACGGGACTGGCCCAAGGAAAGCGCAATGTCATCGTCTTGCTTGACTTGGCCCATGGATTCTTCCAAACGGGCAAAAGCCTTCTCCCGCCCCTTTTGCTTGGTCGTTCGAGCACGGGCCGATTTGTTCATCCAAATCTTTTCCTGCTCATACTTTTTTTCACGCTTATGCTCAGCCAAGGCCTCGTCAGCTTGGCGCTGCGCTTTGCCCTCGATGTAATCTTGATAATTACCATCGTATTCGTAAAGCTTACCAAATGACAGTTCAAAGATGCGGTTCGTGACACGGTCTAAGAAGTAACGATCGTGGGTCACCGTAAGCAAGGCTCCCTTATACTTCGCTAGATAGCGTTCCAACCAATCGATGGAATCGAAATCCAAATGGTTGGTTGGCTCGTCTAAAATTAAAAGGTCGGGTTCTTGAATCAAAACTTGGGCCATGCCGACACGTTTCTTTTGCCCACCGGATAAATTGACCACCTCGGCTTTTAAATCTGTTAAATGTAGCTGGGTTAAAATCGTTTTGATTTGAGATTCAATTGTCCAGGCATCCTCTTGATCCATGGCGGCCTGTGCTTTTTCAAAGCGGTCCGCTGCCCTGTCATCTTCCGGATGCAAGGAGAAATTATCCAAGGCTTCCTGATAGGCACGAACGGTTTTGAAAATCGGTTGGTCACCAGCATAAACGGCATCTAAAACGGTTAGGTGGGCATCCAAATTTGGTTCCTGCTCCAAGTAGCCAATTCGGTAGTCGTTTTGCCTGGTAATCGTCCCCTTATCTGCGGGGTGTTTACCGGAAAGCGCATTGAGCAGCGTGGTCTTTCCGGAACCGTTTACGCCGACTAAACCGACCCGGTCCCCGGAGGAAATCAGAAAGGATAAGTCATCAAAAAGGACTTTTTCACCATAAATAGACGTTAAGTTGTCAACTCGAAATTGTTTCATAACCCCTATTATACTGAAAAACGCCAAGATTTTCTGCCTTGGCGTGGTAAACTATTTAAGAAAGTTACTTAAGGAAAGAATCATCGGATGATTAATTGGATTCAAAAAAATAAAATCGGTTTATCAGCCCTGGCGTTAATTATTTTAACGACTTTTTTATTGGTTTTGTCTCTTTCACAACAAAATCAACTAACGACACGTCCCGACGACGTGCCCCTTCGAAAGAGTCCCAACCGTCAGTCTAAACAAATCCTTGCCCTTAAGTCTGGGACAAAGCTAACCGTTTTGAAGCGGCAAAACGGCTGGTGGTACGTCAAGGACGCCAAAGACGATAAGGCAGGCTGGGTCGCTTCTTGGGTGGCCAACAACACCTTCTTAAAAAAGCCGACCGCCCTTTCTGAAGCAACCATCGTCTTAGACCCAGGCCATGGTGGTTCGGATACCGGCGCCATGTCATACAACAATAAGTATTACGAAAAGACCTACACGCTAAAAACCGCGCTAGCCACTCGTAAAGAGTTGGAAAAGACCGGGGCCCGTGTTTTGATGACGCGAACCACAGACGTCGTCGTTCCCCTCCTCTACATTCCACGCAAGGCTGAAAAATACCAAGCCGATGCGCAAATTTCCTTCCACTTTGATGCTTCTGGCAGTCATAATTCGGCCTCTGGCATTTCGCAATACTATTACAACAGCAATTCCTTAGGACTCGTTCAGTCACTCTCCAATTCCTTGAACAATCTGCCCCTGCAAAACCGCGGTTACGATTCGATTCCTTACCTGGTTATCAAGGACGTGACTCGGCCGGCTGTCCTGCTCGAAATGGGCTTCATTGATTCCGACAAGGATCTTACCTACATCAAATCAACAAGCTATCAGGAAAAAGTCGCAAAGGACGTCAAAGCCGGACTCCTCAACTACATTCAAAACAATTAAAAAACAGCAGACCGTCATGATCAGTCCTCAATATCGGGCTCAGATCACAGCAGCTGCTGTTTTTTTATTTCATTATTCTGAAATTGGTAAGTTCTTTACTTCGAGTTGCCGCAGTTTGAGCACCTGTCGGTGTTCAATAAAGAGCGGTACTATCTCTTCAACTGTATCCGATAAACGGAGACGGTAGAAGTAACGAAGGTGAACAGAATGGGATTGCAGCCAGACACGGCCACCAATTAAGAAGCGATCCCAGGATGAAATCTGGGAAACCGTCTTCAAATCCGTATAGTAATTGTTCGTTAAGACGTATTTAAAGTCCCCAACGGCACGGTTCTTATCAAGGCCGTAGCGGATCTTTTGTGGCTCCAAATAGCCCTGCTTAACCAAGGTCTTGGCAATATGTCGGATGTAGTATTCGACCTGTGGATCGACTTTAAAGCCAAGGTTCAAAACAACCCGAACCATGTTTTGGCTACCCATCAAATCGACCGAGTAGGACTTTTCATAAGGATTAATCGATTCCTTAATCGTGACAAACCAATAAACCTTGGCCCGCTTTGGCCGAGCGCCCAAAAGGGAGTAAATCACGGATTTCTTAATCTGATAATCATCGTGCACATTCACAATGTAAACCAGATTATTGGCCATGAGTGGTTCTTCTTTATCATGGGCTAACTGCATCAACTGCCGGCGATAATGCTTCAAGGACAAGTAATCATTGTTGTACGACAAGGCCTCCCGGCGCTTGTTTCCGTAATACCAGAAAACCATCACCGAAAGAATGAGCAACATCAAAAGTACCGTGAAATAACCACCATAAATGAACTTAACGAGACTAGCAACCAAGAAGAGGCTTTCAAGCAAGCCAAAAGTCATGGCGAACAAGACTGCGTATAAGAGCTTTGTCCGCGCCCGAATATACTCAAAGAGTAAGAGCGTGGTCATTAACATGGTCACGGTAATGGCCAGGCCATAGGCCGATTCCATGTTGTGTGAGGTCTGGAAGAGTAAGACAACCAGAATGCCTGCTGCAAACAACAACCAGTTGACAAAGGAAATGTACATTTGGCCACGGAAAGTATTAGGATAAGCAATCCGCAAGCGAGGCATCATCTTTAGCGAGATGGCCTCAGAAACGAGGGTAAAGGCTCCCGTAATCAGGGCCTGGGAAGCAATGACTGCGGCAACCGTACTCAAAATAACACCAACTAGGCGCCATTGGTTTGGCAAAATATCAAAGAAGAGGTTTAGATTCGTGCCGTTGACCGAGTGCAGAATCGTCCAGGCCCCCTGCCCCATGTAATTTAAAATCAACATCGTATAAACAAAGGGCCAACTGAGATAAATGTTTTGCTTACCAACATGCCCCATATCGGAATAAAGGGCTTCCGCTCCAGTTGTCGCCAGGAAGATATTCCCCAAAATCAAAATCCCGAGGTGGTTATCCGAGCTGAAGAGTGTCTGCACCGCATAAACAGGCGAAATCGCCTTTAAAATCTCTGGATAAGCCAGAACTTGTAAGAAACCGAAAAAACCAATGAAGGTGAACCAAATCAACATCAAGGGGCCAAAGAGACGGCCAATTTTCGTCGTTCCCTTCCGTTGCAGCGTAAAGACGAAGAGCAGAATCGTTAAAACAACTGGTACGACAAAGTCCGTTCCCGTCGGAAAGACCAGTGCACCAAAGTGTTGTCCTTCCAATCCCTCGACCGCCGATGTCACCGTCACCGCAGGGGTCAGTGCTCCATCTGCCAGTAAGGCAGCGCCGCCAATCATGGCAGGTAGAATTAGCCACTTCATCTTACTCGTTCGCACTTTACTGTACAGTGAGAAAATACCACCTTCACCGTGATTATCAGCCCGAAGCGCAATCAACACATACTTCACGGTCGTAATCAACATTAAGGTCCAAAAAACAAGTGAAATGGAACCAATCACGAGCGCTTTCATGTCGTCCGTGTGAACGTTACCGGCGATAATCGCATTCATGGTATAAAGAGGCGATGTTCCAATATCGCCGTACACAATACCAAGGGCAATTAAGAAGGCCCCGTAGCGAAAGCCAGATTTCTTTTCTTCAACCATTTTATTTCTCCCAATCATTGCATCATCGATCAAAAAGAATGCCCAACGGACTTCCATGCAAAATCGATCAAACAAAGTCATGCAGAGTTTAACGCTTTCAATTAACGGAAACAAGTCTTTTTGGTAAAAAATGGTAAAAAAAACGACACCCTTTCGGGTGCCGGGTAGGTAGATAGATACTACCCAGTTGGTCAAGAACTAGTATAGCACATTTTAGCTGAAAAAAATGCTGTTAATGCCAACCAACTTCTTTTACGGTCGAATGAATCATTGGCGTTTGGTAGCGGTCAGACAAAGCCAGCGTAACAAAGGCAGAAGGGAAAATCAGCCAGGCCTCTAGCTGATCCTTTGATAACTGCCCCGTCAATGTCAACACCAATTCCACTTGGTCCTTATACTTATCTGACAAAGTCGTTAACAAGGCTTCCAAATCAGCCAAATCGACTTGGGCCAACATATCGGCGGATAGCTCAAGGTTAACAAAGGTCGCACCAAAAGTCAGGGTTTGCTCAAAGGCCTCTGTCAAAGAAGCAGTGGTCAAATCACTGACTTGAACCGTTTCGATGCAGGCAACATGAGCGGCAGCTGCAGCATCACGGACTTTGCCTTGTAGATTCTCATCTAAATGGCTGGGAATGAAGACGGCATCGAACAGTTGCCCAGAGACTTTTAAGGCCGAGGTCAAAAAGAACGCTTGATCAGCCGGGGCCATCTCCCCTTGACCACCCTCATTCGTTGTCGCATAAGCTAAGAAAAGGAAGCGATCCCCAACCGTTTCCTTGGCATTGGTTGCGAGTTCCTGGACGACTTGTGCTTGGATGCTTGGCCAATTCGCCAAGAATTCCTGGTGGACTTGTTCAAGTTCAGCTTTCATGGCGGCCTTTTTCATGGCTGATAGATCACCATCATCAACCGCTTGACCGCCCCCTGCCTTCACCTGATCCCAAATCACCTCTTTGGAAAAATCATCGGCAATGGCGTCAGCCTGCCAAATCACCGCATCGGGATTTTCTTCATTTAAGAGCGTTTTAAAGGGCGTAAACTTATCGTTTGGTCCCAAGGCCATTGGTACGGTTAAAGTGGCCTGATTGATGGCCGCTTTTTCTTTGATCTGCGTTAAAAAATCCATGTCATTCACACAAAAGCCAGCTGCTTAGCAACTGGCTTTCCCTTATTTTGATTTAGAAGAAGTTCATCGAGTAAGAACCATTAAAGGTATCGCCGGCAGCAAGCACATTGTTGCCAAACTTTTCCTTAAAGTTCCCGGTCGCATCGACCGTGTCCGCAATTCCCCACCAGGGTTCAACGGCAATAAATGGTGCGTCTTTTCCAGCAGGCGTCCATATACCAAGGTACTGGGCGTTATCAACCGTCATTTCCATGCCGTGTTGGTTTGCCAAACGAGCCAACAAGAAAGTCGTCTTCTGTCGATCCAACTTCAAAATAATGGCATCGTCATGATAGTCCTCTTGGCGAAGACGCAAGGGAATATCCGCATTAAAAGGCGATGGCATGTTCGGATTGGAGTATGGTCCAACCAAACGAATGCGGTCATAAATCTTTTCAGGTTTCACCGATAAGTAATAATCCGAGAACTTACCGCCATCGAGAGGTAAGTTAAAAGCCGGATGACCACCAACTGAAAAGAACAAGGATTTCTGCTTATCCGGGTTATGGACCTCATAATCAACAAAGAGCTCCGTCCCAACTAACTTAAAAATCACATCAAATTGGAAGGAAAAAGGATAAATTCGCCAGGTGGCTTCAGAATCGGTCAATGAGAAGCGAACGTAATCGGCATCCTGTTTGACAATGTCAAAATCCATGTTTCGGGCAAAACCATGCTGGTTCATATAGTAAGTTTGCCCGGCCAAGGTGTATTGGTCACCTTGTAAGCGACCAACAATTGGAAAGAGATTGGGCGCATGGCGTCCCCAATACATGGGATCCCCGTACCAGATGTACTCCAGGTTCGCTTCCTTGTTGAAAGCCGAAACGAGCTCAGCCCCGTGCTGGTTGATTTTAACAATAAGTTGGTCGTTTTCTAGCGTTATCATAGTTCTATTCTACTACCTCTGCTAAATTCTGACAATAGTTAAAAATGCCTTTGTTAGGCAATTGGAAGCGGTTACTTATCAGACCGCTTAGCCCGTGGAAAATAGTTTTGATAAGAGGACTGGAGCATCGCTTTTGACACGTGCGTATAGATTTGTGTCGTTGATAAATTGGCGTGGCCCAGTAATTCCTGAACGGTTCGCATGTCGGCTCCCCTGTTTAACAAAGTCGTGGCAAAGGTATGCCGCAACATGTGGGGATGGATTTTGGCGGTTAAGGAAGTTTTGTTCATTAACTGATTCAAAATATACGTTACCCCAGCCGACGTTAACGCCCCACCATGATTATTGAGGAATAGTTCATCAGGCTTCTCCGCCATCTTATTTTTGGCAAACAAGTGCGGCCGTTCGTTTTCAAGATAATCGACCAGCGCCTTTTTAGCATAGGAGCCAAAGGGCACATACCGATCCTTATTCCCTTTTCCGTGCACCAGCACTAACTGGTTGGCCAAATCGACCTGGTCAATGGTCAAACTTGAGAGTTCCGAAACGCGAACCCCCGTGGCAAAGAGAAATTCGAGCAGTGCAGCATCCCGACGGTAGCGGGGATGATTGGATTTGTCGTAGGCGACTTTGAACAGTTCTTGTAATTCGTTTTCATAAAGAAATTCAGGTAAATGGGCCTGGTGCTTACGCAAGGCAACGCCCTCAAAGGGATTATCCTGGGCAATGCCCTCTTTTACTAAATAGGCATAAAAGTTCTTCAGGCTCGAAACCTTTCGCGCAATTGTCGTTCGGGCCATGACCGCATCATAAAGGCTGGCCAAGTAGACGCGGACATCCAAGGGCTGGACCTTTTGAAAAGTCGTAAAGCCGCCATTGTCTTTTAAATACTCAACAAAGGCCTGAATATCTTTTTCATAAGCCTGAACGGTGAGTGCCGAATAGCCACGTTCCGCATTTAAATACGATTGATATTGTGCCAGTTCTTTCTCCATACCTTTATTATACGCTAAAAGGCAAATCTTAAGAAGAAGTAAAGACTCTTACGATTCGGCAAAAGGCCTAGTCGCCACGCCTTTTGGGCAGTATAGTGAACATAGTTAAACAAGTGCTAGGAGGCAATCGCATGAACTTACCAATTAATTCAAATACCGATTATTTGCGCCACAACTTGGAGATGAAGCGGGTTAAGTTTTCTGCCTTCTTCCTCCGTTTCCGCGATAACATCTTAAACAATCGCGACAAGCGTGTCGCCCTCGAAGAAGGTCGTCACTATGAAAACCAGCATCACCAAGCTTCTGACTTACTGACGAAGCGCGTCATGGTAGAAAACGATCGCTATGATTACGGTGCTCGCCCATCACGTCGACACTAATAAAAAGACCCGTTCGGGTCTTTTTTTGTTGCTGTTAATGTTTTTTCTGGTTGGTGCCAGAAAATAGATCGGAGTGTGAACCAATTCTAGCAATGAACAGTAAGTGAATATCTTTTCGATAGCGGTAAATCATTAAAATATCATTTCTATCATTCGCCTGTTCACCCTTTGCAGGTGTGCGAATATGACACTCTCGATATTCATACCACTTACGATTCAAAAAATGACTATTAAACTCATTTGGCAGCGTTTCGGATTCCAGTAGCATCTCAATCACTTCCAAAATTTCTCGAACAATTCCGATATCCAATCGGTTATAACGCTTCAATGCTTTTTCCGCTTGTTCAGATAAGCGATAGTCAAATCGTTTCATGAATTAATCCGTTTCAGCAAGTCAACAAAATCCTGTTCCCCCTCTTTTGTTGGTAAAAGGCCGTTTTCTTCTAATTGAAACTGCGCCACCGAATAGGCTAACGAATCTTCTGGACTATCCAAAATAATTTGTATTAATTCTAAATTATCGCGATAAACCATTGGAACATCCGACTTGGAACGCGGAATTGCTAGTGGCTCACTTCCGCCTTGTTCTTCTAATTCAAACAGATAGTCTCTTAAGTTTTCTTTTAAAGATATATGTTTTAAAGCAATCATGAAAAACGCTCCTTTCGCTATGCAATTCTAGCCAAAGAATAACAGCCTTTCATTTCGTTGCATATAGCAAAAAGCGCGTCTTTGTCTCATATCAACAAAGGCGCGCTTTTTTATTCAACTGGCAATCAATTAGTTTTTAAACGAATGAATTGGAGCTGGCACGTGTCCCCCACGATTAATAAAGTCAGCCGATGACTTTGGTACAACGGGCATGACGGGAGCCGTTCCCAACAAGCCACCATAATCCACCATGTCACCAACCTTCGTGCCATTTGTTGGCAGAATACGAACCGCCGTCGTCTTATTGTTTTGAATACCGATGGCTGCTTCATCCGCAACCATTGCCGAAATGGTTGTGGCCGGTGTTTCACCCGGAATGGCAATCATATCAAGGCCAACGGAACAGACCGAAGTCATGGCTTCCAGCTTGGCCAATGACAGTGTACCAGCCTTGACAGCGTCAATCATCCCAGCGTCTTCTGAAACGGGGATGAAGGCACCAGAAAGACCACCAACGCCTTGAGCGGCCATGACGCCACCCTTTTTAACTGCATCGTTTAGCATCATCAAGGCAGCAGTCGTACCATGGGCACCGACTTGTTCCAATCCAATGGCTTCCAACACTTCGGCGACAGAATCGCCACGAGCTGGCGTTGGGGCCAATGACAAATCAACAATACCAAATTCGACACCCAGTCGTTCTGCCGCCAAGGAACCAACTAATTGACCAACACGGGTAATCTTGAAGGCCGTCTTCTTAATTGTTTCGGCCACCGTGGTAATGGACTCACCCTTCACTTTATCAAGGGCACGCTTGACAACACCCGGTCCTGAAACCCCAACGTTAATGACCACATCGGGTTCCGTAACCCCATGAAAGGCCCCCGCCATGAAGGGGTTATCTTCCACTGCATTGGCAAAAATAACCATCTTGGCGTTCGCCGTATCTGACAGATCGGTAATCTTTTTGACCGTTTCCCCCATCAATTTAACGGCATCCAAGTTCATCCCCGCCTTTGAAGAAGCGATGTTGACCGACGACATGACCAAGTCCGTTTCGGTCAAAGCCCGTGGCAGCGACTTAATCAAAGCCAAGTCCCCATGTGAAAAGCCCTTTTGGACTAGTGCGGAGTATCCACCCACATAGTCAACGCCGACTTCTTTGGCGGCATCATCCAATGCATGGGCTAATACCAAGATTTCCTCTTCATTAGCTGAACCCGCCACCAAGGAAATCGGGGTTACAGAAATCCGCTTATTCGTAATGGGCACACCGTATTCGCGTTCGATTTGCTGGGCGACTTTGACCAAGTCTTTGGCATAGGTCGTGATCTTTTGGTAGATGTTTTTCGCCGTTTCTTCGACACTACCACCCACTGTATCGAGTAGCGAAATTCCCATCGTGACCGTACGAATGTCGAAGTTATCCTCTTCAACCATCTTAATCGTTTCTTGAATCTGCGTTGTTTCCATCTGCTTATCCTTTTACTTTGTGGTGCCTTAAACGTGGGCCATGGTGTCGAAGATTTCTTCGCGCTGAACATGGACAGAGACGCCCATTGAAGCGCCCTTTTCCTTCAACGCCGCATGAATTTCGTTAAAGGAATCCTCTCCACTAATGGCAACCAACATGGACATCGTAAAAGTCGATGACATGATCGTTTGTGACAAGTCTAAGATGTTCACTTCATGCGCGGCCAATTCCGTTGCAATGCCAGCAACGATTCCCGTCTTGTCCTGCCCAACAACTGTAACAACTGCTTTCATAATCGTTTCCAATCCTTTTTTAATGGAAAGCCTGATTGGCTTTCTGACAATTAACCCTTAGATGACCGGTCCGTCGTAATCCGTTTCGGTCATTTTATCAAAGTCGTAGTCCGCCACGTCTTCTACCTTGTGCAGATAAGCCGTCAAAGACTTAGCCAGCATGAGATTCAAGGTTTCCGTATCCTCTTTGATCGTCAACACTGGTATTTGCTTGGCATAGGCGTACCCGAGTTCCCAGGCCGTCCCCGAATCCGTATCAGCACCGTCAAAGTCCGACAAAGCCACGATGACATCGGCATCGTCAATGGCTTGAACATCTGAGGCGAAAGTGACTTTTTGCCACTCGGGCGAAAACATTTCGTATTCCTCGTGCTGGTGCTTTCGGGGTGAGAAAACATCACCGATTTGTGGGTGATCAGCTAGCACCTTTTCCAAGCGTTCCACTTGGGCAATCTGCGTTTCAGAAAAGAAAGGTCCTGCCAGGTAAACTCGTTTTGCCATGATAAACTCCTTCATTTTGTCTTGAAACTAGTTTAACAAAAAAGAATGACTTGGGGATGACTTTGTTAACATTTTTGACATAAAAAAGCCCTGGCATTGATTGCCAAGGCTTTTCAATTTTTTATTTGTTTGCGATTCGATATTGGCGATACTGCCCTTTCCATCCGATAAACTGGCAATTATTCGTTGCCTCTGGTGCATCGGTTGGCTGCTCATCCTTTGAATCAAAGCGTTGATCTCGGAAAACCGCCTCGTATTCAGCCATTGAAAGCGACCGTCGTGCTGCTAAGCGTTCTCGGAGTCCCTGATCGTCAATCACCTCTTGAAAGCCATCGGTTAGCGTGATTGAAAACAATTCAACCTCGGCACCAGAGCCAAAGGAAAAGAGTCCAATTCGGTTCCCTGCCGCTAAGCCGTCAGCACGGCCTAAGAGGGACAACAGTGATAAGTAGAGCGATCCAGTGTAAAGATTTCCAACATGCCGGTTATAGTACTGGGCATCCGCTAAGCGCTCTTTGAACAAACGTTGTTTTTCTTCATCGACTTCAGGCAAGATTTGATCAAGGGCCTTCTTAGCCATCTTTGTATAGGGCATGTGAAAGGCCCAGCCATCGAAATCAGACAAGGCCAGGCCACTAGCTGCTTGGTAGCGTGTCCACAGCTTTAAGAACATGTCCTTATAAACATCGGTGGATTGATGGCCATCAACTAAGGCAATGTCGGAATCAATTGGTCGCCAGAAGTCAGGTTCATCCACTGTCATGTAAACCGTATCATCGTTAATCGTGGCGATCTTTGGATCCGCCGAAATCAACATGGCCACTGCGCCGGCTCCCTGGGTCACTTCCCCTGGGGTCTTTAATCCATAGCGGGCAATATCTGAGGCAATCACCAGGACTTTTTTATCAGGATGAAGCGTGACAAAGTCCTTGGCCTGCATCAGTGCAAAGGTTCCAGCATAGCAGGCCTGCTTCATTTCAATCGCTCGAATGGCATCCTTTAAGCCAAGAAAATTCTTTGCAAAGATCGCCCCTGACTTTGAATTGTCGACCGAAGATTCGGTGGCAAAAAGCAGCATCTCGATTGCTTCACGATCCACCCGGTCGATAAAAGTCATGGCCGCATTCACGCCCATTGTCACCACATCTTCATAATTGGGTTGAACGGATTGGGTGGTCTGTCCAATCCCAATCGTGTATTTGTCGGGCTCTTCATGACGAGCCTTGGCCAAATCCACCATGTCTAATGACAACGCTGGCGTATAAAAGGCCATCTCTTCAATTCCAACAGACATTTTGCTCTCCTTACCCTGCCATGTAAAAAAGCGCTCAACGCGCTTTTAACTTACTTAATCATACAATGCTTTGACCTTTGCTTGAATGGCATCCGACGTAATGAATTCATCATAAGTCGTATCCAAACGATCCACAACGCCCTTATTTGACACTTCAACAATGTGGTTGGCCGTCGTTTCCAAGAACTCGTGATCGTGCGAAGTCATGATCACAGAACCCTTAAAGGCCGTGACGGCTTCGTTGAGGGATTGAATGGACTCCAAATCCAAGTGGTTGGTTGGATCATCCAGCAACAAGACATTGGCCTTTAAGAGCATCATCTTTGCCAAAACGATTCGGACCTTTTCACCACCGGAAAGCACCTTAATTTGCTTCAAGGCGTCGTCACCCTTAAAGAGCATCTGACCAAGCATACCACGCAAGGACGTGTTATCCTTTTGCTCTTCTTCTGCAAAGTCACGCAACCAGTCCAAGATGACCATTTCTTGATCATCAAAGTTGTCGTTCAAATTCTTTGCCAAGTATGACTGTGAGGTGGTAACACCCCAGGTAATGCTTCCTTCATCCGGCTCCATTGTACCGGCTAAGATTTGCATCAAAGTCGTCGTAGCCAAATCAGAACGGGAAAGAATGGCAATCTTGTCACCAGGACGACCAGTAAAGGTAATGTTATCCAGGACTTTTTCGCCATCGATGGACTTTGAAATGCCTTCGACTTTGACCAAGTCGTTCCCCATTTCACGGTTGATTGGGAAGGAAATATAAGGGTACTTACGTGATGAAGGCTTGATATCATCAAGTGTGATCTTATCTAATTGCTTTTTACGGGCCGTTGCTTGTTTGGACTTCGAAGCGTTGGCAGAGAAGCGAGCAACGAATTCTTGCAACTGCTTAATCTGCTCTTCCTTCTTGGCGTTTTGTTGCGAAGCGAGTCGTTGCGCCAATTCAGCGGATTCGCGCCAAAAGTCGTAGTTTCCAACGAATGGCGTAATCTTACCGTAGTCCACGTCCAAGATGTTCGTCGACACAACGTTTAAGAAGTGACGATCGTGGGAAACAACAATCACGAGGTTTTCAAAGTCAGCCAAAAAGTCTTCCAACCAAGAAATCGTTTGAACATCCAAACCGTTCGTTGGCTCATCCAAGACCAAGATGTCAGGATTACCAAAGAGCGCTTGGGCCAATAGAACCTTCACCTTATCGTTTTCCGTCAACTCCCCCATCATGGTGTAATGCATGGATTCGTCAATGCCTAGCTTCGTCAACAACTGTGCCGCTTCCGCCTCAGCGTTCCAGCCATCGAGTTCTTCGAATTCGGCCGAAAGGTCCCCAACGCGCACACCATCCTCATCTGAGAAATCGGGCTTGGCATAGATGGCATCCATCTCCGTCTTTACTTCGTAAAGGCGCTTGTGACCTTGAATCACTGTATCCATCACAGTGGAATCGTCAAAGGCGAAGTGGTCCTGTTGCAAGGAAGACATTCGAGCACCTGACGAAATGTTAATGCTCCCTTCTGTTGGCTCTAATTCGCCTTGGAGCAACTTCAAAAACGTCGATTTTCCAGCGCCGTTTGCACCGATAATCCCGTATGTGTGACCGGGAATCAATTTTAGGTTCACATCCTGGTAGAGTTTCTTACCAGAAAAAGAAAAAGTCATGTCTGAAACAGTAATCACGGTGTTTCCCTCCGTTTTCATTAAAATACGCGTTTTACCTTATAACAGTCTAACAGAAAAACGCCCAAAATTGGGCGTTTTTTCTTGATCGATTCACTTAGACATCCTGGTAACCACCATCAACGGGTAGTTCGTTTTCGTCAGGATCGTTTGTTGTATTGGCCAGATAAGTAAAGAAGGTCAAAACGAGGTACAAAAAGGCAAGGTAATAACCATAGGTCTCGTTCACCAGGCTAAAGAACCAGTTGGATAGAAGAGCAAAGACTAAAGGTTGCAAGAAAACGTAATAGAAGTGAAAGCCCTTTTTACGAATGGCGTAGCCGAAGGCTAAGGCAAACCCACCATTCAAGAAAAAGTACAACACAAGCACCTTACTCAAGGTTGACAAGTTATAGACCGATGCCAAGTAAGGCAACAACAAAGTGACGATTGCCATCGTTAATAGCCACTTCGTCAGGCTTTTCTTCAATCCGTTCATTACTGCTTGCAACATCGGTCTTCCCCGTTTTTTCGTTTTATTATCTTACTATTATAGTTTCTTTTGACAAAGTCGGCAAGCACATTAGAGGCGAATCAGCGCCCTTCTTCCAAGTCCCAAACAGTCGATAGGGCAGCCAAAGCATATAGGGGCGCCGTTTCGGCTCGGAGAATGCGTGGGCCCAGGCCGGCTGGTCGAAAGCCGTGTTCTTCTAATTGCTTAATTTCCGTTGCCGACAAGCCCCCTTCGGGGCCAAAGAGGATGGCCAACCGTTGCCCATCAGCCAGACGCTTAGCCGTTTTCAACAATTGTGCCTGTTCCCCTTCTTTCGCCGATTCTTCCCAGGCGACCAATCCCTGATCCTTTTCTTCCGTTAGAGCGGTTGCATAGTCTTCCATGATAATTTCTGGGACTTTTAAACGGTGGGACTGCTCGGCAGCATTGAGGGCGATTTTTTCAAAGCGGGCAATCTTCTTTGCTTCTTGCTTGCCCCAGTCAACAACGGTTCGCGCCATCTTTGTTAGCACAATCCGGTCAACCCCTAACTCCGTTGCTTTTTGAATGAACCAATCCGTTCGGTCGTTTTTAACCGGTGACACAATCACCGTCACTTGTACGGGGAGCTCGACTTTTTGTTCGAGCTCCTCTTGGACTTCAATCACCGCTTGATCAGCATTCAGGTCCAGCAGCTTGCCGACAACCAAACGCTGACTGGGATCGACAAATTCGGCTTGACTGCCGACTTTGGCACGGCGAACGCGCACCAAATGATGGTAAACCGGTTGCTCAGACGTTAGAACCAGACGGCCTTCAATTGCTTTATCTAAAAAATAACGATGCATGAAAGCCTCCTAATCCTTTTCATCAATCAAGCGGCAGCAATAAGCGTGCCAGGTCCCCGACTGCATCTTCTGTTCAATGACAAAGTCATGGGCGAGCAAGGCTTGTTCGATTGTCGCTGCCACATCATCATAAATACCAGACACCAAGAAGTGGCCGCCTGCCTTTAATACTTGACGAACTTGTGGAATCAAGGACTCAATCACGTCCGCTAAGATATTGGCTAAAACCAAATCCACACCAGAATGAACAAAATCGCTTGGAACGTCCTGCATTAAATCAGAAGCTAAAACGGTCACGTCCTTTGCCACCGGATTCAAGGCGAGGTTTTCTTCTGCCGTCTTCACAGCCGCATCATCAATGTCTGTCGCCAGTAATTCGCCAACGCCAAGGTGTTTGGCCGCCACGGCCAAAACGCCCGAACCGGTTCCGACATCAATCGTCTTCTCGCCACCTCGAACGACGATTTCAAGTGCTTGAAGCATCAATGACGTTGTCGGATGGGTACCCGTTCCAAAAGCCTGATCAGGGTCCATGACGATGAGTTGTTCACCGTCTTGTTGCTTCTGATAATCCTCCCAGGCCGGAACAACGGTAAAGCGATTGGTCACGCGGCTAGCATGGTAGTAATTTTTCCATTCGTTTTCAAATTGATCCGAAGCTAAATCACGATTATCAACAGGCTCAGCAGAAAGCGCTAGGCCCTGATCAGCTAATAGTTGTAGACCAACCTGGTAACTTTGGATTCGTTCTTGCCAGCCGTCTTTTCCTTGATCTTCATAAATGGTCAGCTGGTCATCACCCTGCTGCACGCCATCGGCGCCAAGGTCAATCAAAACCGATACCACCAGGTCCTGTAATTCAGCCGGTACCTGCCAGCTGATTTGTTGATACTTTGTCATCAGAAAAATCCTTTTTAATTAAAAGCCGGGAACCAACCGGCCCCCGGCTTCGTTTTCAATTTAATAACGAGTCGTTGCGTTTTCATCATTCAACTTGGACTTACCAGTCTTTTCAGCCTGACCGTCCTTTTCCTGAACGTTGTCTGGCCCATCAGAGAAATTCGACTGCTGGTCAGCACTTTCACTGAGGCCACGACCAATTTCATTGGCCGCTTTGATGTTTGGGGCAAAGTCCACGACGACTTTGCCAATGGCATGGTGCCCAGCCACATCCTGAAAAGCCGAGCGAATACTATAGGCGGACAAGCCGTGGTAGACCTTGGTAACCGTGGAACGAACAATACCCTTATCCAAGAGCTCAGCCATCTTTTTCAAGATTTGCCCTTGTTCTTCCAAGTCCACATTGTAATTACCACGGGCAAGCATGAAAATCCATGAGAAGGAAGCGGACTTACTCTTCAACGCTCCTAAATCAACCGGTAGCGTTGTATCAACAATGGCCGCAATTTCCCCATAAGGTCGAATTACCCGAACCATAAAGTCCCAATAATCCGTTGTGTCTTGCAAGTTAGCGATGGCATCGACGGTTTCATAGCCCGAATCGTTTAATTGGCGATCCAGGTTCTGATGATAGTCCAACACCAAGTCAGCGCCAAGCTGGCGAACCCATTCCTTCGAGTCCGTCGTTCCAGCCGTGGCAATCACGGTCATCCCCATGTACTTGGCCAACTGAATTAAGACAGAGCCGACACCGCCAGCACCATTAATGACCAGAAGGTTCTGACCCTTAGCCGCGTCCTTTTCAACCGGCAAATGCAAGCCGTGGTGCAAAATGTCATAAGCCGTTACCGAAGTCAGTGGCATGGCCGCAACCGATACATCATCTAACTTTTCAGGAGCCTTGGCTACCATCTTGGCATTGATCACCTGATAGGCAGCATCAGCACCTGGATGGTGCTGTTTGCCAACATAATAGACGCGGTCGCCCACGGCAAAGTCCTTGACAGCAGCACCGACCGCATACACGCGCCCAACGACATCCAAGCCAAAGATCCGAAAAACACCCTTATCCTGGTAGCCCGAACGCATTTTTACGTCGACCGGGTTAACCGAGGAGGCCAAAACCTGAACCAATAGTTCATCCGGTTTTGGTTGTGGCTGATTGACCGACCGTTCGATAAAGGCATCGTCTGCCGTTAATGGTCCATTGTGTGTCACACCGACCGCATCCATCTTTGGACGAAAGTGGTCTGAAATTGATTCCATCACTGATTTAAAAGCCATATCTCCTCCTTTTGAGGGTTGTCATTGATTAGCTTCATTCTAACCCAGTGACCATGCTTTTTCAATGATTCCCCGTCAATTCCGCTCAGTTGAGCAAATCGAGAAAAAAGAGATTCTTAATTACCACGAGCGTACTTTTCATCATCTTCTGTCCGCAAGACGGCCATGAAGGCTTCTTGTGGCACGGTCACCGTTCCAACCGCTTTCATTCGAGCCTTTCCACGCTTTTGCTTATCCAAAAGCTTGGCACGACGATCCGGATCACCCGTATGAATCTTTGAGGTCACGTCCTTTCGGTAGGCCTTAATGTTCGTTCGGGCTAGAATCTTGTTACCAATGGCAGCTTGAACCGGAATCTCGAAGTTTTGTCGTGGAATGATTTCTTTCAGCTTTGCTGTAATAATTCGACCACGTTCTGCGGCAAAGTCCTTGTGAACGATGAAGGACAAGGCATCCACTCGTTCGCCATTTAAAAGAATATCAATCTTGACCAAATCTTCTGAGCGATAGCCAGACAGCTCGTAATCCAGGGAGGCGAAGCCACGCGTTGACGACTTGAGACGATCGAAGAAATTAAAAATAATTTCAGACAATGGTAAGTAATACTTCACATTGACTCGGTTATCATCCAGATACTCCATCGTGTCGAATTCGCCACGCTTCCGCTGCGCCAGTTCCATGACCGCCCCAACGTATTCTTCAGGCACCATCAACTGGGCATGCACGTATGGTTCTTGAATTTGCTTAATGTTTTGTGGCTCCGGCAATTCCGATGGGTTTTCAATCATCAGCGTTTCGCCATCAACCGTCTCCACCTCGTAGGTAACGGACGGTGCCGTTGTCACAAGGTCAAGGTCAAATTCGCGCTCCAACCGTTCCTGAATCACATCCATGTGCAAAAGACCCAAGAACCCAACACGGAAACCAAAGCCCAAGGCCTGCGAAGTTTCCGGTTCAAAAGTCAGAGCAGCATCGTTGAGTTGCAGCTTTTCTAACGCCTCACGCAAATCACCGTACTTGGCGTTATCAGCCGGGTACAAACCGGAATAAACCATTGGCGTCATGGGCTTATACCCTGGCAATGGTTCGTCGGCGGGATTGTTCACCAAAGTCACTGTATCACCAGAATGAGTGGTCGAAATATCCTTAATGGCAGCAGTCAGGTAACCAACATCCCCCGCCATCAGATAATCACGTTTCTGAGCATCCGGTGACATCACACCGACCTCGGTCACTTCGTATTCGGCGCCCGTGTTCATCATACGAACTTTATCACCGGGCTTAACGAAACCTTCACGAACACGGATGTTCACCACAACCCCACGATAGGGGTCGTATTGGGAATCAAAGATCAAAGCACGCAATGGCGCTTCCAAATCACCATCCGGCGCTGGAAAGTCGGACACGATCCGCTCGAGCAATTCTGGAATACCAATTCCCTTTTTTGCAGAAACGAGCACGGCGTCTTCGGCATCTAAGCCAATCATATCCTCGATTTCCTTTTTTACCTTGGGCACATCCGCCGAAGGCAAATCAATCTTGTTCAAGACTGGCAGAATTTCCAAATCGTTATCAATGGCCAAATAGACGTTGGCCAAAGTCTGCGCTTCAACACCCTGCGCAGCATCAACAACCAGAATCGCTCCTTCCGCAGCAGCCAAGGACCGTGACACTTCATAGGAAAAGTCAACGTGTCCCGGCGTATCAATCAGATGGAAGATATACTCTTCCCCGTCATTTGCCTGATAGTTCACTTCAACGGCGTTCAGCTTAATCGTGATGCCACGTTCCCGTTCCAAGTCCATGGTATCGAGCAGTTGGCTCTGCATGTCTCGTTCGGCAACGGTTTTGGTTTGCTCCAAGATGCGGTCAGCAATCGTCGATTTCCCGTGATCAATATGAGCCACAATGGAAAAATTGCGAATCCGCTTTTGTCGTTCTTTTAATTGGTCAATTGTAAAATCAGCCATCTTTACCTGCTTTTTTATCGTTATTTAGTCCCCTCTATTTTACACGAAAAAGGCAGTGAAAGAAAGCCAGCGATTTCGCTCACTCCCGCAATTCACCCGCTTTAATGGTCGTTTATTAAAGAAAAAGCCAGTCGCCTTTCATAGAAAAGAGCGCCTCCTTCTTTTTCTCATCATTTTCACATAAAAGCCCTTTCTTTGTTATACTTAGCAAAAGAAGACAAGAGAAGGAGGCCGCCGTCAAATGCCAGGAATTCAAATAAAGGATCTTTACCAACTAAAAAGCTTGAGTCAGCCCTTTGCCACAATGGGCCGCACCTTTGTCGTCGAAAACCGAATGGACGAAGGCAAAAACGACTATCAAGCCGACATCGTTGCCATTAAGGCAGACGGCACAGCCCGTCCCTACACCAATGGCGGAATGAACGTCCAGCCAATCGTTGCTGGCAACACCCTTTACTACCGGCACAAAGACGAAAAGGGGCACTACCAGTTAATGGCCATGCCAGTCGATGGCGGTTCCGCTCAGGCCCTCACTTCAGGGAACGGTTCTGTTGACGAGATGCACTTTAGCCCAGACCAAACAACCCTCTTTTTCAAAGTCTGCCAAAGTCCATCCCCAGAAGAGGCCGCTGATGAAGCACTCACCCCTCGTCACCTGACTCAGGTGCAAAACAAAGCAGACGGTATCGGCTGGCTGCCGACTGAAAATGTCTACGAACTAGCAAGCTATGACATCCAGACGGGCAAGCAGGAAATCCTAAAGAGTTTCAACCACGATTTTCATTTGCAAGACGTCGCAAGCGACAATACGTCATTCGCCTACCTGGCCCCTGCCCATCCCGATTGGACCGAACAATTCGACGATACCCAGGCAGTCTTCATTTACGATACAAAATCAGAGGAAACATCTTATATCACAGTCTCCATTCCCGAAGGTATTTTCACTGATGCCAGCTTCTCACCGGATGGTCAACAGATGGTCCTTATCGGTTCTGACTATCACGCCTATTCGGCAACCATTAACCAAGTCTATCGCTACGACTTTGCCAGCAAGGAACTCAGCAAGCCCGTCCAAGATGATCAAATCAACATTGGTTATGGGAATTCGATCGCCGAAGACTGGACCCAGCAACCCGCCCACGTTTCAGGCTATTGGATCAATAAGAACACTTACATCTACACGGCTATTCATAAGGGAAACAGCCAGTTCTATCTTTACGATGCCAAGACCCAGACGACAAAAAAGGTCCACGAAGCGGCCCGCAATATTATCGACTTTGCCATGAAGAATGAAAAAACGGTTATCTTCGTTCACTCCACGGCTGAAAAGGCAGCAGAGTTGCACGAACTCAATCTTGAAACGGGCGACGAGCAAGTCCTGTACAACCCAAACGCCCAATACGAAGAGAGCCATGACTACGCCTCGACCGAATCCTTCTACTATCCCACAACGGATGGCAAAACCGAGATTCAGGGCTGGTTCACCAAGGCACAGACCGAAGCTGACAAAGCGCCAATCATTCTTTACATCCACGGGGGGCCTCATGCCGCCTTTGCCAACAGCTTCTTCCAAGAGTACCAGGCATTGGCTAGTGAAGGCTTCCACGTCCTCTACGTTAATCCGCGTGGTTCAACGTCTTACGGGGAGGACTTTGCCAAAGACGTGCTTGGTCACTACGGGGAAAACGACTATGCCGATGTGATGGCTGGTCTGGACTATGCCCTTAGCCACTTCCAAGGCATCGATTCGGATAAAGTCTTTGTTGCAGGTGGCTCATACGGTGGTTTCCTCGCCACTTGGATCATCGGCCACACTAACCGCTTCCAGGCCGCCATTGTTCAACGCCCGGCCATCGATTGGTTCAACCTCTACCACAACTCCGACATTGGGGTGTCGTTCACCTCTCACGAATTAGGTGCTGACCTTTACAAAGACAAAGCTTTCAAGCTCTACTGGGAAAAGTCGCCGATCGCCTACGCCGACCGAATCAATACACCAGTTCGCATCCAACACGGTGAAGAGGACCGCCGCTGCCCTGTCAGCCAAAGTGAAGCCCTCTTCACCGCCGTTAAGCGCACCGGAACCGACTGTGACTATATCCGCTACCCACAGTCCTTCCACGGTCTCTCCCGTAATGGCAAACCATCCCTGCGTGTCCGACGCATAGAAGACATCGTCAACTGGTTCAAGCGATATTGATAAAGTCAAAAGCCCTATCATAAAAGATAGGGCTTTTATTTATGCTTATTTGTCATAAATACACGGATTGCTTGCAAGAAAAAACGCCTCAGAATATACTAAAGTCACAAAGAAAAGGGATGCGGCGGGCACCACATCCCCTCTAGCAGACCCACAAAGTGGTGATGCACCTTTAATAGTTGGTGTTAATAACTATCTCAGGCACTCAAAGCGGAGATAGTTATTTTTTATTGCCCAGTTTAATGAGTGTAACAATTAGATAACTCGCTCATTTACGCTTTCATCATAACGGAACACAAAAAAAGTCGCTAGCAAAAGCTAGCGACTTTTTTATTCACTTACTTAATCACGATTTCTTCGATCTTTCCGAGACCGTTGATTAGCTTGTTAATCGCACCGAGTTGCGCGTAACGGTTGTTTTTAACTGTTTCATCGTCATCGTTGACCATTGTGTTGTCAAAGTAGTCAGCGATTGGCGCCTGCAAGGCAGCCAATGCCTGGTAGAGCTTTTCGGCCCCAGCTGCTTCAAGCGTCTTTAGATCAAGATTCTTAGTTGCTTCATACAAGGCTTTTTCCTGATCATTTGCCAACAACGCGGGCTGAACCGGAGCGTCGACGGGCACTTTCTTTGCTAGGCGGGCCACACGAGACAGTGATTCCATGACTTCACGGAAGTCGGCATCCGTCGCGTGAGCAGACAAAACCTTGGTCCGGTCTGCGACATAGACAAAGTCTCCGGTGATCACGTTAGCCGTTCCCGCCGTCACAATATCCTTTCGAATACCAGCATCCAGGGCTTGCTTACGAACACGGTCCGTTAAGAAGCCAATGACGAGATTCAAGTTGGCATCGGTCACTTCCCCGTTCTTTTCTTTGAAAGTCGTCAGAAGTGCCAGCAAATCAAGGTGCCAATCAAATGCTTCCAGCGTCCGAACGACACCGGTTGCGGCACGACGGAGACCGTAAGGGTCGTTGGCGCCAGATGGCGCCATGTCGTGGGCAAAGAAGGTCACAATCGAGTCCAACTTGTCGGCGATGGCCAAAACCGCACCAAC
The DNA here is from genome assembly GCF_018437265.1 of Fructobacillus parabroussonetiae. Taxonomy (GTDB): domain Bacteria; phylum Bacillota; class Bacilli; order Lactobacillales; family Lactobacillaceae; genus Fructobacillus; species Fructobacillus parabroussonetiae. The sequence continues at coordinate 50,270 of NZ_JAAMFL010000005.1, read as the reverse complement.
CTTGCTTTGGGCAACCACGCCATCGGCTGACGTTGGCAAGTAATGCTCGTAAATGGCCTTGGCCACGGCATCCTTTTCACCAAAGAGCTTGGCGTAGTGCTCCCCCATCACGCCTTGTAGTTCATCGAATTCACCAACCATTCCGGTCATCAAATCAAACTTGTAAATTTGTGAAGCACGATCCAAGTCGGCTTCTTCCTCTTTTGACAGGCCCAGTGCTTGTGCCAATTCAGCAGACAAGCCCTGCACTCGTTCCATGTGTTCGTAAACGGTTCCAATCTTTTCGTGGAAAACAAGCTTCTTCACACGGTCCATGTAATCGTTAATGGACTTTTGCTGGTCTTCCTTGTAGAAGAAGGCCGCATCCTCCAAGCGAGCCACGAGGACTTTTTCATTTCCACGAGCCACGTTTTCGAGGTGATCGGCATTTCCATTACGAACGGACAGGAAATGTGGCAAGAGATCGCCTTCTTTGTTGGTCACAAAGAAGAAGCGCTGGTGATCGCGCATTGACGTAATTAATACTTCCTTCGGCAGCTTCAGGTACTTCTCATCGAAGTTTCCTGCAAAGGCCGTCGGCCATTCGACGATGTTGTTGACCTCTTCCAAGAGATCTTTTGCCATGGCGGATTGTAGATCAAGTTTCCAGTCGTTGTCCTTTGCAATCGTTTCCAATTGATTGACAATCGTCTGCTTCCGCTTAGCGGCATCAACCATGACAAAGGCATCGTTTAAGGTCTTTTCATAATCCTTGGCCGAAGCGATTATCACGTCTTCTGTTGATAGGAAGCGGTGGCCACGAGTCGTCTGACCGGCCTTTACGTCCAGTACAGAAAATGGCACGACTTGGTCATCCAAGAGTGACACAATCCAACGAATTGGTCGGATGTAATGGAAGGCGTGGTTTCCCCACTTCATGTACGTGGTAAAAGTCATTTGTTCAACAACTTCTGACCCGATCTTTGACAGAATTTCTGCAGCTGGCACCCCGGCGATTTGCTTTTCTGCCCAGAGGTAGCCGTCCTTTTCCGTCAATTCTTCCGGCGTTGTTCCCTGACCGCGTGCAAATCCCTGGGCGGCTTTTGTCCAGTTGCCATCCTCGTCCTTGGCACGATCGACGGCTGGGCCACGCTTGATTTCAGAAACAGCTTCTGAACCTTCGGCCAAACCGACCAACTCGACAGCCAAACGGCGAGGAGTCGAGAAAGGCTTCATTTCTTGGACAGCTAAACGATGTTCGTCCAAGAAATCCTTTACACGCTTTACCAGTTGTTTTTCAGAAGCCGTTACCAAATGAGCCGGCATTTCTTCCAATCCAATTTCTAAAATGTAGTCAGCCATTAGTTTTGGTCCTCCTTCTTTGCGTACTTTCCCTTTTCACCCAGGTACTTGTCCCGTAACGCTTCATCTTTCAACAATGGGAAGCCAAGCTTTGCTCGTTCCTCAATAAAGACTTTGGAAACCTGACGAGCCATTGCACGAATGCGGTGCAAGTAGCCGGCACGTTCAGTGACGGAAACCGTTCCCCGTGCATCCAAGAGGTTAAAGGTGTGCGATGACTTCAAAATGTAGTCATAAGCTGGATGAACCAAGCCCAGCTCAAGGTTGTGCTTCGCTTCGGCTTCGTAGTCGTCGAAATGGCGTAACAACATGTCTTGGTTCGATTCTTCAAAGGCGTACTTGGAGTGTTCGTATTCTGGCTCTTTAAAGATATCCCCGTAGAGAACACCATGGCCCCATTCGAGATCATATACAGTTGGCACATCTTGAATGTAAGAAGCCAGTCGTTCCAATCCATAAGTGATTTCGGAAGTAACGGAATCAACTTCGATTCCACCAACCTGCTGGAAGTAAGTGAACTGCGTGACTTCCATTCCATCAAGCCAAACTTCCCAACCGATTCCGGCAGCACCCATGGATGGGTTTTCCCAGTTATCTTCGACGAAGCGAATGTCGTGTTCCAAAGGCTTAATCCCCAATGCTTCCAGGGATGCCAGGTAGAGCTCCTGAATGTTGTCGGGTGATGGTTTCATCACGACTTGGAATTGGTGGTGCTGAAAGAGACGGTTCGGGTTGTCTCCGTAACGACCATCGGCTGGTCGACGGGATGGTTGAACGTAGGCTGCAGCCCACGGTTCGGGTCCGTTAGCACGCAAGAACGTGTAAGGGCTTTGAGTTCCCGCGCCGACTTCGTTGTCGTATGCTTGCATGAGGTTGGCGCCTTTTTCAGCCCAAAACTCTTGCAAAGTCAGGATAATCTCCTGTAATGAAAGCTTCTTTTCTGTCATCATGTTGTCAATCTCTTTCCTTCTTCAATTCATCGAATTTGGCCTGCATCGTTGGATTGTCATGCGTGAGTTTTTTCACCGACACATCGTCCAATTTATTATTTGCCAGACGCAATTGATTTTCTGAGGTTGTCAGCTTCCGCTTCACCTCTTCCATCCGCTTAATCGCTTTATCAATCTCGTCAATCGCTGCTTGGAAATTCTTTGAATAGGACTGGTAATTCTTCGCAAACTTGTCCTTAAAACTATTGATGTTTTCCTCAAAATTAGTGATATCAATGTTTTGGTTTCGTTCTTCTTGAAGCTGCTTCTTATACTGTACCGAATCAAGTGCAGCGTTTCGAAGTAAGCCGATAAAATGAACGAAGAATTGCGGCCGAATCACATACATCTTTTCGTATTCATGGACTTGCACAATCCCAGTATTGTAAAGGTCACTATCGGCTTCGAGCAGTGAAACGAGCACCGCGTACTCGGTCCCCTTTTCCTTGCGGTCCTTATCAAGCTCTTTGAAAAAGTCACTGTTTTTATGTTTCTTCTCCGTCGTGTCCGCTTCGTTTTTCATATCGAACATGATTGAGATGAATTCCAGCCCATCATCATAGTCACGAAAGATAAAGTCACCCTTTGAACCCGTTTCCTTTGATACTTCGTTGTCCTTTTCGAAATAGGCATCTGGAAAGGCATATGGGCGGATCTTATCAAATTCCTGGTGAGCGTAGACTTCCAGTGATTCACCAATCTCTTTTGTCGACTGCCGAGCCTTAAAGTCCTTGTAGAACTCGACTTGGTCATGAGCAGCCTTTAACTGAGCCTCATAATCTGATCTCGTCTTTGACAGCGCCAATTCACGATCACGTTCTTGGTTATTCACCTGATTCTTTAATTCCAACAGCTGACGTTCAAGGGACTGCGATTGCTCAGAAGCTGCTTCTTTACTTTCCTGAAGTGTCTGTTGGAGCTTTGCCTTCTCCTCTTCAGCCTTTTGCCGAGCCGCTTCTTTTTCCACCTGCTGCTTGGCTAACAATTCAGCCTTTTGACGTTCCAGTGCTAAGGCCTGTTCTGATTCATTTTGTTTCTTAGACGCAGCCAAATCAGCCTTTAGCTGAAGCAATTCTTCTTGTAAACGATCCCGTTCTTTTTGGGCATCCTCTTTTGCCGACTGCTTCGCCTGCTCCACCGAAAACTTCGCGGCTTCTTTTTCCTTTTGAACCTGTGAATCAATTAATGCGGACTGGCTCTTTTCCCAGGCCGCTTTTTCATCCTTGATGCGCTGTTCAATGCTATCCTGAACGGCTTTGGAAAGCGAATCGCTATCGACTTTTTGCTCGTCTTTTAAATCAATCGTATCACCGATTTGACCCGTTTCTTGCAAGACTAAAACCGTCTCAGACTGCACGCTATACTTGAGCTTTGCCATCGTCCCTCCTTTTCAGACAAAAAACCGCGGTAAACGGTCCAATGCCAAAATTTCTTTGACATCAGGACGCTTACGCGCGGTTCCACCTGATTTCCAGAGCAAAGCCCTGACACTTTCGTTGACATCAACGGCTCGCCGGTTGCCAAGCCGGGTCATAGTCGAAGATTGCTTAACCATATTATGCTATTTTCGCTGAAAAAAGGCAAGAAAAAAGACATAGAAAAACCCAAAGTGCTTTGTTTGAGAAGCGCTAATCATTGAATAATAATCAGCAAGCACCTTGGGTTACATTGATATTATAACATTTTTTACATTAAACCAAAATAATGAAAAAGAACTGGCTTAACACCAGTTCCTTGAACAATTAAATCGTCAACAATTCTTTTTCCTTATCAGCGGCGATTTCATCAATTGCCTTGATGTTATCATCCGTTAACTTTTGGATCTTATCTTCGGAATCATGCACTTGATCTTCCGTCAAGTCCTTGTCCTTCTTAATGGCGTCCATTGCATCGCGACGTACGTTACGAACGGCAACCTTGGACTTTTCGGCTTCAGCCTTCACTTCCTTGGCCAATTCCTTACGACGTTCTTCTGTCATCTGTGGGATGGCTAAACGAACGATTGAGCCGTCAGATGCAGGGTTCAATCCCAAGTCAGACACGTTAATCGCCGTCACAATGGCTTCCAAAGCCCCTTTATCAAAAGGCGTGATCAAAAGCATCCGAGCTTCCGGAACAGAAATGGAAGCAACTTGGTTCAAAGGGACCATGGCACCGTAGTATTCCACTTCAACGCGATCCAAGATACGTGGGTTAGCACGTCCTGTTCGAATTTCGGCCAATTCGCGACGAAGAGCCTCCTGTGCGCCCTTCATCTTATCACTTGCTTGGTTAAAATCAATTGCCATGTTTATTTTTCTCCTGTAACTGTCGTTCCGATGTTTTCACCGGCAATGACTTTTTGAATGTTGCCAGGTTGGTTCAAATTAAAGACGACCAGTGGCATATTGTTATCCATTGACATGGTTGAAGCCGTTGCGTCCATGACCTTCAAGCCCTTTTGGATAATATCCAAATGCGTCAAGTGACTAAACTTCTTGGCCTCTGGGTTTGTCTTTGGATCAGCGTCGTAGACACCATCGACACCGTTCTTTGCCATCAAGATCGCATCCGCGTTAATTTCATTAGCACGAAGCGCAGCCGTTGTATCGGTTGAGAAGTATGGTGACCCAATACCGGCAGCAAAAATCACAATCCGCCCCTTCTCAAGGTGACGAATTGCCCGCCCGCGAATGTAGGGTTCGGCGATTTGTTGCATGGTAATGGCTGTTTGAACACGCGTTTGAACACCTGCACGTTCCAAAGCATCCTGCAAAACTAAGGCGTTCATGGTCGTTCCCAACATACCTGTGTAGTCAGCTCGAGAACGTTCCATTCCAACCTTAGAAGCTGGTTCGCCACGCCAGAGGTTTCCACCACCAACGACAATGGCAATCTCTGTGCCCATGTCGTGAACGGACTTAATCTCGTTGGCAATCGTTGAAACCGTCTCCAAATCAATTCCCTGGCCTTTAGCACCAGCTAAAGCTTCGCCAGATAACTTCATCAAAACACGTTTGTATTTCTTTTCAGTCATGGTGTCTCCTTTTTTCTTACCATCCATTATAGCAAAGGAATTCGTTTACGTCCGCAAAAAAAGTGCCCAAAAGGACACTTTTATAGGTCTTATTGACCGATTTGCTTGGCAACTTCATCAGCCAAGTTTGTTTGTTGCTTTTCGATTCCTTCACCAACTTGGTAACGGACGAAGGACTTAACCGTCAAACCGCTTTCCTTGGCAAAGTCTTCAACCTTTTGGTCACCATTCTTAACAAATGGTTGGTCCAACAATGAAATTTCTGCCAAGAACTTCTTGATACGACCTTCAACCATCTTTTCCTTGATGTTGTCAGGCTTACCATTCAAGTCTTCAGAAGCCAATTGAACTTCCTTTTCCTTGGCAACAACTTCTGCCGGAACGTCAGCATCTGATACGTATTGTGGTGCAATGGCTGCAATGTGCATCGCGATGTCACGTGCTGCAGCAGCGTTTGAACCATCAAACAAAGCCAAAGCAGAGATTGAACCACCCATGTGGGAGTATGCCCCAAAGACTTGGTCATCGTTCTTTTCCATCGTTTCGAAACGACGCAACGTGATCTTTTCACCCGTAATTTGTGAAACATTGATGATCATGTCGTTAACGGTACGACCTTCTTCGCCTGGCAATGCCAAAGCAGCTTCAACGTTTTCAGGTTGAGCATTCAAAATGATCTTCGTAACAGCAGCCAACAAGTCGTTAAATTCCTTGTTTCCAGCAACGAAATCCGTTTCTGAGTTCAATTCGATGATAGCAGCCTTGTTACCGTCTTCCATGACATAAGTCATTCCTTCGGCAGCGACACGGTCGCCCTTCTTAGCGGCCTTTGCCATTCCCTTTTCACGCAACAAGTCGATGGCCTTTTGGATGTCGCCTTCGGCTTCAACCAATGCCTTCTTTGCGTCCATCATTCCAACAGACGTCTTGTCACGTAATTCCTTTACCATCTTTGCTGTAACAGCCATAAATGTGTGCTCCTTTTTAGTCAAATAAAAATGCCGCGCCAGCGTCCCAAGCAGGTCCACCGGAACGGCAAATCAGATAATTAATCGCTTAGTTGTTCTTTTCAACAATTTCAGTGATTTCTTCGATTGATTCAGTGTTTTCGTCACCTTCGATGAAAGCATCTTCGGCTGCTTGATCTTGACCTTGACGGCCTTCGATCACAGCGTCTGCCATCTTTGCCGTAATCAAACGGATGGCACGAATGGCATCATCGTTAGCAGGAATCTTAACGTCAACATCATCAGGGTTGGCGTTGGTGTCAATCATTGCCACAACAGGGATGTTGAGCATGTTGGCTTCCTTAACGGCGATTTCTTCCTTCTTAGGGTCAACAACGAAGAGTACGTCAGGCAAGTCCTGCATGTCTTCGATTCCGCCCAAGAACTTTTCCAACTTGGCTTGTTGCTTCTTCAACAAAACAACTTCCTTCTTTGGAAGACGATCGAAAGTGCCATCTTCGGCCATCTTCTTCAAGTCCTTCAAACGTTGTACACGAGTCTTGATCGTGTTCCAGTTAGTCAACGTTCCACCCAACCAACGGTGGTTGATGTAGAATTGACCAGCGCGCGTTGCTTCTTCAGCAATGGCGTCAGAAGCTTGCTTCTTCGTACCAACGAACAAGATGTTTGCGCCATCAGCTGATGCGTTACGCATAAAGTTGTAGGCTTCATCAACCATCTTCACCGTCTTTTGCAAGTCGATGATGTGGATGCCGTTACGTTCCGTAAAGATGTATGGTGCCATCTTTGGGTTCCAACGACGTGTTTGGTGTCCGAAGTGAACTCCTGCTTCGAGGAGTTCTTTCATAGTAATAACTGCCATTATAGGCCTCCTAGGTTATCCTCCGACCGATTCAAGGTTCGCATGAACATTTCTGCACCTCTGCGTTCTCCTCGGCCGTGTGTATTTTTGTTGCTCACACAACGATTAATAGTTTACAGGATGCCCCTCAGTCTTTCAAGCATTTTGTGCGAACTTTTCTCTTTATTTTTCCCAGACAGTTTTCGGGACGCCGTGTTCAATCAAAAAGCTTTCCTTTTGCACTCGTGACAGCGCTTTAAAAGTCGCCTCTGCGTGCATCGCATCATGCTTACTATCAAAAGTCACGTAATAAATTAGCCGCAAGGGATGGCGGGACTTAACCCGGGTGAACTTCGCACCTTTCCCCGCTTCATGCACGTGGAAACGACGAATCGCATCATCTGAATAACCGCCATAAAAATAACCATCGGCCGTGTAGAGCACGTAAAAGTCATAAGTTTTAGCAGACGAATCCGTCACGTCTTCACTCTCCCTAATCCAAGGTCCACGCTTTACCATACAAGATAGTTTGAACCTGCTCGGTATATTGGTTATCAGCCGTATAGGCAATAATTGGTGGCAAGATGCGGACACCACCGGAGCGGCCCTGTTTAATCGCCTCAACCAAGACCATGTTGGCTTCCCGGTCGGCCTTTCCATAAACGAATTGGAGGTGCTTAATTTCAAGTCCACGATCCGTCAGGGCGGCGAAAATATCACCAAGCCGTTCTGGCCGGTGCACCATGAAAAACTTCCCTTTGTTTTTCAACAATTTATTGGCTGTCTGGGCCAACTTTGGCAAGTCAATGGCCACCTCATGCCGAGCAATTTGATAATGCTCGTCTTCATTTTGCTTCGTTTTTTCTTTAATTGGAAAATACGGCGGATTACATAGGACCGTATCCACCGAACCAGGCTTAATCTGGTCAAAGACTTCCTGCATATCGGCATGAATGACGGAAACGCGATCTTCCAGACCATTTAAACGCACCGATCGCTTCGCCATCGCAGCCAATTCTTCTTGAATTTCGACCAATGTGACGCTGCCCGTGACTTTTTTAGCATAGAAAAGACCAACAGCGCCAGTTCCCGCACCAAGATCAACGGTTCGACCACGGCCCTTTTTATTCGGGTTGGCAAAATAGGCCAGGAGAACGGCGTCCAATGAGTAAGCAAACATATCGGGGTTTTGAATCACCTTCACCTCTTGGGAAGGTAAGCCATCCAACCGTTCGCCTTCGTGTATATTCGGCTCTGTCATTTGCCTTTATCCCCTTTTATAGTAAAATTAAACAGTTAAGTGAAGAAGAAAGGACAAGCTCATGCTTTATCGCTTTATCCGGGTCTTCGTTGTGACCTTGGTTTCCATTATAAACGGACGTACCTATTATTTGCACAAAAATCGTCTACCAAAACAAGGCAACTACATTCTAGTTGCCCCTCACCGAACGTGGTGGGATCCCGTTTGGTATGCCATGGCGGCCTATCCAAAACGTTTTATCTTCATGGCGAAAAAGGAACTGTTTAAAAACTTCTTTTTACGCAAGCTCATCGTTTCCCTCGGCGCCTTTCCAGTCGACCGTAAAAACGTTGGGGCCGATGTGATTCGAAAGCCCGTCAGTGAATTGAAGAGTGGCGACCGTTCCTTAATCATGTTCCCTTCGGGTTCACGGCATTCACAAAAGCTAAAGTCAGGTTCCATCTTGATTGCCAAACTGTCAAAGAAGCCGATTGTACCGGCCGTTTACCAAGGCCCCGTTAAGTTCTCCCACCTCTTCTTACGTCATCGCGTAACCATGAACTTTGGCGAACCAATCGTCATTGATCCAAAGGTGAAACTAACGGACGAAGTGATCGCTCAATACAACGAAAAAATCGAGGCGGCTTTTCATGCACTCGATACTGAAATCGATCCAAACTGGGTCTATGTCGATCCGAAAAAGCAAAAATAATGTCAAAGTCCCAGAAGAGCAATCAAATCTTCTGGGACTTTTTTAATTGAAAAAGAAAAAGCCGACAATTTGTCGGCTTTTATAAAAAGCAAAAATCAGCTTAGCGCTTTGCGCTTTGGGCCTTCATTTGGCTCATCATTTGATTCAACTTCTTCTGTGATGGCTTTTGCCCCATCGACATCATCATTGACTTCATCATCTCTTCTGAGATTGGTGGGTTCTTGGCCAAGTATGACTTCATTGTGAAGCGCGCCAAGAAGAATCCACCAACCAGCCCAACAACCAGGGCCAAAAGTCCTACTAGTACAAGCATAGCGGTCTCCTTTACCTCTAAAAATCTATGGAATAGTATACCACACCCACTCACAAGCCGTTCGCTTATTTTTAATAAACTTTAGCAAAGGCTTAAATTTCACTGTATCCTTAAGGAATTCTTACGAACACGTGTTTGCTTTTTCCCCTTTTTTTCGCTAGAATAAGGGCAGTATTAATGAGATGGGAAGAACATTATGGCATCCGATTCAAAACAAATTCAGGTACTTCGTTTTATCCACGAGTACCAATCAAAAAACGGCTTTCCACCAACGATTCGCGAAATCGGCGAATCCGTCGGTCTCTCCTCTTCATCGACCATTCACGGTCACATTGCCCGTTTGATTAAAAACGGTTATCTTTTGAAGAAGGGTGAAAAGACCAAGGCACGGGCCATCGAAGTGACAGCGAAGGGCTTTGAAATGTTAGGCATTTCTTCTAACGCTGGTAAGATTCCCGTTCTTGGTTTGGTGACCGCCGGTCAACCCATTTTGGCTGTTGAACAAAACGCCACGGAATTCTTCCCCATTCCGGAAGATCTCATTCCATATGACGGCGACCTCTTCATGTTAAACGTTCGTGGGGAGTCCATGATTAACATCGGCATTCTAGACGGCGACAAAGTCATTGTTCGCCGCCAACAAAACGCCGATAACGGTGATATTGTGGTCGCCATGAACGAAGATAACGAAGCCACGGTCAAGCGTTTCTTTCGCGAAGCTGGTCATTATCGCTTACAACCTGAAAACGACACGATGGCCCCCATCATCTTGGATCAAGTGTCCATTCTTGGAAAAGTGGTTTCACTCTATCGTGATGCAATCTATTAATAAGAAACGAAAACGGGCAACAGTTGATCTGTTTCCTGTTTTTTCTTTCAGTTTTTCCATTGGCCAATAAAAAAAGGCGACGCTATTGCGTCGCCTTTTTGTTTGCTTAGGCCTTGTGGGCCGCTGCATAACTTTCTGAAACTGGTTTCGTCACGATATCGTTGATCTCACCAAGCAAGGTGTTCAACACTTGTTCTGAAGCCATCAGGGCTTTAATTTTTTCGTTGGCCTGAACGTCTTTGGCAACGGCGTCCCATTCCTTTTCTTGTTCAGGAGTTGGCGTCTTTTGCGCCTGCATCATTTGTTGCACCGTCATTTGAATCGTTTGGAACTGCTTGAACAAATCCTTGGCCGCTTCATCCGCTTGAACAGCTTCAAAAGCCTTATTCCAAGCTACGTACTGTTCCGTTTGCGTCAAAACTTTTGCCATTTCATTGGCATTATCGTAAATATTTACTGACATCTCTCATAGATCCTTTCGTATTGCACAACACTCGGTCGATTGATTCTAAGAACCGAACCATCCCTTTACAGTATCCCACACTTTGTTAGCGCCGGCAACTGTCGTGTTCACGCCATTTTGAATGTTTTCTTTGGCATTGTCAGCCCATGAATTTGATGAGCTGGATGAGCTGGTCGTCGTTGATTGGTTCGCGTCCGTCACACTAAAGGAAGTTTCTTCGGTGTTTGGTAGAATTTGTCCCATTGACGTCTTGACCAAATTACCAATGGTTGACATCAACCCAATTGGTAGAGAACTTGAACTGTTCCCTTCCAGACCTTCCCAGGAGACCTGAACCACATCGTTGGTATAAGCAACAGCCCACGAATCCTTCGATGAGTTCGAATTATTGGTGGAGTTCGGGTTTTCAGTCGTTCCGGTCTTACCCGCAATGGTGTAACCAGATGGGGTTGCCCCCTTTCCAGTTCCATTCGTGTACGTACCAAGCATCATCTTCGTCATCTTGTTCGCAATTGACTTGGAAATTAACTGCGTCTGCTTAGCCTTCGGCTTTGCAACAATCGTCTTTCCAGTCGCGTCCACAATCTTTGTGATGTAGTGGGCTTCTGACATCGTTCCGCCATTGGCAAAAGTCGTGTAGGCCGATGCCATTTGCTGTGGCGAAACACCGTTTGTCAAGCCACCAAGAGCCAAAGCATAGTTCTTATCAGATGAAACCAAGTTCAAGCCAAACTTCTTTCCCCATGAATAACCGGTGTTCACCCCTAACTTATCAAGGAGGTAAACGGCTGGAATATTGTAGGAATGTTCAAGCGCTTCATACATCTTGACGTTCCCCGTCTCAACGTTCAAGGCGTTATTTGGCGAGTAATTATTCGTTCCAAAGTTCATCTTCTTGTTTGGCAGTTCGGTGTTGATCGAATAACCATTCACGAGGGCTGGTGTGTAAACGACCAGCGGCTTAATAATGGAACCTGGTTGTAGCTGTGACTGGTTGGCGCGGTTAAAGCCACGGTAGGTATGGGTCGACTCACGACCACCGACTACGGCACGAACGCCACCCGTCTTCGCATTCAAGACGACAGTTGCTGCCTGGGCGTCCGACTGATTACCAAAAAGCGTGCCCTTTTCATAATCGTTTTGGAGGTTCTGCTGATCCTTTTGGTTCAGGGTTGTGTAAATCTTATAACCCTTATTCATAATATCTTTTTCAGTCAGGCCATAAGTGTTAATGGCTTCGTTAATGACTGAGTCAAAGTACCATGGATAGCGGTAAGATTCATCCCCGGTGTAGTTATCATTCAGAGTAATGGCCGTTGCTTGCGCTGCTTTTGCCTCAGAAGCCGTCAACTTCTTATTTTCAACCATGGTTTGAATGACCAGGTTTCGACGGCTCTTCGAACGACCAGGATTGTCAATTGGGTTAAAGCCAGAAGGATTGGTCAGCATACCGGCTAAGGTTGCCGCCTGCTCCGTATTCAATTCGGAAGCATGAACACCAAAGTACTTCTCAGAAGCATCCTCGACTCCCCAAACCCCATGTCCAAACCAGGCGTTGTTCAAGTACATCGTCAAGATATCATTCTTTGAGTAAGACTTTTCCACCTGAACGGATAAGAAAAGTTCCTTAAACTTTCGGGTAAAGGTCTGCTCCTGTGTCAAATAGGCGTTTTTTACCAGCTGCTGGGTCAAAGTCGAACCACCACCCGAAATCGTTTCCGTTCCGGTCAGCTTGTTTTTAACCAGCAAGACGGCAGCTCGAGCCAAGCCCTTCACTGAGAAACCGTGCTCCTTGTAGAAATTACGGTCCTCAATGGAAAGCACCGCGTTCTTCATGGAAGGTGAAATCTGGTTGTATTTCACATAGGTTCCCTTTTGTGAGTAGAGCGAACCGGCTTTGTCACCAGAATTATCATAGACATCCGTCGTTTGCGACAGCGATTGCTGAAGCGATGACACGTGCGCCGTCTTGGCATTCACAATCCCGTATAACGAAGCCGCAAAGAAAAGCGTCATGATCGTTAAAATCATTAGTCGGCCGATCTGATAACGATTCCAGACCGGTGCGACTCGTTGCCAAAAGGCTGTCTTTTTAATTGAAAAATTCGTTTTCATTCGTATTCCTTACAGCCAATCGGCCGAAATAGCTAAAAAACTAATGGCATCAAAGGGCTTACATTTCCTTTGGTGCATGAACACCAAGAATCACAAGGGCGGCCGTCAAGGTTTCGGAAACGGCAGCAACCAATGCCAAACGACCATTCTTGTTGGCATCGTCAGCCAAAATCTTTGAGTTGGCGTAATACTTATTAAAGGCACGAGCGAGGCCAAGCGCATACTTGGCAACGATTGATGGTTCGCGATTCAAGAAGGCACGGCGAACCGCGTCAGGAAAGGCGTTCAAATCAGTAATGATGGCCCAAGTGTCCGGGTCATCCAGGTTGATGTTTTCCTGATCAACCGCTACGCCCGCCTTACGCAAAATCGATTGGGCACGGGCATTCGTGTATTGCACGTATGGCCCTGTATCCCCTTCGAAGCGAACGACTTCGTCAATCTTAAAGTCGAAGTTATTCGTCCGGTCATTCATCAAGTCATGGAAGACAACCGCACCGGCTCCGACTTCTTCGGCCACCTGATCCTTATTTGGAAGCGTTGGGTTCTTTTCCTCAATCTGCTTCAAGGCCAAGTCATGGGCATCGTCTAAGACATCCTTCAGCAAGACGACATCCCCCTTACGGGTCGACATCTTCTTCCCGTTAAAGGTAATCAAGCCAAATGGGATGTGTTCTACATCATCCGCCCATGGCAAATCCAAAAGTGACAACACCGCCTTTAGCTGGGCGAAATGTTCACGCTGTTCACCACCCACGACATAGAGTGACTTGGCAAAGTCGTAAGTATCCTTTCGGTACATGGCAGCCGCCAGGTCACGGGTCATGTAAAGCGTCGCACCATCCGTTCGCTTAATCATGGCAGGCGTCAAGTTTTCGTTCACCTTAGACAGGTCAACAATCTGGGCACCCTGTGATTCTTCTAAGAGGTTCTTGTCCTCAAGCGCCTTAACAACTCGGTCCATCTTGTCATTGTAGAAGGCTTCCCCGTTGTATGAATCAAAGGTAATGCCCAAGCGATCGTAAATTTCAGTGAATTCCTTTAAGGATTCCTCACGGAACCAGGCCCAAAGCTTATGGGTTTCTGGATCACCATCTTCCAACTTCTTAAACCAAGCACGGCCTTCATCGTCGAGGGCGGGATTTTCCTTGGCCTTTTCGTGGAATTCCACGTAATACTTTAGCAAAGTCGCAATGGGATCCGCCTTCACTTCATCTTCAGATCCCCAGGTTTTATAGGCATAGATCAATTTACCAAACTGCGTTCCCCAGTCACCAAGGTGATTAATTTTAACTGGCTTATAACCGTTCTTAGCCGACAAGTTAGCCAAGGCGTTTCCAATCACCGTTGAGCGCAAGTGGCCCATCGACATTGGCTTGGCAATGTTTGGCGATGACATATCTAAGGCAATGGTTTGCCCTTTTCCATCTTCGTTTTGACCATAGTTTGCACCAGCAGCCAAAACCTTTTTCAAGGTATCCTTTGTCACTTGCTTTTTATTTAAAAAGAAGTTGATGTATGGACCTGTCGCTACGACTTTTTCAAAGTCTGACTGATCAATCTTTTCGACCAACTCTTGGGCAATCATTTGTGGCGCCTTCTTCAATACCTTTGCCAAGGTAAAGGTTGGAAAGGCAATGTCGCCCATTTTTTGATCTTTGGGTGCCTCGAGCTTTGAGGCGATGTCTGCTGCTGTCAGGTCCGGCAATACGGCCTGCAACGCGTTCACAACTGCTTGGTTTTCTGCCATCTTCTTATCCTTTTCTTCTTAAAAACAGGACCCATCTCGACATATCTGAAGAGACGAGCCCTGCCCGCGGTACCACTCTAATAGTCAGCTGAGCCAACCACTTTTGTTTCATTCATTTGTCTGCATTGAAAAAGTGGCGCGGGTCAGGGGTAAGCCCTGGCTCCCACTATCGCCAAGGTCACTGAAACTTACGTACCTGCCTTCTTCTTTTTCTTTTACTTTTCTGCGGGCGCTTCTTGGATGACTTCGATATCGGCCATCTTAACCACTCCGCGGTGGTTCATTTCGTTAACAGCTGGTTGATCAGCTGGGTCGTTTTCGATGATTTCGACAAGTAATGCGTTGTCGTAAACCTTCTCGACTTTGCCAGTAAAGGGCTTTTCCAAGTTGCCATAGGCGGGTGCTAGAAGCACATCCCCAACATGGTACTTAGCCGCTTGTTCTTCGTCTGTCTTTGCCATGAAAGCCTCCGATTCCTTATTAGGTACTTATTATACCACAATTACGCTTGGTCAAGTAGACGCACCAGTTCTTGAATAATCTTTTTGGCAACGGCCAGCTTTGATTCCGGGCCAACGGTCACGGGCGCTTGGTCTGCTCGTACCAAAGTCACTTGGTTACTGTCCTTATCAAAGCCCGCTTGTGGCGCCAACACATCATTGGCGACAATCAGATCAGCCCCTTTGGACGTCAACTTCTTCTTGGCGTTTTCTAAAAGATTTTCCGTTTCGGCAGCAAAACCGACAACGACTTGGCCCGGCTGTTTTTGCTGGCCGACTGTCTTTAAAATGTCGGGGTTTTGCACGAGGTCAAGCGTTAGGTGCGCATCCGGACTCGTCTTCTTCACCTTTTGGTCAAAGGGCTTCGCCAGGGCAAAGTCCGATACCGCCGCAGCGGCAATAAAGGCATCGGCGCCGACCATCGCCTTTTTGACTGCGGCTAACATCGCCTTGGCGGATGGTGCCAGCACAAGGCGGATGGCTGGTGAACAAGGCCGTTTACTTGCTGCGACAAGCGTCACGTCGGCACCAGCAGCCAGGGCGGCTTCAGCCAGTGCATAGCCCATCTTACCCGATGAGCGATTCGTCAAGTAGCGAACGGGGTCAATGGCTTCTTTGGTGCCACCCGCTGTGATGACCACTCGACGGCCAGCAAGGGGCAAGTCATCCCTTTCAGGCAATTCAGTGGACAAGGCAGCAGCGGTTTCCGAAACGATTCGGTTCAAGTCGGCCAGGCGACCCTTGGCTTCATAGCCTTCCGCAAGGAAACCTTCGTCAGGGGCGATGATTGTCCAACCATCGGCTGCCACCTGGGCCAGATTTCGTTGTGTGGCTGGGTTTTCCAGCATTTGGTCGTTCATGGCAGGGGCCAGTAACCGCACTTTATCAGAAGCCGCTAAAAGGGTTTCCGTTAGGACGTTATCGGCCAGCCCATGGGCGACTTTGGCCAGGGTATTGGCCGTTGCTGGCGCAAGTACCAAAGCATCCGCCCACTTTGCGAAAGACACGTGTTCGACCTGAGCAGACTTTTGCTGCCAGTCATCCGTTAAGACATCGTGTTGGGAAAGAATGGCCAAGGTTTGTGCCGGAATAAAGCTCTCCGCTTTTTTGGTCATGACCACTTTGACTGCTGCGCCCGCCTTAATATAAAGGCGAACCAATTCCGCCGCCTTATAAGCCGCAATGCCGCCAGTGACGGCCAATACTATTTTTTTGTCCTGTAAAGGTTTTGGCATACTAACGCGTAAACTTTCCTTCTTTTAGTTCCCTTTGACAATTTTTGACGACGGCGAAATCACCGATGTAAGGCGTATCCACGCCATTGATCTTCTGATAAGGGTCTTCGCCCTTACCGGCCACCACAACCAAATCCTTTGGTCCAGCGAATGCAATCGACTCACGAATGGCTTGAATACGGTCCATCTGATAATGAATGCCGAGTGTTGGATTGGTAATCGCCTGGGCAATCGTTTGACAGATGTCTTCTGGCTTTTCAAAGGCTGGATCATCAGCGGTCAAAAAGACCTGGTCGGCTTGTTTTGACAGGACTTTGGCAAAGTCCAAGCGACGGGAAACCCCTTTATTACCAGGTGCACCCAAGACCACAATCACCTCACCCTCTGGGGACTGCTTCTTCGCAAAAGCCAAGAGCGCATTGAGCGACGCATAGTTGTGCGCATAATCCACAAAGGCCACCCCGTGGTCTGGCAGTGCTAATGACAACATCCGGCCTGGAATTGTGACCTCATCCAAGCCCTTTTTCATTGCCGCTTGTTTGGCACCGGCCAAAGCCGTCATCATGAGTGCAGCCGTGGCGTTTTCTTCGTTAAAATCACCGGGCAGGTTCAGCCGGTAGGAACCAGCTAATTCGCTCAGGGCAGGCAAGGCGCACTGATCTGAAACCGTAAAGTAAGAATCGTGCAATTCGGTTTTATCTGAATGGAATAGAACCGTTGGCTTCTGTTCAGGAAGCTGGCTCGATGCCCCTTTTCGATTAAAGGTCAACACGGTCGAATGCTTGGCTGCGGCATGTTGATAAATCGTTTTATAGTGATCCATCCCCGCATTCAAAATCACCTGATCAGAATGATCCAGTAGCATTTCTTTGTGGGCCAGATAGTCGGCAAAGGTCGGATGCTCGTTTGGCCCAATGTGATCTGGTGAAATATTTAAAAAGGCACCAACATCGTAAGAAAGACCATAGACCCGGTTTTTAAGATAGGCCTGAGAGGAAACTTCCATCACCAAATGGGTCATCCCCTTTGCTACCGCACGGGCCATATCCTTGTAGAGCTCATAGGATTCGGGCGTTGTGAGATCGGATTTCTTCTTGTCTTCAGGCTTTGGCCCAACAATTCGATCGACGGTTGAAAAAAGCGCCGTCTTGCCATTGGTCGCCTCTTTTAAAATCGTATAGGCAAAGTAGGCAGCCGTTGTTTTTCCCTTCGTACCCGTAAAGGCACCAATCCACAACTTCCGATCCGGATAATCGAAAAAGGCAGCCGACAAAATCGCCAGGGCCTTCTGTGTATCCGATACTAACCATAGGGGCAGGTCCATACCAAAATCCTGACTAGCCACCAGGCCCGTCACACCCGATACACCATCCAAATAAGCCTTTTTAAAGGCCCCTTTTGCCACAAAGAGCGTGTTTTCTTGAACCTGACGTGAATCGTAGTGCAGCAGATCAAAATCACAATCGATGGCTGGTCCTTGAATTAATAATTGCTGGTCCTCTAGGAGGGCCGTCACTTGTTTAGCAGTTAATCTCATAATGCTTTTATTATAGCATAGCAAGCCTAGTGGCAAAGGCTTTTAATCGCAATAAAAAAGTCGCCTTAAAACAGGCGACTGTTAAACGAATTTAGTTATTTTTCCCCTTCAAAAGTGGCTTCAAAACAATTGGCGTAAAGACCGTAGTTAACAAAATAACCAGGACAAAGGCACCGTATAGCGAATCTTCCAAGACTTTGGCAGACAGGGCGAGGTTGGCAATCACAAGGGCCATCTCCCCACGAGAAACCATGCCAACGCCGACGACGTTCGCCGAGTGCTTGGTCATGTGCATCAAACGAGCAGCAAGATAAGGGCCCGCCCACTTGGTCCAAATTGCCAAAACCGTCAGGAGGACAATGAGCCAAAGATGGCCCAATTGGCCAGCCCAAGAAACCTTCAAGCCAATGTTGGCAAAGAAGACGGGAATAAAGACAACGTTTCCAACCAAGATCATGCCATGCTCAATCCCCTCTTTTCCAGGTAATTTTGTGAAGAGCAGACCAATTAAGAAGGCCACGATGGCACCTGATAAGCCAACGGCTTCGGCAAAATGCGCGGTGAAAAGTAAGAGGGCAAACACAACGGTCAGAATCAATCCTGGTTGTGAAATACGAGCCAGAACTGGTAATAATTTTGGCAGGAAAAAGGCTAAGAATAGTAGGAGGCCAACTAAGTAGGCCAGCATGAAGAAAAGCGTCAGACCAAGGCCGAATTTCTGCTGACCACCAATCCCAAAACTGGCTTGAAAAATGGTCCACATCATCACGGCCAACAAATCGTCAATCACCGCTGCCCCTAAAATAGTCGAGCCGGCATCTGACTTGAGTTGTCGGTACTCCGTTAAGACTTGAGCGGTGATGGAGACAGAGGTTGCAGAGAACAACACGGCCCAGAGAAGGGCTTGCTCATGACTATAGTGAAGAAGGACGCCAAAGACATAAAAGATGATAAAGGGCGTGACAACGCCGGCTAAAGCGACGGCAATGGACTTTTTCAAGTGCGCCTTTAGTAGGCTTAAATCCGATTCAATTCCCGCTAAAAACATCAGTAAGATCACCCCGATTTCAGCCCAGTGATCGATGGTGATGGTTGAATTTATGAAGGCAAAGCCGGCAGGTCCTAACACTAAGCCAGCACCGATTTGACCAACCACGGCAGGCAAACCAATTCGTTCGGCTACCCAAGAAAGCAGAAGGGCCGATAAAAGTAAGGTTGCTAAAAGCAATGAAGTCATCATTTCTCCTCTTAAAATCAAATGAAAAAGGCCATAGCCAAAGATCCCCTAACTCCCCCGTTAGGTAAATCCTTGAGTATGACCTCAACCAAGTGTTCTTCTTTAATTATTTTTAGTATACCACAGCTGTTCTTAGCGGTCTTCGTTTTGCACCAAGTCCCCTTCGTGCTCAGCCAGAATGGCTCGAACTTCATCCGTGGCATGGGTTTCCATCAACTGCTGACGGAGTTGTGAGGCATGGGCAAAGCCGCGAAGATAGATTTTGAAATAACGCTTCAACGCTTCAAAATGCTTTGGTGTGACCGTCTTGGTCACCTCGTCAAACAAGTCAAGTTGCAGCTTTAACAAAGCAATCGACTCGGATAAGTCATGCGCCTTTTGTTCATGATTGAAGGCGTATGGATCTTCCAAAACACCACGACCAATCATGATGCCATCCACACCTGGATGGGCAGCAGCCAAAGCCAAGCCCTCCTGGTAGTTTTTAATGTCCCCATTGATTTGTAAGAGCGTGTTTGGTGCTAGTCGATCACGCATGGCAATGATGTCATCAATCAACTCACAGTGGGCGTCGGCTTTGGACATTTCTTTTCGCGTCCGCAAGTGAATCGTCAAAACCTGCACGTCGGCTTTCAAAATCGTTTCCAGCCAATCGTGGTATTCATCGACTTTGTAAAAGCCTAACCGGGTCTTAACCGAAACAGGCAAAGTCGATTTCTTGGCCGCTTCAATCAATGCAAGGGCCGTGTCCGGATGGCGGATCAAATCAGACCCTGCCGAGTTCTTAATGACCGTACCGTCCGGACAGCCCATGTTCAAATCGACCGCTTCATAGCCCATTTCTGGGAGGAGCTTTGCCGCCCCTTCAATGGCCTCTGGCTTCGACCCCCAAATTTGGGCAATCGGCATCTGTTCGCCCTCAGCAACGGCTAAACGTCCTTGAATCGAGAACTTGGCCTCTGGATGAACCATGGAAGCGGCATTGGTGAATTCCGTGTAATAAATATCAGGGCCACCGGCCTGGGCCACTACCCGACGGAAAATCGTATCCGTCACAGCCTCCATCGGTGCCATTGAAAAGAACGGCCGGGGATTTCCCTGCTCATCCTTTGCTTCATCCACAATCTTTTGCCAGTAGGCGGATTTTGCTTTTCTCATCAGCACTCCTTTGCGGTCTCAGAAGACCTGTCGTCAAATTAACTTTTCCATTTTAGCACGCTTTCGCCTTTCCGACAAAGTCAGCGGTACGGACCAAAGGAATGAAAAAGCACCAAGCCAGACGGCTCGATGCTTCTTTAAAATACATTCCCGATTGTTTCCGACCAATTCTCGATTGTCCTCGATCAATCCCCGTTCGTCATTTGATCGATTAGGGCCTGTAATGTCCGTGACCGGTCGTGGTAGGCCACCGCTTCTTTTAAGGGCATCGAGGATAAGGTTTTCCCGTTTTCTGCCAGCAATAGATCCGTTAACCCACCAAGGTCGGGGCCACCCTGAGCTTGATGAGCAATTGCCACTCCGCCACGCTGAGCTGCGACAAATTGCCGACCATCCGGTGCCAACAGGGCCATCGTTGATAAGAGGTAAGCCCCTCTTTTTTCATCGGGGATGGACTCATAGATTTTTAGTAGATAAGCGTTTTCTTCCTGAATCCCCTTTAACCCAAGTGCCTTAAATTCGCGGGCGGCTTTGACACCAAAGCGATCGGGAAAAGTTTCTAAGAAAAAAGCCGTATCGTCGGCTAAAATCCACTCATTTGGTAAAAACTGCTGGATAAAAGCGGCTTTTCCACGAGCGTTTGCCTCTTGGTCCGTTTCACTTTCAACCGGAAAAGTCAGTTTCTGGCCCAAAATCGACCGATAAGAAACGATCTCTTGACCGAGAACAGCCGCTAGCCGCGCCAACTCCCGGGTCTTGGCTTCATTATTCGATGCAAAGACAAAACGCATTCACTCACTCCTTACAAATTCAGGTTCTCGTACAATTTCACCTTCGTCACTTCACCAGCATAAATCGTCTTCTCCTCCCCATTATCAAGGCGAAGAACCAACCCTGCTGAATCCGAAATGGCCATCACGGTTCCTTCAAATTGTTCCTGACCAACTTGGAGGGAAACACGCTGCCCGATTAAGAAAGAACGGCGGCGATAATCGGCTAGGTACTCCCCCGATTGATAATTAGCATTCATCCGAATCAAAGCCAAGGTCAAACGGGCCATCAAAAAGTTCCAATCGATTGGATAATTCGGGTCATCGACCAGGGCCATGGCTTTCTTCTGAATATCTGAGGGGTAATCGGCCGGTAAAACATTCACGAAAAAGCCGAGAACCAACGCGTTGTATTGCTGATTCTCCATATCAAAGACCGCTTCCGTAATAATGCCACCGACTTTGTGACCGGAAACAATTAGATCGTTTACCCACTTCAATGAAACCGATAGGCCATCAAAAGTCTCTTCCAGAACCTGGGCAATCACCGCAGCAGCCGAAGTCGTTAACAAACTCGCAATGACCGGCTGCTCCTGATCAATTGGTAGCGAAAGTGAAATGTAGAGGCCCCGATCTTTCGGCGCAAAAAACGCCCTTCCACGACGGCCGTACCCCGCTCCCATCGTCCGCGCTGTGAACAAGGAAGGCTGCTGACCAGGATGAGTGGCCAAGTAATCCTTGGCATAAGTCTGTGTTGAATTAATGTCATCAAAAACCTGGATGGTATCAAAAGCCTGCTGGCCTTGACTCAATTGATCCAAGTAGGCAGTCACCACCCGCTGGTCCACATGGTTCGAGGACAAGTAGGCATAACCGGACTTTTTCTTAGAACTAATCCGATGACCATCCTTTTGCAAGGACTTCACCGCCTTCCAGACTGACTCACGTGAAATCGCTAAATCGCTGGCTAATTGATCACCCGACACATAAGTACCAGGTTGTTGTAAGAGATCGATTAAAACGCGATCTTTTGTTCTTTGCTTCATTTCGGCCATCAGCGCTCCATTTTGTAAGTGAACTTATTCAAACATCTTTTCTGGCAAAGCTTTCACAACTATTGTCGCGAGCGCGACTTTGACAAGATCACCAGGTACAAAGACCATGTTTGCCAGGTAGGTCTTAGCAAAGTCGAGCTTGGCGGTCCAGGACAGCCAAGCCACACCCATGCCATAAACGAGTACTAAATCAATCATAAAGAGTAAGACGAAAGATTGGAAGACCCCTGGACGAATTTGCCCCTTCTTTTTTGGCCAAAAAGTCGACAAGGCGGCAAAGGCCAGTGGCTGAAAGAGCCATGCCCAAATGTAGCCGGCCGTTGGTCCAACCAAGACCGCCAAACCACCGTGCCCACCAGTCAAAACTGGCAAACCAAGCGCAATCATGATGACAAAGACGGTCATCACAAAACTACCTCGGCGCGCACCCAAAATTAAGGAAATCAGCATAACCGCCAGGTTTTGCACGACAACAGGAACTGGTAGAAAGCCCAAGGTCATCCCAGGAATCATCCCAAAGACAATGAGCAGTGCGAGTAAGACGGCCTCCAAGGTTAAATCACGTACTTTTGAATGGTTCATTTTTTCTCTCCTATAACTTGTGTAACCCAATTGTATTTAAAAGGGTTACACAAAGTCAAGAAAAAATAATAACAAAAAAGAACCGCGAAGGTTCTCATTTTATGATTCGTTTTTCCGTTCTTTAACCGTAAAACGGTGCTTAGCACTTGGCTTTGTGGACGGCTTTTTGGCCTGATGGCGCGCTTGCCCTTGGTTCTGCGACTTTTGCTGCCCTGCTTTTCGATTTTGGCCGGACGAATTGTTTTGACCCGACTGATGACCATTTTTCGATTGATAATCACTGGCCTGATGCTGTCGATTTTGCCCATGTTGGCTATTGGCCGCCGTGTGCTGATTCGTTGAATGGTTACGACGGCGGCGATTCCGACGCTTTTTAGGCTGTGCAGACTGACTCTTATTTCCGTCTTTGGCCTGGTTGGTTGCCTCATTTGCCTTAGCCTTGTCTTCACGCTGCCGTTCCGTAAAGCGATGGCGGTGTTTTGACTGATTCGATGACGAGGCTGCCTGATTATCGTTGCTTCCCCTTTGTTCGGGACGGCGACGGGCATGCCCATTCTTTTTCTGTTTGGCCTTCTGGGCCGACTTCTTTTGATTCTTTGAAGCCTTCTTTTGCTTTTCAGCCTGCTCTTCTTCCCATTGTGTTAAGTAATCAACCTTTTTAGCTGGTCGGAAACGGCTGTTTTGGCTCTGTAAGATAAAGTAAGGGGCACCAAAATTGACGGTCTCATATAGATAATCGGCCAGGGTATCAATTTTTTGATCAGCCGACACGTCGCGCTCTTCATGGTAAAAACCGCGCAGGCGAACCTGCCCCGCTGATAAATCACCAACCACGTAGTCATACTGTTTGAGCAGGGGCGTGTAACGAAGGGCCATTCCCTCCTCAGAAAAGGCCTCTTTGAAATCAAAGACAAGCGTTAGTTTTAGGCCATCAATCTCGATTTCATCACCAAAGCGCTGAACTTGGTAGTCGGCTTGACGTCGTAGTTGCTGTTCAATTGTTCGATCTTTTAAGGTCGCGTGATCCATGTCAAATTATGTGGCAGGTATAAAAACTGCTTCTTCCTCTATTTTTTGATAATATTGCGCCATCATTTCCCGTAAGAAAACATCGAGGCGTATTTCGGCCGGTGCTTCGTCAAGCATCTTGAAAAAGTCCAGCCAGCGGTAATGATCAAGGGTAGCGACGGCATAAGTCCGTCCCTCTTCAATTGGTTGATCCTGATAAGTCCACTCGCCAATGGCGTTTTTTTGTAAACCAGCCATGAGTAACTGGCCGAATACTTGTCCCCGGAAACCAGAGCCCTTGATTCGTTGGTCAACCAAATCGCTGGCCTTCTCTTCATATTCCATCAGCCAGTCAAGCAACTGCCGACCAGTCAATTGAATCAGCATTGGCTGGATGGTATGCGGCATATCGCAAAGAAAATCATACTTGGACTTTGGCCCTGCCGGCAAATCCTTCAGGAAAAGGCCGGTTGAACAAATGGCAACCGGCAAGTGATAAAAGTCTTGAAGAGCTTTCAGGCAATCGCTGGCCTGCTGCTTTCTTGTGACAGCCGGTTGATAAGTCGTCGCAATTTCCTTCATTTCAGCTTCAACACCTGCTTGATCAATGGCTGCCACTGTTTCCTCATCCATTGCTTCTGCCGGAAGATCATCGGTTCGATAAGCCTTGGCTGAGACAGCTTGTAGCTGGTGTTGATCATCCAAGGAAAGCAAGACCTCACCAACATGATCGCCATAACGGCCCGCTGCGGCTAACCAGGTGCCCTGGTCAAGTTCCCCATTCGGTAGGACGTGATGCGTATGAGCACCAATAATCACGTCTAGATCATACTTTTTGGCTAGATCTCGATCGGTTGGTAAACCAAGGTGTGAGAGTAAAACAACCACATCGGCCTGTTTTCGCATCTCGGGCAAAAAACGATTCAAAACTTCTTCGGGATCTTCTGGCAGCCAGCCCAGCGTCTGATAAGTCTGCTGATAAGGCGCCGTCATGCCAATCACCGCTACTTTCGTCCCCGCCTGACTCTGATAAATCTGGTAAGGCTTGGCCCAAGCGGGTTGCCCATTACTTTCCTCATCAACTAAATTCGCCAGCAAGACGTCAAAGTCGGCCTTGTCATAAAGGTGGTTGAGCTCACGATGGGGCATAACGAGTCCCTCGTTATTTCCGATGGTGACCGCCGTGTAATTCGCCTCGTTCATAATGGCGACATTACCCTTTCCCAAAGTCGTATCAGTCAGCGGATGCAACCGATCGATGGCATCACCAATATCAAAGCGAAAAACCGTCCCGTTGGCCGGCTCTTTCTTCAATAAAAAGCGCTTAATCTTTGGCCAAGGGCCAAAGTGAGAATGCATATCATTGGTGTGTCGTAACGAAATGGTTTCCATCGCTGCCTCCTTCTTTTATCTTAACATTATTTGCTTAAACTGCCCGGCTAAAAACAAAAAAATCGCCGACAAAAGCAGCGATTTTCTTTCCATTAACGGTCAATGGTTAAGAGATCCTTTGGAATCCCAGCGGTTAGCACTTCGTGCCCGTTTTCGGTTACCAAAACATCGTCTTCAATTCGAACGCCACCTTTACCGGCAAGGTAGACACCAGGTTCGACCGTCAGCAAGTTTCCCGCCTGGACTTCATCGGAAGAACGCGCCGAAAGAATGGGTCCTTCGTGAATATCTAAGCCAGCACCATGACCAGTTGCGTGATTAAAGTCTTCACCATAGCCTTCACCATCGATATAGTCGCGGGCGACACGGTCAACCTCTTCCGTCGACAAGCCAGGTTTAATCACGTCAATCGTATCTTCGTTTGCCTGCTTGACAACTTCGTAAACCTTCTTTAATTCCGGATCAATTTCACCCATCGCGATCGTTCGCGTTACGTCGGACGTGTAGCCATCAACGAAGTAACCAAAGTCGATGGTAACTAAATCACCCTTTTCGAGCTTCTTATCAGTGGCCGTACCGTGTGCCATGGCCGATCGAGCACCCGAAGCTACGATTGTGTCAAAGGAAGGCTTATCAGCACCGTATTGCTTTTGTAGCGCATCCAAACGGTTCGCTACCTCGCGCTCCGTCATCCCAACCTTAATTTCTTTCATCAAGTCATTGAAAGCCTTTGTCGAAGCAGTGGCAGCCTTTCGCAAGGCTTCCGCTTCGGCTTCATCTTTAATTTCACGCAGAGCTTCCACTGCACCTGGCACCGCATCAAACGCAATATCTGCCGGCAATAAGTCATCTAAGAGTTGGTAATCAGCATACGGCATGTCCGCCTCAAAGCCTAACTTCTTAATGCCAAAGGCCACCACCTTTTCCACGGCCACTTGGTAATAAGCACGGGTGACGTTTAATGAAACCCCTTCTGGCATCGCATCGACATATTCATTTTCATAGCGGGCATCGGTCATAAAGGCGGCATCGGCTAACGAAACCACTAAGACACCATCCCCTGTGCCACCTGTAAAGCCGGTCAAATAGCGCATGTTCGAACCATTCGTAATGATCATCCCTTGCAAATCCAACTGTTTCAATAATTTTTGCAGCTTTGCAATTCGTTTTTCGTAAAATGACATGGACTGCCTCCTGTTTATCTTCTTTTGGTTATTGTAACACAGATTTATTATAAAAAAGAAAGCAACCGCTTTAAAAAAGCTTTTTTAAATGTTTTATGATGACTTTTTAATGAAATTTATTCAATAAAAAAAGCAGGCAATGCCTGCTTTTTCCAACAATTTAGGCCTTAGCCAACTTGTTGTATTCTTCCCGAGTATAAACGGAAACTTGACGCTTGTCGCGACCCTTACGTTCGAACTTTACAACGCCATCAGTCAACGCGAAGAGCGTATCGTCGTTACCACGCTTAACGTTAACACCTGGGTAGATGTGCGTTCCGCGTTGGCGGTAGATGATTGAACCGGCAGTCAAATCTTGACCGTCAGCAACCTTCGTACCAAGACGACGACCAGCTGAGTCACGTCCGTTGGCAGATGATCCACCACCCTTGTGGTGGGCAAAGAGTTGTAAGTTATCTTGATTCATCAACATAAGTCTATTCTCCTTTTACAGTGATGATTACGCGATGGAATCAATCGTCACGCGCGTGTATGGTTGGCGGTGTCCCTGCTTCGTGTGGGAATGCTTCTTAGGACGGTACTTGAAAGTTACAACCTTCTTTTCCTTACCTTGCTTTTCCACCGTTGCAGTGACCTTTGCACCTTCAACAAAAGGTGTACCGATCTTTGAATCAGTCAAGACCACTTGGTCGAAGACAACTTTGTCGCCTTCTTGTGCGTCCAACTTTTCAACAAAGATGGTGTCGCCTTCAGCGACCTTGTATTGCTTGCCGCCAGTTACAATAATTGCATATGCCATTATTGAATTCTCCTTTTATACTTAGACTCACCGATACGAGGCGGTTCAATGAACTTACTTAAACCTGTACCGTGTGGTTGTAGCTGCGCTAACAACTTATTCAGTATAGCAAGAACTTTTGTAAATTGCAATGACTAGCCAAGGGGTAAAAGTCCGATGGCAAGGCCGCTGATTGCAACTCTCTCCTTATGAATGCAAAACCGCCACTTCCTCTTTTTCAACAGTGGTCAGCTCTTCTACCGACAGTCGGACCGTAAAGTCAAACAAGGCCTGAGCCGATTTCTTTGTCCGACGAGAAGTTCCCTTCCACAAAGCCTTAAACTCCATCACGAGATCAGCGGCCGAAAAGGGCATCCCCTCTTCAAGCCAGAGCGAAACCGCTGCAAAGAAGGCCGCCGTCATCATCTCCCATTGAAAAATAATACGAGTCTTCAAGGCGCTGGACCTCATTCCTTTCAAAGCCAGGTCACGCTGATTCCTTAATTCATTCATCAGTAAAAACAAAAGGTCCGTATCCTTTTGATGATTGAAAACTTCATGGAAAAACGGCGCTTTGGCCTCGATTTGGCGAACAATCTCATAGCAGGCAAAGCCGTTTTTAGTATGTGCCAAAAGCTGGTTGACCAGATGTTGGTTCACATCCCGAATCAAATCACGCTTATTGCTATAGTGTCGGTAAAAAGTCCCCCTGGTCACCTGGGCCAAAGCAAGCAATTCTGAAATCGAAAAGCGATCGGATTCGGCTAATAAATCCATGGCAGCTTGTCGCATCACGAAACGCGACCGCAAGAGCCTGGCATCAGTTGTTTTACGCATGGCATGACTCCTTCTTTCAGCAATTGTCGTTCATCGACTTTTTCACGCTGAGTATACCAAGTTCTCCTGGCAAAACCTCCTTTTTTGTCGCCTAATAGCAAAAGAGGTCAAAAATTTGTCCTAACTGACAAATTTTCAACCTCTAGCTTGCATTTATTAAGATCCATCGAACGATGATTTCTTACTTTGCTGCCTTCATCGCACGAGCCCATGGTGAGAAGAACAAACCAAGCACATCGTTTCCTAAGTAAAGGATGTAAGTAGCAAAGAGTACCCAGTTGGCGTCGCCTTGTAAAGCCGTCAAGCCCCAAAGGCTAACTGACATGATTCCTTGCAATGCCCACATCCAGTACTGAGAACGGTACTTTGACACCGTCAAGATCGCACCAGTAATACCAATCGTTGCTGAAAAGGCATCGATGATTGGTCGTGGTGATACCAAAATCTTCGTATCTAAGGTGTAAAGCAGGATAAAGGCAACGATGGCCGTTACAACCGCCAATACCCAACCACGTTGGTTCATTGGCTTAATCTTACGATTCTGCCAAGCGTTACCAAAGAACATGAAGTTCAAATCAAGCGTAACCAAATAGATCATTTGCATCACGATGTCTGAATAGTTCTTTGAATGAAAGGCAACGATTGAAATCAAAACCGCTGAGATAAAGCCAAGCAAACCGTTAATTCGACGGTTTGCCGTAATGGCCAAGGTACAAGTGAAGCCGATGGCCCCACCAAGCATCGACATAACGGACAAGTAATTCAAACCATGAGCCAATCCTGTCGAGATGATGACAACTAGACCAATTGCCAACCAGACGTAAGAAGAGCGGTCCCATCCGGAAAAGCCTTCCTTATAATATGACCAGGTGAAGATCTGCTTCATATTTTCTTTTACTTCCGGCCAGGTAAAGCCGTTTGCTGTTTCGTTCTCTGCCATGTTTTCCTCCTCGTTTGCTCAGGGACAGGCTTCCCCAAGACTGCTAATGTACGCGCCCGAATAAGTTGACCAAAATCACACCAATGATTAATAAGGCCAACCCGACGATTGTTTGCCAATTCAAAGTCGCTTTGAAGACAACCACGCTTAAGCTCGTGATTATTAGTATACCACTTGCTGACCAAATTGCGTATGCCAAGTGAACGGGAATTGTCTTGACCACTAATGCTAATAAGTAGAAAGAAAGCCCATAGCAAGCCAAAGTCAAAACCGTCGGTAATATTTTTGTAAAACCATTCGTTTGGCCAATCAGTGCCGTACCAGTCGTTTCGGCGATTACCGCCAGGGCGAGGTAAAGATATGATAACATTTCAATCTCCTTTGCTACCAAATGATTATCCAGGATTTACTAAAAAATAACAAGAATAACATTTACCGAAGTCAGCCTTTTTAAAAAGACCGTCAGATCAGGATAGCAACCGCTTTTTAGTCAGAAGACCCGCTTTATTTTCGACCCGTTATTTGCTAAACTAAGACGTATTCATTATTTGCACTGGTAGCTCAGCTGGATAGAGCAGCCGGTTTCTACCCGGCAGGTCGAGGGTTCGACTCCCCCTCAGTGCATTAACGCTATTGATATATCTACGTTAAACACCTTAATGGGGAACAAAAATAAGATTACTTAAGTTGTTTTGATACAGTTTTGATACAATTGAAAAAAGCACAGTCGCCATTCCTTCCCCGTTTTTCTCGCCGCTCGATCAGCCTTTCGGGCTGCTTTTTATTTTACAGAAGGAATGATCGTCAGAGAAGTGTCATCGCTTCATTGGCTATGACGATTTCAAATAAAAAAAGGGCGATTTGCATTTTTAACTGAGTCCCATACAATAGGGTTGTCTCCTTCTTTTTGAAGGCCGCTTATTGTAAGAACAGAAACGTCAATTGAAAGGTCTTTTCATGGTTCAATATAACTTTATTATCGCTTCCGCCCGGGTTGAAACTAACGTTGCCCTTCCCGTTCGTCCGCAGGTCGGCGACGTCATCTCCCTGTCAACGGGTGTCAACACGCCTCACTACCTCGTGCACCGGGTTGAAATCTTCGCCAATTCAGATGTGGTCAACGTCCACGTCCAGCGTTTCCCCGATCAGCTTTCAGCAAAGTTGGCCATTGACGGTTTCCGCAACATGCGCAACTTCCTTCGCGACGAAGAAAGCAATTAATTCAAAACAAAAAGAAGCTTGAGCGAGTAACGCTCAAGCTTCTTTTTTTCTTAAAAATGTGCCTTTACCTTGTAGATTGGCTGGCCCTTTGCTAAGAATTTTTCTTCATATTCAGTCTTCACGTTTCCCTGGACTTTGTCAGCATCCGCGTGCAAGTCCATCGTGTAGTCTTCAGCCGTCCAACGCATGCCAAAGTCCATGAAGGAAACCAGGGAGTATTCGAACAAGTGACGGTTATCCGTCTTAAATTCAACCTCACCACCATCTGGCAACACCGCCTTATAGGAAGAAAGGAAGGACTTATAAGTTAAACGGCGCGCCTCATGACGGGTCTTTGGCCATGGATCCGAAAAGTTCAGGTAAATCTTTTCGATCTCCCCCTTTTCGAAGTAGGTTTCAACACCCGAACCATTGCCATAGAGGTAGCGCAAGTTCGGCAAGATACCCACCTGATCAAAGGACTTACGCGCTGCGATTGCAACGGCCGTCTCCTGGATTTCCATTCCAATATAGTTGATTTCAGGATGGGCCAATGCCATTCCTAAAATAAACTGCCCCTTTCCAGAGCCAATTTCAACATGGATGGGCTGTTCCTGATCGAAAATTGCCTGCCACTGCCCCTTCTTTTCCTGGGCGCGGGTTTGGTCAATGACCAGGTCTTGATGGGCTTCCAGCCAAGGCTTGGCCCAAGGTTTTGAACGTAAATGCATGTGCATTCTCCTTTAAGTTTAATCAATGATAATGGGAATTAACGAAACACTTGTAGCATCAAGAGGCCGAGAATCCCTCCGGCAACGCCCGCCGGAAGTGAGATGAGTACCGCCGTTTCAAGAACCAGTACGACAAATAGCGGGAACAAGAGCCAATTCATGGCCTGATGAAAAGCCATTCGGCGTTTCTTTTGACTAACAAAGAGCAAGGGGCTCCAGAGAATCGCTTCCGCTCGGTGAAAGACAGGCCACAATTGGCGCTTGGCTAAGTAGCAAAAGGCCAACAAAAAAGCGATTGGCCAGTAAGCTGCCTGTTTTTCCAACAGAGGTAACAAAAACAAAACAAGCAGCCACTGCCGAAGCACTAAGGTCAGCCCCCCTTCATAACGCAAGAGAATGCGAAGGGCCAGTTGTTGCTCGGGGGCCTTTGAAAAGGGCAACTCCTCCAATAGCAAGTCCAGATAGGCGCGTCGTTTCACAGCAGCCACCTGCTGGGGCACCTGCGCAAACAAGGAAAAGAAACGATCCCGCCGATTTCGCTGTTCGGCTGCCTGTTGCTGGGCAATCGACCAGTTAACGGTTAAGGCACCGTTCGAGCTCTGATGGAATAAGCGCCGATAGGACTGTTCTATGGAAAAAGCTTTCACTGATAGCTGAAGGAACAAAATCAACAACAGTTGCCAGGTGCTTCGTACCCCAGCCTGCCAAAAGAATGGGCAAGCCGCCAAAAAGAACAAAAGCTGAACGGGGAAAAGCCAAAGCATTGCTTGGCGGCGCGCCTTTTTTAGATAATGACTGACCAGAAAACCATCGGCTCCTATCAAAAAGACCCGGTCAGCCTCTTCCAGATAGGTCATGATACGACCCAAGCGAAGACCAACCAACAACAATAACAGCGCCAGTAAGAGCCAAACGGACAGAAAAGAATGAAAAAGTCGCAGGGCCTGCCCGTCATAGCGCTGATACAAAAGTACCGCAGCGCCAAAGGCAATAAACAAAAAGATCATAAAGTGATCGTTGAAGAGCAACTTCAAGTAGCGTTGATTGCTTTTTTGCTGCCGTCTGAACCGTTG
Organism: Fructobacillus parabroussonetiae; assembly: GCF_018437265.1. Lineage (GTDB taxonomy): Bacteria > Bacillota > Bacilli > Lactobacillales > Lactobacillaceae > Fructobacillus > Fructobacillus parabroussonetiae. The sequence continues at coordinate 18,476 of NZ_JAAMFL010000005.1, read as the reverse complement.
GTCATAAAGCTTGGCCAATTCAATTGTTTGCTTATCGGCCATCATGAAAAGAGCGCATCCAAATCATTTTCCGACAGGCCTCGATCAGCTGCCAATTCACTTGGCTTACCAAAGAAGGAAAGCTGCCCGTCTTCCAACAGCGCAAAGTCATCCACGTAGGCTGCCGCCTGTTGCAACAAATGCGTCGTCAACAAGACGGCCGTTCCTTCTTTTGCCCGTTCTTTCATTAGCGTAATCAACTGCTTTTGGGCCAACACATCCAAGCCCAAGAAAGGCTCGTCAATCACTAAGAGCGACGTATCCAAGGAAAAAGCGGCGACAAGCATGACTTTTTGCTTCATCCCCTTTGAAAAATGAATGGGCAACCAATGCTCTTTACCATTCAAACGAAAGACTGTCAGTAACGACGTAACTCGTTGCCAGTGCGCCCCATCATCCTGCCCGTGGGCAGCAAGCATCAGGTGAAGATGCTCGGCCAGTGTTAACTCATCGTATAAAACGGGTTGTTCTGGAATGTAGGCAAGCGCTGCTTTATAGGCAGCTGGCTCCTTTTCCAAATCATGACCATCCAGTGAGAGCCGACCTGCCTGTGGCTGCCGGAGTCCAATCACCTGCTTTAAGGTCGTGGACTTCCCAGCTCCGTTTAGACCAATCAGGGCAACAATTTGGCCTGTTGAAACAGTAAAAGTCAGATTGTTCACCACCGCTTGTCCAGCGTATCCGGCCGTTAAATTGTCGATTTGTAATCCCATGGTCTTCATTATACCAGGCGTCGTCGACTTTGCTATAATATATAGTAGAAAAAACAAAAAGGAGTTCGGCATATGAGCGATATTTTTGACAAAATCATTGAAGGCGAAATCCCTTCCTACAAAGTCTATGAGGATGAAAATGTTTTGGCCTTCCTCGACATCTCGCAGGTCACACCAGGCCACACCCTCTTAGTGCCTAAAAAGCACGTCACCAACATCTTTGATTACGATGACGAAACGGCAGAAAAGGTTCTCCTCGTCCTACCAAAGTTAGCCCGCGCCATCCGGTCAACGAACCCAAAGATTACGGGGATGAACATTTCATCAAACAATGGTGTATCGGCCGGTCAAACCGTGATGCACTCTCACTGGCATTTGATTCCACGCTATGATGACGATAATTTGAATGAAACACTGGTCTTAACGATTGATCATTCAGATGACTATAACCAAGCCCGTTACGAAGAAATCGCAGCTGAAATTAAGAAAGCGTTGAACTAATGGCCTTTAACAAAATAAAATCAGGGGTTGCCCGTCTAAAAGAAATCAACGCCTTGCAAAAGCAGGCAAAGGAACAAAGCCAAGTACTACAGCGGGCGATTGACGAAAACCAAAAGGATTTGGAAGAAGTCAAACGGGATATCAAGCGCTACCAATTCAAGATGCAAGCCCCCCTCAACCGGATCCAAGAGACGCTTTCAACCATGAAAAAGTAAGCCAATCCCCCTTGCTATGATAGAATGGTAAGGATTATCAAGAATTGAAAAGGAAATTGCACATGCACCGCAAACTCATTTGGGGCATTATTGCCATCGTCTTCGTTTCCGGCTTAACCTACTTGGCCGTGAACGGATCAAAAACACTGGCGACCACCGATAACGGTAAGATCACACAGGCGGACTTTTACGACGAAGTCAAGCAGTCCTCTGCTGGTCGAACAGTCTTCGCGCAAATGGTCGTGAACAAAGTCTTGGACAAGAAATATGGAAAGCAAGTCACGGATTCTGCCGTTGACACGCAATACAAGACGTTGAAAGCCCAATACGGCGACGAAAAGTTCAAGGAATACCTATCACAAAACGGCATGTCGGTTAAACAATACAAGCAGTCCTTACGTGATAAGCAAGTCATGCAGGCTGCCGTGAAGGCCAACTACACGATTACGTCAGACCAACTGTCCCAGGCCTATGAAAACTACGTACCCGATACGACGATTTCATTAATCACGGCCAAAAGCGAAGACGATGCCCAAGCCGCGATTGACGAACTCGATTCCGGCAGCTCATGGGACGATGTCTACAACCAGTACTCACAGAGCAACTCTTCTGTCAGCGGTACTGGTCAAATGGCTCCCTTCGACTCAACGAACAGCTCCGTTGATTCCGAGATTCGCAAGGCTGCCTTCAACCAAGATGACGGCGCCTACTCAAGCACGCCGGTCAAGGGTTCAAACGGTACCTACTACGTTGTCCGGACGGACAAAATGGCCGACAAGCCTGCCCAGTCAAAGATTGAGCAGAAGCTAAAGGACAAGATTACAAACGACTTTATCAGCGATAGCAATAACCAAGACAAGATGAAGAAAATCATTGGTAAGCTGTTGAACAAAGCCAACGTGAACGTCAAAGATTCCGATTTGAAGACGGCACTTTCCGGCTACTACACAGCTGGTGTTTCAAAGTAAGCAAAAAGGCATTCATACGAATGCCTTTTTTTACTGCCTAAAAAAGAGTAATCTGATTTTCAGCCTGCAAACTTTGGTCAAAGGTCCAGTAAATGACCTGGTGTTCCGTTGCAATCTCTTGAATCAATGCCAGCGCAGCTAAACGTCTCCTTTCATCAAGGTGGACAAATGCATCATCAATGAAAAGTGGAAGAGGTTCTGCTTCTTGCAAGGTTGTTGCCAGGGCCAACCGAACAGCCAAATACAGGAGGTCTCGGCTACCGGAAGACAACTCAGCCGCTTGAAAAGCCGATACATCAGGCCCAGCAATCAAGAGCTGGCCTTTTTTTAGCTGAATTTCTTGGTAGCGTCCAGCCGTTAACTGCGCTAAATAGGCACTTGCCTGTGTCAGCACGCTTTGGCTCTGGTCGTTTTCCTTTCCTAAGAAGGTTCTTTTAACCACTTTCTCAGCTAATTGCTTGGCGAGGTAGCGGGTAAACTGCTCCTCTAATTCAGTGGTTTGGTTTGCTAGTTCCTGCTCGACAGCCACAAGGCCACCATCAGCCGCCAACTGTTCAAGACGACTTTGACAATTAGCAAGGGATTGGCGCAACGCCCCTTCTTTTACCCTTAGTTCTTGCAATTTTTGTGCTGTTTTTTCTTGTGCTTCAGCCAATTCCTTTTCCACGGCTGGCCCACTTACTTGGTAGCGTGCTTGCAGTTCGGCCAAGGTTCTTTGGCCAATTTGCTGACGGGCCAGTTGCTGCTGGTCCATGGCACGCGCACTTTCTTTACCTGCTTGTTGCGCCTGATAAAAGTCTGCTAAAGTCGTCAGCCCAAGCTTCGCCAATTCCTGGTGCAGCCGTTCCTGCTGCTCATCTTTTTGTTTGCTCAACTGACTTTGAAGGCGCAGGGCTTCACGCAATTGTAGGGCCAACTGCCTGTCTGATTCAGAAGCCGTTTCAGCCAAGAATTCTCGAATGAGCCGTCGTACTTCCTGCTTAGACAAGTCCTGCTTGTCTTCTGACAACAGTCCCGCTTCCTTTAAGTCGACGGTCAAATCCCGGGTCAGTTGCTGGCAATCTTGATTCAGATTGTCAAAGTCTTGTTGATCCTGCCAAGCTTTTTGCACTGCGGGCTGCGCCTTTAAAATCCCCGACTGATCCAGGGGATGGAAGCGGGCAAGGATTTGTTGCTTACCAGCCCCTCTTTGATAACCAAGGGCAGAAAAGCTCAATGCCAAAAAGAAGAAAAGAACAGGAAGCCAGACATTCAAAGAAAAGGAAACAAGACCGCCAAGCAAGAAAGCCGCAGCCAACCAATAAAAGCCCGTGTTCTTTTTTGTTAATAGCTCGCGCTCAGCTGGGCTAAGCGGCTTTGGTAGGCCTGCGGAAAAAGGCCGACTAACCGAAGCAATGGCGGACAGGAGTTCTTGACTTCTTTCTTGCTTTTCCTCTAAATCAGCAAAGCGCCTTTCAAGCGCGCGCCGTCTGCCATCAATTGCTGCTGGTGCTTTCATCGCCTGTTGAATCCGAGCCAAATCAGCTTGATTATTGGCCTGCTGATCCGCCAAGAAACGCCCTTCTTGATCGAGACGAACGATTCGCTCACTTGTCTCAGTGTCAACAATCCGTGCCTGCTGATTCACGTCGTCATGCGATAAACTTTCCAAAAACAGTGGCCAATTTGCCAGCAATTCTTTTTGCTCATCATATTTTTGGTCTGCTACTTGCTTGGCTTCTTCCAGTTTATGCAGCGAGTCTTGCAAGTTTTGCTGCGTGACTTGCAGCCCTTGGTATTCGTCATAGTTGGCCAATTCCGCCGTCTTTTTCTGCAGCAAAAGGTCGTAGCCTTGGTTGGCTAAATTCAGTGGCCGTTTCCCATTCTTCCCACTGGCAAAGTCTTGGTCGGCCAATCTTTTTTGATCGTTTGCCCAATTCAAGAAACGCTGTGCCTGTGGCTTCGTGTAGGCAAGCAAGACCTGATCAAAGTCACCCGCCGTCAAATTGGCAACCTGACTCAGTTCTGCCTCATCAAAGGAATAAATTTCTCGAAAATCCGCTTCTTCCAACGGCGCAAACAAGTCCTTTAAAAAGGCTTCGGGATTGGGCAGCGTTTGCCCATTCGATAAGGCGGTGACGGTCAGCGTGGACTGAGTCCGGCCCAAGCGTTCGACTTTGAAAGCGCCCTTTTGACAGGAGATGGTGACTGAGCCACCATAGCGTGCACCAGAGCGTGGCTCATAGCGTTGCTGATCGGCTTTTCGTCCCTTCGGAAAGCCAAAGAAAACACCCAGCAAAAAAGCCTTTAACGTACTTTTCCCAGACTCGTTTTGCCCGCTGATTAATTGAAAATCCGCCGGCGTTTCAAAGGAAACGTCCGACCATTTTCCAAAACCAGAAATCTGAATTGCCTCAATTTTCATTGTCCCCTCCTTCCAGTTCAAACAGCTGGTTCAGGGCGGTACGAACCGCGGCTTGTCCTTCTTCTTGACTAAAGTACTCGCGAACGGCTAGCGGCACCTCGTCTGACAACTGGGCGAGAAGATTTTCCGTTGTCACCGTTTCGTCAATTGCTCCTTCAAAACTGAGGCTGGCAAAGGCTGGGCGTGTGACCGTTTTTCCTTTATCAAAATCCACGTGAATTGGCCAAACCATCGAATTGGCTCCGAGGCTTTGCTGAATTCTTTCTAAGAGATCGCCGTTGACGGCAGCTGCTTGAATGTCTGAACCGACTGTTCCGCTCAGTTGGATGGACAAAAAGGTCAATTTTGGAAAAGTCTGCTCTTGCAAATACCGAACCAGTTCCAGGAGATGCGCTGGGCTTTCTACGACGGCTTGTTCAAAACGAACGACCGACAGGTCCAGAAAAGTCGAAACCAGTTGGCCAGATGACTCTTTGACGAGCAAAGCCCCCTTGGCCCCAACTTCCTTTCGGTTTAATCCTTGCAGATTTCCGGAATAAGCAATGGTTGGCCTTTCGTGAAGGAGCAGCCGTTGATGAATGTGTCCAAGGGCCCAATAGTCATAGCCCTTTTGCAACATTTGTTCAACTGAAAAGGCGGCGTAGCGGTCCCCAGACTTGCCTTGCATGCCGTGATACAAGCCGATTTCATAAGGCAGCTCAGGATCCCTACTAGGAAAGTCCGCCAGGCGATCACGATTCTCTTCACGATTGGCATAGGAAAAGCCAGTAAAGCCCACGAGTTGCCCATCTCGACTCTTTAAGCGAATCTCGCTGACTTCCGAACCAAATACATGAATGTTTTTAGGCCAGGTTTGGTGCCAGTCAGAAAGAGCCTGATAATCATGGTTTCCATAGGATAGCAGGACTTGAATCCCCGCTTTTTCGAGGGCCAAAAAGCCACGTAAAAGAGTGGCTTGGACTTTGGCTGATTGACCGGCACCATTGAGCAAATCACCTGGGAAAAGGACAAAGTCCACTTGGTTTGAAACCGCGCTTTGAATGAGTCGCTGAAAGCTTTCATAACCGGCATTTTGGATGGCTGTTTGGAATTTGTCGGGTAAGTTTTTCGCAATACCCGTGAAGGGATTGCCCAAATGAACGTCCCCGGCATGAATGAATGAGAGCATAAAGCCTCCTGTATTTTGCAAACAGATGTTCGTCTCTTTATTATACAAAAAGCACGACCGACAGTAAAAAGGACATAAAAAAAGTTCTCACATTTCAAAAACGAGAACTTTCATGATTATTTTTCTTTTTTATCTACTAAGGGAAGAAGATCTTTTGTAAAACGGCCCATCGGTTGATAGTCATGTCGATCCTTAAAAGCCAGCGGAGCGGTTTCGACGAGCAGTATCTTCTGGTTTTGCTCGGTCAAAAACACCTGGCCTGGGCCAATCAACTTCCCCTTTGTGTGCTTGCCGATACGCCAGGGATGCGTTTTTTCACCCGCCTCAACGAAGAGGTTCCCGGAGGCATCTTCTTTGAGCGGCTGACCGTACAAACGGCAAGTGGCATACTTATCCTTGGCCATCATCATCTCCTTGTAAACGTACGATTTTGGCGCCCATCTCAAAGCGCGTACTATCGATAGTCGCCTCTGGTTTCAGATGCAGGTCAAAGTCCGTTCGGTCCGATACCATGGCAAAGTCGGACCCTCGCAGGGCTGGCATATGCGCAACCAGTGCCTCCAAATCATCGTTTGTCAGCCCGCCCTGCTTCCAGGAACGAACCACTAGCCGAATCAAGGAGACTTGCAAAATTTTGGACAAAAAGGCGACCTGTCCATAAGGCATTGGTCGTAGCCAAGAATCAACGGCAAAGTCAGGCAGTGGAATCTGCTCTACCCAATCGGTCCGGTCTTCACGCCAAATCAATTGATAAACACCAGAGTATGGCAATTGAATCATCGACAGATCCGTATCGAAGACATCTTGGTCAATCAACCGGATTTCGCCCTGCTGGTGCTGTGTCAAAACCAGTGGGAAAGCTCGTTCGCCATCGTAAAAGAGATTGAGGGCGAATTCTGATTCACCAGGCTCCGGTCCAGCCGGCTGATGCTTTTCCTTTGGCAGGACAATCACCTGCTGCCCCAAGGCGACCAAGGCCTCAATCAACTTTCGACGATTGCCAGGAACAACGATCGCCTCGGGTTGCTCTTGATCAACAACCGCCATCACGTCGGAAACTTCGAGTGGCTCCAAGTACTGCTTATCCGAAAGGTGTGGCAGTAAGGAGGCATCGGAGGCATTGTTATTCATGATAACGGTCTTGTAGCCCAACTTACGCAACTCCGAAAGGACAACGGAAGTGGCATAGCCAGCCGCTAATCCATCCCCCATCCGAAAGGCGCCGGGGCCAATCACCAAGATCGTCTTATTCGAAACCGGCACCGACTCGTTCTCTTCTTCAAAAGTCGCAAAGAACTGGTGCGCGTTTTCAGGAAATTCCCCAGCCGAAGGCTCTAAGGCCTTATAGGTTGGTGTGACACCGGCTTGTTTTGCCAGTTCACGAATGGCTTGAAAGTCACTCTCCCAAAAGCGGGCCAGTAAGCCGTCTGAAAGGCCGGAGGCCTTGGCCTCTTTTAGCAAGTCCTGACTGGGTTGGCCAGCCGTGACTTTGCCTTCAATCGTCAAGATGCGCTTCAATTGGTAGAAGTAAAATTCATCAATCTTCGTTAACTCGGCTAATTCGTCGACTTCGTAACCACGACGCAAAGCCTCTAACAGCAGCAAGACACGGTTATCCTGAGGATGAATCAGCTGCTGAATTAACTCGTCATCATTGACGTGCTTCATGTACTTTGGCGAAAACGAACGGTTGTTAAAGTGAGCGGCCCGAATCGCCTTTTCCATGGCTTCCGTAAAAGTCCGGCCGAATCCTAAGGCGGATCCAACGGACTTTTGGATGGAGTTCAATTGCCGGTTAACGGTAACGCCGGCAGCCGCCATATCACCGAAGGAAAAGACCGGCAACTTAACAACGATGTGATCCATCACGGGTTCCATCATGGCCGTCTTTTCGTGGTAGGAAGGTGGCAGTTCAACGTCTTGAATTAGCCGTCCTGTCGCCAACTGTACGGCGACTAGCATGACCGGATAGCCCGTCAGCAAAGCCATCCGGTTGCTCAATTGGTCAAGGTATGGCGAGACTTTGATCAAATAGAGCTGATTGGTTTTTTCGTTCAGGGCCAATTGTACGTGGACCGGTCCCTGAATATCTAAGATGTTCGCCACTAAAAAGGCCTGATCACGCATCTCCTGAAGGACCTGGTCAGAAATGGTTAAGACGGGTGCGACCGACAGTGAGTCCGCCGTGTGGATGCCAATGGGATCCATATCCTCGGAAGCACCAATCTGTAAGCAGTTTCCGGCTGCATCACGCAAAACAAGCAGGGAAACCTCCTTCAGGCCGTTAATGGCTTTTGAGATCACCGCTTCCTTGGTTAAGGACTGTTCCAAGACCTCATCAACCACGCGTTCAAAGTCGTCAAGGCGCTTAACAATGCGGCGCGTTGTCCCCTGGGCTGGATTGTGGGCCCGCACTAAGAGTGGCAGTTCCAAATCGCGTAAGAGCTCATTGGCCTCTGCCTGGCTACGAACAATCGTCGCCTGCGGCATGGCCAAACCAGCCGTTTCCAGACGCTCAAAGAGGGCCGTCGAATGGTTTAGCAAAGAAACCGTCGAATCGGGCATTCCCAAGCCAACGGGTCGCGGCCCATCCTCTTCCCGCCATTCCGAAATAATCTGGTGCCAGAGACGTAAGCCTCGAACGCCAGCAAAGCCAGGAAAAACCGCATCGATCTGCTTTTCCTTGATAATCGCCTTGATGTTTTGCACCGTTAGTGTCGCCACAATGGTTTCGGCATCCGCTGACTCTAAGGCCAATGAGTATGGATTATCATCGACCAAAAAGAGGGCGTAGCCCTGCGACTTTAAAATCGGCAGCACCTGGTAGACGGCGGCATCGTTTTCTCCCTGGAGACCAAAGTCCGTTTCGCCAGAGCCAAGAAAAAGAATCCGCTTTAAATTTTCATCAGTTGTTCTTTTGTACATAGTCGATTACCGTTTCGAAAAAGTCCGCAAAAACGCGCTTCGCTTCTAGAGGGCCTGGTGCCCCATCCGGGAAAAACTGAACCGAGAAGGCTGGATAATCCCGGTGACGCAACCCTTGTATGGAATGGTCAACAAGGTCTCGGTGTGTCACGAAGAGCTTCTTCGTATCCAATTCCTCTGGGTCGACCACGTAGCCACGACCTTGTCGAGCGTAAAGAATTTCTTGCGAAATAATTTCTTGAATCGGATGGTTCATCCCGTGGTATTCAGCCGGCAGCACGGTCAAGGCCGAGTTATTGGCTAAAGCGAATAGTTCGTGCCCCAGCCCAATTCCGAGTAGTGGAACCTTGGATTGCAAAACACGAATCAGGGTCAACACGGATTCTGGCAAATCCTCAGGGTTACCTGGACCCGTTGAGAAAATAATGCCATCCGGATCCAGGGTCAACACCTCATCAACCGAAGTCGTGTAAGGCAGCACCGTCACGTTCGCATCGTAATCGCCCAAAACACGTAAAATCCCGTTCTTTAGCCCAAAGTCGATGACCACAATGTGAAAGCCACGTCCCGGGTTGGCATAGGCCTTGTTCGTCGCCGTATTCTGAACCTGCTTATTCGTCAAAACCGTTGCTTGTAATTGATCACGGGCATGGTCATCAACCACGTCGACAATGGTTGCCTTTTGAGAACCCGTTTCGCGCAAATGACGAATGAGCTTTCGCGTATCAACTTGATAAATGCCGGGCACGTTGTGCTGGCGTAAAAATCGGTCGAGGTTCATCCGCCGCTGACGGTTCGTGGAAACCTCCGCCAAATCGTGGACAATCATCCCCCGAATTTTGGGCTGAATGGACTCGTAAGCCTCCGCATGAATACCATCGGCGCCGACTACGGGCATCGCAAAAACAATCATCTGTCCGTCGTAAATCGGATTCGTGATGGTCTCCTGGTAGCCGGAGGTCGCTGTATCAAAAATGATTTCACCAAAGGTTGTGGCAGGTGCGCCAAATCCTTGGCCGGAAAAGACGGTGCCGTCCTCTAAAATCAAATGCCGTTCCATCAGGGTCCCCTCTATCAAACAAGGTCTGCGTCGTTCAAATCCTAGTGAACAATTTCAACTTGATCGACTTCGTCGATTTCTTTTACCTTCACTTGAATCTTTTCGTTTTGAGCCGTTGGAATGTTCTTACCAACAAAGTCAGCGCGAATTGGCAATTCGCGGTGTCCACGGTCAATCAAGACAGCCAGCGAAATCGTCTTTGGACGGCCAATCTGAATCAACGCATCCAAAGCAGCACGCGTCGTCCGACCAGTAAACAAGACATCGTCAACCAAGACAATGTTTTTATCAATAATGTTCACGCGGTCTTCTTCGTCCAAGCCAAGTTTGCTGTGCTGGTTCAAGCGGTCATCACGATAATCCGAAATATCAATGGCCATCACTGGAATCTGCACACCCTCCAATTGTTCCAAACGATCAGCGATTCGGTGGGCCAGGTACTCGCCACGCGTCTTCACGCCAACCAGAATCAAGTTTTGACCACCCTTGTTGTGTTCCAAAATTTCATAAGTAATCCGCGTCAGGGCACGTTGCATGGAGGCTTGATCTAAAACAATTTTATTAACCATGTTCTTTCCTTTCGAGTCCTTGCTTATTGCTTGCTTTCTGTTCTTAAGGCCTTTAACACCTTTTCAAAAGTCGCAGGAAGTGCCGAGTCAAAAGTCAGCGTTTCCTTTGTTTTCGGCTGTGTCAGCACGAGCGTTTTGGCATGTAGTAGCTGGCCCTTCAATGAGATACCGGCGACTTGTTGCTGGTGGCCATAGGTTGGATCACCCACGACCGGATGACCAATGTATTGCATGTGCACACGAATTTGGTGGGTCCGCCCCGTTTCCAAAGCCAAGCGTAAGAGTGTATAGCCATCAAAACGTTCCAACACTTTAAAATGGGTCACGGCATCGCGCCCACCCGGAACAATGGCCTGCTTTTTTCGATCCTTGGGATGGCGACCAATTGGTGCATCAACCGTCCCCTCGTCTTCTGAAAAGCTCCCCTTTACCAAAGCGTAATAATAGCGCTCCGTCTTATGCGCCTTCAGTTCATCGGCAAGGGCGTGGTGGGCCTGGTCGTTTTTAGCAACCATTAAAAGCCCCGAGGTATCCCGGTCAATCCGGTGAACAATGCCAGGGCGAAACTCCCCGTTAATCGTCGACAGCGGTGCATGGTGCAAGAGCGCGTTCACTAACGTCCCCGAAGTATGTCCTGCCGCGGGGTGAACAACCATCCCCTGTGGCTTGTTGACGATGAGTAAATCATCGTCTTCGTAGACGATGTCTAGGGGAATGTCTTCTGGCTCAATGCTTGTCTCTTTCGTTTCAGGCACCGTGATGCTGACTTGATCAGCGACTTTGGCCTTGTAGGAGCTTTTAACAGGCTGGCCATTAACGAGCACTTGCCCCTCTTTAATCCAAGCGGCCAAAGTCGACCGGGACTGTTCCAGTCCGGCCGCCGCCAAGGCGGCATCGAGGCGCTTGCCACCTTCTTTAATTGTGATTTGAATGGTTTTCGCCATTGAATTGTTCCTTTAACTGTCGGATTGCCTTTTTCGTTAGGCAAAGGCGGACGTCCTGCTGATTGGCAACTTGAATTGTGAGACTGTGCTTATCAAAGCGCAGGTTTTGCCCATTCTTGTCAATTGACAGAACCTTGACTTTGCCTAAACGCAATTGGTGTAAGGTGATTTGATTGTCATCAATGACAGCATAACGGGTCAAAAACAAGGTGATTAACCAAGCCAAAGCGACAAGGCTGTAGCCTAGCCAATAACCATCAACACTATAAAACAGCTCCGAGGCCCAAATGGGGCTGACGAGCAGGAAACAGAGTGAGAGTAACAAGGCGATTTTTGACCAATCCGAAACCGGTTGATAATAAACTTTGGTTTTCATGACAATCGTCCTTTCAGCAGAATTAACTTCTCTTATTTTACCATTTTCCACCCAGTTCTGTTATGGTTAGACTGTTAAATCAAGGAGAAGCCATGATTCAAATTCAAACGGACGCCGCCTTTCGTCAAGAGACAAAGGAAACATCGGCCGGCATCGTCTTTGTAAAAGATGGCCAGCAACAACCCATTAAAGGACAGCTCCCAAACTGCCAGGATAATCATGAAGCGGAATTCAAGGCTTTGATCTGGGGCCTTCAGCAGGTTCAAGGTCAATTGGAAAAGGGCCAACTGATCGAGATCCAATCCGATTCGAAACTGCTCATTGCTTCCCTTCAGAAACGCTACGCCAAGCACTATCAAGAAGCAGTCGACGCAATTTTCTCGCTTCTGCCAAACCCCGAGCTGACTTTTTTCGTCTGGGTCAAAGACGGCGACAACAAGGGGCCCCACCAGCTCGCCTGGCAGGTTTTAAATCACTAAAGAAAAAGCTCTTTTGGAATCATCCAAAAGAGCTTTTATTAATCTTCATCTTCAATGAGCAATTGATAAGCCCAACGAGCCGTTGAAATATGTGGTGCTTCTTGCATATGCACCGTACCACGTTGTTCAAAGCCGTTGTTGGCAATGACTTTTTGCATTGGCAGATTGCCTGGGTGCGTATCGATTCGGAAATCACGAGCACCCTGAGCGTAAAAGTATGAAATCAAAGCCGTGATAAAACGGGGCGTCAATCGTTGGCCACGGAACTTATCAGACATCGCCACACGATGCAAAGAAGCGTAGTCATGTCCTTCCTTCAGCCAAGTTCCATCTTCAAGTGCTGTATAAAGCGGATCTTCGCCCTCAAAAGCGGCGGCATAGCCGGCCACTTGATCACCAACCATCAAAACAAAGGCTTGGTGCTTATCCAAGTCCTGTTGAATCGTATTGGCATTTGGATAGTCTCCCTGCCACTGGTCGAGGCCTTGTTCCTTCAAGAAACCCTTGGCCGTTTGTAAAATTTCGACAATTTCATCAATGTCGCGAGCCTTGGCCCGCCGCATGTATACTGCTGGCATATTATTTCGTTGCGCACCGACTGTTGCACAGTGCGCGGCTCCTTTCCTCTCATTCATCAAAAGGCAATTATAGCACTTGAAATCAGAATGTACCACCGTTATTAAACAGAACTTTTCATCATGTATCGATACGTCTGTCTGCGCCCTAAAAGGACATCAAAAAAGAACCTAGACCGTTTTCACGGAATAGGTTCTAAAACAACACTTTCCAATGCTTGTTTTCTTTTTACTTCTTTGGTCGTCTTGTTTTCACAAAGGCTAATGAAGAAAGCAAAGTCATACCAAGAATGGTCAACGAACTCGTCTTCACGGTTTCCATCACTTGAGCCGTTGCAGGTTCAACCTGTTCGTCTGCCTTCTTTCCACTTGATTCCTTATGCGCAGCCGCAGGATCGGCCTCAACTGATCCACTCACCTGTTCATGATTGGAAACGGTCTTTGTCGTTGCATCAGATTCAGGCTGACCTTCGGCAACAAATGATGGATTGGCGTTGTCTGAATCCATTGTGTGGACAGGAACGGCATCCGCTTTACCATTCTTTGTTGCATCAGCCTGCTTTCCACCTGACGAATCGCTTGCTGCCGCTGCTGGCGTTTCGTCATTCGGATCGTCCGCTAGCGCATCGGGGGCATCGTCATCACGATCATCAAGACCTGCATCATCCATTTCATCATCGGCTTGACTAGCCGGCTGGTCGGCCGATTGACCGGCTGCTGACTGTGTTCTTGGATCCTTCACAGTTAAAAGCATCGCTAGGACAATGTTCTTGGTACGAGTCAGCTCGCCCAACGTCTTTGCCATTTCAATGGTTGGCTCATAAGTTGCGAGCAGTTGTTCCAGCTTGTTTTGTTGTTCGACCAAGCTTTCTGGATCAACCTGTTCAACGCCAGCCATTTCACTTGCCCGACTCTTGGCGGCTTCTTCTAGCTCCTTTTTAGCTGCCTGCCCGTCTTCTGCCGTGACTGGTCGATAATCACGATCCAAAACAGGGTTTTCCACATGGTGAATCTTATCCTGTCCCTCTGCCAAAGTCGTTTCGAGACTCGTAATCGTTTGTGCTTCAGACAATTTCTTTTGGTAATCCGTCAACAAACGATCAACCGCAGCCTTTTGACTAAGCACCGATTCTGCCTTCGCCCCAACAAGGTCATCAAAGTTCTTCTTTTTCTCACCTGCAGTGGCATCCAATCGCGCCTGCGCCTCTTGACGATCCTCGTCACTTGGCGCCTGGTAGGCACGCAACAAGTCTGGTTCGGCCACGGCTTTGATTTCTTCTTGACCAACGGCCACAGCGGGCAACAATTCGCGCTGCAGATTCAACGAACCGATACTTGTTGTCGCGTGCTGCAGGGCTGTGTTCACCTGCTGCTTTTGCTGGTTCAAGGACTTCGGTGCAACACCGTCCATCGTTTCAAAGCCCAGCTTCTTTTGAGCAGCCAAGTTTGTTAAGCCCTGCACTGCCAATCGCTTGGCGTGTGCGGTTAATGCCTGGTAATCCTTCAATAGGTCGGGCTTTTCAACCCCGTTAATTGCGGATAACCCATCACTTAACGCCCTTTGGAGCTCTTGTTTCGTCGCCGCTTCCGTCAACTTATCCAGTGCATCATCCAAAGTCGAGACAAGAATTTGCTTAACTAAAGTCAGTTCAACTGGATCGACATGAACAATCTTTTCAAAAGCCGCTTGTCGATCATCCGATGCCTTTTGAAGCGTTGCCACCGCCTGTTGACGTTCCTGAGCAGTCGGTGTCAGATCCTCCGGCAAAACAGCAGGCAACGGCACAGCACGAACGGCTTTAATTGCCGCTTGGAATGCGCGACTCAGTTCCTGCCTTGTCGTCATCTGATCGAATGCAGCGCTACGTTCTGAAACCAGGGCATCAACGGCCGCCTTTTGTTTAGCCAAACTATCAGGCTGAACACGTTGGACACGGTCAAAAGCCAACTTTCGCTTCTCACCTTCGCGATAGAGCGAAGACTTGGTTTGACGCAAGTCTTCATCAGTCGGTGCACGGAAAGCAAGCTTTAATGTTGGATCTGCGACTTGTTCAATGGCCTTAGCAGTTTCGGAATAAATAGCGGTTAAATCAGCGCCATTGCTTGCCTGATCAAGTTGCTTCAACCCCTGCGTCAAGGCCTTTTGCACAAGTCCCTTTTGCTGATTCAAACTACGAACCATCACGTTTTCCATTTGATCAAAGCGGTCGGTTTTTTGCTTTGCCTGATCCTGTAAGAGTTGCTGATAAATTGCCTTTTGAACTGGACTAGCTGGTGCATGGTCCGCATCCAAAGTCGGATCGGTCACTTGACTAATTTGATCAACGGCTGTTGAAAGAACCCGGTCGAGCTCTCCCTTGGTTACTGACTGGTCAATTCCCTGACGAGCCTGATCCACAATTTGCTTCACTTCTGCTTCGGCTAACTTTAAGGCATTTCCATCAACAAAGGCAATCTTTTCAAATTGCTCGTTCTTTGCTTGGGCTGCCTGTTCGATAACGGCAAATGCTTCCTGTCGATCAGCCAAACTGGCTGGTCGGAACGCTCGCTGAATCATCGGTGCCTTCACTGCGTTAATGCCAGCGATCCCTTGGCTCACGGCCAGATCGACAGCACCCCGCGTATTCGCGTCTTGAATGGCCGTAACACTTGTGTTTTCAGCTTTTGAAAGCCATTCCTTTGCTTGATTCAGGCTGGCTTCATCAACATGCTCAATCGCCGAGAAGTCTTTCAAACGTTGATCCACCGCTTGGTAAACCAAGGCAATGGCTCGATTCTTTTAGGCCTGATCAGCCTTTTGGTAAGCTGATTCAAGGCTCGGTGAACTAATTTGATTTAGCTTATTCAGAGAAAGTTGTAAGGCCTTTTCGACTTCACCCTTTGTCTGGGCTTGATCAATGGCGTTTTGTCCCTTAACAAGTGCTTGGTCAACAAGTCCCTGTTGATTTTGTAAACTAGTCGGATCGACGTGTTCAATCGCAGCAAAGACTTGTTTCCTTGTTTCTGCCTGTTGGGCTAACTTCTGCTTGGCCTTTTGTCGATCCTGGTCATTTGCCGCCTGCTTTTCTTCCTGTAAATCTGGCGTTGCGACATCATCAACAGCAGCTAAGGCGTCATGGAAGGCCTTCGCCATTTCACCACGGTTTGTCGCCGCATCAATGGCTTTCTTACCCTTTTCAACGGCCTTATCAAGCGCATCGAATTGACGCTTTTTCGATTGCGGATCAAGGTCATCAATACTGTCAAAGGCCTTTTTCTTGGCTTCAGCTGCTTGGTCAAGGGCTTCTTTAGCCGTCGCGACCGAATCTGGTGCAACTGGCTGGTAAGCAGGGCTGACCTCTGGTGCTGCCACCGCCGCAAGGTTCTTTAAAGCATCATCCGTTGCTTGCTTTAATTCACTTTGAATCGTCGCGGCATCGATCGCACGGTTCGCAGCCTCGGCCGCCTTATCGAGCAATGCCTCTTGGGCTTCTAAACTATCTGAGTCGACATGGTCGATGCCAGCAAAGTCCTTTGTCTTATGATCATGTGCACGGTTAACTAATTCATGTGCCTTCTGACGATCACGATCCGTCACGGCTTGGTAATCCACTTCGACCCCTGGCTCGTCGATGGCATCAATGGCAACTAAGCCTTCTTGAACGGCCTGCTTAACCTGACCGCGCGTTGTCGCCGTTTCGACCGCCTGAACTTGGTCGGCCAACGTGTTGGTTAACTTAGTCAACTGCTGCGTCAACTCTTCTTGGTTCACATGGGCGATCCCCTTAAAATGTTCCTCTTGCGCTTTGGCCTCGGCCGAAAGCGCCTTTTTAGCAAGGTCTTTCATGAGGGTTGACGCTGGTTGATAGTCAGCTTCAAGCGTTGGACGGGCGACTTTTGCAATGACAGATAGGATGTTTTGAATCACTTGATCAACTTCACCATTTTCTTGCGCTTTTTCAATGGCCGACTGGCCTTCAGCAAGTAATGTATTCAAGAAATTCTCTTGCTTGTTCAAGCTCGCCTGATCAACGTGCTCGATTGTTTCAAAAGTCTTTTTCTTGGCGTCAATTGCCTGACGTAAGGTATCGATGGCAGACTGCTTCTTCGCCTCATTTGCTGACTGATAAGCGTTTTCAACCGTTGGGTTAGCAACATCATGAATGGCATCACGACCATCGTTTAAAATGCTTTGAACATCCTTTTGTAGCGTAGCTTCAGCCAATTTTGACAACAAATCAGCGAGCAATTGATCGAGGACCCGCCGCTGATCCGCTAATGATTGCTGGTCAACGTGGTCAATTGTCGCCATCGCATCCTGCTTTTCTCGACTAGCCGTTTCGAGCGCAATACGGGCGTTGTCACGGTCTTCATCACTGGCAGGACGGTAGCCTTTTTCAAGCTTTGGCGCTGCGACGGACTGAATGGCATCCAACGCTTCTTGCAAGGCCTTGGCCAAATCTTCCTTCGTGACCGCCTGACCTAGCCCAGCTAAGGTCTTTTTCAACAGGCTGTCCAAAGCCTTTTCTTGGTGTTCCAGGGATTGTTCGTCAACATGGTCAATCTTTGCAAAGTCATCCTGCTTTTCCGAAATCACATGTCGAACCTTGTCGTCTGCACGCTGATGGTCCGCAGCGCTTGCCTCCTGCTTTGCTTCAATGACGGCGGGTTCCGGTACTTGATTAATTTTCTTCAAACCATCACGGAAGGACTTTTCAAGATCAGCGGCAGTCTTTGCCTCCAAAATGACCTTCAAAGCGTCCTCCAAGGCCTTATCCAAGTCCTTATCGGACTGGTCTAAGCCATTCGGATCAACGCCGTCGATCCCCGCAAAGGCCTTCTTCTTATCAGGTACCGCATCAGCCAAACTCTTTTTAGCGGCTTCTTGATCAGCCACTGCTGGCCGGCGGTAGGCCGCCTCTTTAACGGGATCAGCTAGGCTATCAACGGCGGCAAGTCCCTTGGTTAAGATATCGCGAAGCGCTGCCATATTATTGGATTGATCAATACGCTCGTTCGTTTCATTCACGATGGCGACTAATAGTGCTTGTTGATCAGCTAATGATTGCGAATCGACGTGAGGAACCTTTGCCATCGAAACGGCTTTCGTTTTCGAGGAAGCATTAATGGCATCGTAGGCGTTTTGACGAGAAATGGCGTTCACTTCTTGGTAAGCCAAGGCTAATTCCGGCTTAGCCACTGTATCAAGCATGGCGAGTCCGTGCTTCAATGCCGTTTGTAATTCGCCCTTTGTTTGAGCCCCATCGATTTCGCGATTTGCTTCATCAGCCAAGGCTTGTAAAGTCGTCAACTGCTGGGACAATGAATCAGCATCCACGTGTTCAATAGCAGAAAAGTCCTTTTCCTTTGTCGAACGTGCTTGTTCGATCGCCTGCTTGGCCTGTGTTCGTTCAAGAACGGTTGCCGCTTCGTAGTCTGCCTGGCGACTCGGTTCAGCCACGTTTTGAATAATGGTCAGTCCCTTCGTCTTGGCTTTCTGCTCGTATGTCAATAAGTTAGACACTTTTTTTACATCACTAGGTTCGATTCATAGGTATGAA
>NZ_JAAMFL010000004.1 GCF_018437265.1 Fructobacillus parabroussonetiae | reverse complement strand
GGTTCGAATCCAGGATGGCCCATTGATCAGTCGACTTCGGTCGGCTTTTTTTGTGCCCTTTTTTCAAAATACTTCTTGTCAAAGTCGGCCTTCTAGCATACAATAAGGGAAGAGCTCATCATAAGTAGGTCGAAAACAGAAAGGTAGCGGTTGTTGGAAGCTGCCAGATCGAAACTCCAATGAGTCACGTTTAGCAGGTAATGATGCTCGGTTTCCACCGTTATCAGGTAATGAGTGCTGTACATCATTGTGCAGAAACTGGGTGGTACCACGGATTGCGTCTCTTTCGTCCCTGACTTTTGTCGGATGAAGAGGCGCTTTTTATATCAAAGGAGAAGAGAGCAATGCTTGATTTAAAATACTTACGTAAGAACAAAGAAGAAGCGGCAAAGAAGCTTGCCGACCGCGGCGTGGCAGAAGGCGTCTTGGCAGGACTTTTAGAAAAGG
Organism: Fructobacillus parabroussonetiae; assembly: GCF_018437265.1. GTDB lineage: Bacteria > Bacillota > Bacilli > Lactobacillales > Lactobacillaceae > Fructobacillus > Fructobacillus parabroussonetiae. The sequence goes on along the minus strand of NZ_JAAMFL010000004.1, from coordinate 102,562 downwards.
ATGAAGCACGGCGTGCCCTCATTGCCAAAGTCGAAGAAATGAAGGCCAAGCGCAACGAGGCGTCGGATAAGATTGCCTTTGCTAAGCGTCAAAAAGAGGACGCCTCCGAAGCGATTGCTGAAATGCAGGCCGTTGCCAAGAAAATCAAGGAGATGGACCAACAGCTGGCTGATCTTGATGCAGCAGTTCATGAAGCGGCGGCCCACTTACCAAACATTGCGGAAAGTGACGTACCAGTTGGTCCCGATGAAGATAGTAACGTTGAAGTTCGCAAGTGGGCGCCAGCTGATTATCAAGGCCGTCCGGAAGCGTTGACGAAGGCACCGGCTTGGTTGAAGCCCCACTACGAAATTGGTGAAGACCTTGGCATTTTGGACTTCGAACGAGGCGCCAAAGTCTCTGGTGCCCGCTTCCTCTACTACGTTGGTGATGGCGCTCGTTTGGAGCGTGCGGTTTACAACTTCATGTTGGATGAGCACCGTAAGGAAGGCTATACGGAGATGATTACGCCGATTGTTGTCAACGATTCGGCAATGTATGGAACCGGGCAGTATCCAAAGTTTAAAGATGATGCCTACCGAGTACAGGATTTGGATCAAACTTACATTCCGACGGCGGAAGTACCGCTGACAAATTACTACTCAGGTGAAACGTTGCCAGCTGAAGATTTGCCAATTTCCTTTACGGCTTTGTCACCTTCTTTCCGAAAGGAAGCGGGTGCTGCTGGTCGTGATACTCGTGGCCTCATTCGTCTGCATCAATTTAACAAAGTCGAAATGGTGAAGTTTGCAAAGCCAGACGATTCAGACAAGCAATTAGAAATCATGACTAACAACGCGGAAAACATCTTGCAGAAGTTGGGCTTGCCTTATCATGTCATTACCTTGTCAACGGGGGACATGGGCTTCTCAGCAGCCAAGACTCACGACGTTGAAGTTTGGATTCCGGCACAAGACGCTTACCGTGAAATTTCTTCGGTATCGAATACCCGGGATTTCCAAGCCCGTCGAATGCACATTACTTTCCGTAACGAAGATGGTAAGTTAGAATTAGTGCACACGTTGAACGGATCTGGTTTGGCCGTTGGTCGGACGGTTGCTGCCATCTTGGAAAATTACCAAAACGAAGATGGTTCAGTAACAGTGCCAGAAGTACTGCGCCCATACATGGGTGGACAAGAAAAGTTGAACAAAACGCCACACCATTAAAAGGGAGAAAAAGCGCGAAAATGAAGGCTCTGCCTTCTGTCCTTTTCGGGCTTTTTTTGCTATAATAAAGCTTAGTTTCTAAAATATTTCAGATTAAGTATGACTTTTATGAAAGGGGCGTATCTGGGCAACTAGATACCGAACATTCGATGGCAAATCCAATTCGTAAGGTGCTGGATAACTCCAAGCACAAATTAAAGAAGATTGACAAGGTAGCAAACCAGGTTGAGGCCTACGCCGAAACGATGGCTGCCATGTCCGATGAGGCCTTGCAAAAGAAGACCCAGGATTTTCAAATTCAAATTCAAAAAGCCTTGGCTGGTGTTAAAGATGACAAGGCCAAGCAAAAGGCGACCGCCAAAGTATTGGACGAGTTGTTGCCTGAAGCTTTTGCCGTCGCTCGAGAAGGGGCCAAGCGTGTGCTTGGTTTGTATCCTTACCACGTTCAGGTGATGGGGGCCATCGTGCTTCACGGTGGAAACATTGCCGAAATGAAGACGGGTGAAGGAAAGACTTTGACGGCTACCATGGCGGTTTACTTGAACGCCTTGGCCGGAAACGGTGTTCACGTTGTGACGGTTAACGATTACCTGTCAAAGCGTGATGCCGAACAAATGGGCCAGCTTTACAACTGGTTGGGCCTTTCGGTTGGAATCAACGTTGGTGATGATTCACCAGACAAGAAGCGTGAAGCTTATGATGCCGACATCACCTATTCAACCAACTTCAACATTGGTTTTGACTACCTTCGTGACAACATGGTCAACCGGGCCGAAGACCGCGTGATGCAGCGTGGCTTGAATTATGCCCTAATTGATGAAGCGGATTCCATTTTGATTGATACGGCCCGTACGCCATTGATTATCTCAGGACCAGGTTCCGGTATTTCACCACTTTACCAACGGGTGGACCGTTTCGTGAAGACGTTGACCCGTGATGAGGATTACAAGGTCGACGAGGAATCAAAGAACACTTCCTTGACGCCTGAGGGAATCAAGAGCGCGGAAATCTTCTTTAACTTGGATAACATTTACGGCAGTGACAACACGGCCTTGACGCACCACATCGATCAGGCCTTGCGTGCCAACTTCAACTACTTGCGTGATAAGGACTACGTGGTCCAAGAAGGCGAGGTCAAGTTGATTGACCAGTCAACTGGTCGTATTTCGGAAGGGACTCGTTTGTCAGATGGCTTGCACCAAGCCATCGAAGCCAAAGAAGGCGTCGAGATCAAAGAAGAAAACAAGTCGATGGCCCAAATTACTTACCAAAACCTCTTCCGTATGTACAAGAAGATTTCTGGTATGACGGGTACGGCGAAGACTGAAGAAGAAGAGTTACTTGAAATTTACAACATGGAAGTCATCGAGATTCCGACGAACCGTCCGGTTCAACGAATCGATATGCCTGACTTGTTGTATCCTTCCCTTAAGTCAAAGTACAACGCGGTGGTCAACCGAGTGGCTGAACTGCACAAGAAGGGACAACCCGTCCTATTGGGAACGGGTTCCGTCGAATCTTCCGAATTGGTTGATAAATTATTGACGGCACACAATATTCCACACAACGTGTTGAACGCCAAAAACAACGAGCGTGAAGCCGAAATTATTGCCAATGCTGGACAAAAGGGTGCCGTGACCGTTGCCACAAACATGGCTGGTCGTGGAACCGATATTAAATTGGGCCCTGGAATCGACGACTTGGGTGGTCTTGCCGTGATTGCAACGGAACGACACGAATCACGTCGTATTGATAACCAGCTACGTGGTCGTGCTGGTCGTCAAGGGGACCACGGGTTCTCACAGTTCTACTTGTCTTTGCAAGATGACTTGATGATTCGTTTCGGTGCTGAAAAAGTCCGAGCACTCTTGCAGCGCATGAACATGGACGATGATGAAACGGTCATTACTCACCGTTGGATTACGCGTTCTGTTGAATCCGCACAAAAGCGTGTGGAAGGTAACAACTATGATACGCGTAAGAACGTCTTGCAGTATGATGATGTGGTTCGTGAGCAGCGTGAATTGATTTATAAGGAACGTGACCAAGTCTTGGATGAAACCAAGTCCTTGGATCAGGTATTGATGCCAATGGTTAAGCGGACCATCGACCGTGTTGTTGATGCGCAAACCGAAGAAAAGGATTCAAAAGACTGGCATTTGGATGCCATCAACGACTTTATCGAGTCATCCTTAACGTCACCTAAGCACGGTGCCGTTCGCTTGCAGAACTTAACACGTGACGAAATCAAGGATAAGCTCTACTCGCTTGCCCAAGAAAACCTTGAGGAAAAAAAGCAGGACTTACCTGATGAAGGTCAGTTGCTGGCCTTTGAACGCGTGGTCATCTTGCGTTCGGTTGATCAACACTGGACTGATCACATTGATGCGCTTGATCGCTTGCGACAGGGTGTTGGCCTCCGTGGTTACGGACAGCTGAACCCATTGGTTGAGTATCAAAACGAAGCCTTTGCAAACTTTAACAAAATGATTGCTGACATCGAATATGATGCCACTCGGACTTTCATGAAGGCCGAGATTCGCACCAACATGTCAGCCTAAGCACAAAGCGAACGATGAGTTCGCTTTTCTTATGGGAGGATCGCCATGGAAGTAGTGGCAGCCAAACAGGCCTTAGCCGGCATTCGAGAAGAAGTGGCGGGCTTTGAAAAAACATTAGATTTGGATGCATTGACGGAAGAAATTGCCGACTTTGAAAACCAAATGACAGAACCGGGCTTTTGGGACGATCAGCAAAAGGCCCAAGGCGTGATTGATGAAACCAACGTGTTGAAGAAGCGGCGGGATTCGTTTTTGGCGCTGGGTGAAGCGGCCGATGAAATCGAGATGTTGATTGAAATCGTCGCCGAGGATCCTGACGATGCCGACTCTGCCGAAGAGTTGGGTAATCTTGTCGAAAAGACCCAGGAAGCCGTGACGGCGTATAACTTAGAGCAGTTGCTGACGGGTGAATACGATGCCAACAACGCCATTTTGGAAATTCATCCGGGATCTGGTGGCACGGAATCAACCGATTGGGGTGAAAAGCTCTACCGGATGTACACCCGTTGGGCACAGGCCCACGACTTTAAAGTCGATGTTTTGAACTACAACGCGGGGGATGAAGCCGGCATCGATTCTGCCACCATTAAGGTGACGGGGCACAATGCTTACGGCTTCTTACGTTCTGAAAAAGGCGTGCACCGTTTCGTCCGGATTTCACCCTTTGATTCAGCCGGTCGCCGTCACACCTCCTTCGTGTCGGTTGATGTCATGCCGGAGTTGGATGATTCCATTGAAGTCGAAGTTCGAGATGATGACATTAAGATGGATGTCTTCCGTTCGGGTGGTGCCGGGGGTCAGAACGTGAACAAGGTTTCGACCGGTGTTCGCTTGACCCACGAACCAACGGGCATTGTTGTCTCATCAACGGTGGAACGGACGCAGTATGGCAACCGTGATTACGCGATGCGACTTTTGAAGGCGAAGTTGTACCAAATGGAGCTGGAAAATAAGGAAGCGGAACGAGCTGCCTTGGCAGGGGAAAAGAAGGAAAACGGCTGGGGTTCTCAGATCCGTTCTTACGTTTTGCACCCTTACCAAATGGTTAAAGACCACCGGACGAACTATGAAACAAATCAGCCGCAAGATGTCTTGGATGGTAACTTGGATCCCTTCATTAACGCCTATCTTCAATGGCAGTTATCTTTGAAAAATCCCGATTAAGAAAAAAGCAGGTAAGCCTGCTTTTTTTGTTACCAAGGATTCTGTGATCGAGACTGCGCTTTATGAAGACATACGACTGCGTTATAATAGAAGCCAATCAAAGAAACGAATGGAATAAAAAAAGGAGCAGATATGGCGAATCAGTATACAAATTCAGCAAAGACTGCCCTGGCAATTGCCCAGGACCAAGCCAAGTACTTCCGTCACTTAGCGGTTGGAACAGAGCACCTGCTCCTGGCCTTGGCCATGGAAAAGCAGGGCGTTGCGGGTAAAATTTTAGCCGAATTTTCTGTTGGGCCAAAGGACGTGCAAGAAGAAATTGAACACTACACGGGCTTTGGAATCGAACAGGCCTTTGATCAGGAGATGTATCTCCCCTATTCACCCAAGGCTGGCACGGTGTTGAACTGGGCCAAGGAACAAAGCGAAACGTTGAATCAAGGCGAAATTGGAACGGAACTGCTCCTCTTGGCTCTTATTCAGGATCAAAGCATCCTGGCGGCGCGGGTCCTCTTGGCGCTGGACGTCAATTTGATGGACTTGCAAAAGGCGATCTTGCGTCGCTTGGGCATTTCGGATTTGCGTAAGCAAATGAAGAAGGGAAAGCCTAGCCAAAAGCCGCTCGAAGGCACGCCAACGCTTGATAAGTTGGGCCGTGACTTAACGCAGGTGGCTCGAAGCGAACAGCTGGATCCGGTTGTGGGGCGTGATCACGAAGTTCGACGTGTCGTTCAGATTTTGTCCCGGCGGACAAAGAATAACCCGGTGTTGGTCGGAGAACCCGGTGTTGGAAAAACGGCCATTGCCGAAGGCTTGGCCCAGCGGATTATCAAGGGACAAGTGCCTGATAATCTGAAACACAAGCGCCTGATGGTTTTGGACATGGGTTCACTGGTGGCTGGAACGAAGTATCGTGGTGAGTTCGAAGCACGGTTGAAGCAAATCATCGACGAAATCGAACAAGATGGGCAGGTGATTCTCTTTGTTGACGAACTGCACACCTTGGTTGGTGCCGGTGGTGCTGAGGGCGCAATCGACGCGGCCAACATTCTCAAGCCGGCCCTGGCGCGTGGTGAATTGCAGTTGTTGGGTGCCACGACTTTTGACGAATATCAGCAGTCGATTGAATCGGATGCGGCGCTTGAACGCCGTTTTGCAAAAGTCACGGTCAACGAGCCTTCGACGGAGGAGGCAGTCGCCATTTTGAAGGGCATCCGGCCAAAGTTTGCCAACTATCACCGGGTCAACATTTCGGATGCAGCCATTGAGGCCGCTGTGAAACTTTCGGCCCGCTACATTACGGATCGCTTTTTGCCAGACAAGGCCATCGACTTAATGGATGAGGCCGCCGCCAAAGTCCAAATCGACGCGGTTGACCGGCAAACACCATTGCATAAGGAACGGGCCGCTTTGGCTAAAATTGTCAACGACAAAGAAAGTGCCATCGCAGACATGGACTTTGAATTGGCCGCCGACCTTCGTTTGCAAGAAATCGCTTTGCGTCAAAAGATTGACCAGGCGGTGAGCCGGGCTGAAAAGAAGCAGTCGAAGCAAAAAGAGTACAGCATGGCTGTCACGGAAGACGATATTGCTGCCGTTATTTCCGAACAAACAGGTGTGCCGTTGACCCAGGTTCACGAAAGTGAAACCGATCAGTTAATCAACCTGGAGAAGGAGTTGGGAAAGCGAGTCATTGGTCAAAGAGAAGCGGTTTCTGCCGTTTCGCGAGCCATTCGTCGCTCACGTTCTGGCTTAGCCGATCCCAAGCGGCCAATGGGGACTTTCCTCTTCCTTGGACCAACGGGTGTCGGTAAAACAGAGCTGGCAAAGGCCTTGGCTGAATTAGTCTTTGGCTCCGAAGAAAACATGATTCGAATTGATATGTCGGAATACCAAGAACAGTATTCTGCTTCACGTTTGATCGGATCTGCTCCGGGCTATGTTGGTTATGACCAAGGTGGTCAATTAACAGAGCAAGTGCGCAAGCACCCCTACTCCATCATTTTGCTCGATGAGTTGGAGAAGGCGAATAAGGACATCTACAATTTGATGCTTCAAGTCTTCGACGACGGCTTCTTGACGGATGCCAAAGGCCGCCGGGTCAACTTCCGAAACACCATCATTATCATGACCTCGAACCTGGGGGCCACTCGTCTGCGGGATGAAAAGACCGTTGGCTTTGGCTCGGTTGATCAGGCGGAAAATAACGCGGCCGTTGCCAAAAAGATTAAGGAAACGGTCAAGGAGACTTTCCGTCCTGAGTTCGTCAATCGAATCGACGAGGTGCTGGTCTTTGACGCCCTGGAAGAAAACGAGGTTGAACAGATTGTCCGACTCTTGTCCAAGTCCCTTTTGGAACGGGTTGCCGAGCAGGGCGTGAAAATAAAGATTACCAAGGCCGCTGTTCAAGCAATTGCCAAGGATGGTTATGACCGTGAGTACGGTGCACGACCAGTCCGTCGCCTGATTCAAACCGAAATTGAGGACCGCTTGTCAGAAGCGTTGCTCTCCGGTGAAATCACAACGGCTGATATGGTGACAATTGGTGCAACAAAGGGTCAAATTACCTTAAAGATTCAAAAGTCAAAAGAGCCAACGAAGGCTTAATTGGATAGCTAAAAGTCCTTGCGGGAAAAACACCGCAAGGACTTTTTTATGTATGAAGAAGTTGAATGAGCAGCCAGGCCAGTAGCAGGAAAGGTAAAAAAGGCAGGGGCGCTCGTTTCGAAATGACAAGACCAAAGCAAAAGGCGAGACTGGCAGCAAGAAAAAAGACCAGTAAGAAGTCTTTAGCAGAAAAACTGAAGAAAGCGAGTATTAGCACAGCCAAGTCCCCTCCGCCCATCTGTTTTCTGAGAATGAAAAAGGAAACGAGGATCAGCAGGAGGCCGTTGGCAATCGAAAAAGCCGACCAGTTGTACGTTAGGACTTGATAACCAACGAAGGGCCAGCAAAGATCCGTATGGGCCCCATACTGTCGGGCATCTTCTCTGGCAAGGAAGAAAAGAAGAAAGCCAAGAAAGGTGTTTAAGGAGAAAGGATCCGAACGAAGGAATAGAAGGGTAAAAAGAAGGGGGCAGAGAAATTCGAAGAAGAAAAAGGGGAGGGGCTTTTCGAATGGCTGCTGACAATGCCGGCAGCGCAGCCGGCTAGCGAGTGCCGAGAAAAAGGGGATGAGCTCAAATGGCGAGAGTTGGTGACCGCAAGCAAAACAATAGGAACGCTTGGTCCAGAGTGGCCGCTTTTCTGTCAGCCGATCGGCGAGGGCGAGTAGAAAGGAACAGATGGTCGATGCGATAAAAAGGAATAAAAGGATTGTCATACTAAATGATACGAAGTAGGGGTAAAAATTCCGACAGAATGTTTCCAAAATTTTTGATTGAAAAAGCGAAAAAACGCTGGAAAAGTCCTTGACTTTGGCCGTAAAGCTGATATTATATTCAACGTGCTTTTAAGACATTCAGCTCGGATGTCGCTGAAAATGCGACAAAGAGCGGTGTAAAGGCAAGTCTAAGCAGGACTTCCGGGAGCACTTTTGTTTAATAACAAAAATGATACACCTGGAACTGTGAAATGAAACGAAGGAGAATAGTAGGATGCCTACAATTAACCAATTGGTTCGTAAGTCACGTAAGTCTCAAGCGACTAAGTCAAACTCACCCGCTTTGAACTTCGGCTACAACTCAATGAAGAAGCAAGCAACAAAGAATGCTGCACCACAAAAGCGTGGGGTTGCCACTCGTGTTGGAACGTTGACGCCAAAGAAGCCTAACTCGGCTTTGCGTAAGTACGCGCGTGTTCGTTTGTCAAACCTGTATGAAGTGACGGCATACATCCCAGGTATCGGTCACAACTTGCAAGAACACTCGGTTGTTTTGATCCGTGGTGGTCGTGTTAAGGATTTGCCTGGTGTTCGTTACCACGTTATCCGTGGTGCACTGGATACTGCCGGTGTTGACGGTCGTATGAGCTCACGTTCTAAGTATGGAACGAAAGCTCCTAAGAAGTAAAAAGGAGAGGAAAACTTATGCCACGTAAAGGTTATACGAAGCGTCAGGAAGTTTTGCCTGACCCAATTTACAATTCAAAGCTGGTTTCCCGTTTGATCAACAAGTTGATGATCGATGGTAAGCGTGGAACGGCATCAACAATCTTGTACGATGCCTTCGACCGTATCAAGGAAGCAACTGGTAACGATCCATTGGAAGTTTTCGAACAAGCCATGGAAAACATCATGCCAGTATTGGAAGTTAAGGCCCGCCGTGTTGGTGGTTCGAACTACCAGGTTCCAATCGAAGTTCGCCCAGACCGTCGTACGACTTTGGGACTCCGTTGGTTGGTTAACTACGCTCGTTTGCGTAACGAACACACAATGGACGAACGTTTGGCCAAGGAAATCATGGATGCAGCAAATGAAAACGGTGCATCAGTTAAGAAGCGCGAAGACACGCACAAGATGGCGGAAGCCAACCGTGCCTTTGCTCACTACCGTTGGTAGGATTAGCGTGACTAGCTTGCTAGCCCTCGCTTCTTAGCAAGGAATATTCTTTTTAAAAAGCGAACTGAATCTAGGTCGCTTTTTATTGCAATAACGAAAAATTTAGGAGATCACAATGGCAAAGCGTGAATATCCGCTTAACCGTACTCGTAACATCGGTATCATGGCCCACATTGATGCTGGTAAGACGACGACGACTGAGCGTATCTTGTACTATACTGGTAAAATCCACAAGATTGGTGAAACGCACGATGGTGCTTCACAAATGGATTTCATGGACCAGGAAAAGGAACGTGGAATCACGATCCAGTCAGCCGCTACCACGGCCGTATGGCGTGGATTCTTTGACCAATACGAAAAGGATCCATTCCGTGTTAACATTATCGATACCCCAGGTCACGTGGACTTCACAATCGAAGTTGAACGTGCCCTCCGTGTGTTGGATGGTGCCGTAGCCGTCTTGGATGGTGCTGCTGGTGTTGAACCACAGACTGAAACTGTTTGGCACCAAGCCACGACTTATAACGTCCCACGTATCGTCTTCGTTAACAAGATGGATAAGTTGGGTGCTGACTTTGGTATGTCAGTTGAATCAATGCACGAACGTCTTCGTGTTAACGCCGAAGCCATCCAATGGCCAATCGGTGCCGAAGACGACTTTGAAGGTGTGATTGATTTGATCACGCAGGAAGCTTTCTACCCAACGGATAAGCTTGGTTCAACTTGGGAACCAAAGCCAATTCCTGATGATTACAAGGACATTGTTTCAGAACGTCGCGAAAAGTTGATTGAAGCGGTTGCCGATGTTGATGAAGACTTGATGAACAAGTACCTTGAAGGGGAAGAAATCTCTGTTGACGAATTGAAGGCGGCCATCCGTCGTGCAACGTTGGCATTGGAATTCTACCCAGTTCTTGCAGGTTCTGCCTACAAGGATAAGGGTGTTCAAATGATGTTGGATGCCGTTGTTGATTACTTGCCATCACCTTTGGAAGTTCGTCCTTACGTCGCAACAGACCCTAAGACGGATGAAGAAGTTGACTTGGTTGCCGATGACTCAAAGCCATTCGCTGCCTTGGCCTTTAAGATCATGACGGACCCATTCGTTGGTCGTTTGACGTTTATGCGTGTTTATACTGGTTCATTGCAAGCCGGTTCATACGTACAAAACACTTCTTCTGACTCACGTGAACGTGTTGGACGTTTGCTCCAAATGCACGCTACTTCACGTACTGAAATCGAAGAAGTCTTCTCTGGTGATATCGCCGCTGCCATTGGTTTGAAGAACACGACGACTGGTGACTCTTTGACGGCCGTTGACCACCCATTGATCTTGGAGTCAATGGAATTCCCAGAACCAGTTATCGAATTGGCCATCGAACCAAAGACGAAGGCTGACCAAGACAAGTTGGCAACTGCTTTGCAGAAGCTTGCTGAAGAAGATCCTTCATTCCGTGCCACGACGAACCAGGAAACTGGTGACACGTTGATCGCCGGAATGGGTGAATTGCAGTTGGACATCATGGTTGACCGTATGAAGCGTGAATTCAACGTTGAAGCCCAAGTTGGTGCCCCACAGGTTGCCTACCGTGAAGCCTTTACGAAGACTGTTCAAGCGCGTGGATTCTTCAAGCGTCAGTCTGGTGGTAAGGGACAGTATGGTGATGTTTGGATCGAATTCTCACCAAACGAAGAAGGTGCCGGCTTCGAATTCGAAGACGCCATCGTCGGTGGTGTTGTTCCTCGTGAATACATCCCTTCTGTTGAAGCAGGTTTGAAGGATGCGTTGAACGCTGGTCCTTTGGCTGGCTTCCCATTGGTTGACTTGAAGGCCAAGTTGTACGACGGTTCTTACCACGATGTCGATTCTTCTGAAGCTGCCTTTAAGATTGCCGCTTCATTGGCATTGAAGGAAGCTGCCAAGACTGCTGGTGCCGTTATTTTGGAACCAATCATGGCCGTTGACATCGTTGTTCCTGAAGAAAACCTTGGTGATGTGATGGGACACGTTTCCGCACGTCGTGGTTTGATTGAAGGACAAGAAAACCGTGGACCTGTTTTGGCTGTTAAGGCTCAGGTGCCATTGTCAGAAATGTTCGGATATGCAACGACTTTGCGTTCAGCTACGCAAGGACGTGGAACGTTCCAGATGGTCTTTGACCACTACCAGGCCGTTCCTAAGAACGTTCAAGAAGAAATTATCAAGGATCAAGGTAAGGAAGCATAAGCTTCTGCTTGATTTGAAATCAGATGAGCTCAGCTCGTCTGGTTTTTTCTTTTGCAGTCCAAAGTCGGACTGCCCCGATTCGAATCTAGGCTATACGAACCCCTTTCCCCGTTGTAAAATGGAAGCACTGACTGATTGGAGAAACAGCATGGCAAAAGTCGAAAAAATTCTAGAATTTAAGCAAGTCGCTTTGTCCTTTGGCGAGACAGAAGTGTTAAAAAACATTGATTTGTCCCTGGACTCTGGCCAGTTCTACACCCTTTTGGGACCATCGGGATCGGGTAAGTCGACCATCCTGAAATTGATTTCCGGTCAATTGCAGCCGACGGCTGGCCAAGTCGTCTTTGACGGGCAAGTGATTAACGACCTGCCAGCTGAAAAACGGCGGGTCAACACGGTTTTTCAAAATTACTCGCTTTTCCCCAACATGAACGTTTATGACAACGTGGCCTTTGGTCCCCGTTTGAAAAAGATGTCGGAAGCAGCGATTGAAGAAAAGGTCAAGGAAATGCTTGGCCTGGTCAAGCTGGCCGGCTATGAAAAGCGGGAGATCAACGAACTGTCGGGTGGGCAGCAACAGCGTGTCGCCATTGCCCGTGCCCTGGCAAACGACCCAGAGGTGCTCTTACTAGACGAACCGCTTTCCGCTTTGGACTACAAGCTGCGCAAAGTCTTGCAGACGGAGTTGCGGACAATCCAACGACGCCTGGGAATTACCTTTGTTTTCGTGACCCACGATCAAGAAGAGGCCCTGGCCATGTCCGATTGGATCTTTGTGATGAACGACGGGGTCATCCAGCAGCAGGGAACGCCGGAAAACATTTACGACGAACCGGTCAATCATTTTGTTGCCAACTTCATTGGTGAATCCAACATTGTGCCCGGTGTCATGAAGAAGGACTATGTCGTTCACTTTGTTGGCAAGGACTTTGAGAACGTGGATGCCGGCATGCGGCCAAACGAAGCAGTCGAAGTCGTCTTGCGGCCGGAAGATTTGGACCTGACGACGCCCGAAGAGGGAAAGCTCGTCGTGACCATTAAGAACCAGTCCTTCCGCGGGGATTACTACGAAATCATGGCTCAGGATGACGACTTGAACCTCTGGCAGGTCCAGGTGACCAATCCGGCGGTGATTGGTTCGCGGGTGGGGCTGACTTTTGACCCAGAAGATATCCACATTATGCGTTATAACGAATCCGAAGAGGATTTCGATGCCCGTCTAGAAGCTTACGAAGACGAATCAACGCCAACGGATCCATCGGATTCGGCTGACAAAGTCCCAGAGGTGTTCGACCATGAATAAGACCAAGAAACGCTTTACGGAGGCCTACCTCGGCATTTATGGCCTTTGGTTGCTGGCCTTTGTGGTCGCGCCGCTCTTGCTTTTGCTCGTTCAGTCGCTCAATCTGCCTGGGCAGGGCTTTTCCTTTGACAACTACCGGGACTTTTTCACATCGGGCCCCTACTTGGCCATGACGGTGAATTCGATTTGGTACGCCTTTTTAATCACGCTGATTACCCTAGCCATTTCTTACCCCTTGGCGCTGTGCTTGACGCAGTTGAAGCATCGCCAACTCTGGCTGCTCCTGGTCATCTTACCGACCTGGATTAACCTGCTGTTGAAGACCTACGCTTTCATCGGCTTGCTGGGAAAGGGTGGCTTGCTGAACCAGAGCCTTTCAGCCATGGGCTTTGGGACCAGTCAGCTGCTCTTTACAAACGGGGCCTTCTTGCTGGTGGCGGCCTACATTGAGCTGCCCTTCATGGTGCTGCCCATCTACAACGCGCTTTTGGACATTGACCCACTGCTGCCGGCAGCTTCGCGGGACCTGGGCGCTTCGTCTTTTCAAACACTTAAAAAAGTCGTCTGGCCACTGTCTATGCCCGGGGTAAAAACGGGGGTCCAAACCGTCTTTATCCCCAGCCTGTCACTCTTTATGATTACCCGCTTAATTGGTGGAAATAAGGTGATTACACTGGGAACGGCGATTGAGGAACATTTCTTAGTCACGCAAAACTGGTCCTTTGGTTCGACCATCGGTGTGGTCTTGATTATCGCGATGGCCTTAACCATGGCTTTGACGACGGACCGAAAGAAAAAGAAGGGAGGCGGCCGAAAATGAAAATGGTACGTGGAGCCTGGCTGGCTTTTTGTTTCTTTCTGCTTTATGCGCCCATTCTCTTTTTAGTGGTTTACTCCTTTAACGCAGGGGATGCCATGCAGGGATTTTCTGGCTTTTCCTGGGTTCACTACCAGGAGCTTTGGCAGGATACCCGACTGCTGCAGATTTTGTTGAACACCTTAATTTTGGCTTTAACGGCGGCCTTGATTGCCACGGTTATTGGCACCATTGGTGCGCTGGCTATTTACCGGACGCAGCGCCAGCTCATGAAACAAACTCTGCTCAGCTTAAATAACGTCTTACTGGTGTCACCCGATGTCATTATTGGGGCAGCCTTTTTGATTTTGATGACGGCACTTGGTTTGAAACTCGGCTTTTTGACTGTCTTGCTTGCCCACGTCGCCTTTTCCATTCCGATTGTGGTCTTAATGGTGCTGCCCAAGTTACAGGAAATGAACCAAGACCTGGTCTTGGCCGCTGCTGACTTGGGCGCCAAGCCGACGGAAGTCTTAACCAAAGTCACGCTGCCCGTCATCACACCGGGCATCTTCGCTGGTTTCTTCATGGCGCTAACTTACTCCTTAGATGACTTTGCCGTGACCTTCTTTGTAACGGGTAACGGTTTCTCGACGCTGGCAGTCGAAGTCTATTCCCGTGCCCGCCAGGGAGTGTCGCTTGAAATTAACGCCCTGTCGACCATCATGCTCGGCTTGGCCTTTGTTTTGGTGATCGGCTATTATGCATACAGCCAACGTCGGCAAGGCCAAAAGAATACCAAGCTCAAGGAGAAGGTCCAATGAAGAAATTGATGATGACCTTTCTGGCGATTTTGGCCTTGATTGCCGCTTTGCTCCTGCTCGAGTGGGGGCTGACGGCCTCGCGTGCTCAGCACAGTAGCCAAAAGGGTGATACGCTGACTTTTTACAACTGGGGGGACTACATTGACCCTAGCATCTTGACCGACTTTGAAAAGACGTCGGGCTATAAGGTGGACTACCAGACGTTTGATTCGAACGAAGCCATGTACACAAAGATTCAGCAGGGGGGAACCAATTATGACTTGGCCGTTCCCTCAGATTACATGGTGGCCAAGATGAAAAAGGCCGGTCTGCTCGCAAAATTGGACAAGAGCAAGCTGACTGGCATGGACAACTTAAACAAGCAGTTCTTAAACCAGTCCTTTGATCGAGGAAATCACTACTCGGTTCCATACTTCTGGGGAACACTTGGAATTCTATACAACCGGCAGAAGGTCAATGGGGCTGACTTAAAAAGTTGGTCGGCCCTTTGGTCGGAGCGCTATAAGAACCGGGTCTTGCTCGTGGATTCCGCCCGCGATATTTTGGGCATGACTTTGCTCTCACAGGGCAAATCGGTTAACGATCAAAACAAGGCCGACCTTGCGGCCGCCCAGGGAAAGCTGTCATCCTTAATGCCAAACGTCAAGGCAATTGTTGGGGATGAATTAAAGCTCTACATGGCCCAAGGTGAAGGCGACTTGGCGGTTACCTATTCAGGTGAGGCCAAGAACGCCATTGAAAAGAACGGCGATTTAGCTTACACGGTGCCGGAAGACGGGTCGAATCTGTGGTTGGATAACTTGGTCATACCAAAGTCGGCCAAACATAAGCAAGCGGCCTATGCCTTGATTAACTATCTGAACCGCCCGGATGTTGCGGCAAAGAACGCGCAGTACATTGGCTATGCCACGGCCAATCGGGCAGCATATGAAAAACTACCGAAAAACGTTCAAAACGATCGCGCCTTCTACCCAAAGCAGTCGGTATTGGATAAATTACAGGTCTATCAAAACTTTGACCAATATTGGACGCAGAAATATAACGATGCCTTTTTGGAATTTAAGTTGGGAAAGTCCTAAAAAAATCACACATGATTTCAAAAATTTCCTTGCGAAGAGGCGAAGAAAAAAGATAAAAAAATCATTAGAAAATATCGAAAAACCCTTGTATACCAAGGGTTTTTCTGCTATTATATTCAAGTACGCCTTTTGGGGATGCCGATGCAAACCCGCTAAAAAGACTGGTGTATCAACGTTTAGCGATGATGATTAAGGTTGCGACACGCGCGGCCGCGTTGCCATGGGCGCGCAAACACAGCATGTGTTGTCGGTTTTTGATCGGAGTTAGCTGATTTACAAAATCAACGAGGAGGCAGAAAATGGCACAAAAGAAGATCCGTATCCGCTTGAAGGCATACGAACACCGCATCTTGGACCAATCAGCGGACAAGATTGTTGAAACGGCAAAGCGGACTGGCGCAGAAATCGCCGGCCCAATTCCGTTGCCAACTGAACGCTCTTTGTACACGGTGCTTAGCTCACCACACAAGTACAAGGATGCCCGCGAACAATTCGAAATGCGGACGCACAAGCGTTTGGTCGACATTGTGAACCCTACTGACAAGACAGTTGACGCATTGCGTAAGCTTGAATTGCCAGCTGGTGTTGCAATCGAAATCAAGCTCTAATTAATTTGTACCACCCCGCTGGATTCGTTTCAGCGACGAAATGAAGGAGATTAGTCATGACTAAAGGTATCTTAGGCCGTAAAGTCGGTATGACTCAGGTTTTCACTGAATCTGGTGAATTGATCGCCGTGACTGCTGTTGAAGCAACGCCAAACGTTGTCTTGCAAGTAAAGACGCAAGCAACTGACGGCTACAACGCTTTGCAGTTGGGTTACCAAGACAAGCGCGAGATTTTGTCAAACAAACCTGAACAAGGCCACGTTGCAAAAGCCAACACAGCCCCTAAGCGCTACATTCGTGAAGTCCGTGATGCGGAAGGCGAATACAACGTTGGGGATGCAATTGCTGTTGACACTTTCCAAGCCGGTGAATATGTTGATGTCACTGGTGTCACTAAGGGACATGGTTTCCAAGGCGCAATCAAGAAGCTTGGACAATCACGTGGACCTATGAGCCACGGTTCTCGTTACCACCGTCGCCCAGGTTCAATGGGTGCCATCATTAACCGTGTTTTCCCAGGTAAGCTTTTGCCTGGTCGCATGGGTAACAACAAGCGTACGATGCAAAACATCGCCATCGTACACGTTGACGTTGAAAACAACCTCTTGTTGTTGAAGGGTAACGTCCCTGGCGCTAACAAGTCATTGTTGACAATCAAGTCAACGGTTAAGACAAACGCAAAGCACCCTGAAATCAAGATGGCCGGTTCAAAGCCAGCTGCTGATTCAGAAGAAAACTAAACTAATAGAAAGGAGAACAATCAATCATGACTAAAGTTGCTGTATTAAAGCAAGACGGTTCAAAGGCTTCTGACTTGGATTTGAATGAAGAAGTGTTCGCCGTTGAAGCAAACAACGCTGTGATTACCGATGCCGTATTGATGCAACGCGCTTCAATGCGTCAAGGTACGCACTCTGTCAAGAACCGTTCAGCGGTTTCTGGTGGTGGACGTAAGCCTTGGAAGCAAAAGGGTACTGGTCGCGCACGTCAAGGCTCAATCCGTGCACCACAATGGCGTGGCGGTGGAATTGTCTTCGGACCAACTCCTCGTTCATACGCATACCGTATCAACAAAAAGGCTTACAACTTGGCCTTGAAGTCAGCCTTGTCACAAAAGGTTGCTGACAACAAGTTGGTTGTAGTTGACGCATTGGCCTTTTCAGAAGCTAAGACAAAGGACTTCAAGCAAGTTCTTGCAAACTTGGCAGTTGATTCAAAGGCCTTGGTAATCGTTGACGAAAACAACGAAAACGCTCTCCGCGCTGCTCGTAACTTGGCAAATGTTCAAGTGATGACCGCTGCTGGCGTTAACGTCTTGGACGTGGTAAACGCGGACAAGCTGGTGGTTGTTCAATCAGCGATTGAAGAAATCCAAGGAGGTCTCGCCTAATGGATGCACGCGATATTATCCGTCGCCCAATCATTACCGAAGCTTCAATGGCGCAAACTGAAAACAAGCGCTATGTCTTTGAAGTTGACGTACGGGCCACTAAGCCAGAAATCAAGCGGGCAATCGAATCAATCTTCGATGTACAAGTTGCTCGTTTGAACACCGCAAACGTAAGCGGAAAGAAGAAGCGTCAAGGTCGCTATGTTGGCTTCACTCGTAAGATGAAGAAGGCAACGGTTACTTTGAAGGCTGACTCAAAAGATATTCAAATCTTTAACGAAGGTTAATTTTAATAGGAGGATAAGACATTGGCTATCAAGAAGTACAAGCCAACCTCAAACGGACGTCGTAACATGACTTCTTCTGATTTCGCTGAAATCACGAAGTCGACGCCCGAAAAGAGTTTGTTGGCCAAGAAGTCAAAGACCGGTGCACGTAACGCACAAGGTCGCATGACCGTTCGCCACAAGGCTGGTGGACACAAGCAAGCCTACCGTATTATCGATTTCAAGCGTGTCAAGGACGGTAAGTTCGCGACTGTTAAGGCAATCGAATACGATCCAAACCGTACGGCTAACATTGCTTTGATTGTCTATGAAGACGGAATCAAGAGCTATATCTTGGCGCCTAAGGGATTGAAGGTTGGCGATAAAGTTCAATCTGGTCCTGATGCCGATATTAAGGTCGGTAATGCCTTGCCATTGAGCGCTATCCCTGAAGGTACTTTGATTCACAACATCGAATTGAAGCCTGGTAAGGGTGGCCAATTGGCCCGTTCAGCCGGTGCATCAGCACAGGTTTTGGGACGTGACGGTAAGTACGTTATCGTTCGTTTGACTTCAGGTGAAGTACGTTTGGTCTTGGAGACTTCTCGTGCAACCATCGGTGAAGTTGGTAACGCAGAACACTCATTGATCAACTGGGGTAAGGCTGGTCGTAACCGTTGGCGCGGAAAGCGTCCACACGTTCGTGGATCAGTTATGAACCCTAACGATCACCCACACGGTGGTGGTGAAGGTAAGGCACCTGTTGGTATGCCTAGTCCACTTTCCCCATGGGGTAAGAAGACTGCTGGTAAGAAGACTCGCGACAAGAAGAAGAACTCAACGAAGTTCATTATTCGTGGTCGTAAGAAGAGTAAGTAAGGGAAAGGAGATAACTAATGGCTCGTAGTTTAAAAAAGGGACCATTTGCGGACCCGCACTTGCTTAAGAAGATCGAGGCCCAAGCGGACCAAGAAAAGAAGTCAGTGATCAAGACATGGTCACGTCGTTCAACGATTTTCCCAAGTTTCATCGGCTTCACGATCGCAGTTTACGACGGTCGTAAGCACGTTCCTGTTTATGTCCAAGACGATATGGTTGGTCACAAGTTGGGCGAATTCGTTCCAACGCGTACTTTCCGCGGACACAAAGTAGACGATAAGAAGACTAAGTAAGGAGGAAATGCAAAATGGCTGAACAAGTAACATCAGCTCGGGCGACTGCCAAGATCGTTCGCGTTGCCCCTCGTAAGGCGCGCTTAGTTCTTGATACGATTCGTCGGAAGAATGTCAACGAAGCCTTTGCAATCCTAAAGTTCTTGCCAAATACTTCTACGGAAGATATTTATAAGGTATTGAACTCAGCAGTTGCAAACGCCGAAAACAACTTTTCACTTGACCGTGAAGATTTGATCGTTAAGGAAGCATTCGCAAACGAAGGACCTACGCTTAAGCGTTTCCGTCCACGTGCGAAGGGATCTGCTTCCGCTATTAACAAGCGCACAAGCCACATCACAATTGTGGTTGCTGAGAAGGAGGAAAAGTAATGGGTCAAAAGATTAACCCAACTGGCTTCCGTGTCGGTGTCATCCGTGACTGGGATGCGAAGTGGTTTGCTGATAAGGCAGACTTTTCTAACCAACTTCTTGAAGACTTGCGTATTCGCAAGTACATCGAAGAAAACTTAACGGATGCGTCAGTTGACCGCGTTGAAATTGAACGCTCAACCAAGTCACGTATCGATTTGACTTTGCACACTGCCAAGCCAGGAATGGTTATTGGTAAGGGTGGTTCCGAAGTTGAAAAGTTGCGTACGCAATTAGCTAAGTTGACGGATGTTGACTCACGTGGCCGTCACAAGCGCGTGTTCATCAACATCGTTGAAATCAAAAAGCCAGACTTGTCTGCTCACTTGGTGGGTCTTCAAGTTGCTGGTGATTTGGAACGTCGTGTTGCCTTCCGTCGTGCAATGCGTGGTGCGATCCAACGTGCCCGCCGTGCCGGTGCTAAGGGAATCAAGATTGTTGTTTCAGGTCGTTTGAACGGGGCAGATATGTCACGTATCGAACAGTACACTGAAGGAACTGTTCCACTCCACACACTCCGTGCCGATATCGATTACTCATGGGACGAAGCAGTTACTGCTTACGGAAACTTGGGTATCAAGACTTGGATCTACCGCGGTGATGTGTTGCCAAAGAAGAAGAACAAGTAAGGAGGGAAGCAGACATGTTAGTACCAAAGCGTGTTAAGTTCCGTCGTGTACACCGTGGCCACATGCGTGGTGAAGCAAAGGGTGGAAAGACGGTTGCCTTCGGTGACTACGGCTTGCAAGCAACGACTTCAAGCTGGATCACTAACCGGCAAATTGAAGCTGCCCGTATTGCAATGACCCGTTATATGAAGCGTGGTGGTAAGGTCTGGATTAAGATTTTCCCACACAAGTCATATACATCGAAAGGTGTTGGTGTTCGAATGGGTAACGGTAAGGGTGCTCCCGAAGGTTGGGTAGCCCCAGTTAAGCGTGGTAAGGTAATGTTCGAAGTTGGTGGCGTGGCAAAGCCCGTTGCCTTGGAAGCATTGCGTCTTGCCTCACACAAGTTACCTGTACGTACAAAGATTATTGCTCGGGAGGCTGAATAATGGCTAAAGCAAATGAATTAAAAGCTTTGTCACTTGCGGATTTGCAAAAGCGCGAAGCCGAATTCAAGGAAGAATTGTTCAACCTTCGTTTCCAATTGGCTACTGGTCAATTAGAAAACACGGCCCGTATTTCAAAAGTTCGTAAGGACATTGCACGTGTGAAGACTGTCATTCGTGCACAACAGTTGGCAGAAGCCAACAAATAAGACGAAAGGAAGAAGCTGAATAATGAGTGAAGAACGTAACGCTCGTAAGGTCTACCGCGGCCGCGTCGTTTCCGACAAGATGGAAAAGACGATCACTGTTGCCGTTGACACTTACGTCAACCACCCAGTTTATGGTAAGCGAGTTCGCTATACGAAGAAGTTCAAGGCCCATGATGAAAAGAATGTTGCCAAGCAAGGCGACATCGTCCAAATCATGGAAACTCGTCCTTTGTCTGCAACGAAGCACTTCCGTTTGGTTAATGTCATTGAAGAGGCCGTTATCCTTTAATTTAGGTTAACCATTCGTCTGTAATAATTGCTAACAAGGAGGATGAACCATGATTCAACAAGAGAGTCGTTTGAAAGTGGCTGATAACTCTGGCGCACGTGAAATCTTGACGATTAAAGTGCTCGGTGGTTCTGGCCGTAAGGTTGCTGGCATCGGTGACATGATTGTTGCTACTGTTAAGCAAGCTATTCCTGGTGGTACAGTAAAGAAGGGTGACGTCGTTAAGGCTGTCATCGTGCGAACTGTTTCTGACGTACGTCGTACGGACGGTTCATACATCAACTTCGATGAAAATGCTGCTGTTATCGTAAAGGATGACAAGTCACCAGTCGGAACGCGTATCTTTGGTCCTGTTGCACGTGAATTGCGTGACAACAACTTTACGCGTATCGTTTCATTGGCACCAGAAGTGCTCTAATATTGACAAGGAGGAGCCAATCATGTTTGTAAAAACAGGTGATAAGGTTCGCGTCATTGCAGGTAAGGACAAGGGTAAGGAAGGAACAATCACTAAGACTGTTGCTTCAAAAAACCGCGTCGTTGTCGAAGGCGTAAACCTCGTTAAGAAGCATCAAAAGCCTTCTAACGAATACCCACAGGGTGGTGTTATCGATACTGAAGCACCTATCCATGCATCAAACGTGCAAGTACTTGACCCTTCAACCAACGAACCAACGAAAGTTGGATTCAAGTTTGAAGACGGCAAGAAGGTACGTTTTGCCAAGAAGTCTGGCAACAAGCTGGGCTAATTAAGCTAACCATTTGAAAGGTAGAAATCATTATCATGGCAAATGAATTAAAAGAAAAATATGTTAATGAAGTTCAACCTGCTTTAATCAAGAAGTTTAACTTCACGTCAATCATGCAAGCACCTAAGATCGAAAAGATCGTTTTGAATATGGGTGTTGGTGATGCCGTGTCAAACTCAAAGAACCTCGATGAAGCGGTTGAAGAATTGAAGCTGATCGCTGGTCAACAACCAGTTATCACGCGTGCTAAGAAGTCAATCGCCGGTTTCCGTTTGCGTGAAGGTATGGCAATCGGAACCAAGGTTACTTTGCGCGGCGATCGTATGTACGAATTCTTGGACAAGTTGATTAACATCTCCTTGCCACGTGTTCGTGATTTCCACGGTGTTTCTGGTAAGGCCTTTGACGGTCGCGGAAACTACACGTTGGGTATCCGTGAACAGTTGATTTTCCCTGAAATCGACTTTGACAAAGTGAACAAGGTTCGCGGTTTGGACATCGTTATTGTAACGACTGCCCAAAACGATGAAGAAGGTCACGAATTGTTGGCTCAACTTGGCATGCCTTTTGCTAAGTAAGACAACTTTGAACGGTCACTTTTTAAAGTGACCCGTTCTTAAGTCTGGTAGACATCGGTCTGCTGGACTTAAGAGCGTATCAATTGTTGTTACGTTCAAAATAATAAAGGAGGATATCGATAGATGTCTATGACTGATCCAATTGCTGATTTTTTGACTCGGATTCGTAACGCCAACTTGGCCCGTCACGCTTCCGTTTCAATTCCAGCATCAAAAATGAAGAAGAGCATGGCTGAGATCTTGAAGCAAGAAGGTTTCATCCGCGACTTTGAATTCGTTGAAGACAACAAGCAAGGTGTTATCAACGTATTCTTGAAGTACGGGGAAGATCAACAGCGTGTCATCACTGGAATCAAGCGTGTGTCAAAGCCAGGTTTGCGTAAGTATGCCAAGGCCGAAGACATGCCTAAGGTCTTGAACGGCCTGGGTATTGCAATCGTTTCAACATCAATGGGTGTTGTTACGGACAAAGTCGCACGCGCTAACCAAGTTGGTGGCGAAGTGCTGGCTTACGTTTGGTAATATATCTAAGAAAGGAGACTTACCATGAGCCGTATTGGTAATAAAGTAGTTACGATTCCTGCTGGCGTTGAAGTTAAGCAGGACGGACAACACGTCACGGTTAAGGGACCTAAGGGTGAATTGTCATACAACATCAACCCTGAGATCACGATGCACATGGATGGAACGGAAGTTCGTTTCACTCGTGCAGCCGAAGACAAGAAGCACCGTGCTTTGCACGGAACGACCACAGCAAACTTCATCAACATGATCGAAGGTGTAACCGAAGGTTTCGCTAAGACATTGAAGATGGTTGGTGTTGGTTACCGTGCCGCAAAGAAGGGTTCAGTATTGAACTTGTCAGTTGGTTATTCACACCCAGTTGACTTTGAAGACCGCGAAGGATTGACGGTTGAAGTGCCTGACGCTTTGACGATCAAGATTTCTGGAATTTCAAAGCAAGCCGTTGGTGACTTTGCCGCTGAAATCCGCGCCATCCGCCCACCAGAACCATATAAGGGTAAGGGAATTCGCTACGAAGGCGAAGTTGTTAAGCGCAAGGAAGGTAAGACTGGTAAGTAAGCCTAAGGCTCTACGAACAGTTTTCACCGATTTAATTAATTATTTTGAACAGGCGATCAAGGTCGCCTAGAAAAGGAAAGCACAGCTATGATTTCAAAACCAGATAAGAACAAGCTCCGTGCACGTCGCCACAAGCGCGTCCGCGGAAAGGTCTCTGGTACTGCTGCTCGCCCACGTTTGAACGTTTTCCGTTCTAATGTAAACATCTACGCTCAATTGATTGATGACGTAGCGGGTGTAACGCTAGCAAGTGCCTCATCACAATCTGCCGATGTTACCGGTACGAAAGTCGAACAAGCCGTTAAGGTTGGTGAGATGATTGCCAAGAACGCCAAGGCTGCTAAGATCGAAGAAGTTGTCTTTGATCGTGGTGGTTACGTCTATCACGGACGTGTAAAGGCTTTGGCTGACTCAGCCCGTGAAAACGGCTTGAAGTTCTAAGGAAAGGAGGAATAAACAAATGGTTGAATTCGTAAACCCTAAAGAATTAGGTGAATTAGAAGAAAACGTTGTCGCAATTAACCGTGTTACCAAGGTTGTTAAGGGTGGACGTCGTTTGCGCTTCGGTGCTTTGGTTGTCGTTGGTGACAAGCAAGGACACGTTGGTTTCGGAACTGGTAAGGCGCAAGAAGTGCCAGAAGCTATCCGTAAGGCCGTTGAAGATGCAAAGCGCAACTTGATTACTGTCCCAATGGTTGGTACGACTATTCCTCACGATGTTCTTGGAGAACACGCTGGTGGTAAGATCTTGATCAAGCCAGCCGAAGAAGGTGCCGGGGTTGCCGCCGGTGGTTCTACTCGTTCCGTTATGGAATTGGCTGGAATCGCCGATGTGACTGCAAAGTCCCTTGGTTCATCAACTCCAGTTAACGTTGTCCGCGCAACTTTTGATGGTTTGTCAAAGTTGAAGGATGCAAACGACGTTGCAAACTTACGTGGTGTTTCTTTGGAACACTTGGCTGAATAAGGAGCGATAACATGGCTGATTTGAAAATCACTTTGATTAAGAGTGCGGCTCATCGCTTGCCTAAGCAACGTGCCATCGTTAAGTCACTTGGACTTAACCGTGTGTCAAGCTCAGTGGTGAAGCCAGATAACGCAGCGACTCGTGGCGCAATCTTCCATATTGCACACTTGATCTCTGTTGAAGAAGTAAAGTAAAAAAATTAAGAAAAGGAGGGACCAAACCATGGATTTGAACGAATTACAACCTGCTGCTGGCTCACGCTCAGTACGCAACCGTGTTGGTCGTGGTACATCATCTGGAAATGGTAAGACTGCTGGTCGTGGACAAAAGGGTCAAAAGGCCC
The DNA here is from genome assembly GCF_018437265.1 of Fructobacillus parabroussonetiae. Taxonomy (GTDB): domain Bacteria; phylum Bacillota; class Bacilli; order Lactobacillales; family Lactobacillaceae; genus Fructobacillus; species Fructobacillus parabroussonetiae. Next base: position 77,784 of record NZ_JAAMFL010000004.1, on the reverse strand, counting down.
GTGGTAAGACACGTCTTGGCTTCGAAGGTGGTCAAATGCCTTTGTACCGTCGTATTCCAAAGCGTGGATTTACGAACATTTCACGTAAGGAATTCGCTGTTGTGAACTTGGACAAGTTGAACAACTTCGATAACGGTACTGAAGTTACGCCTGCTTTGTTGATCGAATCTGGTCTCGTTAAGAACCAAAAAGATGGTGTTAAGATTTTGGCCAACGGTCAACTTGATAAGAAGTTGACGGTTAAGGCAAACAAGTTCTCAGCATCTGCTGTGAAGGCCATCGAACAAGCTGGTGGAAACACTGAGGTGATTTAATGTTTCGCACGTTATTTAATGCCATCCGACAACAGGATATTCGCAAGAAGATGCTCTGGACGGTGTTTCTGATTTTCGTTTATCGAATCGGAACACACATCACGGTTCCAGGGGTAAACCCTGCTGCTTTGCAGTCAGTGGCTAACTCTGGACTCTTGAACATCTTAAATATCTTCTCGGGTGGGGGATTGTTGAACTTCTCCCTCTTTGCGATGGGAGTTTCACCCTATGTGACGGCACAAATTGTTGTGCAGTTGCTGCAATTAGATATCGTGCCACGTTTTGTCGAATGGAGTAAACAAGGTGAAGTCGGTCGACGGAAGCTGAATCAAGCGACCCGTTATTTGACCATTGTCTTTGCCTTTTTGCAATCAGTCGGAATTACGGCTGGTTTCAACTCCTTAGCCGCCTATGGCTTGGTCCAGCAAACCAACAACGTGACCTCCTTCTTATTGATTGGGTCGGTCATGACAATGGGTACTTTCTTTGCCATGTGGCTTGGTGAAATGATTACCGAAAAGGGTCTTGGAAACGGTGTTTCGATGATCATCTTCTCTGGTATCATTTCCCAAACTCCTTCTTCGTTTAAGGAAATCTTTACGCAAAACGTTTTGCAGGCTTCCAAGTCGCAAGTCGTTAATGGTTGGATTTTCGTAACGGTATTGGTATTGGCCATTATCTTGGTAATCGGGATTACCACTTGGTTCTATGAAGCTTCTCGGAAGCTTCAAATCCAATACACGCGTTCAGCGGCATCATATGGTGCTGAGGCCTATCTCCCATTGAAGTTGAACGTTTCTGGTGTTATTCCCGTTATCTTTGCTTCGTCATTGATTTCAACACCTCAAACGATTCTCTTCGCCTTCCAGAGTAAGTATTCGAGTGAGCAGTGGTTCAAAGTCTTAAAAGAGATTTTCTCAATGCAGACGACGACCGGTGCCATCTTCTATACGGTGATGATCATTCTCTTTACTTACTTCTATGCCTTTGTTCAGGTCAACCCGGAAAAGCTTTCCGAGAACTTGCAAAAGCAGGGGGCATACATCGTGTCGGTTCGTCCTGGTATCGAAACACAGAAGTTCATTACGAAGCTTTTGCTTCGTTTGTCCTTCGTCGGTGCCCTCTACCTTGGCTTTGTCGCCTTGGTACCGTTGATTGCCTCCGATGTATGGGGATTGAACGAAAAGATTGGTTTGGGTGGAACATCCCTGCTGATCACCATTGGAGTTACTCTTGATTTGCTTCGTCAAATCGATGGTTTGCTGCAAAAGAAAAACTACGTGGGCTTTATCCACTAGTTTGCTAAAGGAGTCTCGTCATGACAAAAAACTTAATTCTTTTGGGCCTGCCTGGTGCAGGTAAGGGAACCCAAGCTGAAAAGATTGTTGCCGATTATCCGATGGTTCACATCTCAACCGGTGACATCTTCCGCGCAAACCTCCGTGACAACACGGAGTTGGGTGAAAAAGCCCGCGCTTACATGGACGCTGGAAACTTGGTACCCGATGAAATCACGAACGCCATGGTCGCCGATCGGTTGACGCAGGCTGATGTGGTTGAAAACGGCTTTATGTTGGATGGGTATCCCCGAAACGAAGACCAAGCGAAGTTCTTGGACCAATTCTTGGCTGAACGAAACGAAGCGGTATCCGCTACTTTGTATTTCAAGGTAGCAGATGACGTTTTGGTTCAGCGCTTGTTGGGCCGTGGACGTGCGGATGACACAAAGGAAGTTATCGCACACCGCTTGGAAGTCAACAAGAAAGCGAACTTACCATTAGTTGACTACTATGAAAAGCACAAGGTTCTGCACACGATTGATGGTGAAGGCGATTTGGATACGATTTATTCAAACGTGAAGACTGTCTTGAATGGCTTGAACTAAGCATTTCTTGTCAGCTATTGATAATTCTGGTATAATTTGATAGGTTAAGCACTTATCGATTATGTTGAAGCATGGTTACATAGGAGGTAATCTGCGTGGCCAACGATGTCATTGAAATTGAAGGCAAAGTCAAAGAGACAATGCCAAACGCAATGTTTCAAGTCGAACTTGAAAACGGGGCGGTAATCCTGGCGCATGTTTCCGGTAAGATTCGAAAGAACTATATCCGTATCTTGCCAGGTGACCGCGTCACAGTTGAGATGTCACCCTACGACTTGACAAAGGGTCGTATTACTTACCGTTTCCGTTAAGGAACGGTCAATAATCAGTTAACCGAATAGGAGGAATAGATTATGAAGGTACGTCCATCAGTAAAAAAGATGTGTGAATCTTGTCGCATTATCAAGCGTAACGGCCGGACAATGGTTATTTGCCCAGCTAACGCTAAGCACAAGCAACGCGCAGGTAAGTAAAACTTACCACTTAATAACACTTGAAATTGAACGTAAAGGTTCTTTCAAAATATCAAAAGGAGGTAAATTGTTATGGCTCGTATTGAAGGTATCGATTTGCCACGTGACAAGCGAATTGTCATTGGCTTAACATACATCTACGGAATCGGTGCAAACACTGCACAAAAGATCTTGAAGACGGCCGGTGTGTCAGAAGACATCCGTGTTCGTGATTTGTCAGTTGATGACGAAGACAAGATCCGTGAAGCAATCGCTTCATTGAACTTGCAGTTGGAAGGTGATTTGCGTCGTAAGGTATCACTTGATATCAAGGGACTCCAAGAAATCGCTGCGTACCGTGGTATTCGTCACCGTAAGGGCTTGCCCGTTCGTGGACAACACACGAAGAACAACGCCCGTACTCGCAAAGGCCCAGCTACGGCAATTGCAGGTAAGAAGAAGTAATTTTTCTTACCATCTCTTTAATGAAAAAGCGGCTTAAGCCATTTTTTAGAAGAGCCTCACTTTCGTGAGAAATGATTATCACAACCAAAGTTGTGTAATGTTGATGAGCTTGTCTCATCCGAGAAATTATAAGAAAAAGAAGGAGGCATATTATGGCAGTTCGCACTACGCGCAAACGTCGCGTCAAAAAGAACATTGAATCTGGTGTGGCACACATCCACGCTACTTTCAACAACACGATCGTCATGATTACCGATGCACAGGGTAACGCTGTTGCCTGGTCATCAGCCGGTGCCCTTGGATTCAAGGGATCCCGTAAGTCAACGCCATTCGCTGCTCAAATGGCAGCGGAAGCAGCCGCAAAATCAGCATTGGACGTTAACATGCGTACCGTTGCTGTTACGGTTAAGGGCCCTGGTTCCGGTCGTGAATCAGCCATTCGTGCATTGGCCGCAGCTGGTCTTGAAGTAACGTCAATCAAGGATGTTACCCCAGTTCCCCATAACGGATCACGCCCACCAAAGCGTCGTCGTGTATAATTGATTTTCATTGCGCTTTGCTTTGAAAAGAGGGGGGTTAGAGTTAACAGATGATTGAATTTGAAAAGCCAGATATTCATAACATCGAAGAGGATGCCAACTACGGTAAGTTTATCGTAGAACCTCTTGAGCGTGGCTATGGGACGACATTGGGAAATTCCCTTCGTCGTGTCTTGCTGTCATCGCTTCCTGGCGTAGCAATCAACACCGTTCAAATTGACGGCGTTGTCCACGAATTCTCCACCGTTGACGGTGTTGTAGAAGACGTTACGCAGCTGATCTTGAACTTGAAGAAAGTTGTCTTTGCTACGGATTCAGCTGAAGAACACGCTTTGGAAATTGATGTTCAAGGTCCAAAGGATGTCACAGCAGCCGATTTGATGGGCTCTGCTGACGTTGAAGTGTTGAACCCTGATTTGCATATCGCGACTTTGGCAGCTGGTAAGTCATTACACATGACGGTTTCTGCTGTTAAGGGACGTGGCTATGCTTCAGCTGAAGAAAACAAGCAATTACGTGATGAAATGCCAATCGGTGTTTTAACGGTTGATTCAATTTACACGCCAATCGAGCGAGTAAACTACCACGTGGAACAAAAGCGTGTTGGTGCTCGTGATGACTATGATAAGTTGACGATGGAAGTTTGGACCAATGGTTCAATCAAGCCATCTGACGCTTTGAGTCTTGGTTCAAAGATTCTAACAGAACACCTGAACTTGTTCACGGATATTTCCCCAGTAGCACAAGAAACCAAGGTGATGGTTGAAGCTGAAGCGCCTGTTAACGCAGCCGCAGATGCCGCTCCTATCGAAGACTTGGACTTGTCAGTTCGCTCATACAACTGCTTGAAGCGGGCCGGTATCAACACGATTGAAGAGTTGACCGACCGTTCCGAAGCCGACATGATGAAGGTTCGCAACTTGGGCCGTAAGTCATTAGACGAAATTCAAGAAAAGTTGACTGAGATGGGCTTGGGCTTCCGTCAAGAAGATTAATTCATCAAAAGTTTAGAAAAAAGGAGGATTAACCGATGTCATACCGTAAGTTAGGCCGTACTTCATCACAACGTAAGGCAATGATGCGTGATTTGACTACTGACTTGTTGATTAACGGCCGGATTCAGACCACTGAAGCCCGCGCTAAGGAAATCCGCAAGACAGCTGACCAAATGATCACGCTTGGTAAGAAGGGTGACTTGGCTGCACGTCGTAAGGCTGCTGCCTACATGCGTAACGAAGTTGCTGACGTCAAGGAAGACGGCGACAACATCCGTATCCAAACGGCTTTGCAAAAGTTGTTTGAAGATGTTGCACCCCGTTTTGCTGACCGCAATGGTGGTTACACGCGCATCATGAAGACTGTTCAACGTCGTGGAGACGCTGCACAAATGGTTATCTTGGAGTTAGTCGACTAATTTCTCGAAACCTTTAACCTCCGACCCTTGGGTCGGGGGTTTTTCTTTTGCTCATTTTTACCGCTTAACCGACAATCACTACCGCTTAGCGCCTTGGCGCGTTTTTATAAAGCCTTGCTCGCTATACTATTCATTGTAAAGGAGCAAGAAATGATGCAAATTGAAACCAAAAACCTCTGCCAGCGGTACGGCGACCATCTGGCAGTCAATCAACTGAACCTCAAAATTGACAAAGGATCGCTTGTCGCCCTCCTTGGGCCAAACGGTGCCGGCAAATCCACGACGATGCGTACGCTGACAGGTTTGACCAAGCCTTCCTCTGGTCAAGTCATCTACGCCCCCAAGACCAAAATTGTCTTGGTCTTCCAGGAATCCGTCTTGGATAACGAGCTAACGGTTAAGGAGAATTTGGAAATTCGAGCCAAACAATATCGACACATTGCGGCCTCCCAAATTCCCTTGCTAATCCACGATTTGGGATTGACGACTTTTCAGGATCAAATGTATGGGTCGCTTTCTGGCGGACAAAAGCGCCGGGTCGATATTGCCCGTGCCCTGTTAAACGAACCGGACGTACTCTTTTTGGACGAGCCGACAACCGGCTTAGATATTCAGACACGCAATGCCATCTGGTCCTTACTCCACGACTTGCAAGAAACAAAGGGGCTAACCATAGTGCTGACGACCCATTATTTGGACGAGGCGGACCATGCCGATGAGGTTTTCGTTGTCGATCACGGCCAGTTGATTGCATCTGGCTCGGCCATTGAAATTAAATCCAAGTACGCCAAAAATCAGCTAATCATTTGGCCAAAGGAAGGACAAGTTGAAACGATTGAAAAGCGGCTTGCCGAAAGGGCTGTCGACTATAGCCGGTTAGCGGAAGGCGCCTTGCAAATTGCGGGCTTGGATACAAAAAAAGTTCTGGAAGTGCTCAACCAAGAGGAAGAACGAATTGAGAATTTTGAATACCGGCCGGGAACGATGGACGATGCCTTTGTTGCCCTGACTGGAAAGGAGATGCGCTAATGTTGTCACTTGTTAAACGTCACTTAATGCTTTATTTCAGAAATCGCTCCGGCGTGTTTTTCTCACTCTTTGGTGCGCTCATATCCTTTGTTCTCTACTTGGTCTTTTTAAAACAATCCATTAAGGCCAATTGGGCAACCCTACCAGATGCTTCGCAGCTCTTGGATAACTGGCTAATCGCGGGTACGTTAACGATTACGGGGATTACGACCTCGTTGACGGCACTTTCCCAAATGGTCAAGGATCAGGAGCAAAAGATTGATCTTGATTTGCGTCTAACAGACATTGGACCGGTCGCTGTTCGAGCTTCCTATCTACTGTCAGCTGCATCGATTGCTTTTGTTATGCAAGCCATCGTCTACCTGGTGATGACCGGCTACTTTGCCTGGACGGATTCGCTGTCCTTTTCCATTAGCGTTCTGCCAGAAGTCTTCTTCATTATGCTGCTTTCCGCAATTTTATCAACGGCTGTCAATGCCTTGATTGTCGGCTTGCTCCACTCGGTGGATTCTCTGTCAAAATTAGCATCGTTAATCGGAACGGCTTCGGGCTTCCTAGTGGGTACCTATGTACCGCTTGGCACGCTACCGGACTTTGCCCAGTTGTTAATGAAGCTGACACCAGGCACCTACATTGCGGCGCTCTATCGACAAGCATTGATGACACCAAAGCTAAATGAGGTGTTCGCAAAGGCGCCAGCACAACTTGATTACTTTGAAAAAAAGATGGGTGTTAAAATAGAATTGACGGCGCTGCTAACGCATGCGCAAAGTTACTTGGTTGTCCTCGTGGTACTGCTTGTTTCCGCAGGGGTTTTGACCATTCAAAGTCTAAAAAAGAGGCGTTTTGCCTAAGTTAGGTTGATCCAATCGTGAAAATCCAATTTGTTGAAAAGGAAATGCCGGAAGGCGAGGTGGAAGTGACCGTTGCGGCTGCTGAAAAAAATCAGCAAGTGGCCAAAGTCATTGCCAGCCTATCGGCGTTGGAGAAAGAAAGCCCCAAAGTCCTCTCGTTCAAAACAGCGGATGGCATTCAGCTAGTCCGGATGGCAGACGTGATATACGTGGATGTCTCGGAAACAGAGCTGCTCATTTACACGACAAAGGACTTGCTCGTCACAAAGGGGACGTTGACACAGTTGTTGGCTCGCATGAAGAACGAAAACGTTGTTCAGGTATCCAAACATGCCGCGGTCAATATTGCCCATCTTGAACGGTTAGAAAACTCTTTTTTCGGCTCCATGTTGGCAAAATTGAGCCAAGGGAACCAAACCATGGTGAGCCGACGTTACGTCAAAAAGCTAACCGAGCAATTGGGACTGTAGGAGGTCATTCATGAAAAAAGTATTCCAACACGTCATCCGGGGAATTGGCTTTGGTTCGGCGACCTATTTAATTATTTTAGCCAGCACGATGACGAGCGAACTGACCATTTCAATAAGCAGCATTTGGGCCATTTTATTGATGTCGGCAGGCATTGGCCTGCTGTCCATAATTTTTGAAAGCGATCGCTTTAGCTTCTTGACGCTCTTTGTCAGCCATCTCTTTGGCACGGCTTTTCTAGTTTGGCTAGCAGGAACATGGACGAACTGCTTTGATATGAAAATGGACAATCCGATGATTTGGCTCAATTTTCTGATCGCCTACGCCATCATTTGGGGGATTATTCGCTTCAACCAACAGAAAAAAATTTCAAAGATCAACCAAGCACTTTCCAAAAGACATCAGCAAGAAAAAGACTAAGTGATTAGTCTTTTTTTACTGTCTGGCAAAGTCGGCCGAAGACCCGGCAATATGGTAAAATAACAGGTAATGACAGACGCAATCACAATCAAAAAATTAACCTATGCCTACCCGGATCAAGAAGCCCTTTTCAAGGATTTCAATCTCTCCGTTGCAGTGGGGGAATGGCTAGCCATTGTCGGACATAATGGCTCTGGTAAGTCCACTTTAGCCAAGCTGATTTTGGGCTTGCTTGACTTTGATGAGGGCCAAGTGACGGTCTTTGGCCAAGTGCTTTCCGAACAGAGCCTGTCGGCCATTCGCCGTCAAGTGGGGATGGTTTTCCAAAACCCAGATAACCAGTTTGTTGGGGCGACGGTTGCTGACGATGTGGCCTTTGGATTAGAAAACCACCAGCTACCATCGATTGAGATGCCGGCCAAAATCGAACGGGCGCTCAAGCAAGTTGGCATGGCAGACTTTGCCGACCGGGAACCACACACGCTCTCCGGCGGACAGAAGCAGCGGGTGGCGATGGCTTCCGTCCTGGCCTTAGAACCAAAGGTCATTATTTTAGACGAAGCAACCGCCATGCTGGATCCCGAAGGCAAGCAAGCACTCTTGCAAAACCTGAAGGAATTGAAGGCGCGGTATCAAGATGAGTTAACGTTGATTATGATCACCCATGATATGGAGGAGGCCGCCATGGCAGACCGCGTGGCCGTGATTGATGATGGGCGCCTGGTCTTTGATGAAAAGCCGGAAACGCTCTTTCTAAAAGGTGATCGCTTACGGGCATTGGGCTTGGCCCAGCCATTTGCCATGGACTTGCAAAAGAGCCTTGGCATCATGAATCCTTCCTATCTGACGACGCAGGAGTTGGCCACATGGTTATCAACATTGAAGGCGTAGACTTTGCCTATGGAACCGGAAAGCAAGAAGTTCCGGTGCTAAAAGATATTCAATTAACAATTCCAGAGAACCAAATTACCGCCATTATCGGACAAACCGGTTCTGGTAAGTCCACGCTGGTTCAGCAATTGAACGCCTTGCTCAAGCCGACGGCCGGGCAGGTCCAAATTGGTCAGCACCTGGTGACCAGCCAGACGAAGGAAAAGCAATTGACTGCCATTCGTGCGGAAGTGGGGATGGTTTTTCAGTTTCCTGAAGCGCAACTCTTTGCCCCCACGGTGATTGAAGATGTGATGTACGGGCCGTTAAACTTTGGCGCCGAGCCAAAAGACGCACGGGCAGCAGCCGAGAAAGCGCTGACGCAAGTGGGGCTGGATGCGACTTTTTACGATCAGTCACCCTTTAATTTATCGGGCGGGCAGATGCGTCGCGTGGCACTGGCCGGTGTTTTGGCCATGGATCCGCAAACAATGGTTTTTGATGAACCTGCGGCTGGCTTAGATCCAGCTGGACAGGAAGAACTGCTGCAGCTCTTAAAGGATTTGCGCGCAGCCGGCAAAACGATTGTTTTGATTTCCCACCAAATGGAGCAGGTGTTAGCCCTTGCTGATCGCGTGGTCGTGATGAATGACGGACAGGTTGCCGCCGATGAAACGGTGACGGCACTCTTCGAGCGCCCCCAATCCTGGTTCGAGGCACAGCACTTAGACTTGCCTGAAACCGTTGCCTTTCAAAAGCAATTGGCGGCAGCTGGTTTCATTTTTGACCACCTGGCCAAGACGGCTGATGACTTGGCAGAACAAATCAACGATCAGATTGATTGGCCGAAGGGCAATGCCGAGCAGAAAAATGGGGCGCTGACGAGCCAGTCTGCCCAACCAACCAGTGATAAAGGGGGATTCCGCCATGAATAACCTCGTAATTGGGCAATACGTACCGGGTGACGGGCTGTTATACCGTCTTGACCCGAGAACGAAAATCTTGATGACGATCGTATACGTTTTCCTCCTGGTTTTTGCTAATGACTGGCAAAGTTACCTCTGGTCGGCCGCCTTTCTACTCACGGCACTCTTGCTGACAAGGCAGGGGCTCGGCCTTTACTGGCGCGGCATTAAGCCAATCTTGTGGCTGATTCTCTTCACCGTGGTCTTGCAGCTGCTTTTTTCTGGTGGAACCCCGGTTCTCTTCACCTTTGGCCCTGTCAAAGTCACCACACCAGGCCTAATAAACGCCGTTTATGTGGTCGTTCGCTTTGTTTTGATCGTCTTAATGTCAACCATTCTGACCATCACGACAGCACCGACCGCCATTGCATCGGCCATTGAATCACTGCTGAAACCGTTAAAGTTTTTCCGAGTGCCGGTTGCTGAACTGGCCTTGATGCTTTCGATTGCCCTACGTTTTGTGCCATTACTAATGGCCGAAACGGACAAAATCATGAAAGCGCAAAAGTCCCGGGGGATGTCGCTTTCGACCGGTTCGCTCATCAAGCGGGCCAAAGCGGTTGTTCCCTTGCTGGTGCCGCTCTTTGTCGGCGCCCTGCAACGTGCCTTAGACTTGGCCAACGCGATGGAGGTCCGCGGCTTTGAGTCAGCGGAAGGCCGAACGCGCTATCGGGAACTGTCCTATGGACGGGATGACACCCTGGCCTTCTTTGCCACGCTGATTTTTGCCATTGGCTTTGTTTGGCTAAGCATTTTATAAGACTTTTTTATTGAAAGGAGCTCGGTATGCCACGCTACCGTGCAGTTGTTTCTTACGATGGCTCGGATTTTCTGGGCTTTCAAGTACAATCGAAAAACGGCGTCGAGCGCCATCGAACGGTGCAAGGCGAGCTCATTAAGGCCGTCAACCAGATGGGCAAGAATCCGGCCGAACGGATCAAAGTCGTCGGTGCTTCTCGCACCGACACCGGCGTTCATGCCAACGGCCAGGTCATTCATTTTGACCTTCCTTATGACATTCCGGGTGAGGGGGTCCGCAAGGGGCTCAACACCATTTTGCCACGGGATATTCTGGTTAAAGAGGTGCGACAGGTCAGCTCGGACTTTCACGCCCGCTTTGCCTCGCACAACAAGCGCTATTACTATCGGGTATCGACGGCTGACTATGTCGACCCCTTTAAGCGTCGCTATACCGGCCACTTTCACTGGCACTTAGATCCAAAGCGGATTGAAGCAGCCTTGCCTGACTTAATTGGTGAGCAGGACTTTGCCACCTTTGCCGCCTCGGGCAACCAGACGGCCACAACTATTCGGACGATTACCCGGGCAGAAGTGGAAGTAAAAGAGGCTGAGCAAGAGCTGGTCTTCACTTTTGAGGGAAACGCCTTCTTGTATAATCAAATTCGAATCATGGTTGGTGTTTTACTCGAAATCGGCACCGGTCGCCGTGAACCTGATTGTATTCCAGCACTGATTGCTGCTAAGGATCGGGAGCAGGCACGTTATACGGCACCGGCCGCTGGTTTATATTTGGATCATATCGACTATAATGGAGATAGTGACATTGAAGGGGGTAGCAAATGACATTGTTTGAAGAGTACGCCCAAGCTGCAAAGGGCTTGATCTACGTAGCGACTGAAAAAGATGGACAGCCAGGTTTGCGCATCATGGGGTTTGCCATGGATCCGAACAGGGTCAACCACTGGTACCTCGTGAGCCAGCCAGATGCTGGTAAGATGGCCGACCTAAAGGAAAACAACCGAGTGGCCATCATGACGGTCATGAATGAAAACGGCGCACGAATCGAATCGAACCGTGCACGCCTGCAAGCATCGAATAAGACTTGGGCAGATGTGAAGGATTACTTCACCAACCCGGTCTTCCACCAAAATCACCCACATCCAGAAAATGAGGTGCTCTTGGAGTTGACGATTCGTTCAGCTCGCTTGGCCTCCTATGCCGGCAATGAAGTGGTGACCTTTGAAGATTAAAAGCTAACTGAAAAAGCATCCGCAACAGCCGGATGCTTTTCTTTTTGTTTAAAACGATACAAATTTTAATATTTTGTATATTAACTGCTTTTATTTAAAATAATCAAACAAAAATCTTGCCCTTTTATTCCAAACCGTGGTATAAATGAAACAGGAAAAAGGCGGTTGCTTCTCCACCGACTTCGCCGATTGGTTGCCTAGTGCTTCTCTCTTGTGCTTGGTACTCTTCTCTTCCGTAATATCGTGCACGTCTTTGGGGTGATGACCTGAAGGAAGGATCACTGTGCCTTGAATAGGCGCTTTGATCCCGTGTCGATTATTAACCATTGGCGAAGACGGTATCGTAATCATGTTCCATTGCAAAATCCTCTTACTTTGCTAACTGGACTTCCTGAAACTTGTCTTTAGTAGCTGCGGGATGCTACTGGCAACCCCTTTTTCCTAATTGGATCGGTGGCTAATTACTCCTTAGCCACCGGTCTTTTCTAACAAAATAAACCCAAAATAAAAAGCCGTCCGAAATCATTCGGACGGCTTTCTTTATTGATTTACTTCTTTTGACGTGTGATGAAGTACAGACCAGCGGTTGTTAAGCTGGCCGTTAATCCAAGGACTGTCAATAAGCTTGTTGCTTCTTTTCCAGTTGCCGGTAGGGCAGCGGGTGCAGCCGCTTGGCTCGTACTTGCTGGTGCGCTAGTCGTCTTCGACTGCGAATCGTTTGACTGATTCGAGTTTTCTGGAAGAGCAGGTGTCGATGGGATGTTAGGCGTTGATGGCGTACTTGGTGTGTTTGGTGTGTTTGGCGTATCACCACCACTACCATTCGAACTTGCCGAGCCACCACCAGAATATGCAGGTGAATAAACGGTTCGCCTTTCTGTGGCAATATTCTTACCAGTTAAATCTGCGGTATTGCCATAATTTTTCATAGCACCGTTGTCCGTGACCTCTGTTTCATAATAAATGATGTAAGTGGAGTTAATATCACCTAGATCAATATGAAAGGCCGTATCACTATCTCGTTTAAAAGCAGAATCGGTATAATATTCGACAGATTTTACAAGGGTTCCGTTAGCGTCATAGACGACGAAGCGGCCGGAGAAAGTGCCGACAAACTTCTGTCCTGGACCAAGTTGATCAGACAAGACGGCGTCGTTAATTTGTTGCTTTTTATAATTAACGCGGATTGCCCAGTGAAAAATTTTAGGATTTTGTTTATCTGGCCAAGACCATTTCGAGAGTTTCTCATTTGGGTCAGGACCCGTAGCGGGGTTGATAATGACATTCGTACTATTAGGTGTCGTGCCATCACTGTCCGGAAGATTCCAGTGAATGGTAATTGTGGTGGCAGTGGAAACCACGTTTAAATCCCATTTCAGTGCGACGTGAAATTCCCCAGTTAAATCGCCGTTCTTATTTTCATTGATGCCCTGGCTTGTAAAAGTAACGTTCACTTTCTTTGTATTAGGGTCAGCCACAGCGTTCCCGATGACATTGCCTGAACTATCCTTGAGATCAAAGTTCAAAGAAGATTGAAGCGAAAACTGGTCAGGCAGCTGAACAGTCAGAGTATTGTTTTCACTGCTTAAGGAACCCTTGGGGATGTGAAAGCCGTAGTTGACTTGTAAATCGTCAACCGGGCCAAAATGCGTTGTGGCACTCGGATCGGTCGTATCTTTCAACGTCACGCTGGTGAGATAGCTGTTCGTTTCACTAGCGTTAACCGGTTGCGTTGCAAGGAATGCCATGAAAAACGAAGCTAAAACAGCGAGTGACAAAAGATAAAGCGAACGAATGCGCTGCTTGTTATTTGTCATGTTCTGCCTCCTTAGCGGAAATGGTAACAAAATCAGAAGTTAAATGATAGGTGTTCGTATTCTTTCGATAGAATATCATTTGTATCAAATATTTCTACATCTTCTATTTTACTCGGGTATTTTTCAAAAGAGCAGGGGGAGGCGACTTTTTCCCTATATAATAGATAAAAGACAAGGAAAAGGTTGATGACTTTTAAAAGGGCGAAAGAACGGGAAAAGTCCCGCAACTTTCATTGACAGTTAGCAGATTATTTTATATACTGTAAGTCGGTATTGTTTACCTCACGATAAGCCCCGGAAACTTATTGTAACCGTCTGAGAAGGAACGCTCAGACATTGTAAACAACTAATTAAAGGAGCGCGCCATGCGTACAACATTTTTAGCAAAGCCAGGCGAAATCGAAAAGAAGTGGTACATCATTGATGCAAAGGACGTCGTATTAGGACGTTTGTCAACGGTTGTTGCTGCCATTTTGCGTGGTAAGAACAAGCCAACTTTCACGCCTAACGTTGACATGGGTGACAACGTCATCATCATCAACGCTTCAGAAGTGAAGTTGACTGGTAAGAAAGCAACAGACAAGATTTACTACCACCACTCAAACCACCCAGGTGGCTTGAAGGAACGTACTGCTGGTAACTACCGTCAATACGATTCTGAAAAGTTGTTGGAATTGTCAATCAAGGGTATGTTGCCTAAGACTTCTTTGGGTCGCAAGCAAGGTTTGAACCTCCACGTTTACGCTGGAGCCGATCACGACCACGCTGCACAAAAGCCTGAAGTGCTTGACATCAACAAGTTAGTTTAAGAAAGGAGACCAAGAATATGACTGAAGCAGCACAATATGCCGGAACTGGTCGTCGTAAGAACTCAGTTGCCCGTGTACGTTTGGTACCTGGTACTGGCGCAATTACGATGAATGGCAAGTCAATTGAAGACTACATTCCTTTCCCTAACTTGCGTGAAGTTGTTTTGCAACCATTTAACGCAACGGATACGTTGGGTAACTACGACGTACTTGTTAACGTTAACGGTGGTGGATTCTCAGGTCAAGCTGGTGCAACTCGTCACGGTATCGCCCGTGCCTTGTTGACGGTTGACCCTGACTTCCGTTCAGCATTGAAGCAAGCTGGTCTTTTGACTCGTGACGCTCGTATGAAGGAACGTAAGAAGCCAGGTCTTAAGAAGGCCCGTAAGGCATCACAGTTTTCAAAGCGTTAATTTTACGATTATCGTTTTACAAAAGTCCGACCAATTGGTTGGGCTTTTTTTGTTTGAACAATTGACTGAAAGGAGTTTTCTTATCGTCTAATTTTCTCTTTGACATCTTTGTAAAAGAGCGGGAAAATGGGCATTAGAGAGCGATTGGTAAGAGTCGGCAGAGCGCTAAGGCCTGGCCGATTAATTGAACCAATCAATGAGGGAGTGAACCGTGACAAATCATCAGAAAAAGGGGTTGGCAGATCATCAAAGCACACAGCCAACCAGTAAACAGAAGCCTGTTCAACGTTTCATTTCATTAGCAATGCTGACCTTCCTGTTGTTGCTAGGTCTGAATGCGCTGACCTTTTCTTCCAATAACCAGGATGAATTTCAGGGCTTTCATAATAGCCGGTCGGCTGCCGCCGCTGCCGTGTTAAATCCCAAGGATTACATTACGAGCATCAATTTGTCGGATGTATCCGATCCGGGTGCCAATCCCATGGGCTTTTATGACAAAGTCCTGGCCACTTGGAACTTTGCTGTGCCAAATAACGCCGAGTTGTCGGCGGGGGATACGCTCACACTGCCGATTCCCGCACAACTCGATGCCTTGACCGATGACGACTTTAATATTAAATCAACGGCGGGCAACATTTTTGCCGCGGTTCACGTGAATAGGAGCGCCAAGACGATTGTCGTGACCTTTAATGACTACACCGCCCAGGCGATTAAAACCCATACGTTGACTGGAAGCCTAAAATTGCCGCTGACCTTCAATGCTGGTGCGATTACGCCTGATAAGAATAACGTCATTCCTTGGGGAATTGGCGATTTGTCGACGACGGTTCCCGTCGGACCCATCGCCGGGCCAGCCAAACAGGAGCAGATTTTCAAGTGGTCCTGGTTTGACCCAACCGACAAGGATCTGGTTCACTGGCGAATCCGGTTAAACGCCAATGCCCAGTTGGCCATTCAAAACGGCGTCATTACTGACCAAGTCCTGTCGGGCCATCAGATTGTATCGCCTATCACGGCAAACTATGCGACCTTCACGGATGGGCAAAACTATACCGTTGGGGCGGCAATCGCCAGTGATCAAATTCATCAGACTTCCGGACAAGACTTTACCGTGAATATCGGCGATACTCACGGCGCCGTCGTCGTCGCCTACGATACGCGAATCACCGATGACCGCGAGTCGCCTTCCTACGGCAATACGGCAAAATATACTGCCAGCAACTTGCCGGGCGATTCCGTGACTGTCTGGCAGGGACTCACCAATGGTTCGGGTTCGGCGAACTCTGGTAATAAGCCAACGCCGGATCCTAGTCCAGCGCCTAGCCCAAACCCGGCACCGACGCCAAATCCTACGCCAAGCCCTAGTCCCAGTCCGGCACCAAGTCCAAATCCTAGTCCAAAGCCCACGCCGGCACCAAGCCCTGCGCCAAAACCTGAACCAACACCAGCGCCAACCCCTAATCCAACACCTGCTCCCGTTCCCAATAAGGGTAAGCAGCCAAGCGATGAGAAGGGAAAACAGTCGAATGATTCGGCAAAGAATGCTTCTGGAAATGCCCAAGCGGACACGACACCGCTGATCCCATCGGATGTTGGAAACAAGTACCGCATCGGCAAGACTTTGCCAGCAACGGCCCAAGTGATTAGCCGGAAGGGTTCCCTTCTGTTACTGACCGCTACGGTTTTGACCGCCGGCCTCGTTTGGTATTCAACCAAGCACAAGTAAAACAAGCAAAAAGCAGTCCATTCGGACTGCTTTTGTTGTCTATCAGGCTGTCGATAACTCAGTCGATAAGTGCACGAAATCCACATTACCTGTCGATAAGTAGAAAATGCCCTGTCGAAAAGTCGCCTTCGTTCTTTAAAAAAAAGTCATTTTTACGATAAAAAGCAACCTAATCCTGGGCTTTATTGAAAAAATGACACGTTTGTTGATGTATACCCGAAAGCTATATGACATGAATCCCAGAATAAAGGACGAGCGCCGAGATTATCGGTCGTTCGTCCTTTTAACTTGCTTAATAATAAGTTAAAATTTTTGGAATCAATCACTTGATCATCGCTTGTCTTAATCAAGTAAAGCCATCATTTCCTTTAACTTGGTTGTGCCCTTATACTGCTTATAGAGTTTTGAAAGGGAGTTCGTCCCGATTTGTTGACCTCGACGGAGGTTTTCATCGGGGTCACCTTCAACACGATTACCCTGTGTGCGATAGGTAATGGTATCTCCGTCGATCGTGTAGACACCGTGGCTTTCAGCTCGGTTGTGATCGGCAACATCGCTTGGAACGCCCTCGAGGGTCACCTTGTTGTCGTGAATATCCATGTTCGTGTGCGGAACAATCTTAATCTGCTTGAATGTTGTGTCGACATAGTGACCCACTTCGTTAGTTTGTGCGGAGGCGTCATTTTCAACGTAGGCCTTGGTCTTTTTGTTTAAGAGGTCGCTCACGGTTACTGCAGAGCCGTAGTCAGTTTGGAACTGATTGGGGATGCCAAGAAGCACGAGCGCTTGCTTTTTCTTCGTGGAAAGTTGGTTAACCGCCTTCTCGTCTTTGCTTTCAACGACTTTGGTAAAGACGCTTCCGTCACCTATCGATTGACCGGAGAAGAGATGGTCTTCGGTGTCGGTCATACCTTCGTGTTTGACCCCCTTGGGAACGAAGTCCAGGTTGGTGGCTGAGATGGTGTCTTCGGGAAGACCACCCTTAGGTCCGACGGTGGTACTGAGGTAGCCGTTTATCATGCGGGCTTCAGGTGTTGAGTCATTTTCCTTTGTCAGGTAAACCTCTTGGTCATTGGTAGCAGCAGAACCGTTGTATACGTGGGAAACAAGACCATTCTTGTTAAAAGTAAAAGTACTCTTCCCATCAAGGCTCTTCCATGTTCCTTCAACCGATGAAAAGTCACCCTTTGAGATCGCCGTTAAATCCATTCCTGTTGATTTCTTATCGGACTTGGCTGACGACTTGGCAGTCTTTGTCACCGTCGCAGTCGTCGTTTTATCCTTATCATGTGACTGACTGGCCACATAACCAAATGATGCACCACCGATCACCACCACAGCACCAACGGCTGCGATGGCAATCTTACTTGCTTTCGTAAGCATTTTACTCTCCATTTCTCCAATTCAACATCAAATCAGGCAGGAAAAGTAAGCAACCTTGCTTCTTCTGTCGTAAATAGTATAGCACTGTGGGAATGGATCATTCATTTGGCACATGGCATTTGGTCGGCTACTGATATAATCAAATCATTGAATAATTCTAATTAATGGCTGAGGTAAAGTTTATGTTGGATAAAAAATTTAATCAAATTGATATGCTGGAAAGCTTTACGTTGCCAGTAATAGTAACGGGCACTTTAAAAGAAATAAACGGAATACAAGGGGTAAGTTCGGAAAAGAGTGCTTCAGGAATTATCATGCGTGAAAATGGTAAAACTACCCTTGAAATCAATGATTATCCTATCGATCAAAATAGCTCATCTCAAAATGGGGAAGTAAAGTTTGTCGATAGTGATGAGAATGGTGGCATTTGGTATGCCAGGTCCTGGAACGGAGAGTTGAACTTTGTTATTCGAAAATATCTCTGTACGGGTAGTGGGCTTTATGCCGGTGAGAATCAATTTGGAGCAAAAACATCAAAATGGGAAATTCTGGATTTTTCTATTCAAAAGAAATTGCCTGAAAAAAATGAATTTGATGTTGCCGAAATCGATATAACAAACCTAAAGTTCTGGTTTAAGATTTTTAGAATATCACAGGAATTATCTGATGTACCTACATTGGATTTTAAAAATCTGATTTACAAAAATAAAAAATTTACTTTAAAGATCATTGCTAAGAAATGGAGTAAAACAGAAAGATATTCGCTTAATAAAAGAGTATCTTTAGTTGTGAAACTATTCTTCGAGGAAAGACAAAGTCGAGCATTCATTTTTGACTTATCAACAACAATTCGAAATTTTTTCCAAATTGTTATGGGAGACAATCTTGGTATTCAAAAAATACTACTCAATAAATCGGATAAAGATGAAAACGGAGAAATGATAACTGATTCTGATAATGCTGAAAATTGGTTTGCAAGCCAGTCGGTGCTTTCAGAAGAAGACTTTTCTGAGAAAAATCAATATCCAATTAACTACTTTGATATTAAGGATAATTAGCAAACCGTTTTAGAAAAGTATTTACAGGATAGTAATTTTCAACAATTCACTTCTACTATTTTAATGACTGAGCGGTTTAATATTCCTGTTGAGCCACAGCTGATTTCGCTGGTTGGGGCTGTTGAGTCGTATTTTAAAGACGCTAAATATCATATTAATGGTAAACAAATTAAAGATGCTGCTAAAAAAATGCTCCTTCTCGATGAGATATTGAATCTACCAAAAGGAAAAAATACTGAGTTTTATGAATCAATTAAAAGTAGAAGGGACTTTATCATGCATGGGAAAGGGCCGGGCGCTTATGAAAATGATGCTGAATTAGTACCGGAACTATGGAAATTTAAAGATATTTTAGGCAGAGTTTTGGTTGCGAAAATTAAAGAATTTCAGGAGGCGACTGATGAATCAAAAGGTTGAATTATTTCAAGCTAATTCAAAGGCGTTTTACGAAATAGTGTCACGCTATTTTGAGCTGAATCCAGAATTCGATAAAAAAGATAAAGCGCAAATTATTTCATCAAACATTTATATGCAGTTATCAATCCTGGACATCGTAAATTTATATCAAAAATATACTTCGGAAAAGTTTAGTACAAGTGATTTTTATAAGTTGGTGGTGAAAGTGCATACTTTGTACGAAACATTTATAGCTGTTGCAAAAAAACTGAAGGTTATTAAAAGTATTAAGGAACAGAGTGATACAGATGGGACTTGGGAAATAACAAACCGATTTTTAGCTTTTCGAAGTTTGACTATTGCGCATCCAATTGGGACAGATAAACATAAAAAGTATGGACTGGATGGAACAGTTTGGCTTGAAGAAATTGTGGATTTAAAGGAACCCAACAACTCACATCTTATTCGAACGAATTATGAAAAGACTGATTTTTTACTCAAATATATCAAATTGGAAGGTGATGAATTAACTATTAAATCGTTTAACAATCTACCTGTGAACTTAGATAGTGAAATTTTTGAAGTTGCCAGAATCGTTGATGACAAAATGAAAATGGTAAATGATGGTCTATTAGAAAAAATAAGAAATAAAGAGCAGGAGTATATCAACAGGGAAATAAAATTGTCGACTGAGTTGAATGAGAAGGATTTTGAGATTTTGAAGGATGAGACCATAAAACGTTATCCTGAAATTCTTTCGTCCTACTCCTGGTCCTTAAAAGATGTTTACGAAATCATCAAGTATGCTAAAGAACAAAACAAAGTCGAAATTGTCGAATATCTTAAAAATGCGGTTTGGTTGTATAAAAAACAACTTCAAGAAATGGATTTTAGTCGACCAATATCATTGAATGATGAAAACGATTCGATTGAAAGAATCAATAGGGTCTTGAAGCCTTCATTAAAAACGTTGGCTTCACGAATTGGTCGGAGCCTTTTTTATGAACAAGAAAAATTAAATTTATATTTGAGACCTGAAGTTATAGAAGACTTAAGCAATCTACCTGATGAAGGACAACGACATGGTGATGCCTCTAATGCCCTTTGGGCAATGAAATTGTTGAAGGGCTTGAATAATGATGAGCCTGAATTGGACATTAGTTTTTTTGATGGAAAAGGAGAGATGAAAAGCTTGCGAAACTTGTATCATCAATATGTAGTTTCGGTATTTTACTATAATAAAAAATATAAAAAGACCGACTTTTCATCTCTACCTACTCCTGAAATAAACAGTGATGACATAACGATTATTATGGATGATTTCTAAAAGATGATGTTTGTTCAAAAAAGAGAGCTGCGTGTTTTCTATTTATTGATCGAATCAATGAGGTTTGAAGCCTGCTACACTACCTTGGCCCCGGCGCCGACATCTGGTACGAGCGCGCACAAGAACGCTATCAGCAAAAGTTTCACCAAGATTTTCCAATACTAAACAGCGTCTTTGATTGGCTTAAATCAACTAAAGGAGGCTGCATCACCGCTCGCCGCATGCGCCTATTCTACCACCTCATTTTTTTCATGAACAAACCCTTCAAAGAAGAATATGAAGAGGGGATGATGTTGTGAATTGAAACAAAATGGATGTCACTAAGCACCATACGATAGGAAATTTTTATGCAAGCTATCTTTGACGAACTATTAGACAATGCTCTTAAAAGAGTTTATAAAGTCACTTTTTATAATGGCGAAACAGCACTCGTAACTGTTTTCAAAGAAACTGGTGAATACCACTATTCTGGCTTTGTGGAAGAAGAGTATACTAACCTCTTTCCTGATAAAATCGAAAAAGCTGTCCGACAAAAAATGCTGCAACACGGGGTGTCGCTCGACAAGCACTTTTCAATTGGACAGCCATTACGAAAAATGGGCTCTTTCTACTTTATCTCAATGACTCGTCTTCAAGATGACGATGACATTTTGAAATATGAAATCAGCTATGGTCAGCAAATCATCGATGGATATGCTTGGCTTGATAAAAAGACCGGAAAGTTCACCTATGAAGGAAATGCCATCATCTTAACCAAGGAAGGCACGATTGAAAACGCCCTTCGTAGAATGGCCTATTCGATTCATGGATCCCTAGAACACCTTGCAACTGGAGTAGGATAATCAAACCAAGTAAAAAAGACAGCGCAAGCTGTCTTTTTTCTTTGGCTAAATACGGAAGGTTAATCTACCACGATCCCATGAAAACGCCGACTAGGGGCCTAAACCAATAGGCACGGATTAACCCTGGGAATATTTAAACTGAGTAGGGTCTTTCTAGAAATAACACTCCATAACTTTCTCAATTTCAAGTTCTCGATTGTACGATGTTTCCATTTTACTTTCTGTGGGGAGCTTGTTGTCCATTACCCATTCTTCCAATAGATCCATAACCATGTCTTCCATATCTTTGGACATTCCTAGTTTCATAAATTGACTTTTCATATTTTCAGATAAATCTAAGTCTAGCGGATCATATGCGCAATGATTATTTGAACTTCTTGAAGTATAGAACATTAATTCATTTCGGGTAATTTGTTTTTTTACAAAAATGGAGTGTGTTGATTTTTCGTAATTTAATAAGGTGGATTGGGATTTACTATCGCATTTAGTCTCAGTAGTATAGAGTTTCATGTTTCTTGATAAAGCAATCAATTTTTTTGAAATACTTTTTAGTTAAATTTTGTATAACAACTCCGATAGAATATAGCGCTTTTTCTTTATCTGATAATGAGTCAGGCAAACCCTGCATAAACTTATGTTTTAAGGCATAGTTTAAAAGGCTGTTTACTATTTCTGCTTCTTTTTGGAAATTTATATCTTGTGGATTGAAATGACCATACCGATATTTTGAATAAAAATTATCAAAAATTTGTAAAACGTATTTTTCGGATCCGTTTAATTCTAAAGATCCTTGTTTAATGGTATTTATCAACTTGTTTATCTTGATGTTGCTATGTGAATGCAAGACTTCATCCTCTTCTTTTTCGAAGGAGGAATACTCCGTCATTTTGTCATATTCTTCATCAATGCTTAGATAATAGTCTTTTAGTAGACCGTTTATTTTGTTGGGATACTGTTCCTTTAGAAGAAATAAACTAATAATTTTACCCATTCGTTCAAAAGCAACGCTGTGATTAATTAAAAAAATAAAGGCTGCAGAATTGTCTAAATAGGAAACCTCTTTACTGTTTTTGGGATAAAGAGGCTCATCATTCTCCATCGCTTCAAATCCGTTATACAAGAGTTCGCCGCAAAGAGATAGTTCTCTTCCTAGGTGAAAATTAAAGAAATATTGTTCAGGATTCATTTTTATTCTCCATTTAGTCCTTACTATCCTATTTTAACTTAATATTTGGAATTGTTTTCTTTATATAATTTCCTGCTAGCTGATTACCATCGGCCATTCTTGTCAAATATGTTCAACTTATCCAGGTGTTTTATCTATTACTGATTGGTGAAGTGATCTTTGGAATTTATAAAAAAATATTAAGGCTCCGATACCTATTATTTTTTAAAATACCTCCGTGGGACTTCCACTTGCTTAGGACTCTCGAAAGTGAATCCGAGAATCACATTCAAGATTGTGTAGTGGTAGAAATGATGGAAGAAATCCGGGCAAAACCAGCACTCAATCACCCTGGATTACCTGCAATTATCAATCGAACTAAATTCACAAAAAGCGTATAATATCCTTTATGATTCGGTCCAACAAGAGAGACCGATTTTCGATACAATTAATAGGAGAATATCTATTAATTTAGAGAAGTAAAAGGGAGTATTTTAGGGAATGAATGCCATAGCCGATCAACAACGTGAATTGGAATTTGAAGATGAACTCATTGCTTTTCTTCAACAACTAGGTGGAACTAAGCAATGGGAATATCGTTCAGATATTAAGACAAACGAACAGTTATGGGCGAACTTTAAGCAAATTTTAGAACGCAATAATCCGAAGTTGGATAAGCCACTTTCAGATCAAGAATTCAAGCAAGTTCAAACAGTTATTACAAATATCCAAACACCGTATGAAGCAGGACAATTTCTGTATGGATCAAACGGTACTTCCCAAATTGAAGTTGATTTAGATGATGGCACACACGTCTTTTTGGACGTCTTTGATTCTTCACAAATCGGGGCAGGAAATACGGTTTATCAAGTCGTGAACCAGATTCAGCGTCCCAAAGTACAAGCCGGCCGCGAAAATCGACGTTTTGATACAACCTTGCTTATTAACGGATTGCCAATCATTCAGATTGAAGAAAAGACGAACTCTCATCCTTCTTCTGAAGCCTTGAATCAGATGGAAAAGTACACCCAAGAAGGGCAGTACTCAGATATTTTTTCAATGATTCAGATTCTGATTGCCATGACGCCATCTGACATTCAGTACATGGCGGCTGCAACGGCTGACAAGTTTAACAAGGCTTTTGCCTTCCGTTGGCAGCGAGAGAAAGATAATACCCGTGTTAACGATTGGAAGGAGTTTACAAACGAATTTCTATCAATCCCAATGGCGCATCAAATGGCGACAAACTTTATGGTTTTGGATGGGACGAAGGGCCGTGAAATGCTCAAGGTCATGCGTTCGTACCAAGTATACGCAACGAAGCGTGTCCTTGATAAAGTCGAACGTCATCACTTTGGCATCGATGATCCAAAGCTTGGTTATGTCTGGCATACGACGGGGTCAGGAAAGACGATTTCTTCTTTTAAAGCAGCTTGGTTAGCATCACGTAAGCCGAATGTTGAAAAAGTCGTTTTCATGGTTGATCGTGTCGCCTTAACGGATCAAACCACTTCACAGTACACAGCTTTTGATCCAGACGCTACATCAGATAGTAAAACGTCAGTGGTTTCAGATACGGCTAACGTGTCTGATTTGAAGAAAAAACTTCAATCAAAAGATGTAAAAGGGATTATCGTCACATCGAACCAAAAGATGAATCGTTTAGCTGATAAGTATGCAGCTGAGCGAGACAAATTCGATAAAAATATTCTTTTCGTGGTTGACGAAGCACACCGCTCAACTGGTGGAGAAGGTTTTGAAAAAGCACGTAAATTCTTTAAGAATGCTGCTTGGATTGGATATACTGGAACGCCGATGTTCGAAAAGAATCCAAGTACTCAAGATATCTTTGGTGGATTACTTCATTCCTATACGATTCGTGAGGCCATCGCTGATCACAACGTGCTTGGTTTTAATGTCGAATTCCGAACTACTTTGCCTGAAAAAACGGTGAAGGAAGAGTATCTGCCACAGTATTATGCGGGGCAACATCCAGATTGGGATGACACTAAGATTCAGCAAAAGATTAATACGATGACAGCTGCCGATATCGATCAGGCTGTTGAACCAAATATTTATGATAACAACGATAAGCACGTTGAAGAAGTTGTTTCTGAAATTTTGGAACACTGGCAAAACCGTTCGGCTGACTATAAGTACAACGCCCTCTTTACGACTCACGCTTCAGGAAACAAGCCATCCGTTCCACTGGCAATGAAGTACTATCGTGAATTTAAGAGACAAAACACAGAGGATAATCCAAAGCTAAAGCGAAAGCTGAATATCGCGATTACCTTCTCGTTAAATAAGAGTAACGACGACAACATGAATGAGAATAATGAGGCATGGCGTGAAGCGGTGTCTGATTATTCTGAAATGTTTGGGGGTAAGTTCTCGGAAGAAAACGAGGATGAATATACGGCAGATGTTGCAGCCCACTTAAACCGTTCGTCTGGTGATGGCAAAGTCCTGGATTTGGTTATTGTTGTTAACCGTTTCTTAACTGGTTTCGATGCACCAAAAATGAACACGCTTTACGTTGATCGTACCCTTGCGGGCGCTGGTTTAATTCAGGCATATTCACGTACAAACCGTATCGAAAACAACACGACAAAACCATATGGTTTGATTATCAACTACCGTTGGCCAGAATTGTCAAAGCAAATTATGAATCAAGCTTTGGAACTGTATTCGAACAAGAATTCAGCTGATATTGATAATTCGGGAGATAAAGATGAAGGAGACGGAAACGGCCCCATCCTGGCTAAACCATTCAAGGAAGTCATCGAAGATGCATCCGAAGTAGTCAACAATCTTCGTGCCTTCACTCAAGACTTTATCGACACGCCAAATTCTGAAAATGATCAAGAAGAAATGATGAAGGACTTACGTCGCTATAATCGCTTGGTTAACCAATTAAAGCAATACCCAGAATATAACTACGATGAACCTGAAGCCCTTCTTGAAAAGATTGGCCTGAACGAAGAGCAGGAACGCACGTTAACTGGTTCATTGACGACACAAATCAAAGAAAAAGTTGCCAAACGAGAAGGTGTTGAAATTAGTGAGCTTGACCTTGAAATGACTCACATTTCAGATGTTAAAGTGAACTATGATTATCTGAAAGATTTACTTGCCGACTTGGCTAATCAAGTTCACGACAATGAACACGAAAAGGCCACTAAAACATATGAAGATATTCAAAAGCAAACGAAGCAGTTGGATGATCAAAAGTACGCTAAGCAAGTTCAGCGAACAGCATCTGGACTCCGTTCGGGAGAGATGAAAGCTGGGGATTATCCAGTGAAGGCTGATGATGTTGAAGGCCTATTGAAGGATTCAGAAAATGTTTCCAAACGAGGAACTATCCGTCAGTTCATTAACCAGTGGGGACTGGACGCAAAAGTTGCTGAAATTCAAAAAGTCTTGGACGAACATCAAAAGGGTTCAGATGATTTGAATACGATGGGACAGTTGGATGAATTGCGCCAAAATGGTCAGGCAAATTATAAAGAACTAGCCAATGATCCTGAAGTAAAAAACTTGAAGAAAATTAAGTACCGCAATGCTTTCAGTGAAGCCTTTACAAAGTTTGCGGATGCCTTTGTCGAAGAATACTAAGAAAAGATTGAAGGAGACAGTATGTCTGAACAGAAAACGGCACAGTCAATTACCAGCCAATTGTGGTCCATGGCCAATGACTTGCGGGGAAACCTTGATGCGTCCGAATTCCGAAACTATATTTTGGGATTCATGTTCTATCGGTACCTTTCAGAACACCAAGAAGACTATATGGTTCGAGAAGAGCTCTTGGATGTTAAAGAAGGCGAAAGTGTCAACGATGCTTATCGTCGTGAAGCTCAAGGTGACGACCGTGAAGAATACATTGAAGACATCGCCCGTAGTTTAGGTTATGCCATCGAGCCTGAGTTTACTTGGAAGACGATTGTCGACAAGGTACACTCCGGAGATATTAAGCCGTCTGACTACCAAGACATGTTCGATGAGTTTAACAAAAACGCTCAGCTTAACCAGTCTGCTCAGGAAGATTTTAGTGAAATCTTTGCTGACGTTAACTTGGGAAATTCCCGTCTTGGTAACTCGACCGCTGCTCGTGCCAAGTCATTGGGTGCCGTTGTGGAATCCGTTGATACTTTTGATTATGAAGATGAAAACGGGCATGACATTTTAGGAGATGTTTACGAATATTTGATCGCCGAATTTGCCGGTAATTCTGGTAAAAAGGCTGGAGAATTCTATACGCCCCACCAAGTGTCAAAAATCTTGGCTAAGTTGGTTGCTTTGGATGCCAAGGAAGACGGACAATTTACGGTCTATGATCCGGCCATGGGGTCTGGTTCCCTTTTGCTTACAGTGCAAGACCAGTTAAAGAATGGTCATGACAAGGGACGCGTCGCCTTTGAAGGTCAGGAGTTGAACACAACCACTTATAACTTGGCTCGTATGAACTTGATGATGCACGGTGTTGATTATCAAAATATGGATTTGCGTAATGCTGACACTTTGGAAGATGATTGGCCATCACGTGAGAGTAACGGTGTTTTGTCTCCTGTCACTTTCGATGCTGTCGTTGCCAACCCACCATACTCTGCCAAGTGGGATAACAACGATAACAAGATGAAGGATCCACGCTTCAAGGACTTTGGTAAGTTGGCACCGAAATCAAAGGCTGATTATGCCTTTGTTTTGCACGGCCTTTACCACTTGGACCGTGAAGGAACGATGGCCATTGTTTTGCCTCACGGTGTTCTTTTCCGTGGTGCCGCTGAAGGAATGATTCGTCAGGCTATCATTGAAAAGAACTACCTGGACGCTGTCATTGGTTTACCAGAAGGGATTTTCTTCTCAACCGGAATTCCAACGGTCGTTTTGGTTTTCAAGAAGAACCGGACGAATAAGAATATCTTCTTTATTGATGCCTCGAACGATTATGAAAAAGGCAAGAAACAGAACATTTTGCGTGATAAAGATGTCGATAAAATTATCGAAACCTATGAAAAGCGCGAAGATGTCGAAAAATATGCGCACGTTGCCGAGATGGACGAAATCAAAGAAAATGATTTCAACTTAAACATTCCCCGCTACGTTGACACGTTTGAAGAAGAAGAACCAGTCGATGCTGAAGCCCTTCTCAAAGACATGACCGAAATCGATTCTGAAATCGCCGATTTAACGAAGCAAATTAATGAACAAATGGACGACCTTGTGGCTACTAACCCCGAAAGCCAGAAAACGCTCGATCTGATAAAGCAGGTGTTGAAATGACAGGCCTAAAAAACGATAAAAAAATGGTCCCCAACATCCGTTTCAAAGGCTTCACGGACGATTGGGAACAGCGTAAGTTGAGTACATTCGCAGATCGTTTTGATAATTTGAGAGAACCCATAACAGCCGGTAAACGTGTTAATGGGGATATTCCGTATTACGGGGCTAACGGAATCCAAGATTATGTCGACGGATATACACACGACGGTGACTTTTTATTAATCGCAGAAGATGGGGCAAGCGACCTGTCTAACTATCCTGTTCGTAGGGTTAACGGTAAGGTTTGGGTGAATAACCATGCCCACGTTGTAGCCGGAAAGATGGATGCAGCCGATAATGGATTCCTGTCGAATTCATTTAAAACCATAAATATAGAGCCGTTTCTTGTTGGAGGTGGAAGGGCTAAGTTAAATTCTGATGTGATGATGAAATTAGAATTTAAGTTGCCCGAATATCAAGAACAAAAAGAAATTGGCTCGTTGTTAGACAAAGTTGATAACGTTCTTACTCTTCATCAACGTAAGTTGGAAGGTCTCGAGAAACTCAAAAAACTACTTCTCCAAAAAATGTTCCCCCAAAATGGAGAGTCGGTTCCTGAATTGAGATTCAGTGGATTTACTGATGATTGGGAACAGCGTAAGTTAGGTGAACTGACTACTTGGTCAAAAGGATTTGAACTATCGAAAGATAAGCTGAATAGTGAAGGGGTTGGATCCAAAGCATTGCATTATGCTGATTTGTATAAATTTAAACCCGTAGAGCGTGATGTGATTCATTGGACGACTAGTGAAGAGGGATATGACTTAAAAAGTAATTCGTTGTTATTCCCAATGTCTGATGTAACCTCTGTAGGGCTTGCTAGAACATCGTATTTAACTGATAATAGTGTGAAAATTGGTGGAGATGTTCTTATTGCTGAATTGAATAAGGACACTGAGGCAGGTTTTTTATCTTATCAGATTAATGCAGTACCAAATAAGATTATTCCGTTTGTAACTGGAACTACAATACGTCATATTAATTCAAAATCACTTTCAAAAATTATCTATTCTATTACTGGTACCCAAGAGCAAAAGCAAATTGAAACTATTTTGTTAAGTCTAGGTAGCCTCATCACTCTTCATCAACGAAAGTTGGAAAAACTTGAATCAGTTAAAAAATCTCTTTTGCAAAATTTGTTTGTTTAGGAAGAGAAGATACCATCGTTTGCTTTAATATTTAGAAAAAATATTTTTATTCCTGATAAGTATAATTCTATTTAAACATTTCTACTGCTTTATACGAATAGTTATAAGTAGAATAGCTTCATCAAAACAATAAGATAAATGTGAACTGATAGTATAAAATACTATCAGTTTTTTATTTTGGTTGGGAACAGCGTAAGTTTGGCGAAATATACAGTAAAGTGATAGAAAAAAATGACGGATAATTTGATTCAAGTAAAATTATTTCTGTCGCCAATATGTACTTTAAAGATTCACATGTAAATAAATCTACTATGGATTATATGAAAACATATAATGTTTTCAGACAGGGGGACATAGCGTTTGAAGGTAATAAAAGTAAAAATTTTGCTTATGGAAGATTTGTTGAAAATACTATCGGAGAGGGTATAGTATCCCATGTTTTTGATGTGTTTAGACCAAGGATTTCTTTTGATAGTTCTTACTGGAAATACTTTATTAATTATGAACCTATTATGGGGCGGAAATTAATGAGGTCTACAACAAAAGCTACAATGATGAGTAATCTTGTAGCAAAAGATTTTTTAAAACAGAATGTAGTTGTTCCAAAATATGTAGAACAAAAAAAGATTGGTGAATTATTAATCGAAATTGAATTACTTCTTACTCTTCATCGGCGTACATGACATTTTGTTTAGAGATATAAGCATTGCATATTCAGTTATGTTTTAAAATAATAGTTACGATTTTTCGACGGACATATTTCCAAACTAAATACAGATTAATGTATAAAAGGATGATGTTTAATGAAAAATTATTGGGAACAGCGTAAGCTTTCAGAATTAGCATCTATTTATTCTGGAGGAGGAACACCAAAAACCGGAGTTACAAAATACTGGGGTGGTAGTCTTCCTTGGATTCAATCATCAGACTTACAAGAAAATAATTTGTATGATGTTAATTATCGAAAATGGATCACGAATGAAGGACTTCAAAAATCGGCAGCAAAGCTAGTGCCTAAAAATTCTATCGCGCTTGTTACCCGTGTAGGAGTTGGTAAATTAGCGTTTATAGGAAATGAGTATTCCACTAGCCAGGATTTTATTTCTCTAAGTAACTTGCAAGTTAAGCCTGATTTTGCTGTATATTTATTATTCAAATTGATGAACAAGTTAGGTAATGCAGCACAAGGAACTTCAATTAAAGGGGTTACTAAAACAGAATTGATGCTACAACAGATCAATGTTCCTGCAAATTCTGTTGAACAGCAGCAAGTGGGACAGTTAATAAAAAAAGTTGATAAGCTCATCACTCTTCATCAGTAAATAGAAAATACAAAGTAACTATTATACATTGAGTTTAGAAAGATAAGTAAATTCTTCAAGACGCATTGTATACTAAACTTTATTATTTATTTTGTTTTACAAAATAGCTTCTCACGTGAGTCCTTGGGAACAGCGTAGGTTAGGGGAATACGCTTTCTTTCGGCGCGGATCGTTCCCACAGCCATACGGTAATCCAGAATGGTATGGCGGGAAAGGGGCTATGCCGTTTATTCAAGTTGTTGATGTAAATAAAGATTTATCGTTAGTTCCTGAAACAAAGCAGAAAATTAGCAAAGTAGCTCAACCAAAAAGTGTGTTTGTTCCCAAAGGTACCGTTGTTGTCACGCTTCAAGGTAGTATTGGACGTGTTGCCGTCACGCCGTACGATTCCTACGTAGACAGAACCCTTTTGATTTTTGAGAACTATCTTAGGAAAACTGATGACCACTTCTGGGCGTACGTGATTCAAAATAAATTTAATATTGAAAGCAGAAAGGCCCCTGGCGGAATTATTAAAACAATAACCAAAAAAGCCCTATCGGACTTTCAGGTTAAAATTCCTGGATACGAAGAACAAAAAAGTATTGGTGAGTTGACCAGTAAAGTCGATAAGCTTATTACTCTTCATCAGTAATGAAAATTCTTGTATCCTCATATTTTAGAATTAATTTTTGGCGTTAATGCGAGTTAGGGCTTTGTTGATGACTGGTTTTAAAATATGTAGTATATTGAATTCAGAAGAATAATTTGATTTAAAGATTGAACAGGAAGGAGTGTCCAATCCATGGTTGAATTTAGCGCTTTACAAATTACAAATTGGTTCCGTGCCACGAATTATGCTGATATGCAGCATAAAGAAATGGTGGAGCCGTTATCGCAGATGAAGGTGATGAAGTTACTTTACTATGCACAGGGCGTCATGCTGGCTGCCTATGACCGGAAACTTTTTTCGGACGATATTGTTTGTTGGAAGTACGGTCCAGCGGTTGAAAGTGTTCATGCTAAGTACAAGGGACAAAAAGAAATTGTTCCTTCTGATGGAATAGAAACGCTTAGTAATGCGGATTTAGATGATTTTCAATTGGTAGCAAGTGATGAAGAGGCCGTTTCTGTCTTATGCGCGGTTATGGCGAAGTATGGTGATCGAAGCGCCATTGATTTAATGAATATGACCCATCAGGAAACACCCTGGAAAGAAACAGCACAAAGTTCAATCATTAGTCCTCGGTTGATTCAGGATTACTTTAAAATGAACGTTCTTGCTTAAGTTCAGGTAGATACGATGCCGAAAAAGATTGATTTACGTGAAAGTGATTCTGCTTTTCCGACCAAGTTGAGTGTGAATCAAAGGAATATGCACAATGAATGTATGGTGTTTAATTTTTCATTTCTCACAAAGCATAAAAAATATAGTCTCTCAAAATTGGAGAAAGATGTTTACAAAGCGCTTTTTCATGCAGTCGAAAAGTTGTCGAATGAACACATTACCATTATCTTGAATCGACCAAAAGAACAGGGTGTTGAATTCATTGAACGACTAAAACACGTCATTACACCTGAGGAATTTATTCAAACAGAACGTGAAAAGGAATGTGATGATAAATTCTGTGTCGTCCGTATTAGTAAAAAGGGACGATTGATTGGCAAGTTAAACGGTAATTTGTTTTATGTTCTGGCGGTGGATACAAAGTTTGATTTGTATGATCATTAATGAGCCATGGTTTTCTTGTTACTTTGAAAAAGGCGTTCAGCTTGCATAGCTGAACGCCTTTTATGATCCATTCTTAGCTTAAACCTGATAATGAACGCATAACTAAATCGACGTCTTGGTTTTCTAATTCTTGGATAATGTGAAGATAGGTTTTCTGTGTGGTGGTCATGGAGGCATGACCAAGTCGCCGAGCTACACTGGCGATCGAAACACCGGCAAAGAGAAGGAGAGAGGCATGTGTATGTCGAAGACCGTGAATGGAGATGGTTGGGACTTCGGCATCTTTACAGTGACGAAAGAGTAGGTTGTTGATTGTTGAGTTATAAACCTTTTCTTTTTCTTGCACAAAAATTGGTTCGTCTTCGGGAAGGTTTTTGAGTAATTCAGAAAACTGGATGACGGTTTGCCAATCGATTTGGATTTTACGAACGGAAGACTGGTTTTTAGTGGGTAAAAAGCCGCCGCTTTCTTTATAATTCCAGGTTTTGTTGATGGTTAGCATTTGATGCGCAAAGTCGAAATCGTTTGGAGTTAATGCGAGTGCTTCGGAAAAGCGCATGCCGGTTTTGGCAATGAGAAGGATAAACCAGTCCCAATTGACCTCTGAACCAAGATCAAGTTGCGTTAGCATGGTGTGTAGTTCGAATTGATTGAGATACTTTGGCTTTTTCGTACGTGGTGTTCGTCCTTTGATAATCGCTTTGCGTGTTGGATCACGTTCGATTAAACCATCGTCGACAGCATCTAAAATCGCCCCTTTTAATTGATGATGGAAGTCCATAACCGTTTGTCGTTCGTGCCCCTCTGCATAGTCGTTTAATAGTTGCTGATAATTGATTCGAGTCATTTCGCTGACTTTTAAAGAGGGCGCTAGCTTGATTACCCATTGATGGGTCATTAGGTATTTATTCATCGTGACTTTACGAATGGCACCTTCTTTATACATACTAATCCAGCGTTTGTAGTAGCGATGGAAGAGCTCGTTTTGGTTCGCCTTGGTCATGTAGTGTCCTTTCAAGTTAATCTAGTTAGTGAAAAAGCAGCCGGGAAAGACTGCTTTTTCTTCTTTGTTTTTATATATAATAGAGTAATCGTTTGTAACAATTAGGTTTATGAAAAATTGGAATATAAAAGGTGAAGATTTATGACACGAATTTGGGATTTTATGACTAGCGGCTTGTCTGACGAAGAATACACGAATAAAAAGAATTATTACGTACAAGAAAAAACAGTTGATGCGATCAAAGCGGGGATAATAAATACTGAAAATAATTTGAAACTTTGCGATTCAACCGTGTCGATTGTTGTGCCAATTCTTTCGGCAATTGTAGGCCTTTTTTTGAAGGGGTACGTTCCTGCATCTGCTGTTTTATCTTTTATTATGATACTGGGGATGATTTTTATTGGAATCGAATTAATGCTTTTAATTTCAGTTCGGCCAAAAATTTATGCAGAATTAGCGACTTATAAAGACGCGCTAGATGAAAAGAGAGAGGCTGATAAAAAATAGTGAGAGATTTTTTTACTACGAAATTTCAGCATTTTTATATATGAAATTGCTAAAAATAACTTGATTCTCTGAAGGAATAATAAGTTGTATCCGGTGTAGATAAAATGAAGTGAGGGCAACAAGTCGTGAAGAATGAGATGGATCGATTCAATGTTAGAAACGTAGTTAAGAAGGCTATAGAAGAAATAGAAAATCCTTCTCGTATAAAGAAAAGGAATGATCGACAATCTACGTGGGATAGAATTGTGTCAGGTATTGGTTTTTTCTTTCATTTCGATCAGAAAGATGTGAAAAGATTTAATGACTATATAAAATTAAAAGAAGAGGCCAAATATTATGATGATGAATATTTGGAATATCTTATTTTAGAATTAACGAATGAAATCGATTCGTCACGTTCTTATATAACCGTATATTTACCTGCGTATTTTTCAATACTTTTCTTTGTGTCCCAGATAAAGGGATTAAGCATATTTAAAGTTTCTGCAATAGTATTATGTGCTTTATATGTACCGATATATTTTTTTACTCGTCATGGAATAAAAAAATCGGAGCAGCGTTTACTTGCGTATCGTTCGGAATATAGTGGTCGTGATACAAGAAAGTGATTTTTGATTAATTTGTTTTAATACGAAATTTCATCATTTTTGTACACATGAAATTGCTAAAATTTTGTTGAGAGCTCGGGAAAAGAATTTCTTATAATCAGCTTAGATAATAAAAAGCCTTCCGTCTGGAAGGCTTTTGTTTATTTTTCGCTTGGTTTGTGTTCGATTTTTTGGATCACTTTTTTGGCCTCTTGTTCGACCTTGGCCACTTCGGATTCGACCTTTTTTAGTTCGTCAGGCATGGCGAAGCGGTTGATGGCAATGGCGAAGAGGACACCGACGAAGACATCCATGACCCGCAAGAAGACGTAGTCGATGGTGGCGTCGAGGGGGATGGTTAGGGCGATCATGAGGAAAGCGGCCATACCGCCAACGATGCCGATGCTTTGGTCGAGCTTGTTGTGAATGATGATGCCGACCATGACCAGAACGGGCACGAGGATGATCGTGATCCAGTCCGCGTTGTGGGTGTATTCGCGAAAGAGGTAGAAGATGATGGCTAAGCCACCACCGACTGCGTTGGAAACCAGTCGGACTTTGGCAAAGGAGAGGGTGTTATCCCAGCTCTCCCGCAGGGCAAAGACAGCCGCCAGGGCGGGAACGAAAGCGGGACGGTCGATAAAGTGGTAAGCCATCATCACGAGCATGACGGCCAGGCCGGTTTTAAATGTCCGTAAGCCAATGTGGACATGGAAGAAATTCATGGGTGCTCCTAGAAATTATTTTTTGAAAAGTGTAAGATGGCCCTAGAGCCACACAAGTATAAAAGTATACACCGATTACAGGAGGTTGTCATGGAGAATAACGAAGTCTTAAAGCAATTGCAGGCGCACGCATCGATTCGTGCCTTTCAAGAAAAGCCCGTGTCAGATGAAACGATGGACACGATTTTTAAAGCGGCCTTTGCCGGACCAAACATGCAAAACTACCAACCCGTTACCTTTATTGAGATTACAGACCAGGACTTGAAGCAGAAGATCACCGACACGGTCCACATGGGCTACATTGCCTCAGCACCCCGTTTCTACGTGGCCTGTGTTGATTGGAACCGTGATTTGATCGGCCAGTCAGATGAAAACAAGGCCATCATTGAAGACCGCATCCAACACTACCAGTTCTTAGAAGGTGGAATTGTTTCCACGGCCATTACCTTGGGACGTGCACAGGTCGCAGCCGAATCACTTGGTTTGGGAACAGTCACGATGGCCGGAGTCATGGGCGCCTTCGAATTGTATGAGAAGGAACTGGACCTGCCAAAGTACGTCAAGCCAATCATGGGCTTCTCAGTCGGCTATCCTGACCAGACGCCAGGGGTTAAGCCTAAGTTGCCATTGTCTGGTTCCGTCATGCAAGATCGCTATGACGAAGGCAAAGTCGAATCTGCCGTTAAGGATTACGACAAGACCATGGCTGACTACTACAAGGAACGTGGCATGGACACGAACTGGACCAAGCACAACGCCAAGTTGTTCAATATGATTCCAGCCGATCCACGCCTGTCTAAGTACCCAATGGATAAGGGCTTGAACTTGAAATAAGAAATGACGAGATCGCCTCCGGACGGTCTTTTTTAATTGGCATTTAATGCCTGCTGGGGTATACTAGAGATAGTAATTAGCAGTCTTATACAAAGAGTGCTAAAAAATCTTGGAGGTCATTGTGATGTTGAAACCATTGGAAGACCGGCTGATTGTAGCCGTAAAAGAAGCAGGGGAACAACAGGTTGGTGGCATTGTCATTGCCCAGGCCCAGGAAGAACAACCGGTATCGGGCAAGGTGGTTGCGGCCGGTCCCGGTCGTGTCAGCGAAGCCGGACAAACGATTTCGATGACGGTCAAAGAAGGCGACCAAATCCTTTTCGACAAGTTCGCCGGTCAGGCGATCGAAGTCGATGGGCAAAACTACCTGGCCTTGCGTGAAAAAGACGTCATCGGCATCTTGGATTAAGCAAGGAAGCGACTGTTCGGCTGCATGGCCGAAGGACTTTTTCCATTAAAAGAAAGCAAAAAGGAGATTTTATCATGGCAAAAGAGCTCAAATTCTCTGAAGACGCCCGCAGTAAGATGAAGGTCGGCGTCGACAAGTTAGCAAACACGGTCAAGACGACCATCGGGCCAAAGGGGCGCAACGTCGTCTTGGAAGAATCTTACGGTTCGCCCACGATCACAAACGATGGGGTCACCATCGCCAAGGCCATCGAACTCGAAGACCACTTTGAAAACATGGGGGCCAAGTTGGTCGCTGAAGTGGCCTCGAAGACCAATGACATCGCTGGTGACGGTACGACCACGGCCACGGTTTTGGCCCAAGCCATCGTCGGCGAAGGCTTGAAGAACGTGACGGCCGGTGCCAATCCCGTTGGTATCCGGACTGGAATTGAAAAGGCAACCGCCGCTGCCGTGCAGAAGTTGCACGACATGTCGCACACGGTTTCGACCAAGGACGAAATCGCCCAAATCGCCTCGATTTCAGCGGCGAACGAAGAGGTCGGCAAGCTCATTGCCGATGCCATGGACAAAGTCGGCAACGACGGTGTCATCACGATCGAAGAATCTAAGGGAATCGAAACGACTTTGAAAGTTGTCGAAGGAATGTCCTTTGACCGCGGCTACATGTCCCAGTACATGGTGACCGATAACGAAAAGATGGAGGCCAACCTGGACAACCCCTACATCCTGATTACCGATAAGAAGATTGGTAACATCCAAGACATCCTGCCGGTTTTGCAGGCTGTTGTCGAACAGGGCCGCTCCATGGTCATCATTGCCGATGACATTACCGGTGAAGCTCTGCCAACCCTGGTTTTGAACAAGATGCGCGGAACCTTTAACGTCGTGGCCGTCAAGGCCCCTGGCTTTGGTGACCGGCGCAAGGCCATGTTGGAAGACATCGCCGTCTTGACTGGTGGTACAGTGATTACGGACGACCTGGGCTTGAACCTGAAGGATGTGACCATCGATCAACTCGGTTCGGCAAACAAGGTCAACATCTCCAAGGATGCCACGACGATTGTCGAAGGCGCTGGGGACAAGGCAGCCGTTGCCAACCGGGTCGAAAACATCAAGAAGCAAATTGAGGAAACGACGTCGACCTTTGATAAGGAGAAGTTGCAAGAACGCCTGGCCAAGATGGCTGGTGGTGTGGCCGTGATTAACGTCGGGGCGGCAACGGAAACCGAGTTGAAGGAGCGCAAGTACCGCATCGAAGATGCGTTGAACGCTACCCGTGCCGCCGTTGAGGAAGGCTTCGTTGCTGGCGGTGGTACGGCTTTGGTCAACGCCATGGACGCTGCCGCTGCCGTGGAAGCCGAAGGGGATGTCGCCACTGGTGTGAAGACCATTGTTGCAGCCTTGGAAGCACCGGTTCGCCAAATCGCCGAAAACGCTGGTTTGGAAGGCTCCGTCATCGTCAACAAGCTCAAAGAGCAGGCGGAAGGAACGGGCTACGATGCCAAAAACGACCGCTGGGTCGACATGGTCCAAGCCGGCATCGTGGATCCAACCAAGGTGACCCGTTCGGCCTTGCAAAACGCGGCCTCTGTTTCAGCCCTTCTGTTGACAACGGAAGCGGTGGTTGCTGAAGCGCCAAAAACTGAAGACCCTGCTGCTTCGGCAATGGCCAACCAAGCTGGCATGCCGGGTATGATGTAAAAAAAATCAGGGCTCTGTCATCGTTAAAATGGCGGTCAGACAAGCGAGCGAATGCTCGCTTTTTTTAATGGAAAGCCGCTGGAAATCCTTCTGCCAGCCCATTTCTTGTGCTACAATACATGACATGGAGGGTCTCATGACATTTTATTCCCTAAACTACCTTGTGAACCAAAACAACCTGACCAACAAGGTCTACATCGCCCTGTTGATCATCACCTTTATTGCCGTTGGCGTCGGTCTCGTCGCCTCGCTCCGGCACCGCTTTAACATGCGCTACCGGGACCTGACAATCATCGCCTTTTTGGCCTTTCTCTTCTTTGCCGGGTTGACCTACACCAACCTGCAAAACACGCAGACGCAAAACCTGCAGCAAAACGAGATGGCGGCCTTTGCCAAGTCCTATGAAAAGGACCAGAAGGTCAAGGCATCCGACCTGGCCTTTAACTCGACGACCATGCAAGACGGCATGATTGCTAAAGAAGGCAGCAAGTTCTACCAAATCGCCTTGTCCAAGGATCAAAAGTCCTACAGCCGGACCCAGGTGTACTTGATTAATGCCAAAGCGGAGGTGGCCCAATAATGTCAGTTTACATGCCAATCTTTTTAAAGCTAGGAATTGGTCTGGTTGTCATCATCATTCAGATCAACATCTTTGGTAAGGGAAACCTAGCGCCAACCAACGCCTTAGACCAGGTCCAAAACTATGTACTTGGTGGTATTATTGGTGGAACGATTTATTCCGAGGCCATCACGGTCTTCCAGTTCATGATGGTCATGATCATCTGGACTTTGCTGGTCTTAGTGCTTAAGTTTGCCAAGGAGCACAACCGCTTTGCCAAGGTGCTGCTCGATGGGAAGCCCACGATTTTAATCGATCGCGGGAAAATCAAGGTCCACGCCGTCATGCAGGCAGGACAGTCGGCCGCTGATTTGATGTTTAAGCTTCGTGAACAAGAAGTTTATGACATTTCCAAAGTCAAGCGTGCCGTCTTGGAGCAAAACGGCCAGTTGACGGTCATTGAGTATGGCGATGAATCACCCAAGTATCCAATCATCTACGATGGTCAGTCTAATGACGATGTCTTGGATGCCATTGAAAAAGATGAGGATTGGCTTCGAGAGCAGGTCGTGGCCCAAGGCTACGACGGCATCGGGGATATTTTCGTCGGCGAATACATCTCTGGCGACGTTCGCTTAACGCCATACGATGGCACGAAGAAATAAGTGAATTTTAGAATAGATGGACGCTTTTGAAGCCAGTGGCTTTGAAAGGCGTCTTTTTTTGTTTTGAGGAAAGTGGGACGGGTTTGACCTGAAGGAAGTGGGCGAACGAGCTGGCATTAGAAAAAAGCCTTCGTTGGAAGACTTTTTCTGATTGCTTCTTTGGCTGCTTGGAATTTGTCGTTTGCCACGGCTTTGCTGCTGCGAGCTTTTCTGCCAGCGGTCACTTCTTTGGCAATTCCTCCTACGCTTCTCTTGGTCGCGTCAGCGTTTTGATGGGCTGACTGCCGATGATGACCTCGTCGCAAATTCCTAGGAAGAGGCCGTGCTCAACCACCCCAGTAATGGCTTTGAGCTGGCGGGCCAGGGCGGGTAAATCGTTTTGCTGTGACAAATCGACGTCGATAATCTGGTGGCCGGAGTCGGTGTAACGCCGTTCTTCTTCGTTTTTCATGCGGAAGCGGGGATGCAAGTTCATGTGCACCAGGGTGCGGTAAACCTGCTGGGCTCCGAACTCGATGACTTCGATTGGCAAGAGAAAGCTACCCAGTCGTGGGCTGAGCTTGGACTCGTCGACTAGCCAGATGTTTTTCTTGGAGCGCAGGGCCACGACTTTTTCAAAGAGCAGGGCCGCACCGCCACCCTTAATCCCGTCGAGATTCGGGTCGACCTCGTCGGCGCCGTCGACGGTGACGTCAATGGCCGCCACGTCGTCAATGTCTTGGACCCGCAGGCCGAGAGAACGGGCGAGTTCGGCGGACTCTTTGGAGGTGGCAACGGTTGTCAGCTGCCAGTCTTCTTCGTGAACGCGCTTGGACAGCGCTTTGATAAAGTAAGCGGCGGTGGAACCGGTTCCCAGACCGACCGTCATGTGGTCTTGAATGCGGGCAAGGGCTACTTGGGCAGCGTGTTGCTTTTGTTCGTTTTGGTTCATTGGGCCTCCTTAGTTCATCGCCATGGGCGCAAGCTTGCGGGCGATTTCTTCCTGTGTTGGAATCGCTGGAATGGCGCCGGGCCTTGAAACGACGATGGCCGAAGCCGCGCTGGCCTTTTGTAAGGTTCGTTCCATGTTGGCAAAGTCGGGCTCGACCGTCGTGGCAATGGTCCCGATGAAGGTGTCACCGGCCGCCGTGGTGTCGCATACTTCGACCGCAAAGTTTGTCACCGGGCCGACCCGGTCGTTGACTGCAAAGAAGGCGCCGTCCTCGCCAAGGGTAATGACGAGTGGATGCCCAGCTGTTCGCGGTAGAGTGGCAGGCGGTCTTTTAGTGTGTGGTAGTCGGTTGTTGGGGGAAGGTTTAACAAAGCGGCGGCTTCGGTTTCGTTTGGCACGAGCAGATCCGTGTTTTCGAGAATGGCGGACTCGATTCGCTCGGTGACTGGCGCCGGGTTGAGAATGGTCATGCCACCAGTTGCCTTTGCAATTTCAAAGCCCCGTTGAATGACTGGGCGGGGCACTTCCAACTGCGCGATGACCACGTCGGCCACCTCGATTAGGCCCCGGGCCTCTTCAACGTCTTGTACGTTGAGGGCGGCGTTGGCGCCACCGTGAACCAGAATGGTGTTGTGGCCGTCTTCTTCCAGCATGATATAGGCCTTACCCGTTGGCCCATCTTTGACGGAGAGAAAGCGGGTGTTGATGCCTTCGTGTTCCAGTAGGGCCCGGAAGCTGCCCCCTTCCGGGTCGGAACCGATGGCCCCGATGAAGGAAACGGCGGCACCCTGCCTAGCCGCTGCCACGGCCTGGTTGGCCCCCTTGCCACCAAAATTGCTGGATTTGTTTTGGATGATTAACGTTTCCCCCTCGACGGGTAACCGGTCGATTTGCATCAACACGTCCACGTTCAAACTACCAATCACCACAATGTTTTTCACTGTTAGCTCCTCCTGGGTTTTCTTTTAGTTTAAGGAGCAACTGCTGGGAAATAGAAGGGCTGTGGCAAAAGAGGGTACTTTTTTGTCCTAAATAACAAAATCTGCCAGAAGAACTAGCAAACCCGGTCCCGTTTTGCTTGACTACAGGTAGTAAGTGTTGCCCTGCCTTTTCTTGGAAAAGAAAAGGAGGGGGGACCCGGGTTGGCTGCCAATGGTGCCGGTTGACTTTGCAATGGAAGAAAGAAGAGGGTGGTAAAGAATGTTAGTCGTCGTGAACATTATTGGCATCGGGGCCTTTGTCCTGATTGCCTATGGATTGTCCAACAATCGCCGGCAAATTCAGTGGCGGTCGGTGAGCACAGTCTTGGCCTTGGAACTCTTGCTGGCCTGGCTATTCACCCAGTTTTCCGCCGGACGGGCAGCGGTCCTCTTGTCAGCCCAGGCCTTTAGTTGGCTGGTTTCGGCTGCTTCGAAGGGGATTGCCTTCGCCTTTCCAGAATGGCTGACCTCAAATAACGGGGGACCAAACTTTGTGACTGCCGCGCTCTTGCCCATGTTACTGGTGGTGCCCCTCTTTGATATTTTGGCCTACCTACGCTTTTTACCCTGGGTCATTAAATGGGTGGGCAAGAGCCTGTCGAAGATTACTGGGCAACCAAAGTTCGAGGCCTTCTTTTCCATTGAAATGATGTTTTTGGGGAACACCGAGGTCTTGGCCGTTTCAAAGGCCCAGCTGCAAAGAATTTCGCCGCAACGAAACCTGACCTTGGCGATGATGGCCATGTCCTGCGTGTCGGCGGCCATCATTGGTTCCTATACCCAAATGGTGCCTGGTCAGTACGTGTTAACGGCGATTCCCTTGAACATTCTGGGCTCGATTGCGGTTTCCGCCTTGCTCAACCCCGTTCACGTGCCAGCAAAAGACGACGTGATTGTCCAAGTTGAGGGCGAAGCCGGCCAACGGGAACCCTTCTTCTCCTTTTTGGGTGGCTCGATTTTAGGGGCGGGAAAGTTAGTGCTGATTATTGCCGCCACGGTCATTGCCTTTGTTTCCTTGGGGGAATTGATCAATCAGATTTTGGGGCTTACGGGTTGGTCCTTTTTGACGCTGGAAAACATCTTTGGCGTGCTGATGTTTCCCTTTGCCTGGCTCCTCGGCTTTTCTGTGAGCGATGCCTTCCAACTGGCCCAGTACATGGGAACGAAGTTGGTGACCAATGAATTCGTTGTCATGGGCGAGGTTTCCAAGACGATGATGGCGGGTAGCGGACTCTTTCAAAACGCCCACGCGCGGATTGTACTGGCGGTCTTTTTGACCTCCTTTGCAAACTTTGGCACGATCGGCATGATTGTCGCCTGCTTCAAGGGCCTAGTTAATCAGGAGACAAACGATTACATCGCGGCTCGTGTGCCGGAAATGCTCTTAGCGGGGATTCTTGTTTCCTTGTTGTCTTCGGCCATGGCCGGGCTTTTTGTCTGGTAGCGTCGCGCCGTCATCAATGGCGTTTTGGACAGAATAAAATGACACAAAAAAAGCCGTCCGTGAGGACGACTTTTTACATGAATTGGGAGAGGTCTTCTTGGGCGACCACGAAGAAACGCTTGCGTTCCAACTTAGTAATGATTTTTCGGAGAACGGGTGAATCGACGGTCAGCGGAAGGGTGAAGAGCACGGCCAATGGCCCTTGGTTTTGTACCTGGAGGGACAACACGGATTCGATGTTGGTGTACCGTGTAATAATGCGGGCCATGCGTTGCAGGTCGCCGCGGCGTTCGCGATCCTTAACGGCGATGGCAACGCCACCCTTGGCCAGCGACCATGATTTGGAAAGCAAATCCATCAGTGCCGAGTGGGTCAAAATCCCAACGAAGTGGTGGCCATCGTCGACGACGGCGATGTAGGGCAGGTCACGAATGGCGAAGAATAATTCGTAAAAGTCGGCCTTGGTCGAGATGAACTTCGTGGAGTTGCGCATGATCGCCGTTGCTTTTTGACTGAGATCACCCTTGGCCGCCACGTATTCGTAGACGTGCTGGCGGTAGATGTTGCCACGGAAGAGGTGGCCGGTCGCATCAAGAATGGGGATGGTGCGCAGGTGCTTGCCTTCCTTGGATTCTTCGAAGAGCTCGTAGACTTGTCCGATGGTCGTGTCTTCGGTGATGGTCAGCAGATCTTGCTTTTTGATAATCATTGACTTTGGAAACATGAAAAAACCTCTTTTAAAATGGCGCTCTTTCCTATATCCTAGCATACTTTTGCCGAAAATCAGCGGCTTTACATGTTAAGATTAAAGTACAAGACATTTTGGAGGGAAAAATCCATGAAATTCATCTTTGGCTTAGGTAATATCGGCAAGCAATACGATCAAACACGGCATAACATTGGCTTTATGGCCTTGGATCACTTTGCAGAAAGCCAGGGTGTTTCCTTTACCCCGACAAAGCTCTTTGCTTCGGCTGCTAAACTGCAGATCGATGGCGAAACGGTTTGGCTGGTTAAGCCAACCACTTATATGAATGATTCGGGCCAAGCGGTTCGTGCCTTCCTGGACTTTTATGGGGGAACGGCCGACGATTTGTTGATCTTGCACGATGATTTGGATTCCGACTTTGGCAAGTTGCGCTTTCGGGCCAAGGGATCGGCTGGTGGCCACAATGGTCTGAAGTCGATTATTGCCCACACGGGAACGCAGAACTTTCTTCGTTTGAAGTTTGGGATTGCCCACCCCGAGCATACGCATGAGGCCGTCATCAAATACGTGCTTGGTAAGTTTTCAAAGGAAGATTTGGCCCACTGGGACGACACCTTCCAAAAGACGGATCAGGCCTTGCTGGACTGGATTAAAGGAGCAGACGCAGCGGCTTTGAGTAACCGCTACAACGGATAGTAATGAAGTTAACG
This sequence comes from Fructobacillus parabroussonetiae, assembly GCF_018437265.1. GTDB lineage: Bacteria > Bacillota > Bacilli > Lactobacillales > Lactobacillaceae > Fructobacillus > Fructobacillus parabroussonetiae. The sequence goes on along the minus strand of NZ_JAAMFL010000004.1, from coordinate 33,910 downwards.
GACTACTTACAAAAAGAAAAAAGCTTTCAACAATTAGCAGCAGACGAAAGGGTCGGGCAGCGCCAGCTCCTCTTGGGACTGAACGGTTCGGCCAAGGCGGCGGGGATTGCCAGCCTCTACCAAAATCGAAAGCGGCCCATTCTGGTTTTGACCGACACGGTCGCACACGTGGAAGAAATCGCGCAGGATCTGACGGATTTACTCGGCGCTGATTCAATCTACCGGTTTGTTGCCGAAGAAGCTGTGGCCACGGAGCTGGCCATTTCGTCCAATAGTCACGTCGCCGATCGCGTGGCGGCATTAACCGCTTTGGCTAAGGGCCAAAGGGGTGTTTTTGTCACGAATTCGGCCGCCTTTGCGCGCTACGAACCAACAGCTAAAACACTGCTTGACGCCTGTCTTGACGTCCAAGTCGGTCAGCAATACGACTTTGCTTCCTTGAAAGGACGTTTGGTGACCTTAGGCTACGTCAATGCCCCCCAAGTCGAGCAAATTGGTCAATTCGCCCAGCGTGGTTCGATTATCGACATCTATCCGGCGGACCAAGACGAGCCCTTCCGACTCGACTTTTTTGATGATGAACTCGACGCCATCAAGACCTTTGATCCGGTTAGCCAAAAGTCGACGGGTGCCGTCCAAAGCGCTGAGATCCTACCCGCCTCTAATTTGGTGATGTATGACGCCGCTTACGAAAAGGGAAAGGCGGACCTGGAAGAAGCCTTTGCGGCTTATCGGCGCGAGGCCGACGGGGTGGAAAAGAAGCACATTACGGAAGGTTTTGCTCCAACCCAACGGGCCCTTGAGGAAAAACGCCGGGACGAGGCCATTTTGCCCTACCTGGCTTACTTTTATCCCGAAAAGCAAACGATTCAAGATTACCTGCCAGAAGACGGCCTGCTCTTGATCGACGAATACGCACGTTTACAGGAATCCTTGCTAACACAGACCGGTTTGGACCAGGACTGGTTCGATCTGCAGGTTGAAAACAAGCAGTTGGTACCGCCCTTGGCCTTACGAGCCGAGCTAGCGGACCGCCTAGCAGCCTTTCGGGGACCTTCGACCTACTTGGCCAATTTGAAGCGTGGCCTGAACCAGTTGACCTTTGACCACCTGCTCGAATGGACCTCCCGTCCGGCTAAGCAATACTTTGGCCAGCTCGACGCCTTGCTACCGGACCTGACTTTTGCAAAGGAACGTGGGTTGACCTGGGTCCTTTTAGTCGGCTCACAAAGTCAGGCGGACCGGCTCGTCGAATTCCTGGACGCCCGTGATTTTCAAGTACCCATCCATGAACAGGTGCAGGAAAACCAGGTTCAGGTGGTCGTTGGCAACCTGTCGTCTGGCTTCGAATGGCCGATGGCCCACCTGACGGTTTTGACCGAACGGGAACTTTTTGCCAAGGCTCGCAAGCCCATCGCCCGCAAGCAGAAGAAACTGCAAAACGCCGAACGGCTCAAGTCATATAACGAACTGGCCGTCGGCGATTACGTCGTCCACTTAAACCACGGGATTGGGCAGTACCAGGGACTCGAATCCCTGGAAGCCAATGGCGGTAAGCAGGATTACCTGGTCATTGCTTATCAAAAGAACGCCAAAATCTTTCTGCCCGTCACGCAGCTGAACTTGATTCAAAAATACATCGGTGGTTCTGATGCCGGTAAAAAGCCCAAGATTAACAAGTTGGGCGGGACCGAATGGCAGAAGACCAAGGGCCAGGTACAGGCAAAGATTGAAGACATTGCCGACGATTTGCTGGCCCTCTATGCCGAACGGGAGGCTAAGCAGGGTTACGCCTTTCCAAAGGATGACCAGGCCCAGCTGAAGTTTGACACGGCCTTTCCCTATCCCGAAACGCCCGATCAGATTCGCTCCATTGAAGAGATCAAAGTCGATATGCAAAAGAAACGGCCAATGGACCGCTTGCTTGTCGGTGATGTCGGCTTTGGAAAGACCGAAGTGGCGCTGCGGGCCGTCTTTAAAGCCGCCCATGCTGGGAAGCAGGTCGCCCTGTTGGCGCCGACGACGATTTTGGTCCAGCAGCACTATGAGACTTTGGTTGACCGCTTTTCGGACTTTCCAGAAATTCGGATTGGCCACCTATCCCGCTTTCAAACAGCGGCCGAAAATAAGAAGACCATCGAGGCCTTGGAAAAACACGAAATCGACATCGTGGTCGGCACTCACCGCTTGTTGTCAAAGGATGTTGCCTTCGCCGACCTTGGCCTCTTGGTCATTGATGAAGAGCAGCGCTTTGGGGTGAAGCACAAGGAACGGTTGAAACAGTTGAAGGCCAACATTGACGTGTTGACCTTAACGGCAACACCCATTCCCCGTACCCTGAACATGGCGATGGTGGGGGCCCGGGACCTTTCCGTGATTGAAACGCCACCCTTGAACCGTTTTCCCATTCAGACCTACGTGGTGGAACTCGACTGGACCTTGATCCGGGACGTGATTCAAAAGGAACTGGCCCGCAACGGTCAGGTCTTCTACCTGCATAACCGGGTGGCTGACTTGGACCGGATTCGTTCACAGATTGAAGACGTCGTGCCCGATGCCCGCGTGGCTGTCATTCACGGGCAGATGTCCGAGGTGCAGTTGGAGTCGATTCTCTATGACTTTTTGAATCAGGAATACGATGTCTTGGTGACGACTACCATTATCGAAACCGGGGTCGATATTCCAAACGCCAACACGCTGATTGTCGACAACGCCGATCACATGGGGCTGTCCCAGCTCTATCAGTTACGTGGTCGCGTGGGCCGTTCGGCTCGTTTGGCCTACGCCTACTTCACCTATCCCTTTACAAGAACGCCTTCGGAAGAAGGGGAAAAGCGCTTGGAGGCGATTCGCGACTTTACCGAATTGGGTTCTGGTTTCAAGATTGCCATGCGCGATCTGTCCATTCGAGGGGCCGGTGATCTGCTGGGTAAGCAGCAGCACGGCTTTATCGATTCAGTGGGTTACGACCTCTATACGCAGATGCTCAAAGAAGCGGTCGCAAAGAAGCAGGGTGACCAACCAACGGTTGAGCAGCCGGCGACCGATGCCGAATTGGTCCTTGGCGTTTTGGCCTTCTTGCCGGACGACTATGTCTCGGATAACGCGCAAAAAGTCGCCCTCTACCAGCAAATTCGACAAGCCCGCAGTGACGAGGACTTTGACCAAGTCGAAGATGATTTGACCGATCGTTTTGGTGAACTACCAGACGAGGCGGTCCGGCTGATTTTGGTTTCTCGTTTGAAGACGGTGGCCGATCAGGCGCAGGTCACTCAAATTCGCCGGCAAAAAGACAAGGTCACCATTCGTTTCAACGAGGCAATGACCAAGGAACTGGCCGGCGAAAAGATTTTCGCCGCTTTGAAAGACGTTCCTTACAAGGCGGTGGTGGATGGCAAGTCCGCCCAGCTGGCGGTTGTGCTGACCGTTGATTTGAAGCAGGAGTCGGCCTACTGGCTAAACGCCGTCAAGGACTTTTTGGAAGCGGCCATGGCGGAAATGGCGGATGCCCAGACAAAAGAAAAGGAAGCAGAAGATGCGGATTGATAAATTTTTGAAACTATCACGAATTATTAAGCGGCGGACGGTCGCCAAGGAATTGGCTGACCAGGGGCGAATCTCAATCAATGGCAAAGTCGCTAAGTCTTCGGCGAACGTTGGCACCAACGACCAAGTCGAGATTCGCTTTGGAAACAAGACGTCGACTTTTAAAGTCTTGAAATTGCAAGACATTGTCAAAAAGGATGAGGCGGCTGATCTCTACGAAATCGTGAGCGAAAGCTACGAACGGGATTACCAAAACGAAGATTAAGAAAGAGCAAAACTTCAGGCTTCGTCTTGTAAGTTGGCTTAAAATGTGTAAAAATAAAATCTAAGGAGGAGTGGCGATGGCAGATAACAGTCGTTTACAACCAAATATTCGACCATTAAACGCACGAATTGCACAGCAAATCGCCGCTTCGGACGCCAAGCGTGAGGCGACCCGACAACACTACGCCCGGGCCCACCGCCGTCGCAAAAAACAGATCGTCTTCGTCGGTCTGGCGATTGCTTCGGTCTTCATGCTCCAATTGATTTTTGGTCAGGTTCGCTTGCACGCAGCCAACAAAACCTTGACCAAATCAGAAAACCAACTGGCCGTTGTCCAAAAGAGCAACGACTCCTTAAAGAAGGAAGCCAGTCAGCTGCAGGATGAAAACTACCTGAAGCAAATCTTGCGTGACCGCTATGGTTACTCCAAGAAAAACGAAACGATTTACAACCTGCCAAACTAGGCAGTGATTAAAAAGCCACCCTTTGGGGTGGCTTTTCTAGAAGGTATGCAAAAAACGATTCAGGAAACAATTCAAGCATTCGACCTACCCAAGCGGGTGGTGGTTGGTTGTTCGGGCGGGCTCGATTCGACGGTCCTAGTCGACAGTCTGCACCGCTTTCGCCCGGACGTTGAGGTGGTTGTCGCCCACGTCAACTATCGGCTGCGAGCAGAAAGCGATGGGGATGCCGACTTTGTCAAAGCCTTGGCGGCTGACTATCAGATGGCTTTTGAAGAACGGGTTGCCGATTTATCCCAGCAGGCTTCGGCCGTCGAGGAAAAGGCGCGGGCCATTCGCTTTGACTTTTTTGAGGCAGTTAGCAAAGCACACGAAGCAACGGCCGTCGTGCTCGCCCAGCACCAAAACGACCAAGTGGAAACGGTCTTATTGCAGATGGTTCGCGGTGGCTTGTTGCAGAAGAAAACGGGGATGTCCAAACGACAAGGGCGACTTTTACGGCCCTTTCTCGACCTGCCAAAGTCTGCCCTGCTGGCTTATGCCAAAGAACAGGGCCTGTCCTGGCGAGAAGACCTGACCAATCAGGATGCCAATTACACCGGACGTAACCAATTGCGCCAGGTCGTGCTGCCGGCACTAACGACTGTCAATGCCCAGGCGGGTCAGCACATCCTGCAACTGGCCGAGCAGCTACAGGCCGATGAGGCGCTGATTGAGAGGACGGCCAAGCACTATCTGCCGGCTTTTGAAAGGGACTTTTGCTCGGTGGAGGAGGACTGGTGGCAGCCCTGTTTGATTGTTTTGGCCAAGCAGGCCGGCCTCTATCAGCTGACAAAAAACCAGCTGACGGCCATGCTGACCCTGCTGTCCAATTCGCAAAAGCCTCAGGGCCGAATGGATTTGGCGGACGGCTTTTACTTCCAAAAAAGCTACCAGCGTCTTGGCTTTTTTAGAGCCAGTCCGGAAAAGGGAAATTCGCAAGAAAAAAACAAGAAAGTCGGGCAACAGGCCGGCTCTCTTGTGTTAGAATTAGACCAATGGTATTTCTGGCATGGTTTATGCATTCGACACCAATCAAAAGACGAGCGAAAAGCAGGGCTTGAGTCGTTGACTTTGCCCGACGATTTGGCTGGTCCGTTGGTCTTAGAAAGGGCCAGGCAAGACGATCAAATCCCCTTGAAAAAGGGGCATAAGAGCGTTCGCCGCCTGTTAATTGATGAAAAAATACCAGCAGAAGAAAGGCCGCAAACCGATCTTCTTAAGGACCGAGAAAAGAATGTTTTGGCGGTTTTTTTAGGCCAACGGCGCTGGTATTTCACCAGCCATTGGCCAAAGGATCGACCAAGTGGCAAGCAAAGCTTAGTATGGCGAATTGAGGAAAACTAGTGGATAACGATATTGAAGAAGTATTATTTGACCAAAAGCAAATCCAAGAGGCTGCTGATCGGCTCGGTCAGACGATCACAGAGGATTACGCCGGTCAAAAGCCCTTGCTGCTCTCCGTTTTGAAGGGGGCTTACCTCTGGACGGCCGATGTCATCCGAAAGATTGATTTGTACGTTGATCTGGAATTTATCAAGATTTCTTCTTATCATGGTGGGGTTTCTTCTTCGAACGAAATCGCCCTCGTGACCGACGTTCAATCAGACGTGAAGGGTCGCGACATCTTGATTCTAGAAGACATCGTCGATACGGGTCAGTCGCTGCAGTTCTTAGAGGACCTCTTGCTGTCGCGCGGCGCCCATTCGGTTCGAGTGGCCACTCTTTTGGATAAGAAGGAAGGCCGCAAAGTCGACATCAAAGCCGACTACGTTGGCTTTGACGTCCGCAACGAATTCGTTGTTGGTTACGGCCTTGATTACAAGGGCCTCTACCGCAACCTGCCATACGTTGGCATTTTAAAACAAAGTATTTATAGTTAAGCGGGTGTTTGCTCGTCAATTCTTTTAGGGGAATTGAAAATTTTTAGATAAGGATTGAGGATTTCAGATGAAAAACCAAAACGGCGGCTTCTTTCGAAGCTCCTTCCTATATGTCATCATCTTCCTGGCGGTAATCGCTGGGATTTACTCTTTCATGGGTGGCTCAAAAACAACAACGAAGACGGTTTCACAGTCCGAGTTTGTCAAGTCACTTTCCGATAAGGAAATTGATTCCTTTACGATTCAACCTGGAAACGATGTTTACACCGTTAGCGGAACTTATAAGAAGAGCCAATCACAAAAGAGTTCGAACTCTGGCTTGAACGCCTTGATTGCCCAGCAATCATCGACAACTAAGTTCCAAACGTCGGTCTTGCAAAACGATTCATCAATCAAAGATATTACGGCGGCAGCCAAGAAGACTAACACCGAAATGACGACGAAACCAGCGGCTTCATCTGGTTTCTGGTTGAACTTGATCATCTCCGTTGTCCCAATGCTGTTGATCTTGGGAATCGCCTACATGATGATGTCTCAGTCAGCCGGTAAGGGTGGCCAGGGCGGCATGATGGGTAACTTTGGTAAGTCAAAGGCTAAGCCTTCTGATCCAAAGGACAACAAGACCCGCTTTGAAAACGTGGCTGGTGCCGACGAAGAGAAGGAAGAACTTGTCGAAGTTGTTGAATTCCTAAAGTCACCAAAGAAGTTTACCGAAATGGGTGCCCGCATTCCAAAGGGTGTCTTGCTCGAGGGACCTCCGGGAACTGGTAAGACGATGTTGGCCAAGGCGGTTGCTGGTGAAGCATCCGTGCCATTCTTCTCAATTTCTGGATCCGACTTTGTCGAAATGTTTGTGGGTGTCGGGGCATCACGTGTCCGTGACCTCTTCGAACAGGCCAAGAAGAACGCGCCGGCCATCATCTTCATCGATGAAATTGATGCCGTTGGCCGTCGTCGTGGTTCCGGTGTTGGTGGTGGAAACGACGAACGGGAACAAACGCTGAACCAAATCCTGATTGAAATGGATGGTTTTGATAATTCGGAAGGGGTCATTATTTTGGCCTCAACCAACCGTTCGGACGTCTTGGATCCCGCCTTGCTTCGTTCTGGTCGTTTTGACCGGAAGATCATGGTTGGTGCACCAGACGTGAAGGGCCGTGAAGCCATCTTGAAGGTCCACGCCAAGAATAAGCCATTGGCTGATTCCGTTGACTTGAAGGCGATCGCCCACCAGACCCCTGGCTATGTCGGGGCCGATTTGGAAAACTTGTTGAACGAAGCTGCCTTGCTGGCTGCTCGTCGTAACAAAAAGACCATTGATGCTGCTGACTTGGACGAAGCCGAAGACCGGATCTTCCAAGGACCAGCGAAGGCAAACAAGACCATGTCAGACCTTGAGCGCAAGACGACCGCCTTTCACGAGGCTGGTCACGCCTTGGTTGGTCTGGTTAAGTCCAACGCCTCCGTTGTCCGTAAGGTAACCATCGTTCCCCGTGGCCGCATTGGTGGTTACGCCTTGATGACGCCAAAGACGGATCGTTATAACATCCGTTACTCCGAAGCCTTGGAGCAATTGGCTGGTTTGATGGGTGGCCGTGCTGCCGAATTAGCAACCTTTGACGAAGCTTCGTCAGGGGCTGCCAACGATTTCCAACAGGCAACCAACTTGGCCCGTCAGATGGTGACGGCCTATGGAATGTCTGACAAGTTGGGCATGGTTCAACTGGAAGGAAACGCCTCCGTTTCATACAACGAGGGTGGCGGTGCCAAGTCTTATTCAGAGGAAACGGCTGCTTTGATTGATGAAGAAGTTCGTCGATTGACTAAGCAGGCCTTTGAAGAAGCAACGAAGATTTTGACTGAAAACAAGGAAAAGTTGGCCCAAATCGCCAACGCCTTGCTTGAAGTCGAATCACTTGATGAAAAGCAAATTAAAGACATCTATGAAACGGGTCACTTCACGCCAAAGAGCGAAGAAGAGGACGATGATGCCAAGTCTTATGACCAAACGAAGGAAGCCTTGAACCACAAGGAAGACGAAGTTGAAGAGGCGGAAGAAAGCGGCAAGGCCGATCCTGACCAAGCATTGGATGACGATGCAGAGGCCAAGGAAAGCCCTGACGACACGCCTTCAGATGACGATTCAAAGGCATAAGAACACAAAAAAGTTGGCTTCGGCCAGCTTTTTTTCTTGAAAGGAGAAAGTAATGGCAGATCAATTAATCAAAGTTATTACAAAGGATGAGGCCTTTCGTGCCTTTGCCGTTGACGGGACAAAGCTCGTCCAAGAAGCAGCTAGTGCACATGAAACCTCGCGCCTGGCGACCGTTGTTTTGGGCCGGGCCCTCTTAGCGACCGAAATCTTGGCCCAGGCAACGTTAAAGGGTGAAGAGCGGCTCAACGTGAAGATGGCTGGCCGTGGTCCGATCGGCCAAATTGTAACGGAAGCCGATACAAAGGGAGCGGTTCGTGGTTATGTGTCCAATCCAACCATCGAGCCAATCGTCAACGATGATAACCAGTTGAACGTGGCGGGTGCCGTTGGCAACAATGGCGCCTTCCAGGTCACGAAGTTTGCGCCCTATTCCAACCCTTACATTGGCCAATCGATTATGGTTTCTGGTGAGATTGGTGACGACTTTACCTACTACTTAACCCATTCCGAACAGATTCCCTCCGTTATTGGTGTTGGGGTGACCATGAATCCAGATGACACAGTCAAAGCCGCCGGCGGCTTCTTGGTTCAAGCTCTGCCAGGGGCTAGTGATGCACAATTAGCAGACCTTAATGAAAAGTTGCAAAACATGCCATCCTTGGCCAGTCTCTTAGGCGACAAGAAGGGCCCCTTGGCCATCTTAGATGCCATTCTCGGAAAAGAAAACTACAGCAAGTTACAGGCGGTGACAATTGGCTTGGCTGCCGAGCCGGACAAGGAAGCCTATGCCAAGCAGTTGGCGACCCTGCCATCCTCTGAAATCCAAGCGATGATTGACGAAGATGGGGGCGCCGAAGTGCGCGGCAAGTTCTCTGGTAAGCGCCACCAGTTTACAGCTCACGAATTAGACATTATTTTACAAGATGTCTTGAAACGTGAAGCTGAGGAAAAAGAAGACGATTCTTCCGATTCAACGAAATAATCGTCAAAAGTCGGCTTTGGCCGACTTTTTAAATGCTTTGGCATTTGCTATACTGATTAGTAGATAAATGCGAGAAAATCGCCGACAGGAAGGTAATGAACCATGGCTGAAGAAAAAGCCCTTAACGATCAGATGCGTGCGCGCCGTCAAAAGATGGCCGCTTTGCAAGATGATCTTCATATCGATCCCTTTGGCCACCGTTTCGATCGCGATTCGTTGGCTGCAGATCTCCACGAAAAGTTCGATGGCAAGAGTCAGGAAGAACTGGAAGCAAACCCGGTTAAGGTGATCATCGCCGGCCGAATGGTTGCCAAGCGTGGGGCTGGTAAAGTCATTTTTGCTGACATCCGCGACCGCTCGGGTCAAATTCAAATCTATGCCCGTCGTGACGACTTGGGGGAGAACTATCCCATTATTAAGCGTTCCGACTTGGGTGACTTTTTAGGTATTGAAGGACAGATGATGAAGACGGAAGCCGGCGAGTTGACGGTTTTGGTTTCACACTTGACCCACCTTTCCAAGGCCTTGCGCCCAATGCCCGACAAGTTCCACGGTATTTCAGATGTTGAAACCCGCTACCGTAAGCGTTACCTGGACTTCATTGCCAACAATGATTCACTGGTACGCTTCCAACAACGGTCAAAGATTGTTTCAGCCATTCGTGCCTACATGGAAAAGAACAACTTCTTGGAAGTGGAAACCCCAATTTTGCAAACCCAGGCCGGTGGTGCGGCTGCTAAGCCATTCATTACGCACCACAACGCGTTGAACATTGACATGTACATGCGAATCGCCACGGAGCTTTATTTGAAGCGGTTGATTGTGGGTGGCATGGAACGGGTCTTTGAAATCGGCCGGATCTTCCGTAACGAAGGAATGGATGCCAAGCACAACCCTGAATTTACGACGATGGAATCCTATGCGGCATACTGGGACTTCAAAGACGTGATGGATGAAACGGAAGGCATCTTTAAGGCCGCTGCGGCGGTTGTTTCAGACGACTTGAAGATTACCTACCAGGGAACGGAAATTGACTTAAACAAGCCATTTGCTCGCAAGCACATGGTTGATTTGATTAAGGAACAGTCCGGGGTCGACTTTTGGCCTGAAATGTCCGTTGAAGAAGCCCAAAAGCTGGCGGATGACAAGGGCGTGAAGTACGAAAAGTTCTGGGGCGTTGGCCACATCATTAACGCCTTCTTCGAAGAATTCATTGAGGATACGTTGGAACAGCCAACGATTGTCTATGGTCACCCCGTTGAAGTATCACCATTGGCTAAGAAGAACGCCGATGATCCACGTTTCACGGACCGTTTTGAGCTCTTTATCATGGGTTCTGAATACGGAAACGCCTTTACCGAATTGAATGATCCGATCGATCAACGTGCCCGCTTTGAAGCACAGGTTGCCGAACGCGAAAACGGTAATGACGAGGCCGAAGCGATCGATGAAGACTTCATCGAAGCGCTGGAATACGGCATGCCACCAACAGGTGGATTGGGGATTGGAATCGACCGGCTGGTCATGCTTTTGACGGATACGGACACTATCCGTGACGCCATTCTTTTCCCAACAATGCGTCCTTAATTGACTTTCTTTATTGACGTGCTTAACTTTTCTTTGTATACTTATTGAGTTAGTTAAGCACTAATTATTCCGAATTAGCTCAGTTGGTAGAGCACACGACTGTTAATCGTGTTGTCGTCGGTTCGAGCCCGACATTCGGAGTGACGAAAACGTCGCCTTATTTGAGGCGGCTTTTTTATTTGCTTTTAAAGTCCTTTTTTTGTATAGTAGCCAATAGCGAAATAATCGAATTGCTTCGCTCGCAAAATAACTGATGCCCGAGAGCATCGATTTTGAAAGGAATAAAATCATGCAAGAACCCACTACGGAAGTTGAGTACTTACGCTATCGTGACTTCTCGACCAACCAGAAGCTGACGCTCTGGTCAACGACGGCAGGCTTTGGATTAGAGCACATGGATCAGCTCTTCATCTCCTTTGCCATGTCATCAATCATTGCTTCATTGCACATTTCAAACTTTGCCGGCGGCTTCATTTCGACGATTTCAATGTTTGGAAGCCTTGTGGGTGGCCTTTTCTTTGGTATGTTGGCTGACCGAATTGGTCGTGTCCGGGTCTTTACTTGGACCCTGGTCATCGTCGCCTTTGCGACGGGTGCCATCTACTTCGCCCATAACATTTGGCTGGTTTATACCTTTCGATTCATAGGCGGTATCGGTACCGGTGCCGAATATGGGGCAGGGGTTACCCTGATCGCCGAAAACTTCGCTGGTAAGAAGATTGGAAAGCTGACGTCCTTGACGCAAATCGGTGGCCAAGTTGGTGCCGTCTTGTCGGCTGTCGCTTCCGCCATTATCATTCCAACCTTTGGTTGGAACGCCCTCTTCTTGGTTGGCTTGATTCCCGTGTTGTTGGCCTTTGTTTTGCGCCGACACGTCAAGGAATCCGACGAGTTTATCCAAACAAAAGAGGCCCGTCGAAACGGCAAGGAATCGGTTGTTGAAAAGGCGCCGATTTTGGAAGTCTTTAAGACACCAGCCTTAGCCTACCAGACCTTTGCCTTGATCATGATGATGATGATTCAGATCGGTGGTTATTACGGTTTGATGAACTGGTTGCCAAAGATCATGCAAAAGCAGTTGCACCTGTCTATCTCCGGTTCATCGCTCTGGATGATTGTGACGATTGTCGGCATGTCGCTTGGGATGTACATCTTTGGCTTTGTCCTTGATAACTTCGGCCCTCGTTTGGCCTTTGGAACATTCTTGCTCTTAGCCGGTGTTTCCATTTACCTCTTGCTCTTTGCCAAGACGGCCTGGTCACTACTCTTCATCATGATGGTCGTTGGTTTCTTCTCGAACGGTATGTATGGCGGTTACGGCGTGGTCGTTTCACGTTTGTACCCAACCTTTGCCCGTGTGACGGCCAACTCGGTTGTTTCATCAGTTGGTAAGTTGCTTGGTGGCTTCTTCCCACCAATCATTGGTTGGCTAATGGATAAATACACTTTGAGCCACGTTATGATGTTCTTCACGGCCATGTACCTGTTCTCATTCTTGATCATGTTGACCATTCCGGCCTTCCGACGCAAGGATATTGAGTTCTAATAAAAGTTAATTAAAACCATTCGAGAGTCGCTTTTGCGGCTCTTTTTTCTTTGTGAAAAAGAGCTTGCCTATGGCCAAGACATTCTGTATAGTTACTCTTGGTGAAAAAGACAAAATCAAACACCCACAGAAATAACTGACGCCTGTGAGCGTCGATTTTGAAAGGAAAATCAACTTAATGACAAAAACATCAAATGATGCTGATGCCATCCACTACAAGGACTTTACCAAGCAGCAGAAGGTGACCATGCTTTCGACGACTGCCGGATTCAGTCTGGAACACATGGATCACTCGCTGATTCCAATCGCCACGGCGGCCATTGTGAGCTCGCTTGGCGTCACGCAAGCGGCAGCAGGGTTAATTACGACTTTTGCCATGACGGGAACCCTCTTGGGTGGTCTCTTCTTCGGTATCTTGGCTGACAAGATTGGCCGTGCGCGGATCTTCAATTGGACGATCTTCGTTGTTGCCTTTTCAACGGCAGCACTGTACTTTGCCGATAACATCTATGAAATCTATGCCTTGAAATTCATCGCTGGTTTTGGAACCGCTGCCGAATACGGGGCGGGTGTGACGTTGATTGCCGAAAGTTTTGCCGGCAAGAAAATCGGTAAGCTAACTTCTCTAGCCCACATCGGTGGACAGACGGGAACCATTTTGGCTGCTTTGGCATCTGCCGTTATCCTGCCTCGCTATGGCTGGAACGCGCTTTGCCTCTTCGGCTTGCTCCCAATCGCCTTTGCTTACTTTGTTCGTCGTAACCTGAAAGATTCGGCCGAATTCGAAGAAGCCCGTCGCAAGCGTGCTGAAGAAAAGAAGAAGCAACAGTTGCCACTTTTCGAAGTCTTCAAGACGCCTGCCTTGGCCTACCAGACGATTGCCTTGATTCTGATGATGATGGTCCAAATCGGTGGCTACTATGGTATCTTGACCTGGTTACCAAAGACGATGCAGGCTCACTTGGGCTTGTCCGTTGGAAAGTCGACGATGTGGACGGTTGCCATGGTCGTTGGAATGTCCTTTGGAATGTATCTTTTCGGTGCCTTTTTGGACAAGTTCGGACCACGTAAGGCCTTTGGACTCTTCTTGTCCATGTCGGCCGTTGCCCTTTACTTGCCAACTTTGGCATCGGGCTACTGGTCACTTTTGGCCATCATGGTTGTCGTTGGGTTCTTCTCAAACGGCATGTATGCCGGATTCGGTGTAATCGTCTCTCGTTTGTACCCAGCAGAAGCACGTGTCACGGCCAACTCTGTCGTTGCCTCTGGTGGTAAGTTCTTGGGTGGATTCTTCCCAGCTATCATCGGTGTTTTGATGGACAAGTTGACCTTCAACCACGTCTTGCTCTTCTTTACGCTGATCTACGTTTTCTCACTCTGTGTGATGTTAACGATTCCAGCTTTGCGTCGCAAGGACGTTCAATTCTAATGACGATGATTCGAGTCGCCCGACGGGCGGCTCTTTTTTATTGGTTTTCTTTTTTAAAAGTCTCATGGGTCTTTTCGTCTCAAAAAAACTTTTCTTTTTTACGAAAAAACGTTGACAGTAATGGGGTGAGATGGCATAATTAAATAGTTGTTTTGATACAGCAAAGACATTATTCCGAATTAGCTCAGTTGGTAGAGCACACGACTGTTAATCGTGTTGTCGTCGGTTCGAGCCCGACATTCGGAGTATGCCGATGTAGCTCAGTTGGTAGAGCACGGGTATCGTAAACCTGGGGTCGAAGGTTCGAATCCTTTCGTCGGCATCCCAAACGTCTCACAGTTGTGAGGCGTTTTTTGTGTTAAAAAATTGGCCTAACTGACCAAAAAACGGTCACTTTCTAGCAGTTAAGCAGTCCCTGTGTTTGAATGAGTGTAAGAAAACAATCAGGGGAAGGGGAGTGGCAATGAAAAAAATTCTGATAACTGGTGGAACGAGTGGGGTGGGATTAGCGATTGCAAAAGACCTGGTGCAACTTGGTCATCAAGTGATCTTGGTTGGTCGAAATGCCGGCAGAGGCAAGGCGGTAAAGGAAAGCCTGGGCGAGTTCGCCACCTTTTTCTCTGCTGATATAACGATTCAAGAAGATTTGCAACGGCTTGATGAATTTGTGTCTGATCACTTTGGCCGTTTAGACGTTCTCATTCATTTCGCTGGCATCTATCCCAAGGATGCTGAAGAAAATCGGCGTTTCAATTTAAAAGGCCATTATGATGTAACTGTTCGTTTGAAGAAATATTTGGCTAAAGGACGGGTGCTGATGGTGACCGGAAATCCTGTCGCCGTTCAGCACGCCCCCGTGTTGAGGAGCCAAAAGACGGGCCTGCTTCGTGCCGCCTGGATGTTGAGTCGAAAAACATTTTTGATGCTCTATTTAGCCGAGCAATTAAAGAAGGAAAAGATGACGGTGAACGCCTTCTTTCCGGGTGATGTCAAGAGCCGCCTAATGCCCTATACCAGTCGGTTAACCAATGAGCAGGTGCCGGTGGGTGCCTACCTGGCATTGTCTGAGAATGTTGCTGATATCAGTGGGACTTTCTTTGATGAAGACGGCCGAGTCGTTTTGCTAAAAAAGGGGAAGTATCATTTTGCCAAGGCAAAACAAATTCTTGAACAGACACTGGACTTACACGCGTTTAAAAGGGCACAAAAAAAGCAGGCCTGAAGGCCTGCAATTGCTGTTTTTATGCGGATGGCGGGAGTCGAACCCGCACGTCCTAAAGCGGACACAGGATCCTTAATCCTGCGCGTCTGCCAATTCCGCCACATCCGCAACTTAACTTTTAAAAGTTTACCGGGAAAGGCGACTTTTGTCAAGCTTATCGAAAAAATTGCTATTCTTTTCATCGGGGGCGTAAATATTTGATAAACTAGTACAAGATTGGAGAAATGCTGATGAAGTTATTTAATTGGTCGAAACAAGACCAGCAACGAAAAACTGAATTGAGCCGGGTGGAATTCTTACAAGAAGAAAACGACCAGCTTTTAGATCAGATTGAGTCCTTAAAGCTCGATGTGACAGAATTGGAAGCAGAAAAGAAGCGTCTCCAGGAAATGTTGGAACGTTCAGGTTTCAAGCGCCGAGTCCTGCGAATTGGGATGGGGCTGATTATTTTGGCGATCACCTACGCCGTCTTGGTGCTTGTTGGGGAACGCAACAGCAATTTGCCATGGTTAATTCTAATTGAAGCGGCCTTTATTATTTTCATGGGCCGAGGTGAAGAGAAATGACCGGGGCAATGCGTCGGCCATTGGTCTTAGCCAATTGGAAGATGAACATGCTGCCAGCCCAGGTCCAACCTTACTTGGACCAGGTGATTCCCGAAGTTGAAAAAGATACGGCGGCTGACGTGGCCATTGCCGCTCAGGACTTGTATTTGGCAGAGATGGTTCGTCAGAGTAGCCAGAGTCGTCTGATGATTGCTGCCGAAAACGCCCATTGGACCGATGATGGGGCCTACACGGGTGAAACCTCACCGAAGGCTTTGGCCCAGGTCGGCGTTCATTATGTGCTGATTGGGCACTTTGAACGGCGCAAGCTCTTTAACGAAACGGATGAACGGGTGAATTGGAAGACCAAGGCTGCCCTTCGGAACGGGCTGAAGCCCATTGTCGACCTGGACGAAGACCTAACCGCCTATGAGGGTGACGACGCGAGTCAAGTGGTGTTGAAGCAGTTGGCAGAGGCACTTGATGGCTTGACTGAAACGGACCTAAAGGACGTGACGATTGCCTACGAACCAACCTGGGCAATTGGATCGGGCGAAGCAGCTTCCGCCGCTCAGGCTGAAAAGTCCGCTGCCCTGATTCGAACAAGTCTGGCCAATCTCTATAGCCGTGAGCTGGCGGATCGAACGCGAATCCTCTACGGGGGGTCAGTGACCACAGAGAACGCGGCCGACTTTTTATCACAAAAAGACATTGATGGGATTCTAGTGGGCAAAGCCGCGCTGGATCCTGAAAAGTTCCTCGAATTAATTGATATTGCACAAGAAACTCGCTAATTGAGCGTCCGTCAATCATCAAGATAACCGAAATTGTCAGTTGACCCTGGTCAACTGACTTTTTTATTCCAAAATAAAGCAGAAGTCTTCTAGTTTATTGTTCAATTTGCTAAATAAGGGTGGTATACTTTAATTGGAATTATTTAAAGAATAACCCACAGACAAAAGGAGAACAGCTAAATGTCTTTGATTTCAGATATTATCGCACGTGAAGTTCTGGATTCCCGTGGAAACCCTACGGTTGAAGCCGAAGTAATCACCGAAGTTGGTGGATTCGGACGTGGTATCGTCCCATCTGGTGCCTCAACTGGTGAACACGAAGCCGTTGAATTGCGTGACGGTGACAAGAACCGTTTCGGTGGTAAGGGTGTAACGAAGGCCGTTGCCAACGTTAACGGTGCCATCGCTAAGGCCTTGGTTGGTAAGTTTGACGTAACTGACCAACGCGCAATCGACCAAGCCATGATCGACTTGGACGGTACGAAGAACAAGGGTAAGTTGGGTGCCAACGCAATCTTGGCTGTCTCAATTGCCGTTGCTCGTGCAGCTGCTGACGAATTGGGTATGCCATTGTTCGCTTACATCGGTGGTATGAACTCATACGTGATGCCTACGCCAATGATGAACGTTATCAACGGTGGTGCTCACTCAGATAACAAGGTTGATTTCCAAGAATTCATGATCATGCCTGTTGGTGCTCCTTCAATCAAGGAAGCCATCCGTTATGGTTCAGAAACTTTCCACGAATTGAAGAAGTTGTTGGCCGCTGATGGCAAGGCAACGTCTGTTGGTGATGAAGGTGGCTTTGCCCCTGACTTTGCAAACAACGAAGAACCTTTGCAATACTTGATCAAGGCCATTGAAGGTGCTGGTTACAAGCCAGGTAAGGACATCGCCATCGCTGTCGATGTTGCTTCTTCTGAATTGTGGGATGCTGAAAAGCAAAAGTATGTTTTGCGCTGGTCAACTAAGGAAGAATTTGCTACGGCAGACTTCATCAAGTACTTGGAAGACTTGGCAGACCGTTACCCAATCATCTCGATCGAAGATCCTATCGATGAAAACAACTGGGATGACTGGGCTGAAATTACGAAGGAACTTGGCAAGAAGGTTCAATTGGTTGGTGACGACTTCTTCGTTACGAACACGGAATACTTGGCTAAGGGAATCCGTATGGGTGCCGCTAACTCAATCTTGATCAAGGTTAACCAAATCGGTACGATGACTGAAACGATGGAAGCCATCGAAATGGCCAAGGAAGCTGGTTACACAGCAATCGTTTCTCACCGTTCAGGTGAAACGGAAGACACGACCATCGCTGACTTGGTTGTCGCTACAAACGCTGGCCAAATCAAGACTGGTTCAATGTCACGTACTGACCGTATCGCAAAGTACAACCAATTGATCCGTATCGAAGAATTGCTCGGCGACACTGCCAAGTACAAGGGTGTTCACTCATTCTACAACTTGTCAGCACAAGCTCGTGAAGCAATCCAAGCAAAGTAATTTGTTTAAAAAAGACGCTCCTTTGGGAGCGTTTTTTTAGTTAAATTCGTATTATTGAGTAAAGCCAATGCGAAAAGGAGAAATTGCCATGTTAACACGTTGTCGCTGGGTAACGAGTGGCTTGTTACTACAAGAATTAATTGATTATCACGATCATGAATACAGCCGGCCCCTGCACGATGAACAACAGGCCTTTGCTTATCTCTGTTTGGAGCTTTTCCAGTCCGGCTTGTCCTGGCAGACGATTTTGAAAAAGCGATCGGCTTTACAAGAGGATTTCTTCGACTTTGACATTGAGCGCGTGGCGGCCATGCGACCTGTTGATGTGGAGCGGCTGATGGCCGATCCACGGATTATTCGAAACCGTCGAAAGATCGAGGCGGTCATTCAAAACGCCCGAGTGCTGATGGATTGGCATCGACAGAATCAGCAGCTCATTGACTGGCTCTGGCATTTTACCGATAATCAAAGCATTGATATTGGCCCCAAAGCAGGGGAAAAGTTACTGGCCAGCACGAACTTATCCAAAGTGATTTCGACTGAATTAAAACAGGCGGGCTTTTCATTCACTGGTCCGGTTGTCGTGGAATCCTTTTTGCAGGCTGTTGGTATTCATAATGGGCATAATCAGGACTGTGATTGGCATGATTTAATGAACTAAAAAAGAGGAGGCGCCTGGGCGCTTCCTCCTTTTTGTTTGACTGTATCACAACCCATACAAACGTTGTGATACCAGTGTTATCATATGCGCGATCCGGGAGTCGAACCCGGATTGCAAGAACCGGAATCTTACGTGCTATCCATTACACCAACCGCGCGAACTATGTTATTATAACCTACTTTTTTGGAATTTCCAAGTAAGTCTCGCCAATCTTTTTGAAGTGGATCCGTCCTGAAAAGCGGTTCGTTAAGGCGTTTTTAAAGTCCGTGGCCGTCGCTGGATCGACGGCGACCTGGTGATGAACGGCCGTGTCAAAAGTCGTATCGACAATTGGATAGTCTTCTTCCTTAAGCCAATAGGAGAGTTCGTCGTTATTGGAGTAGTCGACGGTTAATTCAAGAACCAGTCGGTTTAACCGAACGACGAGACCAAGAGCGTCTAGACCCTGAGCCGTTGTGCCAGCATAGGCGCGAATCAAACCACCCGCTCCTAGCTTGATGCCGCCAAAGTAGCGGGTTACCACGGCCAAAACGTTGTGGACACCTTGCTTTTGGAGAACTTCGAGAATGGGGACACCAGCGGTTCCCGATGGCTCGCCGTTGTCTGAGTAGCGTTTGATTTCGTCGTTATCGCCGATGACATAGGCAAAGACATTGTGCGTGGCCTTATAGTGTTCCTTATTGATTTGCTCAATTTTTTCCTGGGCCTCTTCTTCGCTGTTGACTCGGGCAAGGTAGATGAGAAAGTCGGACTTCTTAATGGTCTGCTGCCAGTGTCCTTCTTCAGGTTTTAATAAGTAAAAGTCTGTCATGCTTCGTATTATAACATGAAGGGTTCGGGCTGCGAAGTGAGACGGCAAGCAGCCTGGTCTTATGAAAAAGTTCAGGGAGGACGACCTTGGAAGAGAAGAAGTTATACGGGCGTTTGCAGACTTGGCCGAAGAACCAAACCATTCCGCCGGCTGCTCAGGTTTTACCGGTTCGAGAAAAGGGGCGCTGTTTTCGTTGCCAGGGAAGAAGCCGGGCCCCGCTGCCGAATGGTCATTCTTACTGCTTAGACTGTTTGATGATTGGTCGGGTTTCTTCGTTGGACTGCCTTTTAACGATAGCGGAGCCAAACGACTTTTCCTCGGGGAGTAAGTTGCGTTGGCAAGGAAAGCTAACGAGGGAACAACAGCGAGTCAGTGACCAGCTGCTGAAGCATGCACAGGCCGGCAGAAACCAACTCCTTTGGGCGGTCACGGGGGCAGGCAAGACCGAGATGCTCTATCCCCTTGTTGACTGGGCCCTCAGTCAGCGTCAGCGGGTAGCCATTATCGCCCCTCGCGTCGATGTCGTATTAGAGTTGGCCCCTCGAATCCAGGCTGCTTTTGATGTTTCCTTGCAGGTGCTATACGGCGATCAAGAAGCCCCTTATGATTATAGTCAGCTGGTTGTCGCGACTGCCCACCAGCTCTTTCGTTTTTACAAGGCATTTGACCTGGTGATTATCGATGAAGTCGATGCCTTTCCCTTCCGTGGCAATCAGTCACTGCAGAAAGCGGTGGCGCGTGCAGCGAAGGTGGATGGCTGCTTCTTGTACTTAACCGCAACGCCGGACCGACTGCTACAGCGGCAGGTCAAAGCAGGCAAAATCGATATGGTGAACTTACCAAAACGTTTTCATGGTGGGAAAATCCCTGGATTAACCGTGGTATACAGCGCTGCCTGGCCTGACCGTTTTCCTAAAAAGGTGCTGGAGTCTTTGAAGCGCTGGTTGAAGGATGGCAAGCCCTTCTTCATCTTTGTGCCAACGGTGGCTGATCTGGCCCGTGTTTGGCAGCAACTTGAAAAGGTGCTTCCGACGACAGTTAAGGGGGCGACCGTTCATGCCAACGACCCGAAATGTGTTGACAAAGTCCAGGCCATGCGAGCGGGCGACTATGACTTTTTATTGACAACGACGATTTTGGAGCGGGGCGTGACACTTGCCAATTTGCAGGTGCTGATTCTTGGTGCCGATGATCCGACTTTTACAACAGAAACCCTGGTTCAGATGGCTGGTCGTGTTGGCCGTGATCGAAAGTATCGAGAAGGCGAGGTGCTGGCCTTAGCCAAAGGACCCAGTCGGTCAATTCGGCGAGCAGAAAAGATGATTCGCCATTTAAATCAATTGGCGGAGGAGGACGAAGATGCTGACTTGTTTGCTTTGTGAAGGGGCCGTGCCCTTTGAGTTGAGCTTGCCCTACTTGTTGACGGGCCGATTGCGCCTGTCGGATCGACTTTGCCCAGATTGTTGGGCGGCTTTTGAGCGAGTCGATTCGAGTGCTTGTCCGAACTGTGGTCGCCAAATGGGTCGCACCACTTTGTGCTCGGACTGTCGTTTGTGGCAGGAAAGGGGGCAGGGAGCGCTTAATAACCAGGCCCTGTATCAGTATAATGACCAAATGAAAGATTACATGGCCCGTTATAAGTTCATTGGCGATTACCGATTAAGAATGATTTTTCAAAAAGAAATGAAAGCAGCCATTCGAAAACGAATGAAAGATGACCAAATTAACGCCATTGTGCCCATTCCGCTGAGCCAAGAACGATTGGATCAGCGTGACTTTAACCAAGTCAGGCCCTTTCTGCCAAACGACTGCCCGATCATCAATGCCTTGGCCGTACGTCCTGGCAAGCATCGTGACCAATCGAGCCGAACGAGATTCGAGCGATTGGCAGCCAAGCAGCCCTTTGTTTTAAAAGAAGAAGCGCGTCAAGCGATCGCCTTTAAACGAGTACTCATCGTCGATGATGTGTATACGACGGGCCGCACACTCTATCACGCCGCAAACTGCTTATTAGCGGCAGGGGCAAGCGCCGTTTTTAGTCAAACACTTGCCCGGTGATTAAAAAATTTCACAAAACTTTGGCGCTGCTTGGGGATGGTAACTTAAGAAATCCTTAGGTTTCGGGTGAAAGCCCGGTTTTCCGATTGCTAAATATGGTATAATTGAAAGGATTTTAGGGAAGTGTTTCATCCTTCCTCAAGTAAGCTAAATTTTGGAGTAAATGAACCATGGCAAGAGATATTGGAATTGATTTGGGAACGGCCAATGTGTTGATCTATGTTGAAGGCGAAGGAGTGGTTTTGAACGAACCATCCGTTGTCGCTGTTGATGACAAGACCGACCGTGTATTGGCTGTTGGAGCGGAAGCCTACCGAATGGTTGGTCGTACGCCTGGTAACATTCGGGCCGTTCGTCCCTTGAAGGATGGCGTGATTTCCGACTTTGACATTACGGAAGCGATGTTGACATACTTCGTCAACAAGTTAAACGTGAAGGGCTTCATGTCAAAGCCAAACATCATGATCTGTGCGCCAACGAACATTTCTGAAATTGAGCGTAAGGCAATCATTCAAGCTGCTGAAAAGGCTGGTGGTGCCAAGGTCTACTTGGATTACGAACCAAAGGTTGCCGCTATCGGTGCTGGTTTGGATATTTTCAAGCCCGTTGGTTCAATGGTCATCGACATGGGTGGTGGAACTTCTGATATCGCGATCTTGTCACTTGGTGACATCGTGGTTGCCGAATCCATCCGTGTCGCCGGTGATCGGATGAATATCGATATCGTGAACTACTTGAAGCGCGAACACAACTTGGTTGTTGGTGAACGTTCAGCTGAAACGATCAAAATCGAAATTGGTTCTGCCTTGCCTTCTGAAAACCCTAAGACAATGGCTGTCCGTGGACGTGATAACTTCCAGGGAATGCCTCAAACGATTACGGTTAACGCAAACGAAATCGAATCTGCCTTGCACGAAACGTTGGCCCAAATTGCTGACGCCGCCCACTTGGCTTTGTCAAAGTTGCCACCTGAATTGGCCGCAGACATCATCGACCGCGGTATTATGTTGACCGGTGGTGGTGCCTTGCTTGAAGGAATTGATAAGTTCTTGGCAGACCGTCTTGGTGTTCCTGTCTTCATCGCGGATTCCCCATTGGACAACGTTGCCAAGGGAACGGGTGCTTTGCTCGAACACATGATGGCTAAGGACTAAGGAGTTTTTTGATGTCGAAGAAAAATCAGAGCTTTGCTGTTTCCTTAAAACAGGAAGACGATTTGACAAAGGTTTTCGTTGAAGAACGAGAAGTTGGTCAAATTGAAAAGAACCAGGGCGTTTTTGTTGGTACCTTGGGTAAGCAGGTTGTGATTGCTTCTGCCCAATCAGAAGACGAAGCATTGCAGGCCATGCTTGCAGCTTACAACCTTTACTATTAAGTTTGAAAAAGAATCCTTTGCCTCGGCAAGGGGTTTTTGTACATAAAGACTCATCATTAGGGAGAAAACGATGCAACGTATCGGTGCTCATCAATCAAACCGGACCTCCGCCTCCGAATTGGACTGGGGAATGATTCTGGTGCTAATCTTACTTTTGCTGATTGGCCTCTATTCACTTTACTTTGCAATCTTAAACGGCGGAAAGGGTGCTTCACCTGTTCGTGCAGTGATTATGCAGCTGCTTTACTGGGTGGTGGGTGCCCTGATGATTGCCTTCATCATGCGTTTTGATGCTTTTCAGCTCTGGCGTCTGGCGCCCGTTGCCTATGGCTTGGGGATTGTGTTACTGATTGGCGTGTTGATCTTTTATAACCGTGCCTTAGCTGCCTCAGCGGGTGCCAAATCTTGGATTGCCTTCGGACCGATTTCCCTTCAACCTTCCGAAGTAGTCAAACCGGCATTCATCTTAATGCTTGCCAAAGTCGTGGCCAATCACAACCGGTTGTATCCTGAACACACGGTGGATTCGGACTGGTTGTTAATTGGTAAGATGGTCGGTGTTTTCCTGCCGATTGGCTTGTTGATTGCCTTGCAAAACGACTTGGGAACCCTCTTGGTTTTCATGGCCATTCTTGGTGGAATTACCTTGGTTTCTGGCGTTACTTGGCGAATCTTAGGGCCGGTCTTGATTGCCGTTGGAACCTTTGGTTCGATTATGATCTTCCTGGTGACTTCCGCCGTTGGTCGAAACATCTTGGGTGCCTTTGGTTTCCAGGCCTATCAGTTTGCACGAATTGATGCCTGGTTACACCCAGGCCAAGATACGTCAGATACGGGTTATCAAACCTATCAGAACTTGAAGGCCATTGGTTCTGGCCAGTTCTTTGGTTCCGGCTTTGGTAACATGCGGGTTTTTGTGCCCGTTCGTGAGTCGGACATGATTTTTTCGGTCATGGGCGAATCCTTTGGCTTTGTTGGGGGCGCCTTCTTGATTGCTGTGTACTTCCTCTTGTTGTACCTGATGATTAAGGCAACCTTTAAGGCCCGAAACTCTTTCTATGCCTATATTGCGACGGGCGTTGTGGTGATGGTTTTGTTCCACGTTTTCGAAAACGTCGGGATGAACATCGGCCTTTTGCCACTGACTGGAATCCCACTGCCATTCATTTCGCAGGGTGGTTCTTCCCTTCTGTCGAATATGATTGGGGTCGGGTTGATTATGTCGATGTCTTACCAGCAGCAGAGCCGGACCTTTAACGAATCGAATGACTTCTCACTCTAAGGGGGCATTCATGGATCAACTACAAACTATCCAAGAAAAGCAAGCGATCTTGCTTCGGCAATTACGGGCGGGCGATCTTTTTGAGTCGCTCCCTGATTTATTGCGAGCAATTCGAGAGGAAATTCATTACGAAGCGGCTAGCCCAATCAGTCCCATCTTGTCTGAGGAGGAATCGGTTCGCCAAATGACGACTTATCAGAGTCGTTGGGCGGATCAAGATCAGTTGGTTCCGGCCTATCTTGACGATGAGGATCTCCGCCGTTTCGTCCTCTTGCTCTCATCGACGAAGGAGCCTGTCCGTGATACTGGGGCGTTCTTCTTTTTAGGAAACGCCATTCAAAACGGGCATTTGAGTCGTCCACAGTTACAGTGGCTGACAGCCGAAGTGATGGACGATGATCGACTTTTTTCCCATCTCTTTGAAGAAGAAAACGATGGAGCCTATTACCGTTCTTACGCGGTAGCTATTTTGGCCATTCTGTTGAACGAAAACCTCGCTGCCGACGAACCCTTCCTTAACCAATCGTTTATGGAAAGCATCGTTAGTCAGTTAGGCATTTATCTGCTAGTTGAAAAGGACAGTCGGGGTTATGTCGAAGGCCATGGCTGGGTTCATGCTTATACGCACCTGGCCAATGTGCTTGGCTTGCTCTTTGATCAAGAGAACCTGAAGCGGGCAGATAAGCTTTACCTGCTGGCCTGCTTGATGACGAACCTGCGCTCCTTGGACACGCCTTTGACAATGGGGGAGATGGGCCGATTGGTTGGAACGGTTTTGAACCTGGCCAAAAAGCACAAGCTCTATGGCGATTATCTTTTATTAACCCTTAAGCTATGGCGTCAGGACTTAGTGAATGAGCCCTTTGATTCGAGTCGCTCCAGTTGGCAGATGCTTTATAACCGAGTCGACTTTTTCCAACAGATTTTAGCCTTTGGGGAAGCGGCGAGCCCAGAAGACATTTGGCAGTACGTCCAAACAACAAAAAACTATTTATCATAATCACCGGCCGAAAGGCCGCGTTTAGAAAAGGAAATTCTCATGGCAAAACAACACGTTGTCTTACTCTTTGGTGGTAATTCTTCCGAACACGATGTGTCAAAGCGTTCCGCTTATAACTATTACAAGGCGTTGGAAGAAACGGGCAAGTATGACTTGTCCGTTGTCGCCATTGCTCAAAACGGTTACTTCCTCGATGCCGCGCGTTCGATGAAGATTATGATGCAAGAAGACGAGCAGCCTCTCGTCGATTCCTACATGAAGGAATTGGGCGAAAAGGGCATCTTGTCACCAATCAAGGCTTTGGAAGATTTGCCAACGATCGACATCTTTTTCCCGGTTGTTCACGGAAACCTGGGTGAAGACGGGACCCTCCAAGGATTATTCCGTCTCTTAGACAAGCCATATGTTGGCGCAGCCCTTCGTGGCCACGCCGTCTCCTTTGACAAAGTCTTGACGAAGGAAATTTTGACGCAAAACAACGTCCGGAATACCAAGTATCTCGTGACCTATGCCGCTGATGCCAAGCCACTGACTTGGGCAGAAGTCGAAGCAAAACTGGGCTCCGTTGTCTTTGTCAAAGCCGCCAACCAGGGCTCTTCTGTTGGAATCTCCCGTGCCGAAAACGAGCAGGAATTCCAAGCAGCCCTGAAGGATTCTTTCCAATACGACCGTAAAGTCTTAGTGGAAGCCGCCGTTAACGGCCCACGTGAATTGGAAGTCGGTGTGATTGGGAACGACGAGATTCTGGTTTCTGAAATTGGTGCTCACCAAGTACCTGATCAGGGTGGCGACGGTAAGGGCTGGTATGATTACCATTCGAAGTTTGTCGATAATTCGGAAGTGGCCTTTGAAATCCCAGCTAAGTTACCAGATCCTGTCACGACTGAGATTAAGGAAATGGCCAAGAAGGCCTATCAGGTCTTGAACCTTCAGGGCGAAGCGCGAATGGACTTTTTGATTGATGAGGATAACGTGCCCTACCTGGGTGAGCCGAACACCTTGCCTGGTTTCACCAACATGTCCTTGTTTAAGCGACTTTGGGACTATTCAGACATCGATAATGCCAAGTTGGCCGATCTCTTGGTTCAATATGGCTTTGACGCGTACAAGAAATCAAAGGAAATTTCTTATTCCTTTGAAAGCTTGGGCGAAGAAAAAGTCGGTACCTTCAACGGAAAAGACGGCAACAAAGCCTAATAAAAAAGCAGACCTCTGGTCTGCTTTTTTATTGCTTCGACATTTGTTTGGTATGATCAGCTTATTTTTCACGAACCACCAGCACGTCGACCGTGCTAATGCGGGTCACGTAAGAGGTGACGGAACCGACAACCAGGCGTTCCACCGCGTTCAAGCCGGTAGCCCCGATCACAATCAGGTCGGCATGAATCTCTTCTGGAATATCGTGAGCCAGGATGGCCTTTGGTGAGCCATAGTCAATGCGATAATCGACCGTTTGAACGCCTGCTTTTTTGGCTTCCGCCTGATAATTTTCGAGCATTTTACGTGCGTCTTCCGTGACGGTGTCGACCATGCTGTTATCAAAGGTTGAAATGTTGTGGATGGCACGGGTGTCAATGACATTGGCCAATGTCAATTGACTCTGCTGGTCTTTTTCTTGACTCTTGGCCAGCTGAATGGCTCGCTGTAGCGCAGCCTGCGATTCCTTTGAGCCATCCATTGGAACGAGAATTTGTTGGTAGAATTCAGACATGTATCGTGCTCCTTTTTTCTTTAGTATAGTCCAAGGCAGAAAAAAATGACAATAAAAAAAGCCCACCCGCAGGTGGACTCGTAGGTCATGCCTACGATACTTCCTTGGCACCGTTAATCGCTGCTCAGATTTTCCTCGAAGTTATCGAGGTGGGCGGTGCATACTTGAGCCGGCCTACCAAATGAGAAGGCTTGGCTGACTGGTCGCAATTCCCGTCCAAATAAAAAGGTTGTAAGGAAAAAGCTGGTATTGCAGCAACGCGTATACCGAAGTATTCGTCTATAGTATAGGGAAAAAATTCTTAAAATAACAGTCTTGACATGCTGAAATTTCATTATTAACCGGACATGCTCCTTATGAATGGCCGCGAAGTCCTTTTTCTTGCTTGTCCTTCAAGGTTTCGTTAACCTCTTTTAGCTGCTTTTCAAAGGACGAATTACCCTTTGGTGCAAAATAGCGGTCCTTTTTGATGGCATCTGGCAAATATTGCTGTGGCACCCAATCGTTGTCAAAGTCGTGTGGGTAGACGTAGTCATTGCCGTGCCCCAACTTCGAGGCCCCGGAATAATGGGCATCCTTCAAGTGTGCAGGAATGCTTTGGGCTTTGGAGCGGCCGGCTTGGGAAAGGGCGGCGTCCATTGCCGTGTAGGCGGCGTTTGACTTTGGCGAGAGAGCGAGTTCAATGACGGCGTTGGCCAGTGGAATTCGCGCTTCGGGTAAGCCGAGCTTTTCCGCTGTTTGAATGGCAGTCACTGCTCGAAAAGCCGCATTGGGATTGGCTAGGCCAATATCCTCATAGGCGATGACCGTCAGGCGGCGAACCAAGATTGGTAAGTCACCGGCAGCAATTAATCGGGCTGTATAGTGAAGGGCGGCGTCGACGTCGGAACCGCGAATCGACTTTTGCAGGGCAGAAATCACATCGTAGTGAGCATCGCCGTCCTTATCGGCCACCAATGCCTGCTTCTGTGAGGTTTCTTCCACCACGTCCAGTGTGACCGGAATCACGCCATCGTCGTTTTCCTTTGTTGACAAGACGGCCAGCTCCAATGAATTCAGCGCGGAACGCAAGTCACCGTTTGTGGCCTGGGCCAGGTGGGCCTTTGCTTCATCGGAAAGCGCGACTTGGTAGTTGCCCAAGCCGTTTTCCTTATCGGCTAGCGCTCGATCAATGGCCTTTTCAATATCGGCCGTCGATAAGGGGTGGACTTGGAAAATTTGTGTTCGTGAACGAATGGCCGGTGTGACGTTCAGATAGGGATTTTCGGTTGTGGCCCCAATTAAAATAATGGCTCCTGATTCAAGATGGGGAAGTAAAAAGTCCTGCTTCACCTTGTTGAGTCGATGAATTTCATCTAAGAGCAGCACAACGGTACCAGACATTTTGGCTTCCTCAGCCACTGCCTGCAGATCCTTTTGTGAATCGGTTGCCGCGTTGAGCGCACGAAAAGCAAAGTTGGTCGAGCCGGCAATCGCTGAAGCAATCGAGGTTTTGCCGGTTCCGGGCGGTCCGTATAAAATCATGGATGAGAGCCGCTTAGCTGCCACCATGCGCCAGATGATTTTGTTTTCGCCGACAAGGTCTTGTTGTCCGACAATGTCTTCAATGCGTTGTGGCCGCATGCGAAAAGCTAATGGTTTTTGTCCTGCCATGACGACTCCTTTCTTTTGAGGCAAAAAAATAAAAGAAAGGCTGACACAAAGTCAGCCCAGTAACATTAAAGATCGATATTTGGTAAATTAACGGCTGTCTTGCTTGCTAGAACAAAGGCATAGGGATCAGTCGTTTGTTTCGACACTTCATTATTGGAAAGAAGGGTGTAAGGATTGCCTGACTTGATGGCCAGCTGCAGATAGTCGATGTAATCTTCTCCTGCTCGATCTTGGTCGATCAGCAAGGTGGCATCGGGATAAGCCTTTAACTTGTCGGCTAAGGCGTCCTTACTTGCTTGGCTGCCAACTTGTGAAAGGTGGATGGCCAAAATGACCCGCTCACGAAAGGTTCCGAGGTAAAGTCTTTTCTCGTCGGGCTTTAAATTTGGGCCGGAGCCGTTTTGGTTCTGTTCGAGTCGTTCGTTGACGTCCATGTCATTGCCTCCCGTTTTATCTGCTATCTACTATTATACGGAAAAAGAAAGGCAGACACAAAAAAGCCGCTGCATTTGCAGCGGCTTTTCGAATACAACCAGAAGTGATAAAGAATTATCCCAAACGGTTGTAGTATTCGACGATCAATGCTTCGTTGATGTCGGCATCGAGTTCTTCGCGTTCTGGCAAACGAACAAGCTTACCTTCCAACTTATCAGCGTTGAATTCCACGAATTGTGGACGTGAAACAACTGATTCAACAGCGATTTGGATAGGAACGATGTTCTTTGACTTTTCGCGAACGGAAATCACTTGGCCAGGTACCACTTCGTATGAAGGGATATCAACGCGCTTACCATCAACCAAAATGTGGCCGTGGTTAACCAACTGACGTGCTTGTTGGCGCGTCGTTGCCAAACCGAGACGGTAAACCAATGAGTCCAAACGACGTTCGAGCAAGATCATGAAGTTGGTACCGTGAGTACCTTGACGGATCTTACCGGCCTTGTTGAACAAACCGTGGAATTGACGTTCAGTCAAACCGTAAGTAAAGCGCAACTTTTGCTTTTCGCGAAGTTGAACACCATATTCAGAAACCTTACCGCGACGACCTTGTCCGTGGTCACCAGGGGCGTAGGCACGACGTGCCAATTCCTTACCAGTTCCTGAAAGAGAAACACCTAAACGACGTGAAACACGCCACTTTGGTCCAGTATAACGTGACATAATATATGTCCTCCAAAATGTAGTTTGCTGTACATTTGAGGGCCTACACCAGATGCGTGCAACGTCAATTGATTCGTTTCTCAGAAACCGTAGCTCAGTTCTTACTAACGAGTAGGGACGTTGTTGACGCGCTTCTTTGCAGACTGCTACTCAATACAACTTCGATTAGTATAGCAAATAAGACGATTGAAGGCAAGCGACTTTGGCAATGGGCGGGGAATTTACTTGGGCGAAAAAGTTAAGAAAAGTCTAAAAAGTTCGATCCTGGAAAGTTTTGACGAACAACTAGTGTAGAGTGGAAAGTAGCATATAGAAGAGATGAGGGCAACACCATGTGGATTATCATTGGCATCATTCTTGTTCTGCTGGCATTTGCAGCAGTCGCCTGGGCCATTTTGGAACAACGAAAGGCAGCCGGTCAGGTTGCTGATTTTGAGTTGGCCAAGCGGGCACTCTTGAATGAGCACGTGGATCAGGCAATTCAAGCGGCCAAGAAGATTTCATTATCCGGCCAGGCTTTGAAAGAATACGAAACCATTCAGGGCCAGTATTCTTATTTGAAGAAAAACCTCTTTGCCAAAATGGATCAAGAACGGGCCTATGCGGAATCAAAGACCGCCGGGCTCAATGTGTGGGCGACAAAGAGTAGTCTGCACCGTCTGCTTGCTTTAACAAAGGAAGCGGCTCAGGTGCAAGCCAGCATCAAAGACGGCCTCGATAATTTATACAAGCAAAACGATCGCCATCACGAAGCCATTCGTCAACTACACGATGATCATGGAAAGATTCTGGAGCGAATTGAAAAAGAGCCAGAGACCTTTGGCCCATCGGCGACGGCCTTAACGACTTTTATCAAGGAAGGCGAAGAAAATTACCAGGATTACCGACGGTTAGTGGAAGAAGATAAGGCCATGGAAGCGTCTGAAGCCTTTGAAGCGCTTGGCATGGAAGCTGGTCAATTGACGCACTACCTGCAGTCAATTCCGTTGATTTTCTCTAAGTTGAACGGCCAGTTCGTCGAACAAATCCAAGAAATCGTGGATGGCCAGGCCGACTTGGAAAAGCGTGGCGTGATCTTTGATCAGCAAGCTATTTCCCAGTCACTCGATCAAATCGACCAGAATCGGCTGTCGGCATTGAGCGCTTTGGAAGGCTTGAAAATAAAGGAAGCCACTGATTTGCAGTTGCACATCAATGATCAAATTCAAGCCCTGTATGATTTGCTAGAAGGCGAATTAACGGCCTACAAACGTTACTTTAAACAGGCCGAACTGGTTCAGCAAGCCTTTGATCGGATTTCCGAGCAAAACCATTCATTGATGATTGAACTGGCCTACCTGAAAGGCCGTTTCCAGCTGACGCATGATGAAGAAAAGAAGCAACAGGAAGCCGCCAAGGAAATCGCTGACTTGGTTGAAGGGCAAAAGGAAGTCAGTGCGGCTTTGGCAGACAAGACGATGACCTATTCACAGGCCTGCCAGCGGCAAGAAAAGTGGTTGACGATTTTTGCAGAGATGGATCAGGAGCAAGTGGCTTTGTACAAGCAGATTGAAGGCTTCCAACCCGCTCTAAAGTCGGCCAAGGCCCATTCTGCCGAATCCATCAGTCAATTGAAGGACTTGAAGCGAAGCCTGGAACGGCGGGACTTACCAGGGCTTCCGCAGATCTTCTTGGATCACTTCTTTGCCTTGTCTGATGAAATGACCCGCTTGGATGACGCCGTCAACGCCTCACAAGTCGACTTGGATGGCGTTCAACGGCAGTTAAACATTGTTTCCTCTGACTTGGATACCTTGGAAGAGGAGGCCAAAGTCGTCGCCGAACAGGCGGACTTGGCCGTTACTTTGTTACAGTATTCCTCTCGCTATGCAGAAAACAGCAAGATGCAGCAGACGCTGCAGGAAGCACAGCGCGACTTTGACGAGAACTATGACTATGCGAAGGTGATCGATCAAATCAAGCCGGTGTTAAACGAATTGGAGCCAGAGGCCTATGCGCGTTTGGTTGCCAACCAAGATCCAATGACCTTATAAGTAAAAAAGGAAGACCAGCATTGCTGGTCTTCCTTTTTGTTAGGACTGTTTTGTTGAAATAGCGGAGTGCTTGATACCATAAGTGAAGTACCAAATCAGCCCGATCAAAACCCAGAGAGCATAGAGCTTAAGGGTGAGGATTGGTAGGCGAATAATGAGAAAGAGGGACAGGCCGGCGGCAAGGGCTGGCAAAACGGGATAGAAAGGCATCTTGAAGCCTTCGTGTGCTAAGTCCGAACGCTTGCGAAGGAAGAGTACCCCGAAAGTAATAAACATAAAGGCCGTTAAGGTCCCGATGTTAATCAAATTGGTCAAAGTCGAAAGCGGAATGAAACCGGCTAAGAAAGCTTCAACAATGACGGCCAGTAGAATGGCGTTCTTTGGCAGGTGGGCGGCATTGACGCGGCCCAAGCCCTTTGGCATCAAGCCATCACGACCAAAGGAGTAGGCCAGACGGGACGAGGCAAAAATCAAAGCTAGAATGGCGGTGAACATCCCAATCAGCGCGCCAATCGTGATGACCACGGAGAACTGGGTCTGCTTGATTGTCTGCAGCGCAAAGGCGGCGGGGTCGTCGACACCGAGCTTTTTGTAATTAACGATCCCGGTTAAGACGATAGCAAAAAGCGTGTACAGGGTAGAGGAAATGACGACAGTACCAAGGATACCACGCGACATAGTTTTCGTTGGGTTCTTCACTTCGGCAGCGTGGGCAGCGATGGTGTCAAAACCAAGGAAGGAGAAGATGATCGAAGCCGTTGCTGCAGTAATGCCGCCGAGTCCGAACAGACCGGTTTGGAATTGCTTGGGGTAAAAGTCGGCGTAGTTGCTTGGTTTAATGAAGAAAAGGCCACCGATGACAAAAAGCAAAATGATGGCGATCTTTAGGACAACGCCCGCGTTTTCGACTTTTTTCGATTGGGAAAGTCCGGCAAAAAGAATGAAGGTGGCGATTAAAATGACGAAGATGGCCAGCAGATTCACGAAGCCGCCCTGGTCCGGTCCAGCTTGCAAGGCCTTTGGGAGCGCCAGACCGATTTGACTAAGTAGTGAATTCAAATAGGCAGCAAAGCCGGTGGCGATGGCCGAGACGGCCAAGAAGTATTCGAGAATCAAGGACCAGCCAAGCAGCCAGCCGATGACTTCACCGTATATTACTGATCCATAAGAATAAGCGGAACCAGCAACGGGCATTGCAGAAGAGAACTCAGCAAAGGCCATACCGCAAATACCAGAAAAGACAGCGGCCAGCAAAAAGGCAATGGCCACAGCGGGTCCGGCGTTGTTAGCAGCCTCGTGGCCGGGTAAAATAAAGATTCCAGAACCGATAACCGTTCCGACACCCAGTCCAATCAAGTCTTTTGTTGATAGGACGCGGGCCATTTGACCGTCTTTTTCCAGGTAGCCGGCCACCGACTCCTTTTGAAAGGCACGTGATAATAGATGCATGGTGTTTTCTCACTTTTTTCTAATTATTATAAGGACAATTGTAGCAGGTATAAAATGGCTTGTCGATTCTTTTAATGGTAGAATGAATCCATTATTGAGAGGAGAAGTGGAAATGGAAAAGCGCGTCATTGTCCTGATGGGACCGGCAGGAGCCGGAAAAAGCTCGGTTGCTTCCTATATAAAAGAAAAATGGCAAGTGCCACAAGTCATTACTCATACCACGCGTGCTAAGCGTCAGGGAGAAGAAGACGGGCGAGACTATTATTTCGAGAGCGACCAAAGCTTTGCGCAAAACCACTATCTCGAATCCGTTCATTACGGGGGTCACCAATACGGTTCCTCAATGGAAGGTCTTGAGCGCGCTTTTGAAAAGAAAGCCCTTGTCTCCATTGTCTTGGACACAAAGGGGGCTTCGACTTACCGGAAGATTCTTGGTGATGAAGCTTGGCTCTGGTACATTACGACTTCTGATCCAGCAAAATTAAAGAAGCGCTTAGTGGCCCGTGGCGATTCGAAAGAGGCGATTGAGAAGCGGTTAACTTCAGCGGAGTTTCAACGCGACTTGGCACTGCCTGCGGATCTTGAAGGCGTGGCGACGGTCATCAAAAATGACGATTGGACTGAAACGAAAGCGCGGATTGACGACTTGGTAGCAGGGGCTTTGAAGAGCTAAAGACTTTCTTAATCATTTTCTTCTAAAAAACCATTGACCTGCCCCTGCAAAGTCAGTATACTAATTATTGTTCCTTGCGAGGGA